>NZ_LR594487.1:2679772-3279772 GCF_901686465.1 Halorubrum sp. DM2
CCCCGCGAGTCCGTGTTTTTGCGCCGCAAGCGAGCCTCGGAACCGCGCCAATCGAGTGCCGCACGCACCGAGTCCCCCTCGCTGCCCGTTCCACCCTACTCCGGCCACTCCTCCCGCTCCCGTCGGTCCGCGTCGCGCATGAGCTCCGGGGGCACCTCCTCCAAGAGCACCGGGGCGAACGACGCGCCGACGTGCCACGCGACGACCTCGTCGTCTATCTCCTCCAGTCGCACGTCCTGCTGCCCGTAGTATTCGCCCTCAACCGTACAGGACCCGCCGCCGCCGTCGGCGAAGCAGATGTTCCCGCGGTCGTCGTAGGTGATCTGGACGTGCGCCTCGCGCGCGCTGTCGACGAACTCCCACGCGAACCCGTCGCTCCCGACGATATCCTCGCTGTCCGCGAAGTAGTCGAGTCCCGCCGCGACCTCGTCCTCGACGCGCCGCGGAACGTCGCCGCTCTCGGCGCGGAGGTGGACCTTCACCGGCCGATGGGTCGTGAGGTTGCTGGTCGGGGCCATCAGGTCGGCGGGCTCCTCGCCGTGTTCGAGGCCCTGGACGTGGCCGAGTTCGTGGATGATCGTCGCGTTCATCTCCGCGTCCGAGATGTTCGGCTCGACGGTCGCGGTCATCGGCGTCCGGGACTCGTCGACGAGGAGGTCCGCGCAGCCGAAGTAGCGCGCGTCGCCGTCCTCGACGCCGCACCGCTCCACGCGGTCGAACCGCAGGATTACGTCCGCCCGCTCCTCGTCGCTCACGCGCTCGTAGGTGACCGGGTAGCCGAGGTAGCGCTCGTCGGTGCGCTCCCAGTAGCCCGTCGCGGCCGCGACGACGCCGGAGACGTTGCGGTCGACCGCCTCGTCATCGACGTAGAGCCGGAGGGTCGTCTTCCCGTACGGACTCGGGTGAGTCAGCGTCACGGCCCGCTCCCGCGTCCGGTTCGCGGTCGCGACGACCACCCGGTGGGACCCCCCGTCCAGCCGCACGTCGGCGAACGTGACGGACAGCCGCGTCTCCGTGCCGCCGTCGAGCGCGACCGTCCGGTTCGCGGTCGCCCCGCTCCCGTACCGGACGCTGACCGTCTGGGTGCCCGCCACGTCGCCGCCGTTGGTCACGGTCGCGGCGACGGTCAGATCCTCGCCGTACGCCACGCTCTCCGGGGCCTCGATCTCCGAGACGGCGAACGTCGCCGCCCGCGCCTCCTCGATCGTGATCCGGCGGGTCGCGCTCGCCTCGCCGACCGTCACCGCGATCTCGTGGTCGCCCGGGTCCAGCGTCGCGGCGTCGATCGCGGCCGTCACGGTCATCGACCCGTTCGCCGGCACGGACCGGTTCTCGTCGCGCAGCGTCCGGTCGCCCACCCGGACCGTAACCCGCACCGGGTCGAGCGTCGCGTTCGCTCTGTCCTCGCCCGCCGACTCGTCCTCGCCCGCGGATCCGTCGCCGCCCGTAGAAACGTCGCCCGCGGAACCGTCGCCCGTGAGACCCTCCCACCGCACGGTCGCCTCGACCGTCCCGCGCTCGTCGTGACCGAGTGACTCCGGCGCGGAGACGGACTCGATCGACGGCGACGGCGCTCCGGCGGTGTCGCTCCCCAGCCCGCCGCAGCCGGCGAGCGCGACGAGCACGGCGAGCGCGAGGACGACGGTGGTGCGGCGCATCTGTCGTCCACCTCTCGGAGACGGGCACGGATAACATTCGTTTCAGCCGTCGGTCACGTGACTGACTGAAGTCGGACGCCGGAACGGGTCGCTTCGGAGCGACACCGCCTTGTTGTCGTGTCCCGTAACCCGAACGTGACGCTTCGACGCGACGTTCTCGCGGCGATCGACGCCGACCGCGGTGCCTTCCGATCTCGGTTCTCGGCGCTGCTCGACGAGCACGGACTTGCCCTCGCGTCCCCGCCCTCACACTCCGATCACCCCGACGACCGGTCGGAGCGAGAGGCGGTCCTCGTCGACCGCGTCCGGGCGTTCGACGACCTCCCGATCGGTCTCACGCTCACCGGGCCGGCGTACCGCGACACGCCCATCGTCTACGTCAACCGCTGGTTCCGCGAGTGGACCGGCTACGCGCTCGACGACCTCCGGGGGCGAAACCCGCGGCTGTTTCAGGGACCGAATCCCGACCCCGACGCTCGCGCGGACTTCCGCGAGGCGCTGTCGACGTGGTCGGCGGTCACCGTCGAACTCAGAAATCGACGCCGCGACGGCACCCCGTTCGCGAACCGCGTCTCGCTGCGGCCGCTGTCCGGCGACGCGGGGACGATCACGCACTGGATCGCCGCACAGGAACCGGAACCGATCGACCGGTCGGAAGACGGCTCCGAGTGAGGCGACGGCGAGTCCGGAAGGAGGTTCCGGGTGAGACGGCGGCCGTTCCGGGAACCGATCGCCCCGGGAATCGACCGCTCCGAGAGTCGATCGGCCCGCAATCTCACCGCAGCGTCGAGGTCGGCACGACCGACGGGAACACGCCGCTGCCGGTCGCGTCCTCGACGACCGCCTCGGCGACGTGTTCGCCGCTGAGCAGGCACATCGGCATCCCGATGCCGGGGTTGGTGTACGCCCCGACGTAGTAGAGGCCGTCCACGCCGGGCGCACGGTGCGCGGGGCGGAGCGGCCCCGTCTGTTCGAGCGTGTGCGACAGCGCCAGCGCCGTGCCGCGGGGGGCGTTGAACCGCTGCCGGAAGTCGGAGACGCAGGCGGTCTCCTCGAAGACGATTCGGTCGCGGAAGTCGACGCCGGCGTGCTCGGCCAGGTCGTCGAACACCAGCTCGCGGAACCGCTCGCGGGTCTCCGGGTCGTCCTCCAGTCCTGCCGCCAGCGGGACGAGCAGGAAGACGGCCTCGTGGCCGTCCGGGGCCGCCTCCGGGTCCGTCTTCGACGGGACGTGGACGTAGTAGGCGGGGTCGTCCGGCCACCCCGGCTCGTCGAAGATGTCGGCGAAGTGGGGCCGCCAGTCGGTCGGGAACACGAGCGTGTGGTGCTCCAAGTCGACGTCGCCCTCGACCCCGATGTACGAGAGGTACGCGGAGGGGGCATACGTCCGGGACTCCCAGTACGACTCGCGGTCGACCGTCCCCGCGGGGAGGAGGTCTCGCTCGACGTGCGGCGGGGGCGCGTTCGCCACGACGCGGTCGAACCGGCCGCTCGAACCCGCCCCCGCGGCGGCGCTCCCGTTCCCGCGCCGCTCCGTCTTCCCGTTCCCGCGCCGCTCCGTCTCCACGGCGAACGTCGGCGTCGACGCCGGGACCGACGGCTCGATCGCGGTCACCGGCTCGTTCGTCCGGATCTCGACGCCGAGTTCGCGCGAGAGGTCCGCCATCGCGTCGACGACGCTCGCGATCCCGCCGGTCGGGTGGTAGACGCCGAGATTCATGTCGACGTGGCTCATCAGCGTGTAGATCGCGGGCGTGTTGTACGGCGAGCCGCCGAGGAAGACGAGCTTGTACTCCGCGATCTGGCGGAGCTTCTCGTTGTCGAAGTAGCCGCCGACGTACTCGTCCATCTCGCGGAGCTTCGGGAGCGCGCGGCCCGACCGGAACACGTCGGCGTCGACCATGTCCCGCAGCCGCGACCGGCTCGGGTAGACGAACCGGTCCATCCCAAGCTCGTACGCCTCCGCGGCGTCCGCGAGGTAGTCGTCCAAGATCTCTCCCGCGCCCGACTCGTACGATTCGAACAGCGCCTTCTGTCCGGCGCGGTCGGCCGGCATCGACGCGCGGTCGCCGTCCTTCCAGACCACGTCGTACAGCGGGTCCAGTTCGATCAGGTCGTAGTACTCGTCCGTCGACCGCCCGAAGTGTTCGAAGAACCGGTCGAACACCTCCGGCATGAGGTACCACGACGGGCCGGTGTCGATCCGGAACCCGTCGCGCTCGATCCGCCCGGCGTACCCGCCGGGGTGTTCGTTCCGCTCGAATATCGTCACGTCCGCCCCCGCGTCGGCGAGGTAGGCGGCCGCCGAGAGCCCGCCGAAGCCGGCACCGACGACCGCGATCGACTCCCCGGCGAGCGGCTCGTCCGCGTCCGACAGGTCCGGGTCCGGTTGGGTGGTCATCGAGAGAGGCTACGGCTCCGAAGGGGTTTATCCTGCGGTCATACCATGTCGGGGGTGCGTCGCCGCCCTCTCTCATGCCCGTCCTCCGGCGCTCGCAGCCACCTCTCATCCCGTCGCCCGACCCCCACGGACCGGTCACTTCTCGGTCGGCTCGCCGTCCCCCTGAAGCCGCCGCGCGCCGAGCGCGAACAGCCCGATCCCGATCAGGTAGAGCCGCCAGCCGGTGTTCGCGACCGGGAACCGCCGGTCGACCGGCTCCTCGACGTCGAGGTCGGGGTCGCGCGGCTCGACGGGGTTGCTGACGTGGACCGTCTCGCTGGTGCCGCCGCCGCCCGCGTCGACGGTCCGCGTTCCCGTCTCGGGGTCGATCCGAATGTCGACGAACGTCTGGACGAACCCGTCGGCCGTCGAGTAGAGGATCTCCCCGTCGAGGTGGAAGAAGCGGTCGCGGAGCGGCCAGAACGCGTTCACGCCGTCGAGGTGCGTCCAGTCGAGCGCGACGTGGGCGAAGACGTGGACGAAGAGCGCGACCCACGCGACCGCGATCCACCGGTCCGAGAGTCGCTCGCGGACCGCCGACGCCTCCCGGACGCGGGTGTCGTAGTACAGCGCCAGCGCGGCGACCGCCGGGATCACGAAGGTGTGGCCGATCGTTCGATGCGCGCCGGACATGACGAACCCGAGGAAGCTGTCCGCCTCGGGGATCACGACGACGACGAGCAGGACCGCGAGCGCCCGCCGGTCGAGGAGGCGGTCGTCGAGCAGCGCGGCCGCGAGCAGGAGCGCGAACCCGGCGTGGACTATCGTCGACGGCATTCAGCGGCGCACCCCCAGTCTCTCCGAGCCGGCCCGAACCGCGAGCGTCGCGGCCGCCGCGGCGACGACGACCAGCTGCCACCCGCTCTCGACGACCCGGAACTCGCGGTCGGCGCTGGGACCGAGTCCGGGGCGGCCGTCGTGGTTGACCCACGAGGCGACCGGGTCGGCGACCCCTCCGGCGACGCTCTGGATCGGGAGGATCCCCGGCCCCTCCGCGCCGAGCGTCAGGAACGTCTGGACGAGTCCCTCCTGCGTCGAGAACACGAGCCGCCCCCGGAGGACGTAGCGCGCGTCCTCCAGCGGGTACAGGAGGGCCGCGCCCTCGCCGGCGAACAGCGCCGAGCCGACCCCTCCGACGACGAACGCGGCGAGCGCGACCCATCCGGTCCGCACCGCGCGCCGCCCGCCCCGCTCGCGAAGCGCGGACTCCCCGCGCAGGGTCGTGTCCCAGTACAGCAGGCCGCCCGCGAGCAGGGGGAGCCAGACGGCGTGGAGGAGGGCGTTCGTCGCGCCCGGGACGACGAGGCTCGCGACCGCGTCGAGACCGGGGCAGAGTGCGGCCCCGACGACCACCGCGACCGCGCGCCGGTCGAACGCGAAGCCCAGCAGCGCGGCCGCGAGCAGCGCCCCCACGGCCGCGGTCACGAGCGTCGGTGCCATACTCGTCCTGACGCTCGGAGGCGAATAAGCGCTCCGGGCGGGTCAGGTCCGGTCGCCGGAGTCGTCCGCGTCGTCGCGATCCTCGACGAACTCGAACTCGCCGGCCGTCGGCTCTTTGCCTCGGTCGGCGTCGGTTTCACGGTCGCCGATTTCACGGTCGTCGTGGTCGTCGATCTCGCGGTCGGCGTCGTCATCGATCTCGACGCCGTCGACGTCGCCGTCGGTCCCGCGGGCGACGTTGCCGCCGGCACCGGAGACTCCGCGTTCGCGGTCGACGGTCACGCGCTCGCCCTCGCTCTCGCGGTCGACGCCGCCCCCGGTCGGCCCGTCGAGCAGGGCGACCGCCATCCGGCGGGCGGCGTACCCGGCGGCGTTGGCGAGGTGGAGGCCGACGAGGACGGCGGCGATTCCCAGCGGGACCGCCGCCAGCGCCTCCGGCTGCGTCCCGATCGCCCACGTCGCCGGCTCGCCGTTGACCTCGCCGAACTCGACCACGAGGGGGTACCGGAGCGGCGCGGTGACGAGCGGGAGCCCGCGGGCGATTAGGAGCAGCGGGACGAACCCGAACAGGGCGACCCAGAACTTCGCCATGAGGAACCCGAGTCCCCGCCACGTCGAGGCGGCGTCCACGTACTTCCTCGCGCCGCCGAGCGCGCCGTCGGCGTCGGCGATGTCGTCCGGCTTCGCGAGGTCGGTCCCGAGCAGCGCGTCGGCGAGCCAGCGTTCGAACGCGGCGAACAGCCGCGTGGCGATCAGGGTCACGAGCAGCACGACGAGGCCGACGAGCACCGGCGTGAGGAGGAGCCCGAAGGCGAGCCCGAACGAGAACACGCCCGAGTAGACGAAGGCGAGCGGGAGCGCGACTAGCAGGTACAGCAGGTGGCGATACGTGCGGCCGTCGGCGAGGACGCCGACGACCGGGAGGGCTGCGAGCGGTCGGAGGGAGACCATACCACGACTGGTTCGTTCTCCGACAAAAATCGGTCGCTCCGCGTCGCGCGGTTCTCCGGGGAATCTCGGTCCCTGCTTACCCGAGGAAGAAGTCGATCGCGTCCCCGGACGACTGCCCCTTGTACAGCTCGGAGTAGCCGCAGTCCGCACACGAGACCACGAGGAACCTGCGGTTCTGGACGTCGAACATCTTGGTGAGTCCCGTGCCGCTGGTGGCGATCTCGTCGGTCTCGGTCTCGATCCCGCCGCACTTCGGACAGCCGTCCTCGCCGTCGCCGCCGAGCGAGGCCGGACGGTCGTCGGTCTGGGCGTCGCGGCCTCGCTCGGCGGACCCGTCTCGTCCGTCGTGGCGGTCGTCGCGCTCGTCGTCGTCGAAGACGGAGTACTCCGTCTCGTCGTTCTGGGAGGGCATCGATCGCGTCTCTCGCGCCGAGGGACAAACCTCTTGTGGCGTCTCGTCTCGGGGTCTGCCCTACTCGTCGCCCCCGTCGATCTCGTCGACGAGCTCGTCGGCGAAGCCGGTGTAGCCGGCGGGCGTCAGCGCCTTCAGCTCCGCGCGGACCGCGTCGTCGACGTCGAGGTCGTCGAACAGCTCGCGGAAGTCGTCGAGCGTCACCGACCGACCCCGGGAGAGGGCCTTCACGCGCTCGTACGCCTCGGTGTCGCCCTCGCGCCGCAGGATCGTCTGGACCGCCTCGCCGATCACCTCGGGGGTCGCGTCCAGCTCCTCGCGCATGACGGTCTCGTTCGGGACGACCTTGCCGAGTCCGTCGGCGGCCTTCGAGTAGCCGATGAGACAGTGCGCCAGCGCCGCGCCGACGTTGCGCTTGACCGTCGAGTCCGAGAGGTCGCGCTGGAGCCGGGAGCTCGTCACGTAGTCGGCGAGGAACGTGAGGTCGCCGTTCGCCTTCGAGAGGTTCCCCTCGCTGTTCTCGAAGTCGATCGGGTTCACCTTGTGAGGCATCGTCGACGAGCCCGTCTCGCCCTCGACGGCCTCCTGTCCGAGGTAGCGGTCGGAGACGTACAGCCACGCGTCGAGGTCCAGATCGAGGAGGACGTTGTTGACGCCGCGCAGCGCGTCGAACAGCGCCGCAAGGTCGTCGCAGGGGTTCACCTGCGTCGCGAGCGCGGTGTGTTCGAGGTCGAGTCCGCGCACGAACGACTCCGAGAATCCCCGCCAGTCGACGTCGGGGTAGGCGGCCCGGTGCGCCGCGAAGGTGCCCGACGCGCCCGCGAGCTTCCCGGAGAGGTCCTCGTTCACGACGACGACCCGGCCCAGCGCGCGGCCGAGCCGGGCGGCGTACACCGCCATCTCCTTGCCGAACGTGGTCGGCGTCGCCGGCTGGCCGTGGGTGCGGGCCAGCATCGGCGCGTCGCGGTACTCCTGTGCCAACTCGACCAAGGCGTCGCGCACCTCGCGGACCGCGGGGACGATCACGTCTCCCACCGCGGGCTTGACGAGGAGCCGGTGCGCGAGGTTGTTCACGTCCTCGCTCGTCAGTCCGAAGTGGATCCACGGGTACAGCGACTCCGCGTCGTCGAGCGGGGAGCCGTCGGCGTCGTCGAGCGCCGAGTCGCCCCCGCCCGCGAGCTCCGCCAGCCGGACGCGGAGGAAGTACTCGACCGCCTTCACGTCGTGGTTGGTCGCGTCGTACCCTGCGGCCCCCTCGGTCTCCAGCCGCTTTATCAGCCGCGCGTCCTCGGCCGAAAAGTCCTCGTAGACGCCTCGGAGCGCCGTTTCGGTCGCCTCGTCGAACCCGATCGGCGTCGCGTCCAGTTCCGCGAGCGCGAGCAGGTACTCGACCTCGACGCGGGTCCGGGCGCGCATCAGCGCGGCCTCGCTCGCGTACGGCGACAGCGGTGCCGTCCGGCCGGCGTATCGCCCGTCGAGCGGCGAGACGGCCGCGAGCGGGTCCGATCGGTCCAGTCCGGCTATCGCGTCGCCGGCGTCCTCGTCGGCATCGTCGGTCATGGTCGCGACTGCCGCCGGAGCCAGCAAAAGCGTGTCGATGGGACGAACCACGGACGTGGATCCGTCTCGCGTTCTCGACGCGTCGAACCCCCGTCTCGATCCGCAATCGTGCCTATTAGACCGGCGCGGACCGCAATCGATATACCCGATCGGTCGGACCCTCACACATGAAGATCGCCGGACTCGCGAGCAACCGGGGACGGAACCTCAGACACATCGCCGACGCCGCGCCCGGCGGCGCGGAGCTGTCGGTCGTCCTGACGAACCGCGAGCAGGCACCCGTTCTGGAGGCCGCGACGGAGCGCCGCGTCCCGACCGAGGTCGTCGAGCGCGACGAGGGGGAGTCGCGGGAGGCACACGAGCGCCGGATCGTCGAACGTCTCTCCGACTACGACTTCGATCTGGTCTGTCTGGACGGCTACATGCGCGTGCTGACCGACGAGTTCCTCGACGCGGTCCCGACGACGCTGAACGTCCACCCCTCGCTGCTCCCGTCGTTCCCCGGCACCGACGCCCACGAGCAGGTGCTGGCCGCCGGCGTTCGAACGACCGGCTGTACGGTCCACGTCGTCACCGAGGAGGTCGACGCCGGCCCGGTCGTCACGCAGGAGCCGATCCCCGTCTACGAGGACGACGACGCCGACTCGCTGAAGGCGCGCGTCCTCCGCGAGGCCGAGTTCACTGCGTACCCGCGGGCGGTCCGGTGGTTCGCCGAGGACCGCGTGACCGTCGAGCGCGACGCGGACGGTAGCCCGGTCGATGTCGCGGTCGAGGGCGACGTGGGCGGCGACTTCCCCGAGCGGCGGTTCGTCTCCGAGGAGCGGACCGCCACGCTCCGGTACGGCGAGAACCCGCATCAGGACGCCGCCTTGTACGTCGACGACGGCTGCGAGGAGGCGAGCGTCGTCGACGCCGACCAGCTGAACCCCGGTGCGAAGGGCATGGGGTACAACAACTACAACGACGCCGACGCCGCGCTGGACCTCGTGAAGGAGTTCGACGACCCCGCGGCCGCGGTGATCAAACACACTAACCCCGCGGGCTGTGCGGTCGGAGACGACCTCGCGGACGCGTACGACCGCGCGCTGCGAACCGACGCGAAGTCGGCGTTCGGCGGCATCGTCGCGCTGAACTGCGAGTGCGACGCCGACACCGCGACCGCGGTCGCCGACTCGTTCAAGGAGGTCGTCGTCGCGCCCGGCTACACCGACAGCGCGCTCGACGTCCTCACGGAGAAGAAGAACCTCCGCGTCCTCGACGTGGGCCCGCTCGGCGAGGGCGACGACCGGTTCTCGGAGCGGTTCACCGAGAAACCGATCGTCGGCGGCCGCCTCGTTCAGGCGCGCGACCGACAGTCGCCGACCGCAGAGGACTTGGAGGTCGTCACCGAGCGCGAGCCGACCGACGAGCAGGTCGAGACGATGCTGTTCGCGTGGCAGACCCTCAAGCACGTGAAATCGAACGGCATCCTCTTCGCGACCGGCACCGAGACGGTCGGCGTCGGGATGGGACAGGTCTCGCGGGTCGACGCCGTCACGCTCGCGGCGATGAAAGCCGAGAAGGACGCGGAGGGCAAGTCCGCCGAGGGCGCGGTGATGGCCTCGGACGCCTTCTTCCCGTTCCCGGACGCGATCGAGGAGGCGGCCGACGCGGGGATCGAGGCCGTGATCCAGCCCGGCGGCTCCGTCAACGACGAGGACGTGATCGCCGCCGCCGACGAGCGCGACATGGCGATGGCGTTCACCGGGACGCGTTGCTTCCGGCACGACTGACGGGCGCTGTCGCGTCCGTCGACCTCGCCGGCGGCGGTTTACACCGACCGGCCGCCGTCGGGATACCACACCCCCTGACCCGGGGTGTGGTGGTGCCACAGGTCGTCCTCGCGGATGAGCCGCTGATCCCGCCACCGGAACCGGGCGTTGCCCACGTACGAGAACGGATCGGGCGTCTCCGCCGCCGTCACGAGCGAGCGCTGACAGGCAGTGAACTCCGGACGCACCCCGTCGCCCGCCTGCGTGAATCGATGGTCGACGGTGTCGCCGGTCTCCTCCGCAACACGCCGGACCGCCAGCCCTCCGGTCTCGCTCGCCGGCGGGGCGGTCGCGCGCAAGCGGTCGTCAAACGAGGCCACGAGCCGCACCTGATCGGCGTCGTACGCCCCGTCGCCGCCGCGTATCGTCCCCCGCAGTTCGAGTTCGACGTGGGTCCCGTCCGCGTCGCTGACAACTCGAACCGCGTCCCGACGGGTGAATGCGGCCACGTCGTTGCGACCGTGGACGTACGAGGGGCCGAGCGTCCTCGCCTCCTCGTCGAACCCGGGCGGGCGGTCCGACAGCTCCGCGTCGACCGCGCACGCGGTTCGCGGCGGATTCAGCACGGTGTCGACCGCTCCGGCGAGGCCGCCCGGGACCTCGATCCCCTCGAACACGTGCGTGACCAGCCCGTCTTCGGACGGGACGGCGGCCGCGACGCGCGTATCTGACCCCCAACCGTCGCTGGCGAAGCCGTACGGCCGACCGTCGGCCGCACAGAGGTCCATGGGAAGCACCTGTGCGTTGCGGCCGACGACCACCACCGGAGTCGACTCCCGAAGCGCAGTCCCCGGCTCCAGTCGGTCGAACCCGTCGGACGGGAACAGCGCGACGCGTGCGGCCGCGGGGTCATCGACGGTCTGCGGGTCGGCACCGTCCGGGAGCGGAACGCCGTCGGCGACGTAGAGCGGACCTACGCTGAACTCGTTCGGACCGGTCTGTGATGTCAAGTTTCCGAGCCGGGCGCTACAGCCGGCGAGACCGCCGGCGAATCCGGTACCGACTGCCGCGAGGAGGGCGCGACGAGAGCGGGAGGGCATACGGAACTCGGGACACGACCGCGACAAATCAGTTTTGTGGTTGGATCCGCGATCACCGTTTCTGACGCCCGGAATCGGCCGAAAGCACCCTATTCGCGCGAATCTCTCTGTCGGCGTCGTCCGATCCGACTCTCGTTCGATTGAAACGATAACCCCACGCGGACCGCCGGATCTGCGGGCCTTTTGTCTCGGGACGCACTGAGGCCGAGCCGAGACGACCGTGGCGCAGTTCGGCAACTCGGTACGGCTGCTCGGGGACCGGGAGTTCGCGGCGCTCGCCGGGACCGCGTTCGCGCGCAGTCAGGCGTACTCGACGATCCTCATCGCCCTCGCGCTGTACGCGGATCTGTTCGGCACTACCGGGTTCGTCGAGGGACTCTTTGGCACCGCCTTCGCGGTCGTCCAACTCGTCATCGTCCTCCCGCTCGGCCGGTGGGTCGACACCGGGAACGCGAAGCGGTGGCTGCTCGGCGGCTTTCTGGTCAACGTCGCCGTCTTCGTCGGGTTCGCCTTGGTCGACAGCTCGGTCCACGTGATCCTCGTGCGGATGGTCCAGGGGCTCGGCGCGAGCGTCCTCTGGATCACGGGCGCGACGGTGATCGGCGAGATCAGCCCGGACGACGAGCGGGGGCGCTGGCTCGGCTCGTACAACCAGTTCGCCTCCTTCTCGTCGCTCGCGGGCGACCTCGTCGGCGGCTACCTGCTGTACGCCTACGGCTTCTCCGAGACGTACCTCGTCTTGACGCTCGTCACGCTCGCCGCCTTCGCCTTAGTGTACGCCTTCCTCCGCGACAACCCCGGCGGCCGGAAGGACCCCGAGGACGCGGGCGGGATCGAGACGTTCCGGTCGCTTCTCGGACTCCCAATGCTGCGCGCCCTCGTCTTCTTCCGGTTCACCTTCAGCGTCGGGAAGATGGCGGTGATCATCTTCCTCCCCATCTACGCGCGGACGTCGTTCGGCATCTCCGCGTTCGCCATCGGCTGGATCATGGCCGGCGGGAAGGCGACGAAGGCGCTCACGCAGGGGTTCGTCGGCGACCTCACCGACCGCTACGAGCGCACCTACCTGTTCGTCGCGGTCGGCGCGCTCCTGTACGGCGTCGGCACGGCGACGATCCCCCTCGCCGCGTACTTCGAGGGGACCGTCTCGCCGGTCACCGTCTCGTACCTCGGCGACTCCCAGACGCTCGGCGGGGCCTTCTTCGCGCTGTTCGGGGCCTACTCGCTTCTGGGGATCGCGGACTCGATCCGGCTGCCGGCGAGCATGTCGCTGTTCGTCAGCGAGGGGGAGGCGTACGACTCCGTCGCCAGCGCGATGAGCCTGCGGTCCGTCTCGTGGAAGGTCGGGCAGGTCGTCGGTCCGGTGCTGGTCGGCACCACGATGGACGGGACGAGCACCGAGACCGGGTTCCTGCTCGCGGCCGCGTTCATCGCGTTCGCGACGACCGGCTTCGCGTGGCAGGCGCGGAACGCCCACCGCGCCGCCCGGGATCCCGGACCCGCGGTCCCCGGCGACGACTGAGTCGCGGGGTCCGACGCGAACTCCGGCTCAGAGGGTGTAGTCGTCTTCGCCCGTCTCGGACTCCAAGAACGCCGTCAGAAGGTTGATCGTCGCCTCCACGTCGCCGCCGTCGGCGGTTTCGGTGACAGTGTGGAGGTACCGCGTCGGGATCGAGATCGCGCCGACGGGCTTCGCCCCCGCCGTGTTCTGGAACCCGGCCGTGTCGGTGCCGCCCGCGGGCAGCACCTCGTGTTGGTGGTCGATGTCCTCCGCTTCAGCCACGTCGGTGAGGCGACCGTGGACCTTCGGGCTGGTGATCACCGAGGAGTCCTTCAGCTTGACGGCCGCGCCCTCGCCGAGTTCGGTGACGGCGTCGGCCTCGTCGCCGATCTGGGGCACGTCGTTGGCGACGGTGACGTCTAAGGCGATCGCGAGGTCGGGGTCGATGTCGACGCCGAGCGCGGTCGCCCCCCGAATGCCGACCTCCTCCTGAACCGTCGCCGCGAAGTGGATCGTGGCGTCGGGCTCCTCGATTCGGTCGGCCGCTTCGAGCATCGCGAACAGGCAGATCCGGTCGTCGAGCGCCTTGCCCGTGATCCGGTCTCCCATCCGCGTCGTGGTCTGATCGAGGGTGACGAGGTCGCCGACGCTCACGAGGTCGTCGACCGCCTCGGCGTCGCGCCCGAGGTCGATGAAGACGTCTTTCACCTCGTCGTCCGTCTCCTGCTGTTCCTCCGTGAGCGTGTGCGGCGGGACGGAGCCGATGACGCCGGTCAGGTCCTCGTCGCCGTGGACGGTAACGCGCTGCGCGCGCAGCACGCGGGCGTCGAAGCCGCCGAGGGGGTCCACCTGAACGAACCCGTCGTCGGTGACGTGCCGGACCATGAACCCGATCTCGTCCATGTGGGCCGCCACGGCGACCGAGTAGTCCGCGTCGCCCTCGATCGTCCCGACGACGTTGCCCATCGCGTCGGTTCGGACGCGGTCGACCCTGTCGGCGAACTCGCGCCGGACGACCTCGCGGACGTCGTCCTCGTAGCCCGGGACGCCGCGGGCCTCGGTCAGCTCTCGGAGCAGGTCGAACTCGAAGTCGAACTCGTGTGCCATGTCCGTGACTGTCCGCGCCAGCGACAAAGGTCCGCAGGATCCGGCACGGCCGTCTGGCTTTAGTGAAAGCCGAATCATCGACGCCGGCGAGGCCCCGTCATTCGGATCTACGGTGATACTCCGATATTTAAATACGGTAAGCGGCCACGAAATATACTTATAAACATCAGCGGTGGCGCGTGCCTGCGAGCGGTCGCCCTCGGCGACCGCGAGTCAGCACGCGCGAGGGAGTCGACCGGTCGGAGCGAAGCGGAGGCCGGTCGACGAGGCTGGGGAGGCATGAGGCTGCGGTCGCGGTGTTGTGCGGGGCGGGACTCGAAGGGGCAGTCGCGAGGCGGATGGAGGCGACGCAAGCACCGCAGGAACGAGCAGCGCGAGTGACGAGGAGCACAGCGAGCGTCCATCCGCCTCGCGACTGGGGCTTCGGTGGTGTCCGTATTGATCTGCGATTTATAACCAGAAACGGCTCTGTTGAAATCCTATTCTTTAGGTATATTTCCGTCTGAAACAGCCAGTTGATGAGAGCTGCTTATAGGACGGGTGTTTCATGAGCCCTATCGGTGATGAAAACAGAGCCGTTGCTAGCGCGGTGAACACCTCCGAAGCCCCAGCCGCGAGGACTCCCGCGGCTCGTTGCGCTCCTCGTCGCTCACTGCGTTCGCTCCTGCGGTGCTTACGTCGCCGAGGAGCGTCCTCGCGGCTGGCCCTTCGAGTCCCACCCGACCGCACCGTACCACCTCACACCTCCCCAGCCTCGTCAGCGGCTCCCGCTGGTCGCCGCTGACTCCCTCGCGCGGTGCTCCTCACGGTCGCCTTCGGCGACCGCTCGGAGGCACGCGCCACCGCACCGCAGATCGGTCGTTCCTCTCCCTGTATTGGCCGCTGGGGGCACAGAACCCATCTCCTTTGACAGAGCCTCAGAAACGGCCACGTACGGCCGAGCAACTGGGGATTCGGCGGTGGCCAGCGTGGACCCGCTCTTTGTCCCTTATAACTGATCGGACGGAGCTTCGGCGACGTTTTCGCCCACCCACGCCGCGTACTCCGAGCGTCGTCGCGAGATAACAACCCTAAATAAGTTTACCGTTGTTCCGCAACCCTTTTGCGGGCGCTCGCGGGATGGAGTGTGTATGAGCGACGTGAGAGCGGAACTCCGCGAACAGTTCTTAGAGGCGTTCGGCGGCGCAGACTTCCCCGTCGAGAACCAGATGGACCTCGTCCCGGCGCTGCCGGACGGCCCCGCGACGAAGTTCGAAGCCGGCGACGTGAGCCTCACCGCCATGGAGATGGCGGCGAAGCTCGGCAGCGAACAGGAGTTCCCCTACGACACCGCCGAGGAACTCGTCGACGACATCCTCGACGGGCTGGAAGCGAAGGGGATGATCTGAGTCGGTCGGTTCGGAACCACTTTTTTTGCCGGCGATCCGCGGCACTCGAAGTCTCGTAGCCGCGACGCCGGCGGGAAGTTGATTACCGCGGAGCCGTTACGGCGGGTGTGTCCGCCGATCTCATCGGACTGCTGCCGCGGTGGGTCCTCTGGGGGATCGGTCTCGGGGGCGTCGCCACCGCAGTCGTCGCGGTCGCGTTCTACCTCGGCGACCGGTTCGCTCCGCCCCGCGCCGCGGCGACCGGCCGCCGTGGTGCCGCCGGCGACGAGCGCCGCCGCCGCGAGATCCGGACGTACCTGAACGCGGCCGGTGAACGCTTCGATGAGGACCACGCGTTCGGCGGCGTTTCGGTCCCCTTCTATCTCCCCGAGCGCGGCGTCGCCATCACCTTCGACGCGCACGACTACTTCCGGCTGGAGGGCGAGGGCGTCTACACGGTCCTCTGTGAACACGAGATGCCGGGCCGCGGGCTCGGCCGCCGGCTTCCGTTCGACGTCGACGAACCCGACTGGGCGACGGGCGAGTCGACGGATTCGGGCGGCGGCCGATCCGGACGCTTCGGCGGCGACCGCTTCGGAACCGGACGGTCGGCCGGGCGCGGACCGACCGGACGCGGACCGACCGGGCGCGGTTCCCCCGGGCGAGCCGACCCCGTCGGCGACGCCTTCGACGAACTCGGTCTCGACCGCGACGCCGACCTCGACGCGGTGAAGGGTGCCTACCGAGAGCGCGTCAAGGAGACTCACCCGGACCAAGGCGGCGACGAGGAGTCGTTCCGGCGCGTCCGCGAGGCGTACGCGACCGCCCGCAACCACGCCGACGGCGACGCCGACCGCCGCCGCGAGCGGTCGACCGGGTACGGACGGTGACGCGGTCGGACGCCGACGCCGGAGGCGGACCCGCGTTCCCGGATGTCGCGTTCGCGGAGCGGGGCGTCTACCTCCCCGCGGCCGACGCGCTCGTCGTCGCCGACCTCCACGTCGGCCGCGCCGAGGCGTCCGCCGTCTCGTTCCCGCTCGGCGAGCGCGGCGACCTCCGCGACCGGTTCGGCGCGCTCCTCGACCGGTTTGACCCCGCGACGGCGGTCGTCGCAGGCGATGTCGTTCACGCGTTCGACCGGGTCACCGACCGCGCCGTCGAGACCTTGGAGGCGCTCCGCGAGGCGTGTTCGGATCGAGGGGCGGACCTCGAACTCGTCGCCGGCAACCACGACACCGCGCTCGCGGACGCGTGGGGCGGGACCGTCCGGGAGGCGTACGTCGTCGAGGAGGCCGCCGCGGCCGGGTTGGAGAGTCGCACCAGTGCGGGCGAACCTGAAACGCGCACCACCGTGATCTGTCACGGCCACGAACCGCCGTCGGTCACGGCCGACCGGTACGTGATCGGGCACGTCCACCCGACGATCGAGATAGAGGGCGACCGCCGGCCCTGCTTCCTCCGCGGTCCCGGGACGTACCGCGGTGCCGACGTGCTGCTGTTGCCCGCGTTCACCCGGCTCGCCGCCGGCGTCCCGGTCAACGACGCGGCGACCGCGGGCCTCGATTCTCCTCTCGTCGACGACGCGGCCGCCCTCGCGCCCGTCGTGTACGACCCCGACGGCGGGGAGCCGCTCCGGTTCCCGCCGCTCGGGGCGTTCCGCGACCTGTTGTGAACGCTTTTACCCGCCCGTGTCAATTGTGACCTATGAACACGGAGAACGCCTGCCTCGGCTGCGGCGAACCGTTCGACTGGGACGACGGGGTGTGCCCGGCGTGCGGCTGGGACCGCGACGAGTGGGCCGCCTCTGGCCGACACGGGTTGGAGAAGGAGGGGCACGGCGAGCCCGAGGCGGACGAGTCGACCGGCGGGGCCGGCGGCGGGCTCGGCGGTCTCGGACCGATCCGCTGACCGCGGCTCAGTCGTCGACGCCGGCCGTCCACGTCGAGGTGAACTCGTCGACGTCGCCGTCGTACGACGACCGGTCGAACGACGGGGACCCGGAGCCGTCCGGGCCCTCGGACCCGTGGCGCGCGCGGTGGAGCGCGTCGCACACGGCCCCCTGTCCGCCCATGTTCACGGTCGCGAGCCGGGACCGCTTCTGGACCACGTCCAGCTGATCTACCGGGATCGGCTCTCCTTCCGGCGTCAGGAACAGCGTGTCGTCGGAGTCAGTCACGCGCCCGCTCGTCGTGACGCGGTCGAGGTAATCGGCGATCGGCTCGGCGTCGACGACGACGGACAGCCCGCCGAGGTCGACGTGCGCCTCGTCGCCGGCGACCGTCACGTCGGCGCGGACGAGCGAGACGACCTGTCCGGGGTCGACGGCGGCGTCGAGCAGCGTCCGGACCGCCTCGCGCTGTCTGGACACCCGAGCCTTGTCGGCGATGGCGGCCCGGACCGAGGCAACGTCGCCGTCCGCATCCGGGAACGTCTCGCCGAACCCGTCGCGGGCGTTCACGCCGGCGGTTATCTCCTCGCCGTGCATGTGGTCGCACAGCACGATCCGACTCTCGCGGACCCAGTCGAGCGACTCGACCTCGTCGCGGGCGTCGGTCGCCATCATCCACGCGAAGGCGGGCGAACACCACGCGGTCGGGAGGGTGAACCGGACCTCGACGCGGCCGCCGTCGACCTCGATCGCGTCGACGTAGTCGAGTTCGACGATGGACCGAGCGAGTTCCGGGTCCTCGACGCGGTCCAGTCGGCTCCTGACCCCCGCCGGTCGGCCGGTCGGACCGCCGCTCCTGTCCCCCTCGCTCTCGGCGTCGCCTCCGGGACCGGCACCCGCGTCGCCGGTCGGGTCTGCGCTGCTCCCGGACATCAGTCCGCCGCGGCCCCCGCGTCGCCGCCGTAGTGGTCGGCCAGGTCGAACCGTTCGGTGATGTCGTCGTCCCGGAACTGGCGTTTCTTCTCCTCGATGTCGATGTCGTACAGCTCCGCGGCGTTCTCGCCCATGATCTTCTTCATGGTGTCGACGTCGAGCTCCACCCCGTACTCGTCTCGCTGCTCGTCGGTGAGCTCCGCGTTCATCACCTGATCGACGAGCCAGTCCGGGTTCCATAAGGCGTAGTCGGAGCCGAACAGGACCCGGTCCTCGCCGAGCCAGAAGAGGAGTTCGCCCATGATCTCGCCGAACTTCCGCTCCCGGTGCGTCGACATCGCCGACGCGACCGCGAGCCCGCCGTACACGTTCGGTTCTTGCGCCGCGATCCAACAGAAGTCGTCGAGCCGCGGAAGACCGACGTGGTTGACGATGAAGTTGAGCTCCGGGAACGACGAGGCGGCGTCGTCGATGTCCTTCACGTCGAACGCGTCGCGGTTGAGTGGGCGGATCGTCGGCCCCTTGTGGGCGTTGATGTTCTCGATGCCGAGTTCCGAACACTTCTCTAGGAACTCGAAGGCGTCGTCGCTGTCGAGCCGCCACCCCTTCGATTCGCCGCGCCACTCGGCGGTGTACAGCTTCACGCCGGGGATGTCGTACTCCTCTTTGAGGTGTTCGAGGTATCGGAGCCCCTCCTCGCCGTCGCGCGGGTCGAAGCTCCCGTTCAAGACGAAGCGCTCCGGGTACTCCTCGGCGAGTTCGGCGTTCTGCTCCGTCGTGTTGAACCCCTCGTCGTAGAAGTCGTCGAGGTACGTCGGCTGGAAGATCGCCATGTCGGCGGCCGCGTTCCCGAACAGGTCGTCGGTCATCTTGTCGGCACCGTAGTGTCGATACGTATCGATGTCCCACTGCTCTTCTTCGGGCGTGAATCCGGTATGGTAGTCGTAGAAACACTGGAGGAACTGCTCGCCCCCCTCGTGAATGATGTTCTCCTGCCGGGCGTCCCACATGTGGACGTGCCCGTCGATGACGAATATCTCCTCGCCGTCTATCTCGTACATACGAAATACCATGTGGTGTGTAAACACATAACTATAAGGATTATTCAGTACTATTACTGTTACACAATCGAGTTTCTTTTGCGACGGCCCGCGGCCGCCCGGCGGCCGTGCCAATCCGTAACGAACGTTTATGATGGCGGGCTGAGTGTGTGTCGCGTATGGAAGCAGCCAGACTCCACGAGTACACGGACGACATGAGCGAGGGGCTCGCCATCGACGAGGTCGACCGCCCGGCGGCGACCGGACCGGACGACGTGATCGTCGAGGTCGAGGGGGCTGGGTGGTGTCAGACTGACAACCACATCATCGAGGGGATGTGGGCGGAGTACGTCCCGCAGGAGCTCCCGATGACGCTGGGCCACGAGAACGCCGGAACGGTCGTCGAGACGGGCGACGACGTCGACCTCGTCTCCCCGGGCGACCCGGTGATCTGCCATCCGGTCCAGACCTGCGGCACGTGTCGCCCCTGCCGGCTCGGCGAGACGATGTACTGCGAGAACGACGCGTTCAACGGGCTCACCACGGACGGCGGCTTCGCCGAGTACCTCCACACCAGCGAGCGCTCGGTGATCCCGCTGCCGAGCGGGGTCGACCCCGTCGACATCGCTCCCCACGCCGACGCCGGCATCACCGCGTACCACGCCGTCAAGAAGGCGGCCGCGGAGCTGAACCCCGGCGACCACGCGGTCGTCGTCGGCGTCGGCGGGCTGGGTCACATCGGCCTTCAGTGTCTCGACGCGATGAGCGCGGCACAGATCACGGCGGTCGACCTGAAGGACTCGGCACTCGACCTCGCGGAGGGGTACGGGGCCGACTTCCTCGTGAACCCGACCGACGACGACGTCGCCGCCGAGATAGAAGCGATCACGGACGGGACGGGGGCGGCGCAGGTGCTCGACTTCGTCGGCGAGGACGTGACGACCGCCTACGCGCCCGAGATCACCGCCGCCGGCGGCGACCACCACATCATCGGCTACGGCGGGCACGTCCACGAGCCATCGCAGGCGCTGGTGAACGGCGAGTTCTCCTTCGTCGGCAACATCGTCGGCCGGTACGCGGAGCTTCAGGAACTCGTCGCGCTCGTCGAGCAGGGCGACGTCGACCTCCACACGAGCCGGTACGACCTCGGCGAGATCAACGCCGTCGCCGAGAAGCTCGAACACCGGGAGATCGACGGCCGAGCCGTCATCACGCCCTGAACCCGGAGTCGCCGTCTCGAGACCCAGAACCCCGCGGAAACGTTTTACCGCTCGTCGCGAAATCCCGACTATGGACCGCAGAGCCCTCCTCTTCGCGGCCGGCGCGTCCCTCGTCCCGCTCTCGGGGTGCGTCGGCGACGACCTCGGCGTGGCCCCCTCGACGAACGGCACCGACGGCGGACCGACTGGAACTGACGGCGGTCAGTCGGGCGACGGGTCGACCGCGTCTCTCGACGTCGAGCTCCGGACCGTCCCGCACGTCGTCACCGCGTACGAGCCCTCGCCGAGCCGGGGAGTTGATCCGGAACACGTGGTCCCCGAGGCGGAGGTCCCGGCCGCGCTGCGCGACCCCCTCGACGCGACGCTCGACGGCGGGTTCGAGACCGACGACCCCGACAACGCGCTCCTTTCGGCGGTCGACGAGTTCCGCGTCTACGACCGCGGCGAGCTAAAGCCGTACGTCGAACTCGACGGGACGCGCTACGTGTTCGAACACGCGATGCCGACGTTCACCGCGAAGCTTGCCGACGAGGAAGCCGACGAGTACGACGAGGATCGGGTCTTCCGGGAGTCGCGGGAGCGCGACGACATCGACTCGGCGGCGGTCGAGACGTTCGTCGACGCGCTAACGGCGTACGGGCCAAACGTGGCGCGAGGGGAGTACCGGCGCTGTGACCGCCCCGAGGCGGTCGCCGAGTTCCTCGACGAGTACGACTACTTGGAGGACGGACGCGGACTCTCTCGGATCGAGACGGCGGTCGAGAACGCGGAGCCGCCACACGCGATCACGGCGCGCGAGCTGACCGAGGGCGACATGTGGGACCGACCGGTCGTCGACGAGTCCGAACTCGACGGCACGGTGGTGACGTTCTTCGAGCGCGCGCTGGCCTCCGATCACCGGAAGCCGGCGCTGCCGGGCGACGACCGCAGCCAACTGTTCGCCGCCGAGGTGCCTGACGCCTACGGCGACCTCGCGGCCGGGTACGACGAGCCGCCCTATTACCGGATCGACGGCACCGTGTACGACGTCCGGGTCGGTGAGTCGATGTACGACCGAGTTCCGGTGTCGGTGTCGGTTGCCGCGAGCGAGGACGCCGCCCGCGAGTTCACGCTCTCGGTCGCACCGGCCCCCGAGCGCGCCGACGGCGAGGCCGAGGGGCCGTACACGTTCACGAGTCGGGGCGCGCTCCCGAGCGCTCTCTGGGTGTTCGACGACGGGAAGCGGCGGTCGCTGGATATCGCTGAGACCGAGGGGATCGAGGGGCCGCGGCCCCGTCGATCCGACGGCGAGGCGCTGGAGTCGCTGACCGCGAGCGACGAGATGGTCGCGACGTACGCCGTCCCGGAATCGCTCCCGGCGGACACGTACGTGAGCCGAGGGACGTTCCGTGTCTCGTGGGGCGTTCCGGGGCAGACCCCCGACGAGTACGGGGCGTACCCGTTCGAACTGGCGATCGCCGTCGAGTGAGCCGGGCGCTGTCGGCGGCGACTTCGGCACGGGGTCGACGAATTCGGCGGGACAGACGGGGCGACGGAAGACGCAAGTCGGCGTTTCACCCACGCCAACCACTTTGTCCGGGGGCCACGACCGCCCGACATGGACGACTCTCACCGGTCCGAGTCGGGGTTCCTGTCGCCGCGGGGATGGGCGCTGCTCGCGGGCGGCTACGCGTTCGCCTGCGGCGCGCTCGTCGCCGTCCTCCTCTCGGACGTGCTCCGCCTCTTCGTCGACGTGGCCGGTCTCCCGGCCGGGTTTCCGGTCCCGCTGCTCGCGGCCCCGGCGCTCGTCGTCGGCCCGCCGTGCTGGTGGCGGCTGATCGAGCGACGGCGGGCGTTCTCCTACCGGGCCGGGGCGGCCTACGGACTACTCACCGCGCTCTGTACCGGCGGCCTCTGGACCGGCTGGTTCGTGACGGTCTGGGGCGTCGAGATGCTCGCCGCCGGGCCCGTGCTGTTGATCGTCGCGTTCACGCTCGGGTTCGCCGCCGTCGCCGGGCTTCTCGTAGGTCTCCCACTCGCGTACGCCCGGCGACGGGTCGGTGGCGCGGCGACGAGCGCGATCGCCGACGCCCCGTGAGCGCGGCCGCGACCGCTACCTCCTTGTGAGTTCGGGACACACCGGACGCGCATGAGCGAATCCAGTCCCGACGACGCCGACCCCCTCGCCGACGAGGACCTCTACCGCGTCCTCGACGCGGACGGCCGACCCCTGCCGGACGCGACGGTGCCGGACCTCTCGGACGACGAGTTCCGCGATATCTACCGCGATCTGGTCACCACGCGCCGGTTCGACGAGCGCGCGGTCAGCCTCCAGCGACAGGGGCGGATCGGGACGTACGCGCCCTGCGCGGGCCAGGAGGGCTCGGCGGTCGGGTCGACGCATGCGCTCGCGGGCGACGACCTGATCTCCTACCAGTACCGCGAACACGGCGCGGTCGTCGTCCGCGACCTGCTCTCCGAGTACCTCCCCTACTGGATGGGACACGAGTCCGGGACGGAGGCGATCGCCGACGGGAACGTCTTCCCGCTGAACATCGGGATCGCGGCGCATCTCCCGCACGCGGTCGGCGCGGCGTGGGCGTTCGACCACCGGGACGAAGGCCGGGTCGTCGCCTGTCACTTCGGGGACGGCGCGACCAGCGAGGGCGACTTCCACGAGGCGATGAACTTCGCGGGCGTGTTCGACACGCCGACGCTCTTCTGTTGTCACAACAACGGCTGGGCCATCTCGATCCCCGAGTCGCGCCAGACCGCGAGCGACACCTTCGCGGCGAAAGCGACCGCCTACGGTTTCGACGGCGTCCGCGTCGACGGCATGGACCCGCTCGCGAGCTACGCGGTCACGCGGAAGGCCGCCGAGCGGGCGAGATCGAACGGCGGCGACGGAGAGGGAGGAGACGCGCCGCGCCCGACCCTGATCGAGTTCGTCGAGTACCGGTTCGGCGCGCACACCACCGCCGACGACCCGAGCGCCTACCGCGACCCGGACAAGGTGGATCCGTGGCGCGCGCTCGACCCGATCGACCGCATGGAGGCGTTCCTCCGCGAGACCGGTCGGATCGACGACGAGGGGGTCGAGGCGGTCCGGACCGAGGCCGACGATGTCGTCGCCGACGCGATCGACTTCGCGGAGTCCGTCGAGGCCGAGCCGAGCAACATGTTCGAGTACGCCTACGCCGAGCTCTCGCCGGAGGTCCGCCGCCAGCGCGACGAGCTCCTCGCGGCGGTCGAGGAACACGGCGAGGAAGCGTTCCTGCGCGAGGAGTGAGCGGGCCGCCGCTCGCTTACAGGTGGTCGGTCGCAGCGGCGGCCGCCGTCCGACCGCTCTCTAACGCGCCCTGTATCGACGACCACTCCGTGTAGTCGCCGGCGAGGACGACCGGACCCTCCGGGTCGTCCGAGTCCGGGAGGTCGGCGTGGACGCCGGGCGGTTGCGCGAACTGCGCGAACCGGATCCGGTGGACGTCGACGGTCTCTAGCCCGCCGAACTCGCGGTCGGGGTACCACGACTCCAGCGCGTCGCGCACGTCCGCACGAAGGTCTGCGTCGTCCCGATCCAGCGACCCCTCCCCCAGGAACGTCGCCGCGAGCAGTGCGCGGTCGTCGGGCGCGTACTCGGGGGCGACCTCGGACATCGGGATCACGGCGTTCGGCGACTCCGACGCGGCGTTGAGGAGGATCCGATCGCCGGCGTCGGGGGCCTCGTCCTCGGGAACCGCGTACCACCCGGTCACGTTCGGCACGCCCTCGGTCGGGACCGACTCGACGCCCGTGAGCCGCCGGGCCTCCGGCGGCGAGGCCGCGACGACGACCGCGTCCGTCTCGCGCGTCGAACCGTCCGCCAGTTCGACGGTCGCGCCGTCGTCGTCCGCGGCCTTCCGCCGGAACGGGATGCGTCCCCCGCCCGCGACCCTGACCGACTCCACGTCCTCACCGGTCCGGATCTCGACGCCGGCCTCGCGGGCGCGGTCGGCGAGCGCGGCGGGCAGCGCCGCCATCCCGTCGGCGGGCACGCCGATCGACCCGCGGCCCATGGCGCGGAACGTGTACTCGAAGACGTGCTTCGAGGTCGACAGGGTCCGGTCGAGGGTGATCCCGCCGTAGAACGGCTCGACGAAGTTCGTCAGGTAGTCGTCGGCGAACCCCCAGTCGCGGAGGTACTCGCGGATCGGTGCGTCCGGACCCGAGAAGAAGTCGTCCTCGTCCCGCTGAGCGAGGTCGTACCGGAGCGCGAGCGTGCGGAGCTTGTCCGAGAAGGAGACCTCGTCGTTCAGGAGCGACGGGATCGCGCCGAGCGGGTCTCGAAGTGGATCCGAGAGCGTCGAGCGCGACCCCGGACGGCAGATCGTCGCGCCGGGCGCGAACGTCCGGAGGTCGAGGTCGTCGAGGCGGCCCGGGCCGAGTTCGCGCTCGACAGCCGGATAGCTCGAAAAGAGGACCTGGAAGCCACGGTCGAGCGTGAACCCGTCGACGGTCTCGGTCCGTACTCGGCCGCCGACCTCGGGCCGTCGCTCGTACAGCGTCACGTCCGCGCCCGCCTCGGCGAGCCGGGCCGCGGCGACGAGCCCGCTCAGGCCGCCGCCGACCACGGTGGCGTCTCCGTTCATGTCCGAGGTAACGGGCCGGCGGTTTATAAGCGGCCGCGGGATCCGCTCCCCGCTGATCGACTGATGAGACTGAAGTCGACGGGACTGAATTCGGCGCGACGATTCCGATAAACTCTCAGCGGCGATACGAAATACACGGAGGGCGGACTCTTATCTTGACCATTTTTCGTTTGACGGTCGCTAGTTAAGAAATATCTGGCTTTGTTGAAACCTCATCTGTTGATGGTTTTATATTCCTAACCGCTCAGTACAGGGACCTATCCCGTAATTCGTCGGGCCGCAGTTCCAATGCCAAAGCCGAGCGTCCCCACGATCGCCGCAACAACTGTGCTTCCGACAAATGCGTATCCGATGAGCAGCAATAGTCCGGGCTTGGCCCCAGTTAATGCGATACCACCGAAGTTCAGGATAACTCCAGCAACCGCAGCGAACACGAGCAACCAACTTACTCCGATCCCACTGTTGGAGTACGCTTGGATCGCAACGAAACCCGTGAGTAGAACAGCGTACACCTGCCACCACAGCACCGTATCAAGCAGGGGAACGTCTACTGTCCTTACTACTGCGAAGTAGAACAGCGACACAACAAAGAGTATTCCAGCACCGATACTCCACTGTCTTGCTCGTTTTTGATCCTCACCCAGTAGGAGGGTTCGAATGTCAATAGAGACCATACCTCATTTATTCTTGTGGGCTTAGAAGAGTAAGAAGCCACAGTGTGATTGATTCGCACTCTTCAGCGACCAGACGTTTCAGGCGAGAATATATCTGAAGGATAGTAATTCAACAGAGCGAAACAGCTACGATACGCAGCGGATCCGGATCCGTGTACCCATGAGTGGTTATATATAAACTGAGATGAACTATCGAGCAGAATGAGCGAACAGGAGATCGACGAGGTCGAACAGCTCCGCCGCCTCGGGATCGGATTCGCACTGGGCGGAACCGCGTTCGGCGGACTGTCGTTCGTCACGAACGCGAGTGTGAGCGGGGTCGCGTTGGTCGTCGCCGGGCTCCTCGTGTGGGGAGTCGAGTATCGACGAAAGCGGACCGTCGGAATCGGCTTGGGGATCGGCTTTACCGGTGTGGTGGGGATGGTGAGCGCGGCGGTCGACGCCGGGTTCGACCCCATCCCGTTGGCCGCGACGCTCGTCGGATTCGGCATCGCGGATTACCTGCTCGCCCCGGCTTACGCGAAACTGCGGGGCGCGGGCGAAGAGGCGAGCGAAGCGGACCGCTGACCGCCTCCTGTGATCCGTCCCCCGGCCACCGTCGCCCTCGCGGCAGGCCAAGATCGAAGCGGCGTATACGTCGGCAGCGACTCCCTCGCGCGGCGCTGTTCGCGCCTCTAAGTAGGCGCTCGCAGGCGCACGCCATCCCGGCTGGTTGTCTGCTTCGTTACGCCCGAGTGAGAAGCGATTAGTCGCCGCCGCCGCAAGATTCGGTATGGAGACGACCGAGACCACGCCGGCGTTCTGCGGGCTGGAGAGCCGCGCGTCGGGCCGGGTCCACGAGACGGCCGACGCGACGACCATCGACGCCGACGAGCGGGCGCGCGGACTCGACCCCGTCTACGACTACGACGCGGTCGACCCGGACGCGCTGTTCGACCCCGCGGCCCGCGGGGGGAGCGGCGACGCCCGGACTGCGCCCGCGACCGCCCGCGGCCACTGGCGCTTCGACGCGCTGCTGCCGTTCCCGGTCGAGGACGCGCTCACCGCCGGCGAGGGCGGCACGCCGCTCGTCGCAACCGACCGGCTCGCGGACGAGCTCGACGTCGACGCGGTGTACGTCAAAGACGAGGGTCGGAACCCCACCGGCACCGTCCTCGACCGCGGCTTCTCCCTCGCGATGACGGCGGTGGCGAAGCGGGCCGCGGACGGGGCCGACGTCGAGCCGCTCGTCTGCGCCAGCCCCGGTAACGCCGGGCAGTCGATGGCGGCGTACGCGGGTCGGGCGGACCTGCGGTCGTACGCGTTCGTCCCCTCGCGCTGTGCGTTCTCGAACAAGGCGATGACGAACGTCCACGGCGGCGAGATGCGCGTGGTCGGCGGACGCTTCCCCGACGCGGCCGCCGCGGTCGACGAGCAGCTGGAGACGGAGTACACCGACCTCGGGGAGTTCGTCACCCCGTACCGCCACGAGGGCGCGAAGACGGTCGCGTTCGAACTCGTCGCCGACCTCGGCGACGCCCCGGACGTCGTCGTCGTCCCGACCGGTTCGGGCGAGGTCGTCGCCGGCGTTCACAAGGGGTTCGTCGAACTCGACCGGATCGGCGCGATCGACGGGACCCCGCGCGTCGTCGCCGCGCAGGCGTCCGGCTGCGCGCCGATCGCGGCCGCCGTCGAGCGCGGGCTCGCGGAGCCGGAGCCGTGGGAGACACCGGACACGATCTGCGGCGAACTGGAGATCCCGGATCCCGCCGGCGGCGACGCGGCCGTCGAGGCGGTCGAGGAGAGCGGCGGGACCGCGGTCGGCATCGACGACGACGACATCCTCGCCAGCGCGGTCGCGGTGGCGCAAAACGAGGTCGTCGAGACCGGCGCGACGGGCGGCGCGGCCCCCGCCGGCGCGTGGGCGCTCGCGGAGGACGGCTTCTTCGACGGCGACGAGACCGTCGTGTTGCTCAACAGCGACGCCGGACTGAAGACGCCCGACATCCTCCGCAGTCACCTGATGGGACAGGGAATCTGAAACGGCCGACCGTCCGGAAAGGAGTCAGTTCACTCGCGCCGCGCGAGCAGACCGGTCGCGAGCAGCGCGAGGGCGGCCGCGACGACGCCGAACCCGGGCGACTCCGCGCCGGTGTTCCCGTCGGTCTCGTTGCCGTCCGCGGTCGTGAGGTCGGTCCCGTTGTCCGCGTCGCCGTCGTTCGAACCGTCCTCACCGTCACCTGACGAGTCGTCGCCGTCACTCGACGAGTCGTCGTCCGTGTCGCCGCTCGACCCGTCGGTCGACCCCTCACTGTCGGCCTGTATCTCGACGACCGCGTTCGAGAGCGTCGTCGTCGACTCGATCACGCTGCGCGGTGCCGGCTGGTTGAGGTAGTTCCGGTTCATCACGACGTAGTTGTCCTCGACCCCCGCGGTCGTGCTGGCGTACGGCTCCTGATCGAGGATAGTGGCCTCTGAGTCGGTGACCAGCATCAGCTCGGGGTTCGTTTCGAGGATGACCTCGTCGGAGAGCTGCGGGTACGCCTCGTACTCGGCGGCGACGTTGTCGGTGCCGCCGGCGTTCATGATCGCGTCGATGAAGGTGTTGTTCGCGGCGACGTAGCCGCCGCCCAGCGGGTACAGCGCTGCCGGGCGGTCGACGTCGCCGGTCCGGTTCTCGGCGGCGTCGACGGCGTCGTACATCTCCTCGTTGGTCTCGCTCGCGGCGTCGCACGCGCCGACGAGCCGGCCGATCGTCTCCGTCTTCTCGGCGATGTCGTCGATGGAGGTCGCCGCCTGGAAGTGGTAGACGGTCAGCCCCTGCTCGCGGAGCGGCTGGACGTCGGCCGACGAGGAGTTGGGCGCTAACACGAGGTCGGGCTCGGTGTCGACGACGCGCTCGACGCTCGCCCCGAACTCGGCGGAGACGTTGGCGCGCTCGTCGGCACCGTCGAGGTAGAGCGCGAACTGGCTCACGCCGACGACGCGGTCCTGCTCGCCGAGCTCCCACAGCGTCTGTGCCGCCGACGGGTTGATCGTCGTGATCCGGTCGGGGGACTCGTTGAGCGTGATCGTCGTCCCCGTCGCGTCGGTCACCTCGACCGGGAAGCCGCAGGCGTCGTCGGTCTGCGTCGGCGCGTCCGCGGTTCCGATCTCCCCGGCCGCTGATCCCCCGACAGCGGTCGGCCCCTCGGTCGATATCGTCGGCTGTGCGCCCGCGGCGGTCCCGGCGACGCCGCCGAGCAGGGCGGTCGTCACCAGCACGGCCATTGCGATCGCGAAGCTGTTTCGCATCGGATCGACGACCGGCCTCGTCCAATAAGTATTTACCTACTACAAGTTGTGTTGGAGAACGTATGCGACCCTGGGTTCGGTCGTCGTCGTGGTCGGCGGCGATAGCGGCGCTGTTGGCGGTCGTCGTCGTCGTCAGCGCCGCGATCGGTCCGGTCAGAATCCCGCCAGAGACCGTCGTGAAATCGGTGTTGAACGCGCTCACGGTGCCGGTGGGGATCGAAACGAGCGGGGGTGTCGGCCCGCTGTCGGTGCCCGGCGTCGGACCGCTCACGCTCCCCGGTCTCGATCTCGCGTTCGCGTCGCCGTTCGCGTTCCCCGTCGACTCCGTCCACCAGCAGATCGTCGTCGGGGTGCGGCTCCCCCGGATCCTGCTGGCCGCGCTCGTCGGGTTCGCGCTTGCCGCCGCCGGCAC
The DNA here is from genome assembly GCF_901686465.1 of Halorubrum sp. DM2. Lineage (NCBI taxonomy): Archaea > Methanobacteriati > Methanobacteriota > Halobacteria > Halobacteriales > Haloferacaceae > Halorubrum > Halorubrum sp. DM2. The sequence goes on from NZ_LR594487.1 coordinate 2,709,107, forward strand.
CGTGATGCAGGGCTTCTTCCGCAACCCGATGGCCGACCCCTCGATCATCGGCGTCTCCTCCGGGGCGGCGGTCGGCGCGGTGGCGTTCATCGTCTTCCCGGTCGCGCTCTCGACGACGGTCGCGCTCCCGCTCGTCGGGTCCGTCGAGGTGGCGCTCTCCCGTGGCGCGGGAACCAGCCTCTTCGCGTTCGTCGGGGCGCTCGCCGCCGCCTTCGGCGTGTACGCCATCGCGACCCGCCACGGGCGGACGCCCGTCGCGACCCTCCTTCTGGCCGGGGTCGCGGTCCAGACGTTCCTCGGCGCGGTCGTCTCGTACCTCCAGCTACAGGCGGGCGAGTCGCTCCGGCAGATCGTCGCGTGGCTGATGGGCCACCTCTCGGGGGCCGCGTGGAGCGAGGTCGCCGTCACCGCCGTCGTCGTGCCGCCGCTTTTCGCCGTGCTACTCGCGTACGCCCGCGACCTCAACGTCCTCCTGCTCGGGGAGGAGGAGGCCCGCGGGCTGGGCATCGCGGTTGAGCGCACCAAGCGGGTGCTGCTCGCGGCCTCGGCGCTCATCACGGCCGCGGGGGTCGCGTTCGCGGGCGTGATCGGGTTCGTCGGTCTCATCGTCCCGCACATGCTCCGGCTCGTCGTCGGTCCCGACCACCGGGTGCTGCTCCCGACCGCGGCGCTGGCCGGCGGCACGTTCCTCGTCGCCGCCGACACGGTCGCGCGCTCGGCGGCCGCGGAGTACCCGGTCGGCATCATCACCGCCGCGGTCGGCGCGCCCTTCTTCGTCTACCTGCTCGTGACCCGCGAGGTGTCGGAGCTGTGAGCGCCGACCGTCCGGACGACGACGCCTCGCGGTCCGCGGACGACTTCGCTAATGATCCCGAGTCGCTCCCCGACACGTCGCTCTCGTTCGGCGACGCACCGCTCCTGTCGGTCTCCGACGTGGCCGTCTCCTTCGGCGACGTCGACGTGGTCTCGGGCGTCGACCTCCGCGTCGAGGCCGGTTCGCTCGTCGGGCTCGTCGGGCCGAACGGTGCCGGCAAGACCACGGCGTTGCGCGCGGCGACCGGCGCGGTCGAACCGGACGCGGGCACGGTCCGGATCGGCGGCGACCCGGCCGCGTCGCTGTCGGCCCGCGAGGTCGGCCGCCGAGTCGCGAGCGTCCCGCAGGCGACGAACCTCGCATTTGACTTCCGCGTGCGCCACGTCGTCGAAATGGGACGGACGCCCCACCTCGGTCGGTTCGACGCCCACGACGTCGAGGACGACGCCGCGGTCGACGCCGCGATGGCGGCCGCGAACGTCGAGCGCTTCGCCGACCGGTCGATCACGGCCGTCTCCGGCGGCGAGCGCCAGCGCGTGCTGCTCGCGCGGGCGCTGGCGCAGGCCGCGCCGCTCCTGCTCTTGGACGAGCCGACCGCCAGCCTCGACGTGAACCACGCGGTCGAGACCTTAGAGCTGGTGCGTTCGTTCGTCGACGAGGGCGCGCGCGGGGCTATCGCCGCGATCCACGACCTCGACGCCGCCGCGCGGTACTGCGACGAGGTCGTTGTCCTCGCGAACGGGGGCGTCCAGGCCGCCGGACCGCCCGAGTCGGTGCTGTCCGCGTCGACAGTCGGCTCCGCGTTCGACGCGGAGGCGTTCGTCGGGCGCAACCCCGCGACCGGGACGCCCGCGGTCACGGCGTTCCCGAAGAGCGACGTCGCCGCCCGCCGCGTCCACGTGGTCGGCACGGGCCGCCCGGCCGCCCGCGTCGTCGCCCGACTGGCCGCCGCGGGCCACGAGCCGTCGGTCGGCGTGGTGCCCGCGGGCGACGCGGCCGCCGGCGCTGCCGCGGACGCGGGCGTGACAGCCGTGACGGCACCCCCCTTCGAGGGACCGACCGGGGGAACGATCGCGGCCGCGCGCGACCTCGCCGCCGACGCGGCGGTGACGGTCGCGGTCGGATTCGAGGGACCTACCGACGCGCGCGGCCCGAACGCCGAGGTGGCCGCGGCGGCGGACCGTCTCGTCCGCGTCCCCGCCGACGTCGACGACGCGGCCCTGCTCGACGCCGTCGTGGCCGCGACCGAGGAGTGAACTCGGTTCCCGGGTGCGGCCCGCGAAGCGTCACCGTTTATTCGCTCGCCCGCCTCCTCCCGACGATGAGCGTTCCCTGCGTCGCCGTCGCCCGCGAGCGCGGCGAGACCGTCCGGAGCCGCCTCGCCGACGCGGACGCCCTCGACGGCGACCACGAGATCGCCGTCGACGGCGACACGATCTACATCCCCGTCGTGGGCCGCGAGCGGGTGCCCGCCGACCTCGCGGACCGGGTCGTCGAACGCGACGCAGAGACGCGGGACCGACCCACGACGCCCGCGGCGATCCTCGGCTACGAGCCCTCGCTGGAACGGCTCGGCGACATCGTCATCGTCGACGAGGACGACGACGAGCGCGCGCAGGCGATCGCCGACGCCGTGATGGCCTCGCACGTCCCCTGCGAGACGGTCCTCAACCGCGCCTCGCCGATCGAGGGCGAACTGCGCGTCCGCCAGTGGGACGTGCTGGCCGGGAACGGTACCGAGACGGTCCACCGCGAGTACGGCCACGAGTTCCTGTTGGACGTGGCCGCGGTGTACTTCTCGCCGCGGCTCGCGACCGAGCGCCACCGCGTCGCGGAGCAGGTGACGGCCGGCGAGTCGGCGGTCGACATGTTCGCCGGCGTGGGGCCGTACGCGGTCCCGATGGCGGCTCGCGGCGCGGACATGATCGCCTGCGACCTCAACGAGCGCGCGGTCGAGTACCTCCGCGAGAACGCCGAGCGGAACGGCGTCGCCGACCGGGTGACCGCGATCGCGGGCGACGTGCGGGCTATCGCGGACGCGTACGCCGACACCGCCGACCGGCTCGTGATGAACCTCCCGCACTCCGCGGACGAGTTCGTGGACACGGCGGTCGCGCTCGCCGGCGACGACTGCGTGGTCCACTACTACGACATCCAACACGAGGACGACCCGTTCGGCCCGGGCCGCCGCGCGTTAGAGGCCGCCGCGGGCGACGAGTATGCGGTCACCGTCGAGACCGAACGCGTCGTCCGGTCGTACGCCCCCCACGAGCACAACGTGTGCCTCGACGTTCGGCTGACGCGGACCGACGACTGATCCGCGTCGACGGCCGATTCGCGTCGACGACCGGCCGATACCCGCCGACGCCGTCGAACCGAGCGGTGCGAATCCGACCGTCGGCGTGTTAGCCCGTTTATTTATGTGAATCAATCACTAACGTGTGGTCGTATGAGTGACGCCGAAACTCCCGAAGAGCGTATCGATGAAACGACCACCTGGCCGGACCTCGCGATCGGTCTGTACGACCGCCTGACCGGCCGGAACGCGGAGATTCACTATCAGTTCGAGGACATGACCGTCGAGGTGCCGAGCGGCACGGGCGACGACGCCGAACACGCCGAGTGGCGAATCGACGGCGGCGTCCGGGTCACGACGAGTGAACGGGAGTGACGCAGGACGCCGGCTCTCGGTCGAGACCGAGGACCTGACGCTGTCGGTCGACGGCGTCGACGCCGCGGTTCACGCGACGGACCGGCGGATCTTCGTCGAGGTCGAGCGCGTCCGCGACGCGCTCCGCGTCGCTCGTCGGCTCCCCGACGACTCCGTCTCGGACCGCGGGGTCGCGGAGTTGGTGCGCGGCGGCCTCACCGCGGAGGTCAGGGTCCGCGGACGCACGGTCGCCGTCGCGGGAGCGGACGCGCGTCCCGGCCCGCTCTCGCACCGCCTCGGCGTCGCTCCGGCAGAGCTGCGGCTCGCGGGAGTCGTCGGTGCGGGCTACGGCGGCCTCTCGGCGGCGGTGCGTGGGACGCAGCGACTGTTCGGCTGATCGACTCGGTGGCTGATCGGTTCGGTTACCGACCGGCGTCGCCGCTCGCGAGTGGATCGAGACAGCGAAAACGCCGCGCCGCCCCGAGGGGGGTCGGGGCGGAGCGGCTGGGGGCCCGTCACATGACAAGCGGTCGCGGCACGGGTCGTCGGGCCAGAGGCGATTCTGCGCTTGGCGCGTCGGAGACGCGATTCACGGTCGCCGCGACGGAACGCTGATGGGGATGACGGCCGCGCCGGGTCGCCGTGGGGGTGACGACCGGCTGGACCTTTCTCGCCCGGCACGGGCTTCGACCGGGCACGCACCGCCGAGGGATTCGATCCCCGCCGTCTCGGCACGCGGGCGGTGTCATCACAATTGAATTTGGGTCCGAACACGTATTTAGTCTTTTTCCTTATATTCTACTATTGTATTCGGACTTCTCTTGTATATTGACGTAGAATATCGTTGTTCTCGTGACGAACGTGTTCGAGTTTTGGGTCGAGTCGCCAGACTCTCGCTCCGAAGGCGGTGGGAACGATCCCCGCCCCGTCCCCGTTTCGGAACCCTTATTTTTCCGTCGGGGAATTATTCGATGCGCCGGGGTAGCTCAGCTGGCAGAGCGATTCCTTCGTAAGGAATAGGTCGAGGGTTCAAATCCCTCCTCCGGCTCTTCTGCCGAACGAAGTGAGGAGAAGAGCTGAGAGAGGGATTTGTGCCAGGGAACGGAGCGCAGCGGAGTGACCGTGGTTCACAATCCCCTCCTCCGGCTTGCTTCTTCGAATTCCTGACGCTGACTGGCACTTGGAGGATGTTCACACGGGTACACCCGTGTTTCGCCTTTTGCGCACCGTTCAGGTCGCACCTATTGCCGATAGAACCGATCGTTCATCCACCGATCGGGCCGAACGTGATCATACTCTCATAGGAATATTAGGTGTGTGTCTATGTAGCACGGGCGCGTAGAGACAGATATGCGACCACAGTCTGAACACACGGAAGAAGAAATGTACGAGTGTTTCGAATGCGGGCGGCGAACCGATTCGCCCGGCCAGTGCGAGTGCGGCGGCGAACTGCTCCACATCGGTCGGTCGCGGGACTTGTGACCAGCGTCGATCGGTGCCGAGCCGCGACCGGTCCGCTCAGTCGGTCCCGGTAGCGCCGGCCTCGTCGCGTTCGTCGTCGCCGCTCTCGACTTCGTCGCCTCCCTCGTCGCTATCGCTTCCGTCTCCGTCGCTCTCGTCTCCGCTCGCGCTCGGATCTCTCTCGGGATCGTACTCCGGCAGCGAGAGGACGTTCTCGCGACCGAGCCGGAACCCGTCGAGGTCGCCCTCGTCGCGTAACCCCGTCACCACCTGACTCGTCTTCGCGGCGGTCCAGTCCAACTCCTCCGCCACGCGCTTCTGTTTCATCCGTCCACCCTCCGATTCGACGAGCTGAAGCACCTGCTCCTCGTTGCTCAGCAGGTCGCTGTCGACGGGCGGCGAGTCGTCCGACTCGTCGCTCGCGGTAGTGGCGGCCGCCGCTCCCGCGTCCACCGTCTCGTTCCCGCCCGCGTCCGTGGCGCTCGCCGCCCCGTCGTTCCCTGCTGCTCCGCTCGCCGTCGCCGTGTCGTCCGTTCCGGCCGCGCCGGCCGCCGGGACGCCCGTATCGTCGCCGGCGTCGTTCCGCCGGCGGTAGGCGACGGCTCCGCCGGCGACGACGAGGACCGCGACGAGCGCGAGCAGTCCGGCGGTCGGAATCCCGGCGAGCGGCCCGGCGGGGGCGACCGCGATCCGCGGCTGGCCGGCCGAGAAGTCGACCGGCCCGTTCCAGACGACGGACTGGTCGCGGACCTCACTCGGATCCGGGGTCGTCTCCGCGAGGCGGTACCCGTCCGGCCACGAGAGGATGATCGACGAGGAGTCGTCGAGGAACAGGCCGTCGACGGCGTCGCCGACGCGCAGCCGGTCCCCGTCGACGGCGGCGAAGTTCGTCCACTCGAACCGGTAGGTCAACACGCCGTACGACTGCGGCAGCTCGCGGCGCTCGGCGGTCACGGTCGCGTTCGACACGGTCATGTTGCGGCCGGTCGCCTCCTCGGCGGTCGCCGCGGTCGAGACCATCCGGTCGCGGAAGCGGCTCGTGTACGCCTCGGTGTCGTTCTCGACGTCCGTGCGAAGTTCCTCGAACGCCTGCTCCTCCTCGTCGGTGCCGAGCCGGATCCGGTACTCGACGGTCCACTGCGCGTCGCCGTCCGGCCCGACCGCGACCTCCATCGACACGTCGTCCGGCTCGACGTCCATCTGCGCGAAGCCGCCCTCGAACGGAACCGCGCCCGCGCCGCCGGCTCCGAACGCCAGCCCGGCGGCTCCGAGAAGGGCGACGACCACGAAAACGACCGACGCTCGCTGCACAACGTAGGGCACAGAGCGGCCAGATAAATCCCTTCTCATCCGGAACGTCCGTCGGTCTCAGGAGGTGTCACGAGACGCGTCGCGGTCGCGCGCGGCGTGACGTCCGTCACGCGTCGAAACCGGCGCGATCGGCAGCGATCTGCCGCGGCGTCACCGCCGCATCGCCGACTGACGACCGCCCGTCGCCGTCCGCCTCGCCGTCGTCCGCGCTGTCTCCGTCCGACCCGTTCCCACCGGAATCGGTGCCAGCCCCGGCGGAGCCGTCGCCCGGATCGCCCGGCGGCGCGTCGGAGTCGCCGTCACCGGGTGGCTCCGGCGGCCCCGCGGGTCCGGTGCCGTTCGGAGGGCTGCCGCCTCCGTCGCCGTCGCCGCCGGGCGGTCCGGCCTGTCCGTTCTCGGAGTCGTTCTCGGACGGACCGCCGTCGGGGGCTTCTCCCGCTTCCCCGTCGGGCGGTCCGGCGTCGTCGCCCGGCGGTCCGTCGCCGCGGTCGCGGTCGTCTGGCGGTCCGTCACCGCGGTCGCCCGGCGGTCCGTCCGCGTCCGGGCCGCGATCCTCCGGCGGCCCGCGTTCGGTCCCGTTGCCCGGCGGCCCGCGACGGTTCGGTCCCACCGGACCGCCGACGCCCGGACCGGCCACGCCGCGGGCGATGGCGGCGACCTCGGGTCCGCTCAGGTTCCCGACGCGCTCGCGGAGTTCCGTCAGCCGCTCGTCGTCGATCCCGCGGTCGGCGCGGACAGCCGGCGGGAGTTCCGTGGCGGCCGACGCACTCCGGTTCAGCCCGCGCCTGAGCGACTCGATCCGGGCGGTCGTGGTCGCCATCCGGGCGGCGTACGCCCCCTGGCTCAGCTCCCCGACCGCGCGCCGCTCTCGGAGTTCGCGCTGCTCTCGTTCGAGTTCCGCGAGGCGCTCTTCGGTCCGGTTCAGCCGCTCCGCAACGACGGCGGCGCGGCTCTCGTTGCCCTCGGACTCGCGGAGCGCGACCTCGAAGGCGCGCGACTCGACCTCGCCCTCGATCTCGGCACCCTGAACCCCGACCATTCCGGCGAGGCGTTCGCCGGGGCTGAGGTCGGCCGTCGCGTTCGCGCCGCTCTCGTTCCCGGTCCCGTTCGCTCCCGGATCGGTCTGTGCGGTCGCCACGCCCCCCGGCGCGGCGGCGGCGGCCCCGGCGACCACCGCCGCGGCGACGGCCGCGACGAGGAGACTCGCGATCCATCGGTTCATCACCAGTCCGTACACGCTCGACACCTATATACCCGGAACTCCGTTAAATCGGATCAACGCGGATTAATCGCCGGACGTGACGGGGGTGGACGCGATCGCCCGAAGACGCGCCGCAGTCGGCGGGGAGGCGTCGCGGGATCAGTACGTCTTCGCGAAGTAGGCGGTCCGTTCCGCGTCGTTCTCGCACATCGCGCACGTCTCGTCGCCGTCGCCGTCGGCGAGGGGGTCCTCGTCCTCGAAGGGGACCATCACGATCTCGGCGGCCAGCGGCTCCTTGATCGGTTCCTCGCAGGCCTCGTCGCCGCACCACGGTGCCTTCACGTAGCCGCCGTGCTGGCCGAGCGTCCCGAGGATATCCGCGCGGTCGTCGGCCTCGCGCACGCCGTCGTCGAGGGTCTCTTCGGCGGTCGCGTACAGTTTGGCGTATATCTCGTCGAACCCGTCGCGAACGGTGTCGGCGACGCCGTCGCGGTCGACCTCGACGCTCTTGCCGTCCGGGCGGTGGACCAAGGTGAGCTCCTCGTCGTCGACCTCGTGGGGACCGATCTCGATCCGGAGCGGGACGCCGTTCAGCTCGTGTTCGTTGAACTTGAACCCGGGGTTGCGCTCGTCGCGGTCGTCGAGTTCGACGCGGATCCCGGCGTCGTCGAGGTCGTCGGCCACGCCCTCGGCGTAGTCGAGCACGTCGTCTTTCGTGTCCTCCTGCCAGATGGGGACGACGACGACCTGCGTGGGCGCGACCGTGTGCGGGAGGATGAGCCCCTGCTCGTCGGAGTGGGTCATGATCAGCGCGCCGAGCGCGCGCCACGAGAGCCCCCACGAGGTCGTGTGCGCGGTCCGCTCCTCCTCGTCCTCGTCGGAGTAGGTGATGTCGAACGCCTCCGCGAACGACTGCCCGAGGTGGTGCGAGGTGCCCGCCTGGACCGACTTCCCGTCCGGCATCAGCGCCTCGACGGTCGTCGTCGTGTCCGCGCCCGGGAACTTGTCGTGGTCGGGCTTCTGACCCTTCAGGACGGGCAGCGCCAGCAGGTCCTCGTAGACGGACTCGTACTGGTCGAGCCGCGTCATCGTCTCCTCCCACGCGTCCTCGTGGGTCGCGTGCGCCGTGTGGCCCTCCTGCCAGAGGAACTCCTTCGTGCGGAAGAACGGCTTCGTCTCCGTCGCCTCCCACCGGACGACCGAGCACCACTGGTTCACGCGCAGCGGGAGGTCGCGGTGGCTCCGGACCCACTGGCTGATGTACGGGGTGATGATCGACTCGGAGGTGGGCCGGACCGCCAGCCGCTCTTCGAGTTCCTTGTTGCCGGCCTCGTCGACCCACGCGACCTCGGGGTCGAACCCCTCGACGATGTCCTTCTCCCGTTCGAGGTACGACTCGGGGATGAACAACGGGAAGTAGGCGTTCTGGACGCCGGTCTCCTTGAACTTCGCGTCGAGGAAGCCCTGAAGCCGCTCCCAGACCGCGTACGCCCGCGGTCGGGTGACGATGAAGCCGCTCATCCCCTCGGGCCCGTAGTCGGCTAACCCCGCCTTCTGTACGACCTCGGCGTACCACTCGCCGGTGTTGTGCGTCTTGGACTCGGTGATCCCGAGTTCTTGGTCGTCGTCGCTCATTACCTTCGAAAGCGGGTGTCGCGGGCTTAAAAGGTCCGAACCCGACCGCCGCGCGGCCGGTCGCCGGGTCGACCCGTCCGCTTCCTGTCGAACGTTCACGTCCCGCTTGGGTGGAATTCGCGGAAACGTTAACCGCCTCGCGTCGCCTACCTCGCCCATGGACCTGTCGGGGCTGCGCCGACACAAGCCGCGGTCGCTCGCCGGGCGGCGGGAGGCGGCGGTGTTGGCACCGGTGATCGCCCGCCGCGGCGACGCCCACCTCCTCTTCACCAAGCGAGCCGCGCACCTCGGCGAACACCCCGGACAGATGAGCTTCCCCGGCGGCGGCCGCGAACCGATCGACCGGACACTGACGGACACCGCGCTGCGCGAGGCCGACGAGGAAGTCGGGATGCGATCGGACGAGGTCGACGTCGTCGGGCGGATCGACGACACGCGCACGTCGAGCAAGTACGCGGTCCGCCCGTTCGTCGGCGTCGCGCCCGACCGCGAGTACGTCCCAGACGAGTCGGAGGTCGCGGAGGTGGCGATCCTGTCGGTCGACGCGCTCACCGACCCCGCGAACTACGAGTCGGAGCGTCGGATCGGTCACCCGGAGTACGGCGACCACCGCGTTCACTACTTCCACGTCGACGGCTACACGGTCTGGGGCGTGACCGGTCAGATGGTCGTCCAGCTGTTGGAGCGCACGACCGACTGGCGCGCGCCGGCGGAACCCGACCGCGTCGTCGGCGCGGACGCGGAACTGCCGATATAGGAGTTAGCCGCTCCGTCGAATCACCGCTCAGAACAGTCCCGTTACGCCGATAAACAGGAACAGCACGCCTAATCCGCGATACAGCCGGACAGGGGTGTCGGACTCCTCGGATCGGTCGGACTCCTCGGATCGGTCGGAAGACGAGCGTCGAAGGAACTCGAATCCGAACGCGTGAACGCTCTTCGGAAGGACGACGTAGGCAAGGCCGAGGACGACAGCTATGACGTGTCCGACCTGCCACAGCGTGCTCATACGCTCTCTTCAGCGACCGAACACATAGGCCTACTGGCGAACCTGCGGCTCTCACTGAGTGGACGTTTTAGGTGAGCTAGTTTGGATGGCAGGATCCCAACGGAGCCGACTTATACTAGATCTGAAACGGAGCTATCGCCGCACGAACCGAAACCATCGAGGCCCCGGTCGCCCGGCGATACGACCGCGTTTTTCTTTATAAATAGCCGATCGACGCGAACACCGCCGAAGCCCCAGCCGCGAGGACTCGCGCGACTCGCTGCGCGCTTCGGTCGCTCACTTCGTTCGCTCCCTCCAGTGCTTGCTTCGCCGTGCTTCGCCCTCGCGGCTGCCCCTTCGAGCCCTACCCGCCCCGCACCGCACAGCACCTCACGCCTCCTCAGCCTCGTCGGTGGCGGTCTTCGCTTCGCTCCGACCGCCAGCGACTCCAGCGAGGGACCGAAGGTCCCTCTGGCAGCCGGCGCGTAGCGCCGGCGACCTCGCGCGTGCTGTCTCGCGCCCTCCGGGCGCTCGCAGGCACGCGCCACCCCACCGCAGATCGTCGGTCGTCGCGTACGGTGTCACTCGACCGGGGTCACTTTGAGTCGGAGCGTCAGGTTCGCGCATCGGCCAACGCCGCAACGAGGTCGCGGTCGCGGTCACGTCCGTCAGTATTCTTCCGGCCCTGAATCCACGTACCCTTTCAGCGCTATCGGGACCACGAAGAATCCTATCACACAGGTGATCGTCACGACTATCTGGTCTATCCTCGGAAGGTCACCGGCCACGAGCAGGAACCACAGCGACGTACCGAGGTAGAGAAACGCGACCGCCCATCGAACGGCGGGGCTCTCGAGCATCCGAACGTGGTTCACAACTGCGATCATATATGTCTGCTGTACTAAACGTTCGGGGTTCGTCTCGTTCGCTCTCTCCAGTGCTTCCTGTAGGGCGCTCGCCCTCGAAACTACCTATTCGTCCCGCCCGCACAGCACTACAACCGCACCTCACGCCTACCCAACCCCGCCGCTCGCGGCGTCCCTCGCCGGTGCTGTCGCCGGCGCGAAGCGCCGGCTTTCAGGGGCATTTCGGCCCCTCTCGACTCTCGGGCACGAGGCGGCCTCGCAGGCACGCGCCACCGCACCGCAGATTGCCCCTCATGGCGTGTTCCGTCACTCGGTGGGGGTCACTTCGAGTCGGAGCGTCAGGTCCGCGCCGTCGGCCAACGCGGCCACGAGGTCGCGGTCGAGGTCGGCCGCGGCCCCCTCGCCCCCGACGAAGATCGTGCGCTCGTCGTCGGTGTAGTCGCTCGTGCGCCCGACCATTGAGCGGTCGTCGACGAGCGCGAGGTCGGGGTCGCCGCGGCCCGTGAGCGTCTCGCGATGGGTCTCGTCGCCGTCGTCGACGACGAACGTCGCCTCGATCGTCGCGCTCGCGTCGCGACACGCCTCGCGGAACTCGGGGGCGAAATCTCGCGGTGTGCGGTCCGCCTCGACGCCGACGATACAGTCGCCGGCGGGGGTGAGCCAGTCGTCGCTCGTGAGTTCGACCGTGCTCGCGTGTTCGGCGGTGACGTTCTCGTGGCCGACCGCGCGGACGACCTCGACGAGGGGGTCGTCGGAGTCCGACCCCGCGTTGTCGAGGTCGTCCGCCGCTGCGTCGCTCATACGCGTCGAGTCGGCGGCGGCGGAACAAGTGCGCGTCGCTTCCGACCGGATCGAGGCTGACCCCGGCGGCGTCGCTTCAAACGTCCGCGCCTTCGGCGAGCGCGGGGACGAGGCGAGCGGGGTTCTTCGCCAGCACGCGGGCCATCAGGTCCTCGGAGACATCGAGGGTGAGCACCTCCATCACGCCGACGTTCGGGTGGACGTCGGGTGCGCCGGACCCGAACAGGACGCGGTCTGGGTGTTCCAACACGCCGCGTTCGAGCACCTCGCGGTAGCGCACCGCGCTCGTGTCGACGTACACGCGGTCGTGCTCGTCGAGCAGGTCGAGCGTCCGGTTCATCAGTTCGGCGTCCAGCGGGTACCCGCCGAAGCTCCCGAGGACGAGCGGGAGGTCGTAGCCGAGCAGCTCCGTCTCGACTGCCTCGGGCGGGAACTCTCGGCCCGCGTGGACGAACAGGGGGAGGTCGGCGTCTTCGAGGCGGGACAGCACGTCCTCGTTCGGCAGGCCGTCGACGTGGGGGGCGAGCGTGAAGCCGTGGAAGCGGTCGTCGTAGGAGTACTGCTCGACGTCGTCCGGGCGGGTGTGGTGGTCGTCGCGCTCGGCGCGGAGGTTCCGCACAACCGACGCGGGGCCAGTCCCGGCGTCGCGCGGTCCGTTGAGGCGGGCGAACGCGACGAACGGGCGGTCGATCGACAGGCGCGCGACGGCGTTGTTCGCGCGGAGGTAGCTCCGGCCGGGGGCGCGCTGGCCGGGGCTCGCGACGGCGCGGACGATCCCCGCCTGAAGCATCTCGCGTTCCAGCCGCTCCGGGGAGATGTCCCGCCCGTGGGTGGCGACCGACGACTCGTCGGGGTCGAGGGTCGCGCGGGTGTCGACGATCCGGAAGTCGTGTTCGAGCCCGAGCATGGCCGCTCTCTATCGGTCCGTCTCGGGCGACCCGCATGTGCCTGTCGGTCCCACGGTGGGGCGCGAGCGACGCGGACGCCCGAGACCGGTCACGGCCCCGCGGTCGAGACGATCTTGACAACGTCGCCCTCGGTCAGCTCGTGGTCCTCGCCGATCCGCCGTGAGGCGCGCGCGTCGACCGCGTGGAGGTACCCCTCGCCGATGTCCGAGTGAACCGCGTACGCGAGGTCGGGCGGGGTCGACCCCGAGGGTAGGAGGAACGCGTCCGGAAGGACGTTTCCGGTCCCGTCCGTCCACTTGCCGGCGTCCTGAACCGGGTAGGCCGTGATGCGGTCGAGCAGGTCGTAGACCGCGGCGTTCAGCGCCGTCTGGACGCCCGTTCCCTCGTGTTTGTCCATCGACTCGCGGAGCGCGTCGAGACCGGCGCGCTGGTCGTCGGAGACGTCGCCGACGATCTCGAACGACTCGTCGCCGGGATCGTAGTCGACGACGCCGGCGTCCGCGGCGCGGCGTAAGGCGAGTTCGCCGTCGGCGGTGGCCGCGATCACCGGCTTGTCGGTGCCCTCGCGGATCCGGTCGACCGCGCCGTCGGGGGCCGCGTCGACCTTGTTCGCGACGACGACGATCGGCTTGGTCCGGCGGCGGACCGCCCGCGCGAGCGCCTCGCGGTCGTCGTCGGTCCACGCCTTCGGGTCGTCCGGGTACTCCAGACTGCGGAGGACCCTCGCCACGTCGCCCTCGGTCGCGCCGAAGCCGGTGAGCATGTCGGACAGCGCGGCTTCGAGGTCGAAGTCGGGCGAGCGCGACTTCCGCTCGACGCCCTCCCAGTTGCGGTCGACGATGCCCGCGAGCCACAGGTCCATCTCCTCCTCGACGAAGTCCACGTCGTCGAGCGGGTCGTGGCTCCCGACCTCGACCGGCTCCCCCTCGGCGTTCGTCGCGCCGGAGGCGTCGACGACGTTCACCACCACGTCCGCGTTCGTCAGTTCGTCGAGGAACTGGTTGCCGAGGCCCTTCCCCTCGTGTGCGCCCGGGACGAGCCCGGCCACGTCGAGCAGTTCGATCGGGACGTACCGTTTCCCGTCGCGGCAGTTCTCCGAGCCGCAGCGCTCTTCGCGGTCGAGACACGGGCAGCGCGTCCGCACGTGGGTCACCCCGCGGTTGGCGTCGATGGTCGTGAACGGGTAGTTCGCGACGTCGACGTCGGCCTCCGTGGCGGCGGTGTAGAAGGTGGACTTGCCGGCGTTCGGCTTGCCCGCGAGCGCGACCGTGATCATGCCGGAGCCTCGCGGCGACGCGAAAAGCGCCTTTCGGTCGGGCGCGGCGAAGCGACCGACGGCGGCCACTGCGGATCCGCTTCCGGCGGTCGCGGTAGGGCGAGACTCGAAGAGGCAGCGGGCGACGCACCCTGAAATCAACAACGTTTAGCACAACTGAGATAATCCGCCCACATGGATCGGGACCTCCCGCTCGCCGCCCTCTGTGGTCTGTTGGTCGGGTTCGGCATATACCGGTTCCTCTCGCCCGGCGGGTTCGTTTCGGGAGCGACGGGGGCGGTCTACGCCGGAGCGGCGTACTTCTACTTCGCGTTCGACGTTTCGCTCCTCGGTACCGCCGTCCAGTTCGACGACCGGACGGACAGGTTGGGCTACGCGATCGGCCTGTTCGGCCTGTGTGTCAGTCCGATGGCGTTCGCACAGTTCTACGGGCGACACGGTGCGACGACGCTCCCGTTCGTAATCTTGTTCATGGGCGTCATCGCGTTTCTGCTCTTCGTGGCGGAGGCCCAGCGACAGACCGAACGCGTCCACTGAAACGCGCTGTCAAGGACACCCGACAGGTCTGAAGACTCCGCGATACCGACTCCGGCGGGACCGTACAAACCGGGTGCCGGCTTTGTTGAAATCGACAGCAGTTGCTGTTTTACCCCCGCAACCGCTCAGTACGGGACCTCTACGGATCGATGTGGTGTACCGCTTCGGGGGACAGGAGTCGGTCGGTGGGCAACGCAACCCATCCGTTCGGGAGAACACGAACCTCGCCTCGGTGAAGCACCTGCTCCTGTTCGAAATCGCCGTACACGGTCGCGTTCTCGTAGTCGATCAAGAGCTGATCTGGGATCTCGTCCGGTGCGAGGACCATATTCGACCGACCGCTTCTTCGAGGATAGGTCTTCTCCCGGCCCGAAACGTGGCCACTCCTCGCGCTTCAGCGACCAGCCCGTTCCAGCAGGAGTACGTCCAAAGAATAGCGTTTCAACGGATCTGACGCAGCGTAAACCCCTCTGTCTGCGACTGGCAGCCGGTTCACCGCTCTGAACAGAAAACCCGCGCCCGAACCTACCGATGTCGACTCACTTCCGCGCGACGATCCGGAGCACGTCCTCGTCGGCCAACTCGTGGCTCTTCCCGACCTGCTGGTCGTCGTGTTTGGCGCTCTCGCCGGACACCCGCGCGAACTTGAACCGCTCGTCGAACTCGCCGCCGATCTTCGTACAGGCGTCGCCGACGGTGTCGCCCTCGAAGAGGATGAGCGGCTCCTCGTAGTCGACGCCGCGTCCCGGCTTGTCCATATAGATGCGGATAACGCCGAGTTCCTCCCAGAGGCGCTCCTTGAGTCCGTCGAGACCGAGGCCCTTCTCGGCGGAGATGAAGAGCACGTCGTCGGGGTCGAGGTCGCGCTCGCGGAGCTCCTCTTTCACGGTCGGGAGGTAGCTCTTGTCGATGAGGTCCGCCTTGTTGACGGTGACCATCGACGGGAGATACTCACGATTGTCCATCACGGCGTCGACGAGTTCGTCGATCGTGAGGTCGTGGGGAATCGTGACCTTCGCGTTGACGTAGCCGTACTCGCGGAGCACCTGCTTGACGGTCTCCTCGTCCAAGCTCACCTCGTCGCTCATCGTCACGCCGAGCCCGTCCTTGTGCGTCTTGCGGATGTTGATGTTCGGCGGCTCCGTGTCCAGCCGGATGTTGGTCGCGTACAGCTCCTCGCGGAGCCGGTCGTACTGCTCGATCTCGAAGACCGAAAGCATGAACACGACGAGGTCCGCCGTCCGGACGACGGAGAGAACCTCCTTGCCGCCCCCCCGGCCGCCCGCGGCACCCTCGATCAGGCCCGGAACGTCGAGGATCTGGATGTTCGCGCCGCGGTACTTCAGCATTCCCGGGTTGACGTCGAGGGTGGTGAACTCGTAGGAGCCGACCTCGCTGTCGGCGTTGGTGAGGGCGTTGATGAGGGTGGACTTGCCGACGCTCGGGAACCCGACTAAGGCGACCGTGGCGTCGCCGTGCTTCTCGACCGCGTAGCCGTGGCCGCCGCCGGCGGAGGACTGGTTCTCCAGCTTCTCCTTTTTCTCCGCGAGCTTCGCCTTCAGCCGCCCGATGTGCGCCTCCGTTGACTTGTTGTAGGGCGTCTCGGCGATCTCCTCGCGGAGGTCTTCGATCTCCTCCTCCAGTCCCATTACCCGTTTCTCGGCCGGTCGCGTCGTTAAAGGTGTTCCTTCGGGTCGCCGGGGCGGTCCCGAGGTTCGGCCGCGACGACGGCCGACCGCGAACCCCGGATCTCCGCCGCGAGAGTGGTTGGCACGTCGATACTTCGACACGGTTATATCGGCGACGAGCAACTCTCAGACACGCCGAATGCCAGATCCGTCGAGCCTTCGAGACAGCACGCAGATCGTCCTCCCGCGCGGCGCGCTCGAGGGCCACCGGGAGTGTCTCGAAGACCGGTTCACGGTCACCATCATCGAGATGCCGGAGCGGTACCGGATCATCGGCAGCCCGGTCGAGATCAAGGCCGCGAGCGACTACCTCACGCGCAACGGCGTCGCGCTCGCGTGACGCGACGGTCAGGGCGGTCCCCGTTCGGAGCCTTGAAGTCACCGCTCGCCGAGACCACGTGACGATGGTCTCTCGTCGGGCGCTGCTCGCCTCGGGTGTCGCCGGAGCCACCGGAATCGCCGGCTGCGCCGCGTCTCCATCCGGTTCCGACGACGGCGCGATCGACGCCGACGCGGCCGACGGAGACGCCACGCGGATCGGCTTCGTCGGCGACCTGATGCTCGGTCGCAGCGTCGCCGACCGCTGGGCCGACGCCGACGACCCCGCTGGCGTCTGGGGCACGACGCTCCCGCGGCTCCGCGACCTCGACGCCCTCGTCGGGAACTTGGAGTGCTGCGTCTCCGACCGCGGCGAGCGGTGGCCCGACAAGACCTACTACTTCCGGTCGCCGCCGTCGTTCGCGGTGCCCGCGCTGGAGGCGGCGGGCGCGTCGTTCGTCTCGCTCGCCAACAACCACATCCTCGACTACCGGGAGCCCGCGCTCCGCGACACCCGGACGCACCTCGCCGACCCCGGCATCGCCCGCGCGGGTGCCGGCGTGACCCTCGACGAGGCGCTCGAACCCGCGACCTTCGAGGCGGGCGACGTGACGGTCGCCGCGTTCGGACTCACCGACCAGTCGACGGCGTTCGCGGCGACGGACGCGGACCCGGGCATCGCGTTCGCGCGGCTCGACCCCTCCGTGCGCGAGACTCGCGCCCTCGTCGGCGACGTGCTCGACCGCGTTGCGGACCTCGATCCGGATCTCGTCGTCGCCTCGCTCCACTGGGGCGCGAACTGGGAGACCGAACCCCGTGCGGTCCACGAGCGGTTCGGTCGGTGGCTTGTCGAGCAGGGGGTCGACGTCGTCCACGGCCACAGCGCGCACGTCCTCCAGGGCGTCGAGGTGTACGAGGGGCGGCCGATCATCTACGACGCGGGCGACTTCGTCGACGACTACCTCGACTACGTCGACCGCGAGGGCGTCCGCAACAAGCGGAGCGCGCTCTTCGAACTCGTCGTCCGCGACGGCGACCTCGACGCCCTCGACGTGGTCCCGACCGCCATCGACGACGAGACCGCCGCGCTGGCGGACGGCGAGGTCGCGGCGTGGGTCCACGAGACGGTCGCCGAGCGCTCCGAAGCGTTCGGCACCGTGGTCGACGGAACCGACGGAGAGCTGGCCGACGGTCGACTGCGGGTTCCGCTCGGCGACGAATAATCCGCCGGGGTCGGTCCCGCCACGGCCTCGGCTTCCTTCCGAATCCCCACCGCGGCTGCTGGGGTCCAAACCCTATTGGGTTCGATGGCTCAAGGGGGACCGTGACGAACACCAACCGCGAGTGGCTTCTCGCCGAACGGCCCGAGGGCGAACCGGACACGGACAGCTTCGAACTGCGCGAGACCGACGTACCGACGCCCGACCCCGGCGAACTCCTCGTCCGAACCCGATTCCTCTCGGTCGACCCGTACATGCGCGGGCGGATGCGCGACGTCGAGTCTTACGCGGAGCCGTGGGACGTCGGCGACGCGCTCAAGGGTGGCGTCGTCGGAGAAGTGGTCGAAAGCGAGAGCGACGCGTACGACGCCGGCGACCTCGTGACCGGCGAGGGGAAGTGGGCCGACTACGCGACCCTCGACGCCGACGACATCGCGCCCGTCGACCCGACCGTCGCCGACCCCGAGGCGTACCTCGGCGTGCTCGGCATGCCCGGCCGGACCGCCTACTTCGGCCTGCTGGAGGTCGGTCAGCCAAAGCCCGGCGACACGGTCGTCGTCTCCGGCGCGGCGGGCGCGGTCGGCTCCGTCGTCGGCCAGATCGCGAAGCGAAACGGCTGCCGGGTCGTCGGCTTCGCCGGCAGCGACGAGAAGACCGACTGGCTCACCGACGATCTGGGCTTCGATGCCGCGATCAACTACAAGGCGACAGACGACTACCGCGCCGCGCTCGACGAGGCCGCGCCCGACGGCGTCGACGTGTACTTCGACAACGTCGGCGGCCCGATCACCGACGCCGTGTTCACCCAGTTGAACCTCGACGCCCGCGTCGCGGTCTGCGGACAGATCGCCCACTACAACGACGAGGGCGTTCCGACCGGCCCGCGAAAGCTCCCGCAGATCATCCCCGTGCGAGCCAGAATCGAGGGGCTGCTCGTCGGCGACTTCGCGACCCGGTTCGGCGAGGCGAGCGAGCGGCTGGGCGGGTGGGTCGCGACCGGCGACCTCGAACACCGCGAGACGGTCGTGGAGGGACTGGAGAACGCGCCCGACGCCTTCCTCGGTCTCTTCTCCGGCGACAACATCGGCAAGCAGGTCGTGCGGGTGTCGAGCGCGGACGGGAAGTAGCGAATCACCGACCTCCGACCCGGACCGCCGGACGGAGCGACGCGAGTGTCTCGCGCTCGCCTACCGCCGCCGCCGGCCGCGTCAAGTGCGAGTCCGACAGCGGTCCGGGTCCGGGACTCGGCGGAGGCACTGCCGACGATCTCTCCCGACCGGCCATCGAGCCCCGTTCGACGCAGTCGATCGACGCGTGCGGTCCGTAGGTCGGTCACCGAATTACATCGCTACTTCGATGCTCCTGTCGGTCGAACGGATTTGCCGGCGTGAGGCGAGCGACGACTGAGCAGAGTCCGGTTCGATCGAGGCCGCCCTTCGCCGGTCGTGAGCGGGTCGGTCTCGTCGGTGTCGACGGTACAGCTATCTCCTCGGAAGAAGCATCAATACGTATGAACAAATTACGGTTGGCCGCTGTCGCCCTCATCGGCGTCGTCGTCGTCGCCGCCGCGTATGCGGTCTTCGCCGGGGTACTGATCGGGTCCGACGTGGCGTCGTACTCGTCCGACGGCGTCACCGTGTCGGATCTCGCGTACGAGGACGCCCTCGACCGCGCCGCGGCCGCGGGGTACGCGGTCGAGCGAGTCGGGTCGAGCGGGTTCCACCCGGAGGGTATCGACGAACTCGACGCCGAACTCGGTCCGGAGTACGAGGCGTTCAGGGTTACGTTCGACCGCTCGGAGACGAAGCGACTGTGGGCCACTTTCTACGCGGACGAAGGAGTCACCGTCGTGACACTCTTCGCGGACGACAACCGAGGCGAGTTCACCGTCGACGACCTTCCGCCCGACGAGTGGCTCGTCGACCGGTTCACACTCCTGTTCGAGATGGACGCGGCGACCGCAGAGGGCTACGTCGAGGAGCTCAAAACGGAGGTTCGGACGAGTGATCCCGCTGAACCCGGAGCGGGCACGCCAAGCCTCGAGATCGACGAGCCGGTGGCCTTCCGAGCCACGTACGACAGCCTGACCGCCGGTGCGACGACCGTCAACGCGACGTCTTCGGCCGGGTCCGGCGTACACGTTCGCGAGTACTACGCGGCGGACGGCAAGCTCGGCAGTATCGAGTTCGTTCTCCCTCGGGCGACCGTGACGCACGAGGCGGACGGGTACACGTACCGCGTACACATCGACTATCACGGCGGCGTGGAGGTCGACGCACAGACGCGCGCGACGCGTTCGTTCGAGGAGCAGGACGTTCGCACCGTCTTCCGACAGATGTTCGAGGAGATGGGCATTCCGCCGGACGCGATCGACCACATACAGTTCGAGTATCGGGGCAGCGTGTGGTGAATCGAACTGCCGAGTGCTTCGGCGGTCGAGATCGTCTCTGTCACCCACCAGGCTGCGATCCGGTGCGTGCTCGCGAGCGCTGCATTCGCGGACGAGGGGATACCGAACGGTGAAACCAAGAGACAGCCAGCGAACAGTGCCGACCCCGGAACTAATCCGATCCGCTGTCGGGTAGCGAGACCAGCGAACCGCTTTCGAGCGACCTCCGCTGAGGCTGAGTCAGTTTACGACCGGGGGGTAAATGATTATGTAGTGCGTGTTCGAGGATCGTCCGTATAATAGCGAGTATCATCCACGTGGCGTTCTCACGGTTCCACGGGCGGAGCGGGCCGAGCGCCTCGGGGTCAAGCCCCGAGGCCGTTCACGCGCTCTCGCACACTCTCAGTCGTCGTCCTCTTCCGGGGCCTTCCGCGTCAGGACGACGGAACTCGCGGCTGCTCGCCCGACGCCTTCGGCGACCGATCCGACGAGTTTTCGCTTGAGGAACGGGTCGCGCGTCGCACCGAGAACGGTGAGATCGTGGTTCGCCGTTTCGTCCGTGACTGCGCCTGCAACGTGGTCACTCCGGAGCGTCGTGGACTTGACGCTGATATCCATCCCGCTGAGAGAGGAATCGTAGCTCCGGAGCAGTGCGGCGGTCTCCTCCCGCACCGGGTCATCCGCATCAGGGTGAGTGACGTGAAGAAGGCGGACAGCCGCGTCGCGCTGTGAGGCGATCGTGCCGGCGAGCTCGACGGCCAGCTCACAGTGTGGGCCACCGGCGACTGGGACCAAGATCGAGTCGATGTCGCGCGACGGTGTGCGGATGCGCTTAACGAAGACGTCACACGGTGCTTCGCTCAGGATCCGGTCGAGGAAACTCCCGAGTATGACGTCGCGGCGTCGAGGGCGTCCGCGCCATCCCACGAGTAAAGCGTCGGCGTCGTGTACATCGACGGCTCCCACGATTCCCGTTGCGATGTCTCGAGCGTACCGCATCCGCGATTCGACCGGGACGCCGGCGTCCGTGGCTCGTTTGACCGCGTCTTCGAGGACTCGTCTCTCATCGCCGTCGTCTTCGAGAAGGCTGTCACCCGCAGAGAGAGGGATCTGGGGCGGCACCTCGACGACGTGTAACACGACGACGCGCATCGACTGGCCGCGCGCAATATCGATGACCGTGTCGAGTAATCGTGCGGCGGTCTCCGGATTCGCGACGGGAACCAACAGCGTCTCGGTCCGATTCTTCGAGGTCATGACCCGTACTTCTCCGTGAGAGATATTAACACTCACCCAGCTACTTCCCGGACAGAAACTGACCGAGCGCATTCGCGTGCGAGATCGTCCGTCGCTCTTGTAGTCGTAGCTGAGTACGCAAGCAAACCCACAAGACGTCGACCGCTTTCGAGTGTGCGGGACCGGATTCGAACCGCAAGGACTCGCTTCGCTCGTCCTCTGGGCTACAAATCCGCTCCTGCCCCCTCCTTCGTTTTCTCGCTTCGCTCGAAAACTCAGTCAGTGCGCGGGACCGGATTTGAACCGGCGGACCCCTACGGGATAGCGTCCTAAGCGCTACGCCTTTGGCCTGGCTCGGCAACCCGCGCGCAACCCAGCGTAGGCGAAACCAACTCAAGAACCTGACGAACCACCAGCCGCGACGTGATTTATAAATGCGGTGGCGCGTGCCTGCGAGCGGTCGCCACCGGCGACCGCGAGACAGCACCGCGCGAGGGAGTCGGCCGCGACGAGGGCGACCGGAGGGAGCCCGACGGACGCGGCCGACGAGGCTGGGGAGGCGTGAGGCTGTGCGGTGCTGTGCGGGGTGGGACTCGAAGGGGCAGTCGCGAGGACGAAGGCGCGCGACGCAAGCACCGCAGGAACGAGCGAAGCGAGTGACAAGGAGCACAGCGAGCGCACCGAGTCCTCGCGGCTGGGGCTTCGGCGGTCTCGGTCACGGAATCAGTCACACCGAAAATAGTCACGTACAGCCGAGCGGCTGGGGATTTGGTCGTGGTCACGGCGCGAGCGACCGCTTATAAATAGGCAGCCAATACTTCGAAGCGTCTCACAGCTCCGCCAACGACGTCTCAACAGCCCTCGCAGTCGCAGTACGCGTCACAAACCGGGTTGTCGCAGTCGGGGCTCCGGGCCGAACAGAACTCCCGGCCGTGGCGGATCAGGAGGACGTGAAGCGGGTATATCAGCTCGTCCGGGATCTGCTTGTCTAACACCTCGTGGGCCCGCTGGTTCGACGCCGACTCGGGGACCAGTCCGAACCGCTTCGAGACGCGCTCGACGTGGGTGTCGACCGCCATCGTCGGCTTCCCGAAGTGGAAGTTCAAGACGACGCTGGCGGTCTTCGGGCCGACGCCTTTGATCTCCGTGAGCCACGCCTTCGCGTCGTCGGTCGCCATCGCGTCGAGGAACGCCAGCGAGTACGCGCCGCCCGTCTCCTCGCGGATCGCGGCCAGCGCGCGCTGAATCCGGGCGGCCTTCTGGTCGGGAAGCCCCGCCACGCGGATCGTCTCGCGCAGCTCCTCGTGGTCGGCGGCCTCGATGGCCGCGAAGTCGTCGTAGCGCTCGAACAGCGCCTCCGAGGCCCGGGCCGTGTTCTCGTCGGCGACGTTCTGCGAGAGGATCGTCGTCACCAGCTGGCGGACGCCCTCCCCCGGCTCGGCGGTCGGGTCCGCCCCGTGTTCGGCGGCTCGGTCGACCGGCTCGTACAGCGACACGAGGTCGTCGTGAAGCGCCCGGACCCGCGTCTCGTCCCACGTCTGCGTCGACATACGCGCGCTACGTGCGCGGGCGACTTCAGGGCGGCGGATGCGCGGGCGAGCCCGGTGCGCCCGCGACTCGACGGACGCGGCCGCTTATGTACCCCCACCGACTACCCGTGCCCGTGTACCGAGCGAGCGACCGGGTCGACAACGAGGCGTGGATCGAACTGCTCGACGAAGCGTGCGCCGCGCTCGACCTCGACGAGGAGACGCGCTCGACCGCGGTCGACCTGTTCCTCTCTCGCGCCCCCGACGACGACCGCGGCAAGCGCGTCGCGGCCGCAGCCAGCCTCTACGCTGCCGGGCTGATCCGCGGCGAAGAGCGCTCGCAGTCCGCCGTCGCTGACGTGATGGACGTCTCTCGGCTCTCGGTTCAAAAGCGGTGGAAACCCATTCTCGAAGACGCCGGCTTCTCGCCGCCGTCGTGGTGAGTCTCGGACGCTCACCATCCGTTTTCACTGCCCCTCGCACCCGTTTCCGCCAGCGACGGCTCCGACCGTGGGTGTCGCCGATGGATTTAAAATGATGTGTAAAGTCTCCTTTACTGTAAAGCGAGCTTTACACTCGGTCCGCGCTCGCTTTACCCACCACCATGAGCGAACACACTACCCCCGCGACGACTCGACCCTCCACGCGGAAACGGTACAAGCGAATCGCCTACGGACTGCTCGGCGTCGGCATCCTCGCGCTGTGGATCGCCATCGCGCTCGACCGGTTCGTCCTCGGCGTCGCCCTCTACTGGGCCGGCGGTATCGGGATGGGGCTCGTCCAGCGGTTCAGCCCCGTCGACCTGTACGACGAGCGAGACACGACCATCGAGCGCGAGGCCGGCCACTACACGATGAAGGTGTTCGCGTACGTGTTCGTCCTCGGCGCACCCGGCGGACTGGTGTTAGAAGAGAGCGGGATCGTCACGCTCCCGGGCGAGTTCTACGGCTCGATGTGGACGCTGTTCGCGCTCTTCGTCGCGTACGGCGCGTTCGTGATCTACTACAAGTATCGGCTGTGAACCGCACATGAGAAACGACCTCAGCGACCGGCGCGCCGAGACCGGCGAGAGTCAGGCCGACCTCGCCGCTGCGGTCGGCGTGACGCGCCAGACTATCAACGCGATCGAACGCGAGCGCTACGACCCGTCGCTGGAGCTCGCCTTCGATCTGGCCGCCCACTTCGACTGCCGCGTCGAAGACCTGTTCGACCCCGAAGAGTGACCGACTGCCGCGGTGCGACTACTTCGGCGTCGCCACGACGCCGAGGTGGTCCTCGTGGTAGCGGTCGAGCCGCCGCGTCTCCAGAATCTCGTACGCATCGCGGAGCCGGTCGAGCGCCCCGTCGAACACGTCCGCCGGCGCGGCGGTCACGTCCTCGCTGCGCGCCTTGATCGCCAACAGTAGCCGGCCGTCGTCCGCCAGAAATCGGGCGTTGCGCACGGCCACCTCGGCCTGTCCGCGCGTGGCGACGTCCTGAACGACCGCGTCGACGTCGCTCTCGACGACGTGCGCGTACGTCTCCGGCTTCCGGGCGTCCTTCAGCAGCGGGAACAGTCGGTCGCGTGGCTCCGCGGCGTCGAGCA
The DNA here is from genome assembly GCF_901686465.1 of Halorubrum sp. DM2. Lineage (NCBI taxonomy): Archaea > Methanobacteriati > Methanobacteriota > Halobacteria > Halobacteriales > Haloferacaceae > Halorubrum > Halorubrum sp. DM2. Next base: position 2,733,520 of record NZ_LR594487.1, read on the forward strand.
GGTCCCGCGCCGGACGCGGCGCGAACTCGACCGCGTACGTCGGGCCCGCGAAGTCGGCGACGTGACTCACCGTGGTCCCGCTCGCGGCACCGAGATAGAGGACGGTCTCGCCGCCCGCGAGCCCCGTCTCCAGTCCGAGTTCGAGCATGCCGCCGAGCTTCGAGCGCTTTGGGTCCCACGCGCGCCAGCCGTCTGCGGTCGGCTCGCCGTATACTGGCTCGCCGCGGGTCGCCAGCCGCCGCTCGCCGTCGATCTCTTGGCGCTCGACCCCGTTCGGAAGCGTCGGCTCACTCATCGTCGGTCACCTCCGCTCCGTCGTCGGACGCCGCTCCGTTCTCCTCGCTGTCCGCCCGCGCCCGGATCGTCGCCATCCGCTCGCGGAGGTCGTCGTGGAGTCGCTCCCGACGCTCGCCGGCGTAGTGGTCCGCCCGCGCGCCGAGCGAGAGCTTCCCGGCCAGCGCCCGCGCCGCGGAGCCGCGGTCCTCGGGCCGCGTCCCCCGAACGAACTCGTGGGTGTAGATGATCCCGTGTTTCGGCGAGGGGGCACGCCCCGAGAGGTGCGCGAACAGCGCGTCCTCAGCGCCGAGTACCTGTACGGTCCCGGACGGCTTCTTCGCGAGCGATTCCAGTCCGCCGGCGAGCGCGATGAGACGCGCGGCCAGTTCCGGGCCAGCCATCTCGGTGAGGTTCGGCGCGACGGCCGGCGCGATCCGACCGATGGTGTCCGCGAGCGCCGCCCGCTCGTCGTCGAGTTCCGCGGCGCGCTCGGCGAGGGAGACGGCCCGCCGCTCGACCTCTCTCTCCGGCTCGCGCGCGGCGACCGCCCGGGCCCCCTCGATTCCGGGATCGACCTCGTCGAAGAGGCTTCCGGCCCACTCGACGGCGCGTTCGCTGAGCTCGTTGGCGACGCGCTCGCAGTCGTCCATGGCCCGGACCGCGTGGATCAGCTGCGCGTCGTCGGCGCGCTCGCGCTCGCGGACCGCCTCCCGCGTCGCGCGCGTCGTCACGGCCTTGAGCCGGTCGTAGTACTCGTCCGCATCGCCGGCGAACCCGGCCTCGACCGCGCGCGCGGGCCAGTCGGCGGGTGTCGCGGCGCTCCCGTCGCGGACCCACGCGGCGGCCGCGGCGTCGTCGCTCGCCGTTTCCACGTTGCCGTCGGCCGCCTCCGACGAATGTGCCTCGAACCAGCCGCCCCCGCCGTCGGACGCCCCGCTCGCGTCCGGGTCGTCGGTGTCACTCATTGCCGGCGGCTACTCGGCCCGCCGGTATAGACGTTCCCGATGCGGCTGACGGCGCTCGGTCGACGGGCCGCTCACGCGGCCGCGTCGGCCTCGCCGCCCGCGTCGTCCGGCTCGTCCTCGTCGTCCGCGAACACGCCGCCCGCGCCGGACTTCAGTTCGGCGAGCGTCGCGCCGGCTAGTCCGCCGAGCGCGCCGCCCGTGCTCGCCGCGTTCCGGCTCCACAGTCCGCCGACCGCGGCACCGACCGCCGCGCCGACGGCCGCGTACTTCGCCCTGCTCAACGCCGTTCGGATTCGAGATCCCATACCGACCCTCTCTTGTCGATTCATAAAAATGTGTCTGCGAAAACCACGGATTGGTGTGGGCGGGGAAATCCCCGACTCCCGTCACTGGAGCCGCTTCGTCGTCTCCACGAGCGGGTGTCTGGCGTAGTCGACGATCTCGATGTCGTCGACGACGCGGAGGCCCTCCTTCTCGGCGGTCTTCGCCATCCCGAGGTCGACGGTGGTCCGCGGGATGATCACGTACGCGTCCATCGCCTCGATGCCGGCCTCCCGGGCGGCCATGGCCCGGTGGTGCCCGTCGGCCAGGTAGAGCGTGCCGCCGTTGTCGATGACGACGAGCGGCTCGGCGAGCCCGTTCTCCAGTTCGTACTGCCGGCCCTCCAGTTCGTCGGCGTACACGCGGGCCTGCGTCGGCGTCAGGGCCGCGATGTCGACCTCGCGCCGCTCCTCATCGAGCTCGACGCCGTGGATTTGCGAGAGGGTCCGCATCAGCTTCCCGACTTTCCCGGGCGTCGCGCGCTCGATCTGCGAGCGCACCACGTCCGTGTTCGAGATGATCCCGACGAGGTTGTCGGCGTCGTCGACGACGGGGAGCCGCTGGATGCCGGAGCGTAAGATCACGCGGGCGGCGTCGGTCACCTTCATGTCGGGGTGCGCGACGATCAGGTCCTCCGTCATCACGGTGAACACGGGCGCGTCGTCGTCCGCGAGCAGCAGGTCCCCGGCCGAGACGAACCCTTCCACGGTGCGGCCCTGCGTGACGGGGAACCCGTTGTGGCCGTCGCTGTCGGCCATGCGACGCGCGACCTCGGCCACCGTCTCGTCCGGACTGACCGTCTCCACCTCGCGCGTCATGTACTCGCCGACGGTCGGTTTCCCGCTCATCGTCCGCCGTAGACGCTCCCGGGGTAAAAAGAGGCCGGGGCGTTGGCGCCGAACGAGCGGTCGAGTCGGGACGCGGAATGGATGCGAGTGCGGTGGCTCGCGGAGCGGTAGCGAAATAAGACCGCAAAAAGCGGGCGCGAAACCGTCTACTGCGGGCTCGGACTGGACGGGCTGGAGACGTTGCCGTCCTTCAGCGTCGATCCCGTGATCGACTTCAGCCGCGAGACGAGCGAGTCCTTCTCGGTCTCGCCTTCGAGGGCGATGTCGAGGACCTCGCTGATGTGCGAGACGGGGATGATCTCTATCATCTCCTCGTACTCGTCTTCGATCATCACGTCCTGCTCGTTGGCCGCGGGGATGATCACCCGGGTACAGCCGGCCTTCGCGGCCGCCTCGATCTTGTGGGTCACTCCGCCGACCGGGAGCACGTCGCCGCGGACCGAAAGCGATCCGGTCATCGCGAGGCTCTGGTCGACGCCGACGTTCTCTAAGGCGCTGATGACGGCGGTCGCGACCGTGATGGACGCGGAGTCACCGTCGACGCCCTGCTGGCCCGTCTGGATGAACTGGATGTGGATGTCCTTCTCCGAGATGTTCTCGTCGGAGAACTTCTTGATGATCGCCGAGACGTTCTGGACCGACTCCTCGGCCATCTCCTTGAGCTGGCCGGTGGCGATCACCTGACCGCCGCCTTGGGTCGGCGTCACCTCGGCCATCACCGGGAGCATGATCCCGGAGTCTTCGCCCATGACGGCGAGACCGTTGACGCGCCCGACGACGTAGCCGTCGGAGACCTCCAGCTCGTAGTCCTTCCGGCGCTCGATGTAGTCGTCCGCGAGCTGCTGTTCGATGGACCGCGAGCGGCCCTTCGCCTGAAGGACGTGGTCACGGGTCGTCATCTCGGCGTCCTCGCCGCGAGCGATGTCGCCCGCGACGCGGACCATCCCGCCGAGGTTCCGCATCTTCAGCGTCAGGTGGCCCTTCCGGCCGGAGCGCCGCTTGGCCTCGAGGATGATCTCCTCGACGGCCTCCGCGGAGAATTCCGGCAGGCGGCCGTCCTTCGCGACCTCTTGGGCGATGAACCGGACGTACTTCCGGCGCATCTCCGGGGTGTCCTCGATGGTGTCCTCCATGTACACCTCGTAGCCGTACCCCTTAATGCGGGAGCGCAGCGCCGGGTGCATGTTCTCCATCGCGTCGAGGTTCCCGGCCGCGATCATGACGAAGTCCGTCGGGACCGGCTCGGTCTGGACCATCGCGCCCGAGGAGCGCTCGGACTGGCCCGTGATCGAGAACTCGCCCTCCTGAATCGCCGTCATGAGGTGCTGCTGGCTCCGGATGTCGAGCGTGTTGATTTCGTCGATGAACAGCACGCCCTTGTTCGCCTTGTGGATGGCCCCGGCCTCGACGCGGTCGTGGCTGGGCGTCTCCATCCCGCCGGACTGGAACGGGTCGTGCCGCACGTCGCCGAGCAGCGCACCGGCGTGTGCGCCCGTCGCGTCGCGGAACGGCGCGGTCTTTGTGTCGCCGTTGTTCACCAGCAGGTTCGGGATCATCGCGTCCGAGCCGCGGTTCAGGTAGCGGAAGACGAGGTACACTACGCCGGCCGCGATGATGCCCACGAGGACCGTGCCGGCGATGATGAGCGCGTAGCCCAACACGACGGCGATGATGATCCACATGAGAAGCGACCGCATCTGGTTGCGCTTGCGCGCCTCCTCGCGGTGCGCCTCGACGATCTGGTCGCCCTTGCCGGCCGGCACGGTCCGCACCTTCGGCTTGTTGCCGTCCTCGGGGTTGTGATACACCAGGACGTCCTGTAGCTCCTCTTTGGGGAGCAGCTCGGACATCGCCTTCGCGAGCATCGACTTCCCGGTCCCGGGCGAGCCGATCATCATCACGTGGCGGCGCTGTTTCGCCGCCTTGATGATCACGTCGCGGGCGTGTTCCTGCCCGATGACCTGGTCGACGAGCCGGTCGGGGATCTCGAGTTCGGCGGTCGTGTCGATCTTGAGTCCGCCGAGCAGGTCGTCCTCGTCGGGGTCCTCCTCGATCTCAGCGCCCTCGACCTCGACGGTACTGCCGAGTTCGTCGATCCCGCCGTCGTCGGCCGGCCCGGCGCTCTCGCCGTTCCGGTCCTCGTCGGATCCCCCGACGACCTCGGTCTCGTCGAACCCGTCGCCCTCGTCGACGACGACGCCGTCGTCCCAGGGCTCGTCCGCGTCGTCGGGGTCCGCGGCCGACTCCCCGCCGGAGTCCGCGGTCGCGTCCCGGTCGACGTCGGGGTCGCTCGCCGGACCGTCGTCGGGCTCGGGATCGCCGTGTGCGGCGTCCTCGCCGTTCCCCGCCGGATTCGAGTCGTCGACGCCGCCGTGAGGCGGTTCGTCGGGGTCGTCGGCCGTCGGGTCGTTCGTGTCCTTCTCGTTGCTCATAGAATCGGGTGTCGCTATCGAAAAGGACGGGTCGGCTACTGATATACTTTCTCCCCCCGGACTCGTCGGTTCGGGGGCAGTAAACGCCCTCGTGAAGCCGTTTAACCCTCGATCTCTCCGTTCAGCCGTTCCCACGGGGTTTATAAATGACGCCGCCGCTACGTAGATTCATGCGGGGGTTCTACATCGGTCGGTATCAGCCGTTCCACGACGGGCACCAGCACATGGTGGAAGAGATCGCGGCGGAGGTCGACGAGCTGGTCTTGGGAATCGGCTCCGCCGGCGACTCTCACACCACGCGGAACCCCTTCACCGCCGGCGAGCGCGTGATGATGGTGACGAAGGCCGTCGAGGAGTTAGACGCCACCACCTACGTCGTCCCCATCGAGGACCTCGACCGGAACTCGGTGTGGGTGAGCCACGTCCAGAGCATGACCCCGCGGTTCGACGTGGCGTACTCGAACAACCCCCTCGTGGTCCGGCTGTTCGAGGAGGCCGGCGTCGAGGTGCGCCAGTCGCCGATGTTCCGTCGCGACGTGCTGGAGGGGACCGAGCTCCGCGAGCGGATGATCCGCGGCCGCGACTGGGAAGACCTCGTCCCGGACGCCGTCGTCGACGTGATCCGCGAGGTCGACGGCGTCGAGCGCATCCGCCGGATCGCCGAGACCGACACGAACGGCGAGGAGCCGTCGGACGCGTAGACCGGCTGTACGTAATCCGGTTCTGCTTATAACTCGCTGAGCGATGCGAACCGCTCCGAAGCCCCACCCGCTCGCTACGACGAAACCGACGCTGTGACTAAGACCACCGAAGCCCCAGCCGCGAGGACAGCGCACGCTCGCTGCGCGCCTCACTCGGTCGCTTCGCTCCCTCGTTGCGGTGCTTGCGTCGCCTGTGCTGTCCTCGCGGCTGCCCCTTCGAGTCCCGCACCGCACCTCACGCCTCCCCAGCCTCGTCGCTGTCGGCCGTCGCTTCGCTCGGCCGCCATCGACTCCAGCGAGAATCGGAGATTCTCTGGCAGCCGGCGGCTTCGCCGCCGGCGACCTCGCGCGACGCTCCTCGGCCGCGGTGCGGCCTCGGAGGCGCGCGCCACCGCGTCGCACAGTAAATGGAGCCGCAGCCCGTTTCTTTTAACCGCTCCCCGCACGCGGGTTCCGATATGATCACGCTCACCTCGGACTTCGGCTCGCCGTACCCCGCCGCGATGAAGGGAGTGATCCGCCGGCACACGGACGCCGAGATGATCGACGTCGCACACGACCTGCCGCGCGGCGACCCGCGCGCGGCGGCCTTCTGGCTCCGGTTCGTCCTCCCGGAGTTCCCGCCGGCGGTCCACTGCGCCGTCGTCGACCCCGGCGTCGGCACCGACCGCGACGCGCTCGTCGTCCGCGCCGGCGCGCACGTCCTCGTCGCGCCCGACAACGGCCTCGCGATGCCCCCGGCCCGGGCACTGGCCGCCGACGAGTCGGATATCGAGACCTGGACCGTCGCGGTCGACGAGCCGGCGAGCGAGACGTTCCACGGCCGCGACGTGTTCGCCCCGACCGCCGCCCGCGTCCGAACGGCGCTCGACGACGCGGACGGAGAGCGGGCGGACGGGGCGGACGGGGCGGACGGGGCGCTGACCCCGGACGCGGTCGCCGACGCGCTCGCGGCGATGGACGACCTCGCCCCCGCGAGCGACCCCGTCGACGTCCGCTTCCCGGAGCCGACGGTCGAGCGCGCCGGGGGCGACGATGGGGAGGGTGGCGATGGTGAGGTCGACGACGGGGCGGACGACGCCGGGGAGGTCGTCGCCGTCGACGGCGAAGTGCTCGCGATCGACCGGTTCGGGAACGTGATCACCAACGTTCCGGGAGCGCTGATCCGCGGCCGCGACTGGATCCGCGTCGACGGCGACCTCACGCCGGTCGCGGAGACGTTCGGTGCCGTCGACCCCGGCGAGCGACTGGTCACCGTCGGGAGCCACGGCTACGTGGAGTGCGATGTCAACGACGGGCGCGGCGACGGCGCGTTCGACCTCCGGCCGGGCGATTCGGTGCGGCTCGTGCCCGACAGCGTCAGCCTGTGAGTCGAAGAGTTCGCGCGAACCGCTCCGGCCGTCGACCTCAGAGTTCGACGCCCGAGGGGATCAGGCTCTCGCTGCGGAGGAGGTTCCCCTCGTGGTCGTACACGAGGAACGTGTCCTTGTCGTAGGCGACGAGCCGCTCGCCCTCGACGTCGATCTCGACGCGGTACTGCGCGTCGCCGTCCTCCGTGGCGTCGCGGGCGGCGTGGATGAAGGGGAGTACGTCGGTCGCCGTCTCGTTGAGTTCGAGGACGAAGTCGCCGGTGTATCGGTTGGTGACGCCGACCACGCCCTCCGGGTCGTCCGCCTCGTCCAGCGGCTCTCGGAGCCGGAAGGCGACGTCGATCTCGTCGGCCGTGAGCAGGTCGCCGTCGCTCTCGCCCCCGGAGAGCCGATCGCGGAGCAGTTCCTCCGGTCCGTGGAAGTCGATCCGCACCAGCGGAGGCGACCGGGAGTCGACGCCGTTTCCAACGCCGTCGACGGTCAAATCGAAGTAGTCACGCCGCATTTCCTGTTAGTCGCTTTGCGGCCCGGCCGTATCAACGTAACGGGCGGATCGACGAGACGAGCGGATCGACGACGGCGGGGATCGGCGGTGCGAGATCGACGAGACGAGCGGATCGACGGTGATGGCTCCGCCCCGATGTCGGTTGTGATAATCGTCGGGAGTAGTTTAACTTCCCCCCGCCGCAACATCCCCACGTCTATGGCGAGCGACGTCGGCGGGAGCGACCTCGGCGACCGGATCGAGGCCTTCCAGCGGCGACTCTCTCGGGCGTGGGAGCTGCTTCAGGGGTCCACGCTCGACGTCCGCCCGTTCCGCCCCGGACAGGACGGGCCGCTCGCCTCATTCACCGTTCCCGAGGACGAACGCGAGATCGACCGCTACTGGGTGAACGCGCCGTACGCGTACGTCGTGATCACCTACGACGATGTCGAGAGCGAACACCGCTACTACGCCGTCGAACCGGAGCTGGACGCGTTCGAGCGCGACCTCCTCGACCGCGTCGTCGACGACATCCGCGACCCGCTCCTGTACCGCGAGGGGACCGGGAAGACCGACGAGGAGACGCTCAGATCGGAGCTGGAGACGCTGTTGGAGGGGTACGGCGTCGAGGCCGGAATGGACACGTTCCACGCGCTCGCGTACTACCTCTACCGCGACTTCCGCGGCTACGGGAAGGTCGATCCGCTCCTCAACGACCGGCACATCGAGGACGTCTCGTGTGACGGCTACGACCTCCCGATCTTCGTCTACCACGACGAGTACACCGACATCGAGACGAACGTCTCCTACGGGCCGGAGGAACTCGACAGCTACGTGATCCGGCTCGCCCAGCAGTCCGGTCGGCACGTCTCCGTCGGCGATCCCATCGTGGGGACGACGCTGCCGGACGGCTCGCGTGCCGAGCTCTCCCTCGGCGAGGAGGTGACGCCGCGCGGCTCGGCGTTCACGATCCGTCAGTACGCCGAGGACCCGTTCACGCCGGTCGATCTCGTCGAGTACGGGACCTTCTCCGTCGAGCAGATGGCGTACTTCTGGCTCTGTATCGAGCACAACAAGAGTCTCATCTTCGCCGGCGGTACCGCCTCCGGGAAGACCACGTCGATGAACGCGGTCTCGATGTTCATTCCGCCGCGCGCGAAGGTTCTCTCGATCGAGGACACCCGCGAGCTCTCCTTATACCACGACAACTGGCTCTCCTCGATCACCCGCGAGCGCCGCTACGAGGGGGCCGATATCGACATGTACGACCTGCTGCGCTCCGCGCTGCGCCACCGCCCCGAGTACATCATCGTCGGCGAGGTCCGCGGGGAAGAGGCTATCACCCTGTTTCAGGCGATGAACACGGGACACACGACGTTCTCGACGATGCACGCCGACTCGATCGAGACGGTGATCAACCGGCTGGAGAACGAGCCGATCAACGTGCCGCGCGCGATGGTCCAGTCGCTCGATCTCCTCTCGGTCCAGACGATGACTCGCTCCGGCGAGCAGCGCGTCCGCCGCGCGAAGGCGATCGGCGAGATCGGCGGCATCGACCAGCGGACCGGCGAGCTCGACTACTCGTCGGCGTTCGAGTGGGACCCCGACTCTGACACGTTCCAGCGGAACGACTCGTCGCTGTTGGATGAGATCGCCGACGAGCGCGGCTGGTCCCGCTCGGAGTTGCTCCGCGAGGTCCGCCGCCGCGAGCGCTTCCTCGAACTGCTTTCCGCGCTCGGCATCGACGACTACCGCACGTTCACCGCCCTCGTCAACGAGTACTACGCCGACGCCGACCGCGTGATGGACAAACTCGACGAGCGGGTCGCCGCGGCCGACGGCGTCGACGCCGACGCCCTCACGGACGAGGAAAACGCTGCCACCGCGGGGGACCCGGCGGCCACGGACCGATGATCGAGTACGTCCCCCTCGTCGCGGCGGTCGCGGCCTGCCTCGCGCTCGCGCTCCCGCTCGTCGACGACCGGGCCGACCTGTTCGTCACCCGCGTCGCGCTGACGGCCTTCGGCGACTACGTCGGGGAGAACGAGACGCGGCGGCGGGCCCAGCGCGACCGGATGCGCGCGGCCCACGTCGCCGGGACGACGCACCGGGTGTACGCCTCGCGCACGCTGCTGTACGCCGCCGTTCTCGGCGTCGCCGGCAGCGTCATCGGCGTGTACGGTGCCGCGGGACTGCTCGCCGCGCTCGACGTCGGCGAGGCGGCGATCCGCGGGGCGCTCCCGGCCCAGTTCGGGTTCGTCGCGGTCGTCGCGCGGCTCGCCGACCTCGGTCTCGGGAGGCTGTTCGTCCTGCTCGCGGTCGTCTCCGCGACGGTCGGGTCGGGACTGGCGCTCGGCGCGTACGTCGCCCGGTGGCAGCTGCTCGACCAGCGCGCACACGCGAGGGCGGCTGAGATCGACGCCACCCTACCCCGGACCGTCGCGTTCATGTACGCGCTCTCGCGCTCGGGGATGGCGTTCCCGCGGGTGATGGACACGCTCGCGGAGAACGAGTCGGTGTACGGCGAGGCCGCCACGGAGCTGTCGGTCGCGGTCCGCGACATGAACGCCTTCGGGACCGACTCGCTCACCGCGCTCCAGCGCATCTCCCGGCGGACGCCCAGCGACGACTTAGCGGACTTCTCGGAGAACCTCGCGTCCGTCCTCGGGACCGGGCAGTCGGTGTCGGCGTTCCTCAACGACCAGTACGAGCGGTATCAGGCGGAGGCGGAGGCGAAACAGGAGCAGTACTTAGAGTTGCTCTCGACGTTCGCCGAGGCGTACGTGACCGCGCTGGTCGCCGGGCCGCTCTTTTTCATCACCATCCTCGTCGTCATCGGCCTCGTCTTACAGGACACGATGCCGCTCTTACGCGTCGTCGTCTACGTCGGTGTCCCGCTCGCCACCTTCGGGTTCGTCGTCTACGTCGACAGCGTGACGCAGGGGATCGGCGGCACCGAGACGGTCGCGGAGTCGTCGCTGTCGGACCCGGACACTCCGTCCGTCTCGGGGGTGCGCCACGCGACGGACGAGTCCGGAGACCGGGGCGGATCCCCGCGGTTCGACGGGGGGACGGCGAGCGGACGCGGGCCGGACGGGACCACCTCGGACGGGGCCGCCCGCGACGGTCCCGGCGCGGACCGGTGGGCGGCGAGCCGCGAACGCCTCCGGATCTACGACCGGCTCCGCGGGGCGCGTCAGCTGATCGCGTCGCCGGCCGAGACCGTGCTGGCCTCGCCGCGGACCGTGTTCCTCGCGGCCGTCCCGATCGCGGTCGTCGGGCTGCTGATCTTCGCGTTCCCGATAACGCTCGGGACGCCGGTGGAGATGGTCGGACAGGTCGACGGGCCGCTCGTCGCCGCGACCACGTTCGTCCTCGCGGCGTACGCGGTCGCCTACGAGTTCGGCAAGCGGCGGGTCCGGCGCGTCGAGTCCGCGGTCCCCGACTTCCTCGACCGACTCGCCAGCGTCAACGAGGCGGGGACCGCCGTGGTCGGCAGCGTCCGTCGCGTCGCGGACTCGAACTTGGAGGCGCTGACCGCGGACCTCCGGCGGACGCGCCGCGACGTGGACTGGGGGGCGGACGTCTCGACCGCGCTGCGACGGCTCGAACGGCGGGTCCGGTCGCCGATGATGTCCCGGGCGGTCGCGCTCGTCACGAACGCGATCCGGGCGAGCGGCGACGTCGGGCCGGTCCTGCGGATCGCCGCCGACGAGTCGCGCGCGACCTGGTCGCTCCGGCGCGAGCGCCGGCAGGTGATGTTGACCTACCTCATCGTCATTTACATCTCCTTTTTCGTCTTCATCGGGATCATCGCGGCGCTGTCGGTGTCGTTCATCCCCGCTATCGAGTCGGCGGGCGTTCCGGGAACGGGCGGCGGCCTCCCGGACGCCGGAAGCGGCGCTCCCTCCGGTCCGTCCGGGATCACGGACGGGATCGGCGACATCGACGTGGACGCCTACGAGCAGCTGTTCTTCCACGCCGCGGCGATCCAGGCGACCTGCTCCGGGCTCGTCGCCGGCCAACTCGGGGAGGGGTCGGTGCGCGACGGCGTGAAACACGTCGTGGTACTGCTCGCGGTCACGCTCGTCACGTTCGTCGCGATCGGACTGGTGTGATCCGGCCGTCGAGCGACGCCCGGCCGCACGAGCTAAACGGGTCGCCGCCGAGCGGGACGTATGGACTCGGAATCGACCGGCGACTCGGAACCGACCGAAGACCCGGCGTCGATCGGTGGCCCGACGTCGACCGGCGACCCGCAGTCGACCTACGACCGCATCGCGAGCCACTTCTCGAAGACCCGCGAGTACGCCTGGCCCGAGGTCGAGTCGTTCCTGGAGGGCCGGTCGGCGACCCGCGCGCTCGACGTCGGCTGCGGGAACGGTCGGCACACCGAGGCGCTCGTGTCGCACGCGGACACCGCGGTCGGCGTCGACCTCAGCCGCGGCCTGCTCGACGAGGCGCTCTCCCGCGCCCGCGACCGGGGGTTCGCGGACGCGGCCGCGTTCGTCCACGGGGACGCCGCGTCGCTGCCGGTGCGCGACGACGCGGTCGACCTCGCGGCCTACGTCGCCACGCTCCACCACCTCTCGCCCCGGGCCGCGCGCGTCGAGAGCCTGAACGAACTGGCTCGGGTCCTCGCGCCGGGCGGGGTCGCGCTCGTCAGCGCGTGGAGCACGGCCCACGACCGGTTCGACCGCGACGAGGGGTTCGACACGACCGTTGACTGGACGCTCCCGGGCGGCGAGACTGTCCCCCGGTACTATCACATCTACTCTCCCGCTGAGTTCGAGTCAGATCTCGCCGCGAGCGACCTCGAACTCCGTCACACGCGGGTTTCGAGCGGAAACTGTTACGCGGTGGTGTCGGCGGTGAGCCGCTAATTATCACCGAGGATACTGACGGGGGTGGATTAAAGAGTCCCTGTCGAGCGCCTGATGATAATGGCCGACACCCTTCTCGAACGGATCTTGCGTCGGGTCGCGCCCGACGCGGTGGCCCGGAGCTACCTCGCGAAGTTCCTCGTCGCTCTCGTTGTCGTCGTGCTCGCGATCGGTGCCGTCGGAGCCGTCACGTACGCGGAGACGACGGAGCAGCTCGAATCGAGCGCGCAGGACGACTACACCGCCGTCGCGGAGCTGAGCGCGACCGACCTTGACGCTTGGGCGACCGAGCGCCGCACCGCGATTCGGAACGTCGCCGACAACGACATCTTCTCTCAGGACGCAGACCGGGTGGACGGATACCTCGCGTCGCACCTCTCGCGGGCCGACGAGTCGGTCGCCGCTCTCCACTTCGTCGACCCGGCCGAGGGGACCGTCCTCGCTACCACCGACGAGGGCGACGGCGGCGAGACGGTGGCCTCGAAGGCGTGGTTTGGCGACGACATCGTGTACGGAGACGAGGTGTTCAGGAGCCAGCCGTACCGGGTCGACGGCGAACGCCGGATCGCGTACGTCACCTCGACGCCGATCGGCGACTACCTCGTGATGGAGGTGTCGCTCGCCCCCGTCACGGCCGACCTCCGGCAGCCGACGGAGGGCGCGTTCACCACCATCGTCGAGCCGAACGGCGAGATCACGGCGAGCGACAACGACTACGCCGCCGGTTTCCGCTACGACAACGAGATCCGGTCGACACTGTTCGACGAGGAGGGGGCCGTCGGCTTCCTCCCGTCGGCGACGTTCGGCTTCGCGGACGGCGGCGAGTACCTCGTCGCGTACGCGCCCCTCGAAACCGAGGACTGGCTGGTCGCGGTCCACGTCCCCCTCTCCGAGGCGTACGCGCTCTCCGGGATGATCGGACGGAACCTCCTCCTCATCGTCGGCGTCGCGGTCGTCGGGCTGGGCCTGCTCGGCGGGACGCTCGGCCGCGGCACCGTCGTCGAGCTGAACCGGCTCCGGTCGCGCGCGTCGGCGCTCGCCGACGGCGACCTCGACGTCGAGTTCGACACGGAACGGCGCGACGAGTTCGGCGACCTCTCCGGGGCGTTCGCGACGATGCGCGACTCGCTGCGCGAGCAGATTCAGTCGGCCGAGACGCAGCGCGAGCGGGCCGAGGCGGCGAAGGCCGAGAGCGACGCGTTCGCCGAGCGGCTGGAGTCGCGCGCGAACGACTTCGGCGAGACGATGGCGGCCTGCGCCGAGGGCGACCTCACCGCCCGGCTCCGCGCCGACGCTGACGACCCCGAGGCGCTCCGTTCCATCGCCACGGAGTTCAACGACGCGATGGACGAGTTGGAGGCCGCGATCGCCGAGGTCGACTCCTTCGCGGTCGAGGTGGCTGACCGGAGCGACGCCGTCACGGACGGGACCGACGAGGCCGCGGCCGCCGGCCGGGAGACCAGCGACGCGGTCGACGAGATCTCCGCCGGCGCGGAGCGACAGAGCCGCCAGCTGGCCGAGGTGGCCGGCGAGATGGAGGACATGTCCGCGACCGTCGAGGAGGTCGCCGCCTCCGCCGATCAGGTCGCGACCACCTCCCGGCAGGCCGACTCGCTCACCGAGGAGGGCCGCGAGGCGGCGGCCGACGCCGTCGAGGAACTCCACGGGATCGAGGCGCGCTCGGAGTCCGCTGCGGAGACGGTAGAGCGGCTCGAAGCCGAGATGGCGGAGGTCGACGAGATCGTCGAGACGATCTCGGAGATCGCGGACCAGACCAACCTGCTCGCGCTGAACGCCTCGATCGAGGCCGCCCGCGCGGGCGAGAGCGGCTCCGGCTTCGCGGTCGTCGCGGAGGAGGTGAAGTCGCTCGCGGAGGAGACGCAGGAGTCCGCCGCCGAGGTGGAGTCGCTAATCGGTAGCCTCCGCGAGCGGACCGACGAGAGCGTCGACGAGATGGCCGCGATCCGTGAGGGGGTCGACGACGGCGTCGAGGTTGTCGAGGACGCGGAGGACGCCCTCGAAGAGGTCTCAGAGCGCGTGAGCGAGGCCGACGACGGCGTTCAGGAGATATCCGGCGCGATGGACGCGCAGGCGTCGTCGGTCAGCGAGGTCACCGGCGCGGTCGACGACCTCGCGGGCGTGAGCCAGCAGACCACCGCCGAGGCGACCACCGTCGCCTCAGCGGCAGAGGAGCAGGCCGCCACGCTCGGCGAAGTCTCCGAGCAGGCGCACGACCTCCACGAGCGCGCCCGCGACCTGCGAGAGATGACCGAGGGCTTCGAGGTCGACGCCGACGGAGCCGCTGTCGGTGGCGACGACTCGACCGAGACGACGGACGCGGCCGAGTCGGCGTTCTCCTTCGGCGCTGACGAGGTGTCCGCGGACGCCGCTCCCGCCAGCACGGACGGCGGCACCGCCGACGAGACGGTCCGAGCGAGCGATCCGGACGCAGACGGCTCGGAGAGCTGAGAGCGGTCGCTCGATGAGTAGGGTCGAACGGAAAAGCGATCGGTGTCGTCCGCGACGATGCCTCGGATCGGTCGCGTCGCGGTCAGCGGTCCCGCCTCCTTCAGTCGGCCATCGTCTCGTGGCTGACGCCCCGGCCGTCCGGGAGCGGTGCCACGATCCGGTACGCCGCGTACAGGCCCAGCACCGCGATGCCGGCCAGCACGAACGCCGTGCGGATCTCCGGCGAGATCAGCGGCATCGCCGTCACTTCGCCCGCCTCGTTCGTGATCGGGGCCGGACTGAACGGCTGTCCCGAAAGGGTCTCAACCAGTCCGAGGACCACGATGCCGAACAGCATCAGTCCCGCGCTCAACGCCCGCGCCGCCGTGTCGATGATGTCTGTCATTGGAAGTCACCTCTCAGCCGAGCAGGTACCGCAGCTTGGGGTTCTGTTTGACGAGCGCCGTCTCCTCGATGAGCGCGTCGAGACCGTAGTACCGACCGGCCGCAAGCACGATCACGGTCAGGAACAGGAGCAGTCCCATGAGGTCGCTGTTGACGACGCCGTGACCGAACTCGGCGTTGCCGATCCAGAACAAGGACATGAAGATGACCCCGCCGAACGCGGCGAACCGAGTGAACGCCCCGGCGATCAGCGCCAGCCCGATGAGCGTCTCGAACAGGGGTACTCCCGGCTCGATGAGAAACGCGAGGTTGTTCCCCATCCACACCGGGATCGGGCCGAGGGCGGTCCCGGTCATCTCCGACATGTACATCGGGCCGTAGCTGTACGAGAACCCGTCGGTCAGGATCTTGGTGAACCCCGAGTGGAAGAACCACCAGCCAGTGACGACGCGCAGGAACGCGATCCAGTACGTCGCCCAGGGCCCGTCCAGCGCGAACTCGGTCTCGCCGACCAGCGGACTGCTAGTTTGGTATGACATCGGTGTCACCTCACGGGTGTACCTTGGGTGGGTACACACGTATATCCCGAACAGTGTTCTAAGCGGCTGAAAAGCGTTCTAGCGCGCTGGGAGGGGTCCGCAGTATCGTGGGTCTTTAAGTACGGCTCACGCAGATTGGTCGTTCAGCCACGACACTCCTCGGGGCGTTCGGTCCGAACACGGAACGCTTATGAAACACGTTCCGCCTACGTATGGATGCGTCGTCGACCGACGCGAGCGCCGGTGGTCTAGTGGTAGGACCTGAGCCTTCCAAGCTCATGGCCCGGGTTCAAATCCCGGCCGGCGCACTCCCTGCGGTCGTGCGCCGGCCGACCTCCCGCTCGCTTCGCTCGCGGGAGTCCCGGCCGGCGATTTCTTCGCCTCGCTCGGAAATCCTGAGAGGGATTTGAACCCTATCAGTCGCGCGCAGCGAGCGATACGAGGCACAAACGAAAGTCCCGGCCGGCCAAATTGTTTCGTTCGAAAATACGGCAGAGATGAACCTCGCTCTCTCACGTACGGCACCGCACAGCCTCACGCCTCCCCAGCCTCGTCGGCGGTCCTCCGCTTCGCTTCGGACCACCGACTCCCTCGCGCGGCGCTGCTTCGCGGCCGCCGAGGGCGACCGCTCGCAGGCGCGCGCCGACCGCGAGGCTGTATGAATGGGTGAGTGAAAATCACCTCAAAAGCCGAACCGCTCGCGTTCCGCGTTCAGTCGTCGTCCGCCGCGGGTGCCTCGGTGTTTTCTGCGGGTGCGTCCTCGCGCGGGCCGCCCGCGTGGCCCTCGTGGGCGACGGCGGTCGCCATGAGGTGCGGCGGGATGGCGGGCACCTCGTCGGCGTCGACGGGACCGTCGGCCTCGATCTCCTCCGTCGAGCGCGGGAACTCGCGGATCTCCTTGTGGATGGCGAGGCCGGCCTTCGCGCCCTGCCCCATCGCGACGGGCACCTGATTGTGGCCGGGCGTGATGTCGCCGACCGCGAACACGCCGTCCTCGCTGGTGCGCCCGTGGTCGTCGACGTCGATCTCGCCGCTCTCGGTCAACTCGCAGCCGAGCCCCTCGGCGAGCGCGGTGTTGTAGTCGGAGCCGTACATCGCGAACCCGCCGCGGTACTCGCGGCGGCTGCCGTCATCGAACTCCAGCGCTTCGAGCCAGCCGGAGTCGGGGTCGTTCTCGACGCCCGTCACGTCCTCGCGGACGACCTCGACGGGGTGGGCGTCGAGCTGGGCGGCCGTCTCGTCGCTCCACGTCGGCTCCTCGCCGCGGGTCAGGACGTCCACGTCGTCGGTGACGTTGAGCATGATCATCGCGACGTGGGCGGCGGCCTCGCCGTGGCCCATCACGTACACCGGCTCGTCGACGAACATGTAGGCGTCGCAGTGGAGACAGTAGTGAAGCCCCTTGCCCGTCCGCGGGAGCGGCGGTTCGGGACGCTCGTCGGAGAAGCCGGTCCCGAGGACGACGCGATCCGCGGTGATCTCGGCGTCGTTCGTGGAGAGGCGGAACCGGTCGTCGTCGGTGCGCTCGACGTCGGTGACGAAGCCGCGCTCGAAGGTCCCGCCGTACGACTGCACCTGCTCGCGGCCGGTCTGGAGGAACTCGTTGCCGGAGGTGTCCTCGGTGACGCCGATCACGTTGTGCGTGTCGGCCATCATCGCCGCGCGCCCGCCGCCGCGGTCGATCAGCACCGTCTCGTGGCCCAGTCGAGCGCCGTACAGCGCGGTCGTCAATCCGGCCGGTCCGCCGCCGACCACCGCGATCTCGTACGCGTCGTCTGCCGAACTCATTACCGATCGTACGCGTCGCGGCGGTTTAAATGGCCCCGTGCTGTGCGCGGTCGGCGACCAGCCACGTCGAGTCGTAGCGAGAGCGATGCCGGCTCGTCCACGCAACCCGACCGCGTGCCCGGAGATTTATGCCTGCGTACCGCGTTCGCTGGGGCAGTGCCCTCTCGTCTCGCTCTCGCCGTCTGCCTCCTGTTCGTCGGGGCCGCCGCGGACGTGGCGACGACGTACGTCGCCCTCACCGGCAGCGAGTACGTCGAGGGGTCGCCGATCGGCCGCCTGTTCATCTCCCGGTTCGGCCTCCTCCGCGGGATGCTCCTCACGAAGGTCGCCGGAATGGCCGTCATCGGGATTCCGGTGGCGGTCGCGGGCGGCACGCGTCGGTTCGTCGCGACGCTGATGTGCGCGGGCGTCGGCGTCCTCTCGCTTCTCGTCGCCGCGCGGAACCTCCTGTTCGTCGCCGGCGTGTGGCCCTGACGCCCGACGCCACCGGCTCGAAGCTGATCGACCCGCGGCGGCGGCCGCCGCGACCCCAGCGGTTTTGCGTTGCCGGCGACAGGCGATCGTATGTCACGCCAGTCCGCTCCGGTCCCGTCTCCGCCGGAGACCGAACGTGAGGTCGTCACGGAGACGCTCCACGGGGTCGAGATCGACGACCCGTACCGGTGGCTCGAAGGCGACGACGAGGCGGTCCACCGGTGGACCGACGCGCAGAACGACCACGCCGACGCCGCGCTCGACGACGACCTCCGGGAGGGACTCCGCCCGCGGTTCGACGACCTCGTTGAGGTGGCCGACTACGGGCCGATCACCGTCCGCGAGGACCGCTACTTCGCGACGGTCCGCGAGCCGGGGGCGGACCACGCCCGTCTCGTCGTCCGCGACGCGCCGGACGGCGAGGACCGCGTCCTCGTCGATCCGAACGCGTGGGCGGCGAACCGCGACGACGACCGGCCGCCCCGGTCGATGGCGTGGTACGTCCCGTCTCACGACGGCGACCGCGTCGCGGTCGGCGTCACCGAGGGCGGCGACGAGAACTACGACGTCCGCGTCCTCTCGGTCCACGACCCGAGCGAAACGGTGTCGAACGCCGACGCGGCCGACGGCTTCGGCGCGGGCGTCGAGGAGGTCGCCGTCCTCCCCGAGCGCGGCCGCGTCAACGCGGGGAGCCTCGCGTGGGAGGCGGACGGCGAGGGGTTCGTCTACGTCGCCACCGGCGGCGCGGCCGACGGCGCGCAGATGGACAAAGAGATCCGCCGGTTCCGG
The DNA here is from genome assembly GCF_901686465.1 of Halorubrum sp. DM2. Classification (NCBI taxonomy): domain Archaea; kingdom Methanobacteriati; phylum Methanobacteriota; class Halobacteria; order Halobacteriales; family Haloferacaceae; genus Halorubrum; species Halorubrum sp. DM2. The sequence continues at coordinate 2,752,243 of NZ_LR594487.1, forward strand.
CTCGCCGACGGTCCCGAAGCGGAGGAAGTGCTGCTTGAACACGACGACCGGCACGTCTGGCCCCGGGTGACCGTCGACCCCGACTCCGGCCTGCTCGCGGTCGCCTTCTCCGAGATGGTCGGAGGGACCGAGTGGTACGTCCACGTCGACGGCGACCTCCGTCCCGTCCTGACCGACACCGACGCCGAGACCTCGGTCCGGTTCCACGACGGGACGGCGTTCGTCACGACCGATCACGACGCCCCCCGGCGGCGGCTGCTCGCCTGCTCGGTCGACCGGTTCCGCGAGGGCGACCTCTCGTTCGACGAGTGTCGCGAGGTGCTTCCCGAGGGCGAGGGGATCCTCCGGTCGGCGGTCCCGACGCCCGAGCGCCTCCTCGTGCACCGCCGGCGGGACGCGCACTCGCGGCTCTCGGTCCACGACCGCAACGGGACGCACCTGTGGGACGTGTCGCTGCCGGACTACTGCTCCGTGACGTGGGTCTCCGCGGCCCGCGACGCGCCGGAGGCGTTCTTCGGCGTGACGGGGTTCGACCGGCCGCCAGCGGTCCGCGGACTCGATCTGGCCGCCGAAGCGGGGAATGGCGTGGATGACGTGGATGAGGACGACTCCGACCCCGCCGAGTCGACCGCGATCGACTCGGTCGACCTGTCGGTCCCCGACGACCTCGTCGTCGAACAGCGGTTCGTCGACTCGACGGACGGTGCCGAGGTCCCGGTGTTCGTCTGCTACCGCGAGGGGGTCCAGGTCGACGGGCCGCGGCCGACCCTGCTGTACGGCTACGGCGGGTTCCGCAACAGCGTCACGCCGTCGTTCGGCCGGTTTCGGCTCCCGTTCCTCGCGGACGGCGGCGCGTTCGCGGCGGTGTGCGCGCGCGGCGGGTACGAGTACGGCGAGCCGTGGCACGAGGCCGGGATGCTGGCCGAGAAACAGCACACCTTCGACGACTTCATTGCGGCCGGCGAGGCGCTCTGCGAGTCGGGACTCACCGACAGCGACCATCTGGCGGTCGCGGGCGGGTCGAACGGCGGGCTCTCCGTCGGCGCGGTCGTCACGCAGCGGCCGGAGCTGTGGGCGGCCGCGCAGTGCGCGGTCCCGCTCTTGGACATGCTGCGGTTCCACCGCTTCCTGCTCGGCGAGTCGTGGACGACGGAGTACGGCCACCCGGAGGACCCGGAGGCGTTCGAGTACCTCCGGGCGTACTCGCCGTATCACAACATCGACCCCGACGAAAGCTACCCGCCGGTGTACTTCACCACGGCCGCGAGCGACACGCGGGTCCATCCCTCACACGCCCGGAAAATGACCGCGCGGCTCCAGAACGAGGCCGCGGGCGGCCCCTTCCTGTTGCGCACCAAGCCCGAGACCGGCCACGGCGTCGGCAAGCCCGCCTCGATGATCGTCGACGAGCAGACGGACTCGTGGGCGTTCCTCTACGAGCGGTTGGAGGTTGAAGTCGGGGACGGCGGCGACCGCGATTCCGCTGCCACCGATCGCGCTGCCGCCGACCGCGACGACGGGGCGTAAGTCACTCGCCCTCGTAGAGGCGCTCGGCGGTCAGCTCCGGGAGGTCGGCCTCCCGGACCGCGGCGGCGACGCGGTCGATGTCGTACTCCACGCGGCGCGTCTCGACCGCGTCGGTCCCGTCGGTCGTCGTGTCGAGGACCGCGTAGCCGGCTCTGGGGTCGCCGTCGCGCGGCTGGCCAACGCTGCCCGGATTACAGACGAACCCGCCGCCCGCCTCCCGGACGCCCTGAACGTGGGTGTGGCCGAGGACGATCCCGTCGTACTCGCCCATGTGGCGGTCGAGGGTCGGGAACTCCTCCGGGTAGACGTAGGCGTCCTCGCGCTCGGCCGCGGGGTGCGAGTGGACGAGCAGGTAGCGGTCGCCCGCGATCGTCTCGGTCCGCGGGAGGCCGCCGACCCACTCGCGCTGCTCGTCGTACAGCGACGCCTTCGCGTGTTCGAGGCCCGCCTCGGCCATCCGGTTGGCGCGGTAGCGCTCGGGGGTTTCGACGGTGCGGTCGTGGTTCCCGCGCACCGTCGCGGCCGCGATCTCGCGCACGCGCTCGACGCACTCGGCGGGCCACGGGTTGTAGCCGACCACGTCGCCCGCGCAGTAGATCCGGTCGACCGCGGGCATGTCGTCGAGGACCGTCTCCAGCGCCGGGAGGTTCGCGTGGACGTCCGAGATGAGACCGATCTTCATCGGCGGAGGGTTCGGTCGGCGGGAGGGAATAGGTTGTGGCGGGAGGTGCGCCGCGGAACGGAACACATCCAAGTCCGGACCCTCGGCGGTCAGTCAACGCGAAAAAGCCGAAAACGTCTTTCTGCGGTGCTGTGGCGTCGCCGGCGGCTTCGCCGCCGGCTGCCAGAGGCGCGCAGCGCCTCACTGCGTGCCTCCGAGCGGTCGCCATCGGCGACCGTGAGGAGCACCGCGCGAGGGACGCGGCGACCGGAGGGAGCCGCGAGGTTGGGGAGGCGTGAGGCTGCGGTGCTGTGTGGGGCGGGACTCGAAGGGGCAGTCGCGAGGACAGCGCAGGCGACGCAAGCACCGCAACGAGGGAGCGAAGCGACCGAGTGAGGCGCACAGCGAGCGTGCGCTGTCCTCGCGGCTGGGGCTTCGGTGGTGTTCGCCGGACCAGTGACGAGTCCGCTCTCGTCGCCAACACCGGCCGAAAAGTAGGATTTGCCCTGTCGATCTCTACGCCGTGACCTTCTCGCGGAACCGCTCGCGGACCTTGTCGACCTTCGGCTGGGCGTGCATCGTACAGTAGGCGTCGGCCGGGTTCTTCTCGAAGTAGTCTTGGTGTTTCTCCTCGGCCCGGTAGAACGTCTCCAGCGGCTCGACTTCGGTGACCACGTCGTCGTCGTAGCCGCCCTCCTCGTTGAGCGCCTCGACGTACCGCGTCGCCGCCTCGTGCTGGTCGTCGTCGTGGGTCAGGACGATAGAGCGGTACTGGCTGCCGACGTCGGGGCCCTGTCGGTTGAGCTGTGTCGGGTCGTGGACGGTGAAGAAAATCTCCAGAATGTCCCCGTAGGAGAGCGCCTCGGGGTCGTACTCGACCTGAACAACCTCGGCGTGGCCGGTGTTCCCGGAACAGACCTCCCGGTAGCTCGGGTCCTCGGCGTGGCCGCCGGCGTAGCCGGAGGTGACGCTGTGGACGCCGTCGAGTTCCTTGAATGCGGCCTCAACGCACCAGAAGCAGCCGCCGCCGACCGTCGCCGTCTCGGTGTTCGTCATGTACCGTTGTTAGCGTCGCAGACGTATTAATGACGCGCGGCTGTACGAAGCTGCTCGGCTATACGCTGCTGATCCCGTCACAACTGCGACCACCGAAGCCCCAGCCGGGAGGCGGGGCGCACGCTCGTTGCGCGCTTCAGTCGCTCGCTACGCTCGCTCCTTCCAGTGCTTACGTCGCCTGCGCCCGCCTCCCGGCTCGCCCCTTCGAGCCCCACCCCGCCACAGCACCGCCCCCCGCACCTCACGCCTCCCCAGCCTCGTCGACCGGTCTCCGCTTTCGCTCCGACCGGTCGACTCCCTCGCGCGACGCTCCTCGCGCCGTTAAAAGGGCGCTCGGAGGCACGCGCCACCGCTCCAGTTGCGTAACTGGCTCTCCGGTCACCTCCCGTCCCGAACGCGTTCGCCCGGCAACCCTGCGGTCGAACGGTAGACCTTTGCCGACGCCCGTACCAGTTCCGGTATGGTCTCGCTGGGACTGGTGGTGGCGCGGTTCAACGACTCCGTCACGGAGCCGATGGCCGAGGCCGCCCGGGAGGCGGCCGCCGACCGCGACGCCGTCGTCGTCGACGAAGTGAGCGTGCCGGGCGCGTACGACAGCCCGCTGGCCGCCGACCGACTCGCGCGCCGCGACGACGTCGACGCGGTCGCGGTCGTCGGAGCCATCGTCACCGGCGACACCGACCACGACCGCGTCATCGCGAACGCGACCGCTGAGAAGCTCACCGACGTGAGCCTCGACCGGGACACCCCGGTCACGTTCGGCGTGAGCGGCCCGGGGATGTCCGGCGCTGAGGCGCGCGAGCGGATCGACAAGGGGGCCGACGCCGCGAACGCGGCTATCGACCTCGCCGAGGAACTCGACTGACAGACACCCGACCACACACGACACATGAGCGACGCATACGACTTCTCGGAGCGGATCGGACGCGTAGAGCCCAGCGCGACGCTGGCGATATCGAACCTCGCGGCGGAAAAGGAGGCGGAGGGAGCCGACATCGTCGACCTCTCCGTCGGCGAGCCGGACTTCGACACCCCGGAGAACGTCGTCGAGGCCGGTAAGGACGCCCTCGACGCGGGCCACACGGGGTACACCTCCTCGAACGGGATCCCGGCCCTGAAGGAGGCGATCGCGGAGAAGCTCGGCGAGACCGGGATCGACGCCGACGCCGACGAAGTGATCGTCACGCCCGGCGGCAAGCAGGCGCTGTACGAGACGTTCCAGACGCTGATCGACGAGGGCGACGAGGTCGTCCTCCTCGATCCGGCGTGGGTCTCCTACGAGGCGATGGCGAAGCTCGCGGGCGCGGACCTCTCGCGCGTCGACCTCGCGCCGCACGGGTTCCAGCTCGAACCCGCGCTCGACGCGCTCGCGGAGACGGTGTCCGACGACACCGAGCTGCTCGTCGTCAACTCCCCCGCGAACCCCACCGGCGCGGTCTTCTCGGAGGCCGCCTTGGAGGGCGTCCGCGCCCTCGCCGTCGAACACGACGTCGCCGTCATCTCCGACGAGATCTACGAGCGCATCATCTACGACGCCGACCACGTCTCGCTCGCGAGCCTCGACGGGATGGCCGACCGCACGGTGACGATCAACGGCTTCTCGAAGGCGTACTCGATGACCGGCTGGCGGCTCGGCTACCTCCACGCCACCGACGAGTTCGTCGGCGAGGCGGGCAAGCTCCACTCCCACTCCGTCTCCTGTGCGACCAACTTCGTCCAGCGTGCGGGGATCGAGGCGTTAGAGAACACCGACGAGTCCGTCGAGGAGATGCGCGACGCCTTCGCGGACCGCCGCGACCTGCTCGTCGACTTGTTCGACGAACACGGCGTCGACGTCGACGTCGGCGACGGCGCGTTCTACATGATGATCCCGGTCGCCGCCGACGACCAGGCGTGGTGCGAGCGCGCCATCGAGGAGGCGTCGGTCGCCTGCGTCCCTGGCAGCGCGTTCAACGCCGACGGCCACGCCCGGATCTCCTACGCCGCGAGCGAGGACCGGCTGCGCGAGGCGGTCGACCGGCTCGTCGCGAACGACCTGCTGTAGGTCGCTCCGGACGCCGGTTTCTCCCGTCTCGGCCGACCGGTCTCACCCTGTCTCGGCCGACCGGTCTCACCCCGCCGCGCCCCGCTTCGTCCGCACCCCTCACGACGAGAACACTTTTCAGCCGAGTCCGCGAAGTCTTACGGGGTGATAACATGTACCAAAGCATCCTCTACCCGACGGACGGAAGCGAGGGAGCGGGGAGCGCCGCCGATCACGTCCGGGAGATCGCGGGCGCGTTCGACGCGACGGTCCACGTGTTGTACGTCGTCGACGCCCGGCACGCCGACTACGGGCTGAGCGGCGCGTTCCTCACCGACGAGGGGTCGGGCGTGAGAGCCGACCCCGCCCCCGACGAGGGCAGCGGCATGGTCGGCGAGGGGGGCAACGCGGAGGAGACGCGCGCGGCGCTCGTCGAGCGCGGCGAGGAGATCGTTGACCGCGCGGCGGCGACGATCGGAGACGGCGGGGTGTCCACCGAGACCGCCGTCGTGACCGGCACGCCCCACGAGGCCATCCTTGAGTACGCGGACGCGAACGACGTCGACCTCGTGGTGATGGGCACCCACGGTCGGACGGGGATCGAGCGGTACCTCCTCGGCAGCGTTACGGAGAAGGTGGTGCGCCTGTCGGACGCGCCCGTCGTGACGGTTCGGGCGGACGAGGCGGAGTGACGCCGCCGGCCCCCGCAACCGACCGCGCCGCTCGCACCGACGGTTTTTGTTTCCGGATCGAGTACTCGACCCCGTGACCGGATCCGATGCGACCGGCGTCACCGACGCGGAGCGCGAGGCGCTGCTCGACCGCGTGAACGATCAGAGCGCGACGATCGGGGCGAGCGTGCCCGACGAGGTCGAGATCGACGGGACCGCCGTCGACCTCTCGACGTTCATCGTCGAGTGCCGGAAGGTCGACGCGATCCCGCCGGCGATGGAGCGGAAGGTGGCGTCGACCCGAGAGGCCCTCCGCGCGGAGCGGGAGCGGCGCGTCGAGCGCCTGGAGACCGATCCGATCGACCGCGAGACCGCGGAGACGCTCGCCGAGGCGGTCATCGGCATCGACCGCGCGCTGAACGCGCTGTCGACGATCAGACACCCGAGCTTCGCCGACGAACACCACGCCGACAGGCTGGACGGCCACGAGCGCTGGCTCGCGTTCGTCGACCAGGTGCGGTGACTCGATCTGCGGCCCGTACCGAGGCCGGACCGGCGACCCGGCCGGTCCCGCCGGCCCCCTTCCGAAACCCTTACTCGCCGCCCGCGTGGTACGTTCGGGTATGAGCGACACCGCAGCGTCCGACGACGGTGAGGCGGCCGCCGTCGACGCCGAGGAGGTCAGACACGTCGCCGAACTCGCGCGGGTGCGGCTCGCCGACGACGAGGTCGACGAGTTCGCGGCGCAGTTCGGCGACATCTTGGAGTACTTCGAGGCGCTCGACGAGGTCCCGGAGACCGAACGCGAGGAGGAGCTGGTCAACGTGATGCGCCCCGACGAGGTCGAGGACGGGCTCTCGCAGGAGGCGGCGCTCGCGAACGCCGAGGAGACGGAAGACGGCTTCTTCGTCGGGCCGAAGGTGTCGTAGATGACGGCCGACATCAACGCCTTCGTCACGGAGGAGCAGATTGAGGGCGCCGCGGACGCCGACGCCCCCCTCGCGGACGCGACAGTCGCGGTGAAGGACAACATCTCGACGGCCGGGATCCGGACGACCTGCGGCTCCGAGATGCTGGCCGACTACGTCCCGCCGTACTCCGCGACCGTCGTCGACCGGCTCACCGAGGCGGGCGCGACGGTGGTCGGGAAGACGAACATGGACGAGTTCGGGATGGGGACGACGACGGAGACCTCCGCGTTCGGTCCCACCCGGAATCCGGCCGACACCGACCGCGTGCCGGGCGGCTCCTCCGGCGGCTCCGCGGCCGCGGTCGCCGCGGGCGAGGCCGACATCGCGCTCGGCTCCGACACGGGCGGCTCGGTGCGCTGTCCGGCCGCGTTCTGCGGCGTCGTCGGGATCAAGCCCACCTACGGGCTGGTGTCGCGGTACGGGCTCATCGCGTACGCGAACTCGCTCGAACAGATCGGGCCGATCGCGGGCACCGTCGAGGAGGCGGCCGCCGCGCTCGACGTCATGGCCGGGCCGGACCCCAACGACGGCACCACACGCGACCTGAGCGAGGTTGAGGGCGCGGACCCGTCGGCGAGCTATGCCGACGCCGCCGACGGCGACGTGGAGGGGATGACCGTCGGCGTCCCGACGGAGCTGTTCGAGGGGGCTGACGAGCGCGTCGTCGAGACGGTCGAGGCGGCCATCGCGGAGCTGGAGGCGCAGGGCGCGGAGACGACCGAAATTTCGCTGCCGTCGGTCGAACACGCGGTCCAAGCGTACTACGTCATCGCGATGGCGGAGGCCTCCTCGAACCTCGCGCGCTTCGACGGCGTGCGGTACGGCCACCGGAGCGAGTCGGACGGCAACTGGAACGAGTCGTTCGCGGAGACGCGAGAGGAGGGGTTCGGCGCGGAGGTCAAACGCCGGATCCTGCTCGGCACGTACGCGCTCTCGGCCGGCTACCACGACAAGTACTACGAGAAGGCGCAGGACGCCCGCGCGTGGGTCCGGCAGGACTTCGAGGAGGCGTTCGAGGACGTGGACGTGATCGCCTCGCCGACGATGCCGGTCCTCCCCTTCGAACTCGGCGAGAGCCTCGACGACCCGCTGCGGATGTACCTCGCGGACGCCAACACGACGCCGGTGAACCTCGCGAACCTCCCCGCGATATCGGTGCCGGCCGGCGAGGCCGACGGCCTCCCCGTCGGGCTACAGCTCGTCGGCGCGAAGTTCGACGAGGAGACGATCGTTCGCGCCGCGAGCGCGGTCGAGGACCGATGAGCCTCACGGACGAGGAACGGAGCCGACTCGCGGACGTGGTCCGCCTCCAGCCGACGAAGAACGGCGAGCTACAGGACGCGTGGGAGATGGATAGCGGCAGCGAGGTTCACGGCTACCTCGAAGACCACCTGAAAGAGTACTACTACCGCGACGACGACAGCCTGATCCGCACGACGGCGGAGGCGAACGACCTCGTCGACGTCGAGCCGGGCGTCGAACCGGACGCGGTCGCGAAGGGAGGCGTCCCGGAGACGATCCGCGTCCCGGAGCTGGAAGCGCGGGTCGTCGAGGTCCTCGCCGGGCCGGAGGAGCGCTCGCAGTCGGTCGTCAGCGTGCTCAACGCGCTTCGGGAGGCGTACGACGGCGATCCCGAGGTCGACGCGGTGCGACGTGCGCTCCGCAGCCTCGAACGCAAGAACGTCGTCGAGGTCGTCTACCGGACCGTGCCGACGTTCCGGCTGGCGGTCGAGCGCGACGAGATCGAAGTCGAGATAAGCGAGTAGGTCACGGTCGAGATAAGCGAGTAGGAGCCCGTTGGCGGCGGCCGGCCGCCGACACGACTTTGTACCGCGCCGGAGAGGGTCCGTCCGATGACGGACGACGAGACCCTCCGCGAGCGGTTCCGCGAGAACGCGAGCGGCATCGCCGCGACGACCGTGACCGGGATCTGGCTCGCGGCGCTCCTCGCCGACTTCGGGTGGTGGCTCCCGTTCATGCTGTTCGGGTACGTCGTCATCGTCCCCGTCGTCTCGATGCTGTTCGACGACGAGGAGCCCGAGTCGGTCCACGTCGAGTCGGAGTCCGGCTCGGTCCGGGTCGAACGGGGGGAGGCGGCGGAACGCGACGACCGCCGAAGCGAGGACACGACCGACGCGCTCGAACGGCTGCGAACCCGGTACGCCGACGGCGACCTCACCGACGAGCAGTTCGAGCGGAAGCTCGACCGGCTCTTGGAGACGGAGACGCCCGAAGATGCGGCCGAGTGGGTCGAGCGCGAGCGGGCGGCGGGCGAGGTCGAACGCGAACGCTGACCGCGGAGCGGCGGAGCCGCGAACTGCCGGAGCCGCGGCCGAACCTCAAGCTTCAATGCGCGCGGCCGACTCGACCGCGTATGAGCGACCAGGAACTCCGAAAAGAGGCGCACGACCTCGACGTCACCGTCTGGGTCGGGAAACACGGCATCGACTCGGTCGTCGACGAGACGGCGGACCAGCTCGACGACCGGAAGCTGGTGAAAGTGAAGTTCTTGCGGGCGGCCCGCGGCGGGACCTCGACGGACGAGCTGGCCGCCGAGCTGGCCGACGCCGTCGACGCCGAGCTGATCGAGACGCGCGGGAACACGGCGGTGCTTCACTGATGGGACTCCCCGCGGCCCCGGTCCCGGCCACCGCGGCCGGAACGGCTCCCACGGCTCCGGTCACGGACGCGTTGGAGCCGTTCCTCGGGCCGCTCGCCGGGCTGGTCGTCTCCGCGGCGATATTCCTCGTCGTCCTGGTCGGCGTCTACGCCCTCAACCGCGCCCTCGTCGCCCCCCTCGTCGGGCGCGTCTTCGACCGGCAGGGGCTCGACGAACACGCGCGCCGCCCGCTGCGGAAGATCGTCACCTTCCTCGTGCTGTTCGCGGGCGTGACGGTCGCGTTCGGCGCGGCCGGCTACAGCGGCTTCCTCCGCTCGCTGGCGACGATCGCGGCCGCGGCGACGCTCGCGATCGGCTTCGCCCTACAGGACGTGATCAAGAACTTCGTCGCCGGCGTGTTCATCTACACGGACAAGCCGTTCCGCATCGGCGACTGGATCGAGTGGCAGGGCAACTCCGGCGTCGTCGAGGACATCTCCTTCCGCGTCACGCGCGTCCGAACCTTCGACAACGAACTGCTCACGGTGCCGAACCACGTCCTCACCGGCGACGTGATCAAGAACCCGGTCGCGAAGGGGACGCTGCGCCTGAAGTTCGTCTTCGGCATCGACTACGGCGACAACGTCGAGCGCGCGACGGAGATCATCGTCGAGGAGGCCGAGAAGAGCGACGCGATCCTGGACGACCCCGCGCCGTCGGTCCGACTGACGGAGCTGGCCGACTCGTACGTCGGTCTCCAGTCGCGGATCTGGATCGACGAGCCGTCGCGGGCGGACTTCGTGAAGGCGCGCGCCGACTACGTGAAGGCCGTCAAAGCGCGGTTCGACGAGGAGGACATCACCATCCCGTTCCCGCAACGGACCGTCTCGGGCCGGGACGCGTGGTCCGAGCCGTCGTCGTTCGGCGAGGCGGGCGAGCCCGGACGCGGCGGCGCGGACGGGTCCTGACGCGGCGGCGACTCGGAGCGCGTCGCCTTGCGATCCCGGCGGCGCGATAGTAACGAACTTGAGGGTTCGGTGACTCGTTGTCCCCATGCATGTGGTCGTCATCGGGGCCGGCGAGGTCGGCACGAGCATCGCTTCGAGCCTCGCGTCGGACCACGAGGTCGTCGTCGTCGACGTCGACCCCGACCGGGCGGAACAGCTCAAGTACGAGCTCGACGTGCTGACCATCGCCGGAGATGGGACCTCCTCGGAGATCCAGACGGCGGCCGACGTCGGCCGCGCGGACATGGTCATCGCCTGTACCGACAACGACCAGACGAACCTCGTCGCCTGCGGCACCGCGAAGACGCTCGGCGACGGGTTCACCATCGCCCGCGTGAAAAGCACCGACTTCCTCCGCACGTGGGAGGGCAACGAGGGCGCGTTCGGCGTCGACTTCATGGTGTGTACCGACCTGTTGACCGCGGAGAACATCGTCCGGGTCATCGGGCTGCCGGCGGCGATCGACGTCGACCCGTTCGCCGGCGGGCTGGTCCAGATGGCGGAGTTCGAGATTGCGGCGGACAGCCCCGTCGCCGGACAGACGGTCTCGGAGGCCGACCGCTTCGAGTCGCTCACGTTCGTCGGCATCTTCCGCGACGGCGAGATGATCATCCCGCGCGGCGACACCGACATCCGCGTCAGTGACCGCGCGGTGGTGATCGGAAGCCCCGAGAGCGTCCAGTCGTTCGCGACGGACGTGGCTCCGGAGACGACGCCCGACCGGGCCGACGAGATCGTCGTCGTCGGCGGCAGCGAGATCGGGTACCAGACGGCCCGGCTGCTCGAAGAGCGCGACTTCAAGCCGCGGCTGATCGAACGGGACGCGGACCGCGCCCGCTGGCTCGCGGAGAACCTCCCGAACTCCGTCGTGATGGAACACGACGCGACCGACACCGAGTTCCTCTCGCGCGAACACGTCGACGAGGCCGACATCGTCGTCACCGCGCTGCGGTCCGACGAGAAGAACCTGCTCATCTCCGTGCTCGCGAAGCGGCTCGGCGTCGACCGCGTGATCGCCGTCGTCGACAGCCCCGACTACGTCACCGTCTTCGAGGAGATCGGCATCGACATCGCGATCAACCCCCGAACCGTCACCGCCGAGGAGATCACGCGGTTCACCTACGAGAGCGTCGCGGAGAACATCGCCGTGCTGGAGAACGACCAGGCGGAGGTGCTCGAACTCGAACTCACGGAGGGGTGCGGACTCGTTGGGCGACCGATCTCAGAGATCGTCGCGGAAAGCGACGTGCGCTTCGTCATCGGCGCGATCACCCGGAACCGCAAGCTGGTCACTCCTCGCGGGGACACCGTCCTCCAAGCGGGCGACCACGTCATCCTGCTCGTGGAGTCCGACTCGGTGAGCGACATCGCCTCGATGGCGTGAGAACTCCGTGAACGCAAAGATCCGCGTTGGATGGCGGGCGAGCGTGGGACTCACCGGCGACGTCCTCGCCGCGCTCTCGCTCCCACTGGCGTTCCCGCTGCTCGTCGCCTTCTACTACGGCGAGTCCCCCCTCCCCTTCATCGCGGCGATCGCGGTCTCGCTCGCGCTCGGCGCTGCGTTCCGGACGGTGCAGGACCCCGAGGTGAACCTCGGTCCGCGCGAGGCGTTCCTCGCGGTGGCGCTGATCTGGTTCCTCGTCGCCGCGGTGGGCGCGATCCCGTTCGTGGTCGCGGGCGTCGGGACGGTCGCGCATCCGGTCAACGCCATGTTCGAGTCGATGAGCGGGCTGACGACGACCGGCGCGACCGTCCTGCGCGACTTCTCGCTCCACTCGCGGTCCGTGCTGATGTGGCGGCAGGTGATCCAGTGGCTCGGCGGACTGGGGATCCTCATCTTAGCGACCGCGGTGCTCTCCGAGCTCGGCGTCGGTGGCGCACAGCTCATGGAGTCGGAGTCGCAGAATCAAGACGTCAACAAGCTCACGCCGAAGATCTCACGGACGGCCCAGCTCATCTGGGGGATTTACCTCGGGCTCACAATGCTCGCGGTCATCGTCTACTTCGGACTCGGACTCGCCGTCGACCCCCAGATGGACCTGTACAACGCGGTCGCCCACGCGTTCACGTCTGTCGCGACCGCCGGCTTCTCGCCGGAGCCGCTCTCTGTCGGCGCGTTCCACCCGCTCATCCAGTGGGCGGTCGTCCCGTTCATGGTGATCGGCTCGACGAGCTTCGTCCTGATCTACTTCGCCATCAACGGCGATCCGATGCGTCTACTGCGGAACGAGGAGTTCCACTTCTACCTCGGTGCGATGGGGACGCTCGCGTCGATCGTCGCCGTCGGCCTGTTCCTCGACCCGGGGAGCAACTTCGGAGTCGAGGGGACGATACGCCACGCCGTGTTCAACGTCGCGTCGATCGTGACGACGACGGGGTACGCCAGCACCGACTACGTACAGTGGGCACCCGCGGCGAAACACATGCTGTTCATGGGGATGTTCATCGGCGGGATGGTCGGGTCGACGACCTGCTCGATCAAGTCGCTCCGGTGGCTGGTCGCGCTGAAGTCGTTCCGGCGGAACCTCTTCACCGCGATCCACCCGGAATCCGTTCGGCCGGTCCGGATCTCCGGAAAGACGGTCGACGAGGGCGCGATCCGAGACATCTACGCGTATCTCCTCTTGAGCATCGTGATCTTCTTCCTGCTCGCTATCGTGATAGTCGTCGACGCCGAGCGCGCCGACCTTCCGGTCACCGAGTTCGAGGCGCTGGGGGCGGCGGCGACGACGTTCCTCAACATCGGTCCGGCCTTCGGCGACGCCGGCCCCTACGGGACGTTCGCGAGCTTCTCGTTGAGCACCCGCGCCGTGATGGTCGTTCTCATGTGGATCGGGCGAATCGAGATTATCCCCGTGCTCGTGCTGTTCACGAAGGCGTTCTGGACCTCCTGACCCCGGATCCGAGACCGTCCGTACGCTGTCGCGCGATCCCGTCTATCGACGGCTTCTTACCGCGTCGGGAAGCTACGACGGATATCGTGATGTACGAGGTGGAGCCGTGACGCGGACGGTCGACCCCCGGGCGGTGCTCAGCTACACCGGGACCATCGTCAAGATCCTCTCGGCGTCGATGACCGTTCCGCTCGTCGTGGGGCTGATCTACGGCGAGGACGCGCTCGCGTTCGCCGTGTCGATGACGGTCGCGGTCGCGATCGGGGCGGGGATGGAACGCCTTCACGACGACCCCGACCTCGGTCCCCGCGACGCGCTGGCGGTCGTCTCGCTCGCGTGGTTCGCGGCCGCGCTCGTCGGCGCGATCCCGTACGTCATCGCCGGGCACGGCACCGCGTCCGCGCTGGGTCAGCCGATGAACGCGCTGTTCGAGTCGATGAGCGGCTTCACGACGACGGGCGCGACCGCGACCACCGAGATCAGCTTCGAACGGCACTCGCACGCGGTGTTGATGTGGCGACAGCTCACCCAGTGGCTCGGCGGGATGGGGATCATCGTGCTGATGGTCGCCATCCTCCCGCAGCTGGCGGTCAACGGCGCGGAGCTGATGAAATCGGAGGCCCCGGGACCGGGCCTCCAGAAGCTCACGCCGCGGATCGCACAGACCGCGCGGGCGCTCTGGCTCATCTACCTCGCGTTCACGGTCGCGTTGATCGCGATCTTGGCGCTCCTCGGACTCACCGGGCTCGCGCCGGAGATGAACCTGTACAACGCGATCGCCCACGGCTTCTCGACGCTGCCGACGGGCGGATTCTCGCCGCAGGCGGAGAGCATCGCGGCGTTCTCGCCGGTCGCGCAGTGGGTCTTCGTCCCGTTCATGGTCATTGCGGGCGTGAACTTCGCGCTGTTCTGGTTACTCCTCCGCGACGAGCCCCGCCGGATGTTCGACAATACCGAGTTCCGCGTCTACCTCGGGCTCGTGACCGGGTTCGCGGCCGTCCTCGCCGTCGGGCTGTTCTACGGCGGTGCGCCGGCGACGGAGATCGGGGGGATCACGGAGGGTGCGACGGAGAACGCGCTCAGACAGGGGGTCTTTCAGGTCGCGTCGCTGATGAACTCGACCGGGTACGCGACCGCCGACTTCGCGCAGTGGGACACGCAGACCCGATTTTTCCTGCTGTTCGTGATGTTCGTCGGCGGCTCCGCGGGATCGACCGGTGGCGGAATTAAGGTGATCCGGTGGCTCATCGTGGCCAAGGTGCTGTACCGCGAGCTGTACACCACGGCGAACCCGGAGGTCGTCCGACCGGTCCGGCTCGGCGGCGAGGTCATCGACGAGAACGTGATCCGCGGGATCATGGTGTTCACACTGCTGTACTTCCTCCTGTTCGCGCTCGCCGCGGTGTTCATCGAGATCGACACGAGCCGGGTCCCGGGGATGACTCTCAGCGGGACGGAGGCGTTCGCGGCGTCGCTCGCGACGATCGGGAACATCGGACCGGGGCTCGGACCGTTGGGCCCGTTCGGGAGCTACGAGGTCCTGCCCAACACGACGAAGCTACTGATGATCGGGCTGATGTGGATCGGCCGGCTGGAGATCGTTCCCGTCCTCGCGCTGTTCGTCGCCGGGTTCGACGACCGGTGAGCGGGCGAGCACATTCTTAACCCGCGGCGTCGAACGTCGCCGTATGAGTTCATCCGACGACGGTGAGGCCGTCGACCTGCTCGCGCACGCACTCCTCCCCGTCGCGAACGAGGACGACGCGCTGGCGACCGCGAGGGCGCTCGAACCGTACGACCCAGAGCGCGTGACCGCCCTCCACGTCGTCGAGAAGGGGGACGGCGTCCCGGACAAGACGCCCGTCGAACAGTCCGAAGAGCTCGCGGCCGAGTCGTACGCCGCGGTGCGGTCGGTGTTCCCGGACGCGGCGGAACACACGGCGTACGGCCGGGACGTCGTCGAGGAGATATTCGAGGCGGCCGACGCCGTCGGCGCGACGGCCATCGTCTACCGGGCGCGAGAGGGCAACCGCCTCGTCCAGCTGCTCTCCGGCGACCTGTCGACCAAGCTCGTGAGCGGAGCGCCCGTCCCAGTCGTGGCGCTTCCGCGCGCGGAGTCGGACGAATGACCGAACCGCGGCCGGGCGGGGTCCCGGTGGCTCGCGACTGAGGGTACGAGACGTGACCGCGATCGACGACGGGCCGACGATCCTGGTCGCGCTCTCGAACCCCCGGACCGAGGGCGCGCTCGTCGCGCTCGCCGGGGCGCTCGCCGAGCACCGCGGCGGGCGCGTGCTGGCGGTACACGTCGTCACCGTCCCCGACCAGACGTCGCTGGAGAAGGCGGCGGAAGAGCGGGCGACGCTCGACCGGTCCTCGGCGGAACTGCTCGACGCCGCCGTCGCCGACGCCGCCGCGTTCGACGCGCCGGTCGAGACGAAGACGATCCTCTCGCACCGCAGGGTCGAGGAGGTGTTCGACGCCGCGCGGACGAACGACGCCGCCGCCGTCGCGATGGGGTACGGCGGAACGCGGTTCGCGGGCGGCCGCGCGGAGGGGTCGCTCGACGAGATCGCTCAGGACCTGCCGTGCGACTTCCTCGTGTTCGACGGCCGGCGGCTGGAGCCGTCGGACGTGCTCGTGCCGACCGCCGGCGGCCCCTCCTCTGACCTCTCCGCCGAGGTCGCGACCGCGCTCCGCGACGCCCTCGGCGCGAACGTCTCCCTGCTACACGTCGTCGATTCGGGCGGAGAGGCGGAGGGGCGAGCGTTCCTCGCGGACTGGGCGGCGAGTCGCGGTCTCGGCGACGCGACGCTGCGGGTCGAGACGGGCGACGCCGAGGAGGCGATCGCCCGTCTGGGGCCGACGTGCGACCTCGTGATCGTCGGGGCGACCGAGCGCGGCCTCCTGTCGCGGGTCGTCCGCGGGTCGCCGGCGTCCGAGGCGATCGACCGGCTCGACGCTCCGGTGCTGCTGACGGAGCGGCCGTCCTCGCGGTCGCTCCGCGAGCGCCTGTTCGGGCGTCGCTGAGGGCGGCCGGTCTCCGGATCGGGAAGACCGGGTCGCAATCCTCGTCGCGACCGTAATGTTCATAAACAATCTTTATAGATCGCGGGCGGCTACGGAGAGCCATGTACGACGACGACGACCTCGCCGCGATCCGCGAGGCCAAGGAGTCGTGGGAGGCGGAGACGCTCGACCCGACGCTCGACCGCCACGGGGAGCGGAAAGAGCGCTTCGCGACCGTCTCGAACCGCGAGGTCGACCGGATCTACACCCCCGAGGACGTGGCCGACCTCGACTACGAGGCGGATCTGGGGCTCCCCGGCGAGGAGCCGTACACCCGCGGGGTGTACCCGACGATGTACCGCGGGCGGACGTGGACGATGCGGCAGTTCGCGGGGTTCGGCACCGCCGAGGAGACCAACGAGCGGTTCCGCTACCTGATAGAGGAGGGGCAGACCGGCCTGTCGACCGCGTTCGACATGCCCTCGCTGATGGGGATCGACTCCGACGACGAGATGGCGCTGGGCGAGGTCGGCAAGGAGGGCGTCGCGGTCGACACGCTGCGCGACATGGAGGTGCTGTTCGACGGCATCGATCTGACCGAGGTATCGACCTCATTCACGATCAACCCCAGCGCGCCGGTGATCTACGCGATGTACGTCGCGCTCGCGGACGAGCGGGGACTCCCGCGCGAGGAACTGCGCGGCACCCTTCAAAACGACATGCTCAAGGAGTTCATCGCGCAGAAGGAGTGGGTGATCCCGCCGGAGCCGTCCCTCGATCTGGTGACCGACACGATCGAGTTCGCGGTCGCGGAGACCCCCAAGTTCAAACCCATCTCGGTGTCGGGATACCACATCCGGGAGGCGGGGTCGACCGCGGTTCAGGAGCTCGCCTTCACCCTCGCCGACGGGTTCGCCTACGTCGAGGACTGCCTCGACCGCGGGCTCGATATCGATCGGTTCGCCCCGCAGCTCTCCTTTTTCTTCAACTCGCACAACTCGCTGTTCGAGGAGGTCGCGAAGTTCCGCGCCGCCCGTCGGATCTACGCCCGTGTCATGGACGAGTGGTACGACGCGGAGGCCGAGGCGTCGAAGCGGCTGAAGTTCCACACCCAGACCGCCGGGCAGTCGCTGACGGCCCAGCAGCCGCTCAACAACGTCGCGCGCGTCACGGTTCAGGCGCTCGCCGGCGTGCTGGGCGGCACCCAGAGCCTCCACACCAACTCTTTCGACGAGGCGCTCGCGCTCCCCTCCGAGCAGGCGGTGCGGGTCGCGCTCCGGACGCAGCAGATCATCGCCGAGGAGTCGGGCGCGGCCGACATCGTCGACCCGCTCGGCGGCTCCTTCGCGGTCGAGGCGCTCACCGACGAGACGGAGGCCGACGCCATGGCGTACATCGAGGAGATCCGAGAGATGGGCGACGGCTCCGTCCGCGACGGGGTCCTGCGCGGCATCGAGCAGGGGTACTTCCACCGCGAGATCCAGGAGTCGGCCTACGAGTACCAGGAGCGCGTCGACGAGGGCGAGGAGACGGTCGTCGGCGTCAACGCCTACGAGATCGACGAGGACACGCGACCGGATCTGTTGAAGGTCGACGAGACGACCCGCGAGCGACAGCTCGACCGGCTGGAGTCGGTGAAGGCCGACCGCGACGACGACGCGGTCGCGGCCGCCTTAGAGGACCTCCGCGACGCCGTCGACGCAGGCGAGAACGTGATGCCCGCGGTCGTCGCCGCGGTGAAGGCGTACGCGACGATGGGCGAGGTCATGGCGGTGTTCGAGGCGGAACACGGGAGCTACCGCGAGCGGATCGGCGTCGCCTGACCGAGCGGGGAAGCGTCGCCGGAAAACGGTGGGCACCGACCGCGCGCTACGTCGCGTCGACTGCCCGAGCGGACTCCGCGCACCACGCGTTGCCCCGGCGACCCGCGCGGCGGAGGTCCAGTTCGACGACCGAGCCGGGGTCGAGCGACGACAGCTCGGCCTCTACCTCGGGATCGTCGTACTCGACGACGTACAGCGTCCCGTTCCGCGGGTGTTCGCGGAGCGTGATCGCCCCGTGGTCGTTACACGCTTCCACGACCGTGTACTTTCCAGTCCGGTTCATCATATCTGGCGGTCCCGACTCCAGCGGCTTAGTTATGCCACGCATACCGGCGCGTGCGGCCGGACCGGCGACACGTCAATCTCGATTCGGAGCCGCGAGCGGACCGCGAACGGTCCATTTTAATCGGCGCGCCGTCTCGCTCGGGTATGACGGAGACGGAGATCCCCAAGGACCACCCGCGCTACGCGTCGCTCGTGACGCGCCACCGGATCGAGGCGGGCGTCGAGCGGGGGATCACCTCGAAACAGGGGCTGATCGCACAGGGGCGCGGCGAGGCGTTCGACTACCTCCTCGGCGAGCGCACGCTCCCGAGCGCCGACGCGGCCGCCCGCGCCGCGGCGGCGACGCTCCTCCTCGCAGAGCGGCCGGTCATCTCGGTGAACGGCAACGTCGCGGCGCTCGCGCCGAGCGAGACGGTCGACCTCGCCGCGGCGGTCGACGCCGACCTCGAAGTGAACCTGTTCAACCACACCGACGAGCGCGTCCGGCGGATCGCCGACCACCTGCGCGACCACGGCGCGACCGAGGTGAAGGGGCTCGCCGGCGACGGCGAGATCCCCGGCCTCGATCACGCGCGCGGCGTCGTCGACGCCGACGGGATCGAGGCGGCCGACGTCGTCGTGGTCCCGCTGGAGGACGGCGACCGCGCGGCCGCGCTCGACGCCATGGGGAAGACGGAGATCGTGATCGACCTCAACCCCGGGAGCCGGTCGCCGCGGACCGCAGACGTGCCGATAATCGACAACCTGCTGCGCGCGGTGCCGAACGTGACCGCTCACGCCCGGGACCTCGCCGACGCAACGCCGACAGAACTGGAACGGATCGTCGACGAGTTCGACGTCGAGGCCGCGCTCGATGCGGCCGAAGCGGCGATCCGTGAGGGTTCCTTCTCGGCTCCCGACGACGAGTAGCGCATCGCCGCTTACTCGCGTCCGCGGGTCGGATCGACCGCGATCTGCTCCGGATCGCTTGCGGGGCTCGCCGGAAGGCAAAAGCATATCCCGCCCGTACCGAACGATATGGAACTTGACGAGACGGACCGGGCGATCCTGCGGATCTTACAGGAGGACGCGCGGACCCCGTTCTCGGAGGTCGCGCGCCGGATCGACATGTCCAGCGCCACCGTCCACGACCGGGTCAGCCGCCTCGAAGAGGCGGGCGTCATCCGGGGGTACCACGCGGACATCGACCCGAAGGCGGTCGGGTACGGGGTCGGCGCGTTCGTCGGCCTGCGCGTCGAACAGGGCCGCGAGGAGGACGCGCTCGAACGGCTCCGCGGCATCGACGGGGTCCGCGAGATCCACCTCACCACCGGCGAGTGGGACGTGATACTCCGGGTCGTCGCGGCCGACACCGACCGGCTCAGAGAGCTGATGTTCGAGCGGATCGCGGAGACGGAGGGCTTCTCGCGCTCGCAGACGATGGTCATTCTCGGGACCGACTACGAGCAGCCCGGGCCGCCGCTGTAGGGAGCGCTGCTGTGGGTAGTGCGGTGACGGGCGGGAGGCCGCCGCTCGCCCGCGACCGGAACGCTCAACTCGGGACCCCTCCGAACGGTGACCATGAGCACAGCGGTCGCGGACCGGTTCGACCTCACGCCGGAGCAGGCTTGGGCCGCCGTCGTCGGCGGGGTGACGGCGCTTCTGGCCGTCGGTTCGGTCGTCTTCCCGCGCGTCGTCTACGACCGGTTCCTCTGGCGCTACTTCTGGGGCCCCGTCGTCGCGGACGGCGAGGGCGCGCAGTGCGCGGTCCGGGGCGGCGGCACCACGGAGCTGCTCGGCAGCGAGGCGGCGTGCCAGTCGGCCGTCAGCGCCGGCGAGGTCGTCGCGACGCCGGGGTACACCACCTTCTCGACCGTGAGCTACGTGGTGATCCTGCTGGCGATGCTGATCGGCGTCGTCTTCCTGCTCCGCCGGCTCGACATCGCGACCGAACTCCGATTCTTCTTCGCGCTGTTCCCGTTCATGCTGTTCGGCGGCGCGATGCGGACGGTCGAGGACGCGGGGGTCGCCGCGACCGCCGCCGGCGTCGACCCGCTGATCGGCTTCCCGGCGAGCGCGCTGCTGATCAGCCCGTTCATCTATTTCACGGTGTTCGTCTTCACCCTCGCCTGCGTCCTCGCGGCGTACGCGCTCGAACGGCGCGGGATCGTCGACGACTACGCCCGACCGCTGTTCGCGTCGGGCGCGGTCGGACTGACGCTCGCGGTCGGCTACCTCGCCGTGCTCGCCGCGACGACCGGCTACGTGACGTTCTACCCGCAGGTGCTGATCCCGACGCTCGTCATCGCGACGGCCGCGACCGCGGGGACGTGGGCGCTGGCGACGCGGCAGATTCCGACGATCCGACAGGGGACCGGGGCCGCGGGGATCGTGATAATCTGGGGCCACGCTATCGACGGCGTCGCGAACGTGATCGGTCTCGACTGGATGCCCGCGCTGACCGGGACCGCGAACCTCGTCCCGAAACACGTCGTCAACGCCCTGATCGTCGACTGGACCGGTCGACTGCTCCCGGCGTCCGTCTCCGCCGTCACCGGCGACGCGTGGCCGTTCCTCCTCGTGAAGCTGGCGGCCGCGACGTTCGTCGTCTGGATCTTCAACGGGGAGATGTACGACGAGTCGCCGCGGTACACGCTGCTGCTCTTGATCACCGTCCTCGCGGTCGGTCTCGGCCCGGGGACCCGCGACATGCTCCGCGCGACGTTCGGCGTCTGAGCGGGCCGAGACCGTGCGTCCGTTCGACTGGAGCCCTTCGAACGGCGGGCGCTCGTACGGAACCGACAAGTGGCCCGAGCGCCGAGCGCGGACGTGACAGACACACCGCGACGGCGCGTGCTGGCGGCCGCGGCGACGGGATCGACGCTCGGGCTGGCCGGCTGTGGCGGCCTCGGCGGATCGGACGGCGACGCGCCCGGACAGACCGACGACGGGAACGGCTCCGAGACCGGAGACGCCGGCGACGGCGGGAGCGGGCCCGGCGACGACGCCCGCGCGACGGTCGCGCTCGACGTTCAGGCGGAGATCCAGACGGCCCAAGAGGAGATCCGGACGCGCGTTCAGGAGGGGAACCTCTCGCGGGAGGACGCGCAGGCGGAGCTGCTCGACGCGCAACGCGAGATCGTCTCGGCCGCCGTCGACGATCTGGAGTCGTACGCGGCCGACGTCGACGGACTCGGGATCGACGAGACCAACGAGCGGGCCGGTGCCGTGCTGGTCAGCGGGCCGGCCGCGGCGCTGCTCGACGCGCTGGAGGCGGACCCGGTGAACGCGCTGCTGTCCGCGGACGACTTCCCCGCGCCGCAGGAGGGCGGGCAGCCGAACGGCTCCTGATCGGGACCGCAACGACACCTTATAAGCCGTCGGGGGCGGAACGGACTCGGTAATGCTGGACGGGGTCAACGTCGCGCTGGGGGTCTCCGGGAGCATCGCAGCGGTGAAGGTCGTCGAACTCGCCCACGAACTGCGCCGGCAGGGCGCTCGCGTCCGCGCCGTCATGTCCCCGGCGGCGACGAACATCGTCCACCCGTGGGCGGTCGACTTCGCGACGGACGAGCCGGTCGTCACTGAGATCACGGGCGACGTCGAACACGTCGAGCTGTGCGGCCGCGACGGGTGGGCCGACGTGCTCCTGTTAGCGCCCGCGACCGCCAACACCGCCGGGAAGGTCGCCGCCGCCGTCGACGACACGCCCGTCACCACCTGCGCGACGACCGCGCTCGGCGCGGACGTGCCGGTCGTGATGGCACCCGCGATGCACGAGCCGATGTACGACCACCCGGGCGTCCTCGACGCGCTCGACCGCTTGGAGTCGTGGGGGGTTCGATTCGCGGACCCCCGGATCGAGGAGGGAAAAGCGAAGATAGCGGCGGAGGCGGACATCGTCACCGAAGTCGCCCGCGCCACGACCCCGCAGTCGCTCGCCGGGTCGCACGTCGTCGTCACCGCCGGCGCGACGAAAGAGCGGATCGACCCGATCCGGATCCTGACGAACCGCGCGTCGGGGAAGACCGGTCGGGCCGTCGCCAGAGCGCTCTACGCCCGCGGCGCGCGGGTAACGCTCGTTCAGGACGGCCCCGAGGTCCCCTACGCCGACGTTGTCTCGGTCGAGACGGCAGACGAGATGATGGCGGCCTGTCGCCGGACGGCGGCGACCGCGGACGCACTGGTGTCCGCGGCCGCCATCTCGGATTTCACCGCCGACGCCGTCGACGAGAAGATCCGGTCCGGCTCCCCGCTGTCGGTCGAACTGGAACCGACGCCGAAGCTGATCGACTCGGTCCGGGAGGCGTACCCCGACCTCCCGATCGTCGGGTTCAAGGCCGAGACGTCGGGCGACGACGCGGCGATGGTCGCGGAGGCCGAGCGCATCCGCGACCGCGTCGGGCTGTCGTTCGTTGTCGCCAACGACGCGAGCGTGATGGGCGACGACGAGACGCGGGTCCTGTTGGTCGGCGCGTCCGGGACCGAGCCGGAGGAGGTCGCCGGCTCGAAAGACGCCGTCGCCGGCCGGATCGCGGACCGGCTCGCGGCGACGCTCGACGCGTCGGCGTCCGTCTGACGGGACCGGTCCCGAAGCCCGCATCGCCCGCCCCCGGCACCGCGGATACAAACTGTTTTGAGGCGTTGGAGTAACCACACGGATAGAGATACCCATGTGTAACGAGACGGTCACGCACGGCTCCGTGGGAGGTGTGGTGGGTGGCTGACGCGGACCCTCCGCTCGGCGACACCGATCGCGGCGGTGACGATCGCGGCGGTGACAGCCCGACCGGGGCCGCCGACGCGTCGGACGCCGACGCCGCGAGCGAACCGCCGGCGGCCGGCGCGGTCATCGTTCCGGTCGAGCCGACCTCCACGCTCCGCTCGACGATCGCACACGTCGCGGACGCCGCGGCGACCGACGGTGCCCCGGCGATCCACCTCGTCGAGATCGCCTCGTGGCGGAACGGCGACCCCGAGAGCGACGAGCGCGCCGCCGCGGCCGAGCGGGTACTCGAACGCGCCGCGGCGTGGACGGCGGCGGACCTCGACGACTCAGAGGCCCCCGGTGCCGCGGACGTCGAGGTCGTCACGGCGGTGATCGGCGCGGACGACTACCTGTTCGGTGCCGACGACTACGTCCGCGTCCTCGTGGAGTACGCCGAGCGCAACGACGCCGACCGCGTCGTGCTCGATCCCGAGTACACGCCGGTCGGGAACACGACGCTGCTACAGCCGCTGGAGTTCGCGCTCTCGAACACGTCGCTGTCGGTCGAGACCGCGCCGGTCGACCGTCCGACCCGTCGCGAGCGGTTCCGCACCGAGGCAACGACCGGACGGTTCGTGGCGCTGTTCGGACTCTCGCTCGCGTTTTACCTGCTGTTGGGCGACCCGACGTACTGGTTCGACGCGGTGACGGGGGTCGCGACGGCGGCGATCGTGTCGATCACCCTCTCGCGAGTGAGCCTCGACTCGACTCCGGCGATCCCGCGGACGCCGATGCGAATCCTCCGCGGGCTGGTGTACGTCCCAGTACTGCTCTTCGAGATCCTGAAGGCGAACCTCGTCGTCGCCCGCGTCATCCTCGATCCGCGGCTCCCGATCGAACCGACGATGAACCGAGTGCGGGTGATCGTCGGGAGCGGTCTCCCGCTGATGACGCTCGCGAACTCGATCACGCTGACGCCCGGGACACTGACGGTCCGCGCTCGCGACAGCGACTTGTACGTCCACTCGCTCGTCCCGTGGGCCCGCGAGGGCCTGTTCGACGGCTCCTTAGAGCGGTGGACGCGCTTTGTCTACTACGGCCGCCGGTCGGCGCGCCTGCCGACCCCCCGCGAGCGCGACGACGTCGCGATCCTCCAGGGCGACGACGCGACCGAGGAGCTGCCGATCGCCGCCGCCGACGGCGGACGGGCGGACGCGACTGACGAGATTGATACGGTTGACGCCACGGATCCGTCCGCGGCGACTGACACGATCGATACGACCGACGACGAGGACGCGACCGCTCCGGTCGACGGCAGGGAGGTGATTGATCGATGAGCCTCGTGGACGCCACGCTCGCGGCCGGCTACACTCTCGGTGACTTCCTCCTCGTCGCGGCCGCCGGGTTCGCCGTCCTCGCGGTGGGGATGCTCTACCGCGCGGTCGTCGGGCCGACGATGCAAGACCGGGTGCTTGCGGTGAACGTCCTCGGGACGAACACCGTCGTCATCCTCGCGATTCTCGGGGCTGCGCTCGGTGAGCCGACGTTCCTCGACATCGCCTTAGTGTACGCCCTGTTGAATTTCCTGATGGCGATTGCCATCTCGAAGTTCACCGTCGAACAGGGGGGTGTGTTATGACCGCCGCCGCGCTGGAGACGGCCCGGCTCTGGCTGATCGTCGTGTTCACGCTGCTCGGGCTGTTTTTTTCGTTCGTCTCGATGACGGGCGTGCTCCGGCTGCCGGACGTCTACTCCCGGGCGCACACCGCCTCGCAGGCGGACACGCTGGGGGCCGGCTTCGGACTCGCCGCCGTGGCGCTCACCGTCGGGCTGGCGGGGGCCGGATTCAAGTCGGTCCTCCTGCTGTTTTTCATCTTCCTGACGAACCCGACCGCGGCCCACGCGATCGCGCGGGCCGCCTTCGAGGAGGGCATCGTGCCGTGGACCAACGGGGATGATCGCCGATGACCGGCGCGCTCGCGTCTGTCGGGCCCGTCGGCGCGCCGGTCGTCGCGCAGGTAACAGCCATCGAGGCGAGCCTGTTCGCCTTCGTGGTGTTGACCGCGCTGTTTACCGCGCTGGCGCGCGACGTGCTCGCCGCGGTGATCATCTTCGGGGCGTACAGCCTCGGGATGGCCGCGCTGTACACGTTCTACCGCGCCCCGGACGTCGCGATGACCGAGGCCGCGATCTCCGCCGGAGTGACCACCGTGCTGCTACTCCTCACGCTCGCGAAGACGACCCGCCGCGACCACGAGGCCGCCTTCGAGTCGGTGAACCTCCCCGCCGTGGGAGCGGTCGGGCTGCTGTTCGGCGGGCTGATGCTCACCATGGGCGACATCCCGGCCGTCGGCTCCGCGGACGCACCGATCTGGTCGAACCCGGACGTGAGCCAGTGGTACATCGCGGAGACGTACGCCGAGACGGGTGTCGAGAACTCGGTGATGGCCGTGTTGGCGGCGTTCCGCGGGTTCGATACCTTCGGCGAGGCGGTCGTCGTCTTCGCGGCCGGGATCGCCGCCCTCATCGTCCTCCACCGGGAGGTGTTCGCATGAGCGGTACAGACTCCGGCGTCGACGACGACGCCGTCAACACCGACGCCGCTGATTCCGGGTTCGCTTCCGACGGCGGATTCAGCCGCGATCGACCGCCCCGAAGCGACGGGCGGCTCGACTCGGACCACCGGCAGGGAACCCCGTACACGGAGAGTCAGGTGATCATGCCGACGGTGAAGATCGTCGCGCCGTTCGCGTTCACTTACGGGCTGTTCGTCACCTTCCACGGCGGTGGCTCTCCGGGCGGCGGGTTCCAGGGCGGCGCGATAGTCGCGGCGGTCGTGTTCATGATCGCGTTCGCGTTCGGCATCGAAGCCACCCGCCAGTGGCTCGCAAACACCGTGATCGTCGGGCTCGCGGTCGGTGGAACGCTCGTGTTCGCCGGGATCGGACTAGTTCCGGTCGCGCTCGGCGGCGCGTTCCTCCAGTACGAGCTTCTCCCGATCCCCGACCCGGTCAAGTACGGGATGGAGGGCGTCGAGATCCTCGGGATCGGGACCATCGTCGCCGGCGTGCTCATGGGGCTGTTCTTCGTCCTCGCGAACGGCTTCAGCGACGCGGGCGGGTTCGCCGACGCCGACGCGTTCGACGACGAGGTGGCCGGTCCCGGGTCGGACGAAGATCAGGACGGTTCGACCACCGTCACCGACCCGACCGCCGACACCGGATCGGCCGACGCTGACGCGTCGGGGGCGCCCACGACCGACGGGGGTGAGCGGCGATGATCGCGCTCGCCGCGGCCGGCGGTGCCGCCGAGATACTCGCGACGAGACACGCGTACGTCGCGTTCGCGCTCCTGTTGTGCATCGGACTGTACATGATGATAGCCAACCCCAATCTCGTGAAGAAGATCATCGGGCTCAACCTGTTCCAGACGGCGATATTCTTGCTTTTCATCGCTTCGGCGTACGTCGACGGCGGGGCGATACCGATCGTCCCGAGCGGCGGTCCCGACGGCGGGCTCTACGTCAGCCCGCTCCCGCACGTCCTCGTGCTCACCGCCATCGTCGTCGGCGTGAGCCTCACCGCGGTCGCGCTCGCGCTGTGTATTCGGATCTACGACGAGTACGGCACGCTGCGGACCGACACCCTCCGCGAACTGCTCCGCGACGAGGGGTCGATCCCGGGGTCGCGAGCGTCGAGCGACGCCGGCTCCGAGACGCCGAGCGCGTCGACGGCGGCGCTCGCCCCCGGTGAGACGGGCGACACGACCGGAGGTGACGGCGATGACTGACGTCCTCTTACCGCTCGCGGTCGTCGTCCCCATCGTCGCGGCGACGCTGCCGCTGGCGCTCGGACTGCGGTACGACCGCGTCGGCTGGCCGGTCGCGGCGGTCGGAACGACCGTCACGGCCGGGATCGCGGCCGCGATAGCCGCGGAGACAGTGATAAACGGCCCGTTCAGCCACGCGCTGGGCGGCTTCCTCCCCCCGGTCGGGATCGAACTCGTCGCCGACCGGCTCTCGGTGGCGGTGCTGCTGCTCGTCGCGGCGGTCTCGGTCGCGACACTCGCGTTCGCGCGGGTCGCCGGCCCGCGCGAGAACCCGTTCTACAGCGCCTACCTCCTGCTGGTCGGGGGATTGGTGGGAATGGTCCTCACCGGCGACCTGTTCAACCTGTTCGTGTTCTTGGAGATCACCGGGCTGACGACGTACGCGCTCATCGCCGCGGACCGCTCGGGCGCGAGCGCGTACGCCTCGCTGAAGTACCTCGTCGTCGGGACCGTCGGCGCGTCGCTGTACCTGCTCGGCGTCGGCTACGTCTTCCTCGCGACGGGGACGCTGAACATGCTCGACGTTCAGGCGCAGATCGTCGCGCAGGCCGGCTACGGCGACCCGCTCGTCCGCGCGGGCTACGCGTTCATCGCGACCGGGCTCGCGCTGAAGATCGCCTTATTCCCGGTCCACTCCTGGCAGCCGGACGCCTACCAGCGCGCGCCGGACTCGGTCACGACGATCGTCGCGGCGCTCGTCTCGACGGCGAGCGCGTACGCGCTGATCCGCGTGACCTACACCGTGTTCACGGTCGACTTCCTCGCGGCCAACGAGGGGATCGCGACCGCGCTGCTCGTCGTCTCGACGGTCTCGATCGTCGCCGGCTCCGCGCTCGCCGCGATGCAGTCGAACCTCAAGCGGATGTTCGCGTACTCCTCGGTCGCGCAGTTCGGCATGATCGGGGCGGCGATCGCGCTCGCGAACGAGACGGCGCTGCTCGGCGGGATCGTCCACCTGATCGGCCACGGGCTCGTGAAGTTCGGCCTGTTCTTGGGGATCGGGATGCTCGCGCTCGGCTACGGCACGCGCCGGATCGAGAACCTCGCGAGCGCGGCCCGCGCGGCCCCGTACACGTCGGGCGCGGTCGCGGTCCTCGGGCTCGTCCTCGTCGGAATTCCGCCCTCGATCGGCTTCCTCGGCAAGTGGTACATCGGCGTCGGCGCGGTCGACGCCGGACTCGCCGACGGCGGCGCGGTCGGGATCGCGGTCGCGGCGGCGATATTCGTCAGCACGCTGTTCACGCTGTCGTACGTCGCACGGATAATAGAGCGGTTCTACTTCGCCGGTGCCGGACTCCCCGGCGACCACGGCGACGGTGACGCCCCCGCGGACGCGGCCGCCACCGACGGCGGGGAGTCGCCCGCCCGGACCGCGAGCGGGCTGCCGGCCCCCGTCGCGGGTGCGCCGCGCTCGTCGCTCGTCCCCGACCGGGTGCCGACGGCGTCGCTGCTCGCGCTCGCGCTCGCCGTGTTCGCGGCGGTCGCGCTCGGCTTCGGCGGCTTCGCGCTCGCCGAGTGGTTCGACCCGTTCCTCACGGAGGCCTTCGCATGACTGACGTCGTACTACAGGACCCACGACCCCTACTGGCGGTTCTCGTCTCGTTCGTCGCGGCGGCTCTCATCGTCGCGTCGCACCGCTCCCCGAACGTCCGCGAGGGATGGACGCTCGTCGCGTCGCTCGCGAAGTTCGGGATCGTCGCGTCGATGCTCCCGGCGGTCCTCGACGGCCAGACCTTCGAGTACTCGCTCGGGGCGTTCCTACCCGGGATCGGGACGCCGATCGAGTTCGTCCTGCGGGCGGACGCGCTCGGCATGCTGTTCGCGTTCCTCGCGAGCGGGCTGTGGATCGTCACCTCCTTCTACAGCATCGGCTACATGCGCGGGCTTGACGAGGCGAATCAGACCCGCTACTTCGCCGCGTTCGCGGTATCGCTGTCGACGACGATGGGGATCGCGTTCGCGGGGAACCTCGTGACCATCTTCGTCTTCTACGAGCTGCTGTCGATCGCGACGTACCCGCTCGTCGCGCACGACGAGACGGCGGAGGCGCGCTCGGCCGGCCGCAAGTACCTCGCGTACACGATGTTCGGCGGCGGCGTGCTCGTGCTCGCCGGGACCGTCCTCGTCTACCTGCTCGCGGGCACGGTCGCGTTCACGCCCGGCGGCATCGCCGAACTCGCGAACGCCGACCCCGGGCTGGCGATGCTCGCCTTCTTCCTGCTCGCCGTCGGTTTCGGCGTCAAGGCGGGTATCATGCCGCTCCACCAGTGGCTCCCCGAAGCGATGGTGGCACCGACGCCGGTCTCCGGACTGCTCCACGCGGTCGCGGTCGTCAAGTCCGGAGCGTTCGGCGTCTCGCGGGTCGTCCTCGACGTGTTCGGCCCAGAACTCGTCTTCGACCTCTCGCTTCCCTTCGGCTTCACCGCCGGACTCGTGCTCTCGACTATCGGCGCGGTCACGCTCACCGCGGCCTCGCTCATCGCCTTACGGAAGGACCACCTGAAACGCCGGCTCGCCTACTCGACGATAAGCCAGCTGAGCTACATCATCCTCGGGCTCGGCCTGTTCGGGTGGTACGGGCTGGTCGGCGCGCTCTTGCACATCCCGGCGCACGCGTTCATGAAGCTCACCCTGTTCTTCTGTGCGGGCAACGTCCACGTCGAGACCCACACCGACTACATCTCGCAGATGGCCGGGATCGGCAAGCGGATGCCCCTGACGATGGGGGCGTTCACCGTCGCCTCGCTCGGGATGGCCGGAATGCCGCTGCTCGCCGGGTTCGTCAGCAAGTACTACATGCTGATCGGCGGGGTGCGGATGGGAATGAACTTCACCCCCGTCGCCTACTACCTCGCCGGGGCGCTGCTGCTGTCGGGCGTGCTCAACGTCGCCTACTTCTGGCCGGTGATCTACACCGCCTTCTTCGAGGCGGAGGACGCCCACGACGCGAAGCCCCTCGTCGACTTCCCGCTCGGCGGCGAGTCGCGGTCCATCGTGGCCGCGACCGACGGCGGCCGGGAAGGTGACGGGGGCGACGAGAGCGTCGACGATCCCGACGACCTCGACGACGTCATCGACGACGCGGGCGCAGGCGACGCCGACGCGGGTGACGACGAGGCCGCGACCGAGGCTCCGGCCGACTCGGCCACGGACGCCGATGACATTCCCGACGCCGACCTCGACGACCTGCCGACCGACGAGGAGGGGGTCGTCCGACCGGACTTCGCGGCGAGCGAGCGCGACTTCTCGGAGCCGGCCGAGCGGGTCGACACGGGCGATTACGCCGTCGACCAGCGCCCCTCCGACGCCGACGTGCCGTTCGGTCCCGGTCGCGGCGACGCGCCCGAGGAGTCGCCGTCCGACGCCGCCGAGGTCGACTCCGCCAGCGAGACAGAGAGGGACCACGACGATAAGAGCGGTGACGACCACGACGCCGACCACGCTGCCGGCGCTCACGACGACGGCCACCACGGCGGGCCGCCCGCGGGCGGCTGGGAACACGTCGCCGGTCTCGACGCCCTCCGCGGGCGCGAGTCGACGTGGTTCACGCTCGGGCCGATCCTCACCGTGATGAGCCTCGCGGTGCTGCTCGGCGTGATCCCCCACGAGATGGGCTTCCTGGAGCTGATCGAGCTCATCGTCGACACGCGGCTTCCCGAGGGGGTGGTGCGCCCGTGACGGTGCCGACCGACCTCCTCACCTCGATTCCGCCGTACGTCCTGATCGCGTTCGCGGCGCTGGCGGTGCTGGCCCTGCCGCGGCGATCGGGCCACGCGGTCGCCGCGCTGGCGACGGCGTTCACCTTCGCGCAGGCTGTGTTGCTCGGGGACGGCGGGACGGGCGCGCACCTCGCGACGCAGTTCCTCGGGTTCGACGTGGTGTTCTTCAACGTCGACCAGTTCTCGCTGCTGATGGGCGTCGTCGTCGGGTTCCTCGCGACCGCCGCGGTGCTGTACGCCTACGGGAGCGAGGCCCCGACGTGGGTGACCGCGTTCGCGCTGATCTACGTTGCCACGACCGTCGGGACTATCTACGCCGGCGACTGGCTCACCCTGATCTTCTTCTGGGAGCTGATGGCCGTCACCTCGACGCTGCTCGTCTGGCAGCACGGCGGGGCGGCGGTCCGGGCCGGCTACCGCTACGCGCTGTTCCACGGCACGGGTGGGACGATCCTGCTCGCGGCCGTCGTCGTCCACGGCGTGTCGATGCTCGGTAGCGTCCCGGCGGCCGAGATATTCCTGTTCTCGTCGACGACCGGGATCCACGCCTCCGCGACGGTCCTCGCGGCGGTCGGCATCGGGATCAACTGCGGGTTCATCTTCCTGCACAGCTGGCTGCCCGACACCTACCCGCGCCCGCACGTCGCGGCGTCGGTGTTCCTCTCGGTGTTCACGACGAAGACCGCCGCCTACGTGATGTACCGCGCGTTCCCGGAGGGAGGAATGTGGCTCGCGTACCTCGGCGGGTTCATGGCCGTCTACGGCGCGTTCTTCGCGCTGCTCCAGTACGACCCGCGCCGGCTGCTGTCGTACCATATCCAGGCGCAGGTCGGCTACATGCTCGCCGGGTTCGGGCTGGCGACGTACGTGGGCGACTTCGCCGTCGTCGGCGGGTTCGCGCACCTGTTCAACAACGTGCTCTACAAGAGTCTCCTGTTCATGGCGGTCGGCGTCGTGATCTATCGGACCGGCGTCGAGGACATCCGCGAGATGGGCGGGCTCTGGCGGGTGATGCCGGTCACGTTCCTCGTGTACCTCGTCGGCGCGGCCTCGATTACCGCGGTGCCGGGCTTCAACGGGTTCATCTCGAAGGGGATGGTGATCGACTCCGCCCACGAGGTCCACAACTACGTCCTGCTCCTCGACAGCGGGCTGCTCTGGTGGCTACTCATCCTCGGCGGCGTAGGGACGTTCATGTCGTTCATCAAGCTCGGTTACTACGTGTTCTTCCACGGTTCCGCGACGCTGTCGCCGGACGACGCCACCGCGTTCCAGACCGGCGGGATGCTGCTGGCCGCGGGGGCGTGCGTCTTCTTCGGCGTCTTCTACGGGCAGCTGATCGAGCTGATGCCGTTCACCGAGTTCATCCGGAGCGACGAGGTGTACTTCAATCCGTACAGCCAGAGCCACCTGACCGAGAGCGCCGCGCTGCTCGTCGCCGGCTTCGTCGGTTTCTTCTCGCTGAAGCGCCCGCTCGCGTGGGTCGCCCACCGGATGCCTGACATCGACGCCCTCCTCTTCCCGGGCGCGTTCTACCTCGGCCGGTACTCCGTCTGGGGCGTCACGGAGCTGTGGGCAGCCGTCGACCGGGCGACGATGGCGCTCGCCGGCGCGACGATGCGGACCGCGTCCGATCCGCGCGGAGCCCTCTCCCGCGCCGGGGTCGACGTCGAGATCCGGGCCGGAATCGGCCGGAGCGTGCTGTTCCTCACGCTCGCGGTCGGGATCGCGCTGTTCGCGTTCCTGCTGGTCTGACGCGCGGCAGCCCGTCGCGTCGCCCCTCTGCCCTCAGACAGGCTCCGGGGCGCGTGGGTCGCTCGTCCCGAGCGCGCCGAAGCTGCCGAGGCCGACGGCTGGTAGGTGGAATCAATTCGCGCGCGACGGTCCCCGCAGAGGGGTAAAAAGGGTCGCGGCGATGCGGGCAGAACGCCCGACAGGGTCGGTTGACGAAGACGGACGGGACGCGCGCGAAGCGACGGTCGACGGCGACGCCGGCGGCTCAGTGTTCTTCGTACGCGAGGTTCATCATCCACTGCGAGAAGGCGTCGGCCTGCGCGTCGACCTCCTCCTCGCCGATGAACGGCGAGAGCATGTCTCCGGCCATCAAAAGCGAGAAGTCGAGATCGCGCGGGGCCGGCTCCAAGTAGTAGGTGTTGTGGCCGTCGTAGACGGTGTCCTCGCGCTGGATGACCCCGGCCTCCTCCAAGCTCTCCGCGATCCGGCTCCCCTTCCGGGAGGAGACGTCCAGCTTCTTCCAGAAGTCGCTTTGATGGATCCCGCCGGTCTCGCGGATGAGTTCGAGACCGGCGCGCTCGTCCGCCGACAGCTCGGACTCGATTTCGGACGCGCTCATGGTTTCACACGCCTCCCGAATCGCTTAAAACTGGCTTTCCGTCCGGACGCCCGGCGACCGCCGCGTCGTCACTCACCGGCGAGCGCGAAGTCGTCCGGCAGCGACACCGGCTCCGCCGGCGTCTCGCAGGGCGGACCGTCGGCGTAGCCGACGGCCGGACGCTCACCGGTTCGGACTCTGGTGAACGACCGAGTCCCGAACGCGTCGCCGTGGAGACAGGCGTCGTACTCGTGGTCCGCGAGGACGCCGCTCGCGCGGTCGAGCCACGACGCTCCGGACTCGCCCGGACCGGGGACGAGCGCGGCCGCGATCCGTCTGGCGCTGTCGGCGCGCTCCTCGCCGAACTCGCGTCGCCGCTCGGGGACCGCGAACCGCTCCGCGCCGTTCACCACGCCGCCGACGTTGCCCACGACGTGGACGCCGGAGTCGAGTCGGGTGACGACGAGGCGGCCGTCGTACGTCAGCAGGAACGCCGCCCGGGCGTCGGCGAGCACGAGGTTGAACCCGTCGTAGGCGCGCTCGTCGATCTCGCGTTCAACCGTTCGCACCGCGTCCTCCGCGGAGGCGACCGTCAGGCAGTCGCGGACGAGCAGCCCGCGGGAGCGGTCGCCCTCGCGGTCGGCGTCGAGCCACCGGTTCGTGACGGCGACGACGAGTCCGCCCTCGGAGACGCCGATCCACGTGCCGCCCGCCTCGGCGTCGCGCGGGGCCACGTATCGGGGGTCGCCGCCCCGGAGCGCGGGCGGCTCGCTGGGGCGGTCGAGCGCCTCGTCGCGGGTCGCCGCGAGCGCGACGGGCGCGTCACCGAACGTCCGCCACGCGAGGGTCAGGGTACACACGGTGTCGGCTACGCGCGAGCGACCCAAAACTCCACGGGGGATCGGGTATCGGTGTTTACTCGAAATAAAAGAAATCTTTTGGTGGCTGACCGCTTGAGTCGAGACATGAACGCGATTGCCGTCTACGAGGGAGCCGACGAACCGGTCGTGACCGAGAAGCCGCGACCGGAGCCCGCGCCCGGCGAGGCGTTGGTCCGAACCCTCCGAGTCGGCGTCGACGGGACCGACCACGAGGTCATCGCCGGCGGACACGGGGGTACCCCCGCGGGTGAGGATCACCTCGTCTTGGGCCACGAGGCGGTCGGCGTGGTCGAGGACCCGAACGACACGCCGTTCGAGGTCGGCGACGTCGTCGTCCCGACGGTGCGACGCCCGCCCAACGGTGCCAACGAGTACTTCGCGCGCGGCGAACCCGACATGGCACCCGACGGCGAGTACCACGAGCGCGGCATCGTCGGCGCGCACGGCTTCATGGCGGAGTACTTCACCAGCCCGGCCGAGTTCCTCGTCTCGATTCCGCCAGAACTCGCCGAGTGGGGCTTCCTCGTCGAGCCGGTCTCGATCGCGGAGAAGGCGATCGAACACGCCTACGCCAGCCGGTCGGCGTTCCACTGGGACCCCGAGTCGGCGCTCGTCCTCGGCAACGGGTCGCTCGGGCTGTTGACCGTCGCGACCCTCGACGAGTCGTTCGAGCGGGTCTACTGTCTCGGGCGGCGCGAGCGCCCCGACCCGACGATCGACATCATTGAGTCGCTCGGGGCGACGTACGTGAACTCCAACGAGACGCCGATCCCCGGCGTTCCCGAGGCGCACGAGCCGATGGACCTCGTCTTCGAGGCGACCGGTCACGCGCCCCACGCCTTCGAGACAATCGAGGCGCTCGCGCCCAACGGCGTCGGCGCGCTCCTCGGCGTCCCGGGCGACTGGGAGTTCGAGATCGACGGCGGCCGGCTCCACCGCGAGTTCGTCCTCCACAACAAGGCGCTCGTCGGCAGCGTCAACTCCGGTTACGGGCACTTCGAATCAGCGATCGAGTCGCTCTCGGGGCTCTCCGAGGATTTCTTGGGCGATCTCGTCACCGGCGTCCACGGGCTGGACGACTTCGAGGCCGCGTTCGCGGATGACGACACGACTATTAAAACGGCGGTCGAATTTGCCGCGTATGAAGAACGTTGACGACCTGATAGATAGTGCCGCCGAGCTGGCGGAACACGGTCTCTCGAAGGGCGAAATCGCCGACGAACTGAACGTCTCCCGGGAGACCGCGAGCTGGCTGGTCGAGCGCGCGGGCGGGTCCGAGGCCGACGACTCGACGGCCGAGACGACCGCGTCCGCCGACATCCACGTCGACTGGTCGGCCCTCGGCCGCGACTCCACGCGCCTCGGCTACGCGGCGAGCGCGATGGCCGACCTCTTGGCCAAGCAGGGCGAGGAGGTCGATCTCACCGTCGGGGTCGAGAAGGCCGGCGCGCCGCTCGCGACCGCGGTCGCGGACCGGCTCGACACCGACCTCGGCACGTACGCGCCCGCGAAACATCAGTGGAACGAGGGCGACATCGACGAGCAGGGGGGCGGCTTCTCGCGGAACTTCGCGGCCATCCGCGACCGCGACTGCTACGTCGTCGACGACATCATCACCTCGGGGACGACGATGCGGGAGTCGATCGACGCGATCCGCGAACAGGGCGGCGACCCCGTCGCCTGCGTCGTGTTGGTCGACAAGAAGGGGTACGACGAGATCGACGGGGTGCCCGTCTACTCGCTCGTCGATGTCGTCGCCGTCGACCGCGACGAGTAGGCCGTCCGCATCGTCCGGGAGTAGGTCACCGCCCGCGAGGAGCGGACCGCCGCCCTCCAGACCGGTCCGTTCCGCTCTCGAACCGAACACGTTCCGTGCGGAACCCATTTGCGTCGGCGGCGCATACCGGGCTCCATGACGTTCAGCCCCGAAACCGACGCCGACCCCGAGGAGATCGAACAGCGCGTCGAGACGGTTCTCGCCGACAACGACGTGGTCCTCTTCATGAAGGGGAACCGCCTGATGCCGCAGTGCGGCTACTCGAAGCGCGCCGTCGAGCTGATCAGCCAGCACGTCGAGGAGTTCGAGACGGTCGACGTGTTACCCGCGCTGCCGCAGTACCGCGAGGCGCTGGAGGCCCACAGCGGCTGGGAGACGATCCCGCAGACGTTCGTCGACGGGGAGTTCGTCGGCGGCAGCGACGTACTCGCGGAACTCGACGAGCGCGGCGAGCTCGCCGCCGAGCTGGGTGCCGACTGAGGCATCGCTCCGGCGGGACCGCGCGCCCCCGGCCGAACCTTCCGCCGATCCTTTGCTCTGGAAGGGCAGCCCATATAAACCCACGGTGCCTATACAGGGTAGAAGCAGCCGTTGCCGCTGCCGCCCCGACCACCGGTTCGACCCCACCGCATTCCACAAACAATGACAGGCCGCGTGTTCCGACTTCATTCGACGCTCGAACTGCCACTCGAAGACGTAGAGGCGTACTTCGACGAAGATCCCGATCTGCCGCCGGAGATCGATGACATCGACATCACGCGTCGAAACAACACACTCATCATCAAGGCCCTGTCCGACGACGAGTCGATCAGTAAGTACACGCCGACCGCACAGCTGAAGGCGTCGGTCACGGAGACGCGCGTGTGGGAGGAGGAGCCGCCACGCGCCGGCGGCCCGCAGTGGATGGACGACGAGGAGGAGGAGATCCCCTCCGAGCTGGTCGAGTTCGCCTGCTTCAAGGGCGACCGCGAGACCGTCCTCCAGAACTCCGCGCTCCAGTATCCGATGTTCTTGGTGCTCCGCGAGATCGCGACCCTCTCGGAGAAGGGGACGCTGACGGCGATCACCGAGGAGAACGACGAACTCGAAGCGACCCGGATCGTCGAGGGCGAGCGGCGTCCCGCGAGCATCGAGGTCGTCGAGAGCCCGCAGGGTGCCGGCGAGGGCGACGGCGGCGTCAACTGGCGCGATAACGAGTTCATCTCGGACTGAGGCGGCGCGCTCACCGCGTGTCACGCGTGCGCCCCGCCACGTCCCGTTCCGACGCCGTTCGACCGCCGACGCTTTATCCGTGCGACCCACTCTTTCCGTCATGAGCGATTGGGTGAGCCTCTTTTCCGGCGGGAAGGACTCTTCGTGGGCGCTGTACCGCGCCGTGGAAGAGGGTCTCGACGTCTCGCGGATGTTGACAGTCCACCCCGCCGGCGACTCGTACATGTACCACACGCCGGCGACGGAGCTCGCCGCGCTCGCCGCCGAGAGCGTCGGGATCGACCTCGTTGAGGTGTCGCCGGACGACTTCGGCGCGGACGACGTCGACGACGCCGGGGCGCAGGGCGACGCCGAACTGGAGCCGATGGAAGCGGCCCTCCGAGAGATCGCTGCCGGAAGCGACGTCGACCTCGCGGGCGTCACCGCGGGCGCGGTCGAGAGCGAGTTTCAGACGAGCCGCATTCAGGCGATGTGCGACCGCCTGGGGATCGACCTGTTCGCGCCGCTGTGGCAGCGTGACCCGGTCGAACTCGCCGAGGCGATGTTCGACGCCGGCTTCGAGATCCGTATCGTTCAGGTGGCGGCATACGGTCTCGACGAGTCGTGGCTCGGACGCCGGTACGACGCCGACGCGCTCGACGACCTGCTCGCGCTCCGCGAGGAGTACGGCGTCCACCCGCTCGGCGAGGGCGGCGAGTTCGAGACGTACGTCGTCGACGGCCCGCACATGGACCGCCGCATCGACCTCACCTACGACGCGGTCTGGGAGGGCGACCGCGGCCACGTCGAGATCCGGGACGCGCAGCTGAAGTGAGTCCGCGGCCGGAGTGAATCCGTGATCGGAGTGAATCCGCGGCCGGCCAAGCCCGCCCGTTACGGCCAGCTGCCGGCCTGATCGTACGCGTCCACGATCCGGCCGATACCGACGACGTACGCGGCGGTTCTGAGGGTGTGAACGTCGTTCGACTCGTAGGTCTCGACTAGGGTGTCGAACGCGTCCGTAATGACGCGCTCCAACTCCTCGTTGACGCGCTCCTCGGTCCAACTGAACCGCTGGCGGTTCTGGACCCACTCGAAGTACGAGACGGTGACGCCGCCCGCGTTCGCGAGGATGTCGGGGACGATGTGGACGTCCCGGTCGGCCAACACGTCGTCGGCGTCGGGCGTGAGCGGGCCGTTCGCCGCCTCGACGATCAGGTCCGCGCGCACGTCGGCCGCGAGGTCGCCGTCGACGGCGTTCTCCAGCGCGGCCGGGACGAGGCAGTCGACGTCGAGCGTGAGCAGTTCGTCGTTCGTGATCTCCTCCGCGCCGGGATAGCCGGTCACCGTTCCGGTCTCGGACTTGTGTGACTTCACCTCGCGCGGATCGAGGCCGTCGCGATCGAGGATGCCTCCCGAGGAGTCGGAGACGGCGACCACGCTCGCCCCGAGGTCGTCGAGCAGCGCCGCGGCGACCGACCCGGCGTTGCCGTACCCTTGGACCGCGACCGTCGCGCCCGCGAGGTCGCGGCCGAGCCAGTCGAACGCCTCGCGCGCGGACAGCGCCACCGAGCGCCCGGTCGCCTCGACGCGTCCCTCGCTGCCGCCGGAGTCGATCGCCTTCCCGGTGATGACCCCGGGTGCGGTGGTGTTCTCTAAGGTCTCGTAGGTGTCTTTGATCCAGTTCATCTCCCGTTGCCCGGTGTTGACGTCCGGCGCGGGGATGTCGCGGTCCTCGCCGATCAGCGGGCGCAGCTCGGTCGCGAACGCGCGGGTGAGCCGCTCTAGCTCGTCGGCGGAGTAGTCGGCCGGATCGATCGCGATCCCGCCTTTGCCGCCGCCGTACGGAACGTCGACGACCGCGCACTTGTACGCCATCCAGCCGGACAGCGCCTTCACCTCGTCGCGGGTGACACCCGGATGGTAGCGGATTCCGCCCTTGTACGGGCCGCGGTCGCCGTTGAACTGCGAGCGGTAGGCGCGGACGGTCTCCAAGGAGCCGTCGTCGCGCTCGAACGTCAGGTTCGTCTCCAACACCCGCTCAGGGGTCTTCAGGCGCTCGATAACGCCCGGATCGGTCTCGACGACCGCCGCCGCGTCGTCCACCTGCTCTCGCAGACTCTCGAACGGGTTCGCCTCCGAAGACATACTCTCACGTGCTGGCGGCCGGGGGTTAATTGTGGCGGACGGTCGCGGGGCGTCACGGATCGCGCGCCGCCGTCAGCGGTCGGTCTCGGGGGCTCGGTCGAGGATGCCCTCCGCCTGCGCGATGAGCGGCGCGTCGACCATCTCGCCGTCGACCTCGAAGACGGCCCGCCCCGCCGACTCCGCCTCGTCGCGGGCGTCGAGGACGGCCCTCGCCCACTCGATGTCCTCCGGGTCCGGGGTGAACGCCTCCGTGATCGGCCCCACCTGCGCCGGGTGGATCGCGAGCTTCCCGTCGTAGCCGAGCCGCCGTGCGAACGCCGCGTCCTCGCGGAGTCCGGCGTCGTCCGAGAAGTCCGTGTACACGGTGTCGATCGCGTCGACCTCGGCCGCGCTCGCCGCGAGCACGACGTGTTCCCTGGCGTACAGCACCTCCGTCCCCTCGTCGGTCCGGGTCGCGCCCACGTCGGCGGCGAGGTCCTCGGCTCCGAACACGAGCGCGTCGGTCGCGTCCGCGGCCGCGATCGATTGCGCCGAGAGGATCCCCGCCGCGGTCTCGACGAGCGCGAACACGGCGAGATCGCGCCCCCGCTCGGCGCACAGCGCCGCGACGCGGTCGACGCGGTCTGCGGACTCGACCTTCGGGAGCATCACCGCGTCGAGCCGAACGTCGTCGGTCCCGGCCTCCGCGTCGACCCCGTTTCCCGAATCGCTCCCCAGCACGCCGTCGAGGTCGACCGCGGGCGACTCGGCGGTCAGCCGGACGCACACCTCCGCGTCCGGGTCGAAGGACGGGTCGGCGAGCACCTCGCCGACCGCCGCTCTCGCCTCGTCCTTCCGAGCGGGAGCGACGGCGTCTTCGAGGTCGAAACAAATCACGTCGGCTCCGGCCCCGGGGGCCTTTCGCATGAGATCCGGGCTGTCGCCGGGGGAGAACAGGAGGCTTCGGCGTGGCATGTGCCGAGGTCCGCGGGCGGACGGCTAAAAACCGCCGGCCGCCTCGTCACGACCCCGCCGCGCTCGCGTCGACGCTCGCCCCGGCGGAGAGCGGTATCGATTTCACGCGCCCGGTCGACCGCGAGGGCATGACCGGACGCTACTACGAGGAGTTCGCGGTCGGCGAGACGATAGAACACGCGAAGCGACGAACGATAAGCGAGGCCGACAACCAGCGGTTCTGCGACATGACGATGAACCAGCAGCCGCTCCACCTCGACGCCGATTTCGCCGCGGAGACGCAGTTCGGCGAGCGGCTCGTGAACGGGCTGTACACCATGTCGCTCGCGGTCGGCGTCTCCATCCCGGAGACGACCGACGGGACCATCGTCGCGAACCTCTCGTACGACGGCGTCGAACACCCGAACCCGGTGTTCCACGGCGACACGATCCGCGCGCGGTCGACCGTCGTCGACAAGCGGGAGACGAGCGACGGCGAGCGCGGCGTCATCACAATGCGCGTCGAGGCCTTCAAGGTCGTCGACGGCGGCGACGACGTCCTCGTCTGCGAGTTCGAGCGAACGGTGCTCTCCCAGAAGCGACCGGCTGACGGCGACGGGTCGGCCGACTGACCGGCGCGCCGATCAGTCGCCGTCGCCGGCCAGCAACAGTCCGAGGTAGGAGGTCCGCACCTGCTCGTCCGCGTCGAGACCCAGTCGGTCGAGCGCCTCTATCGCCGCCTCGCGCGCCGCGTCGACCTCGCGCTCCTCGTCGACCGCGCGTTCGATCTCGACGTACTCGTCGAGACCGGCGACGGCGTCGAGCGTGACCGTGAAGCCGTCGTACGACCAGAACTCGCGGCGCTTCTCCACCGTCGCCGCCGGCTCGAACCCGAGGCCGGAGAGGACCGACGCGAGCGCCTCGCCGTCGTCGACGCCGGTCTCGTGTTCGGCGCGCGTCTTCGAGGCGTCCTCGAGGAGCGGTCCCTTATAGGTGACCGTCGCCGCCGCGTCGCGGTCGGTCTCGGCCGACGACACGTCCCCCTCCAGCGGCGTCTCGCGCCGGATCCGGAGCGCCTCGTCGGTCTCGGCGAACTCGCGGTGCGGCGCGTCGTAGTAGGTGTCGCGCTGCCGGCGGGCGTCCGCGCGCTCGGCGCCGACCGCGCGGAGCCGCTCCCGGGTCGCGTCGAGGTCGGCCGGGACCTTGATCTCGACTTCGTACATGGCAGTGCGTGCGTCCGGCGCGTTCAAAAGGGACCCGGGACCGCGCTCCGCAGACGGCCGACGGGTCCCACGCGCCGACGCGTCAGCGGCCGAACCGCCGCCGTTTCCCGCTCGTCGGCGGCCCTCGCGCTGAACCGTGCTTCTTAAGGGTGTAACAGGTGACCTTCAGGTATGAGCGATCAGGAGCAAGCGGACGCGGCCGACGAGGCCGAAGAGACCGAGACCGAGACCGACGCCGGCGGACTCGAGGACGGCGACTTCGTCCGCGTCGCGTACACGATCCGAACGGCCGACGACGGTCGCGTCATCGACACGACCGACAAAGAGACGGCCGAGGACGCCGAGATCGACGTCGACGAGTACGACTTCGAGCCGCGCATCATCGCGCTCGGTGCGGGCCACGTGTTCCCCTCCGTCGAGGAAGCGTTCGTCGGCGGCTCGGTCGGCGACGAGGGCACCGTCGACGTCCCCGCCGAGGACGCCTTCGGCGAGTACGACCCCGACGAGGTCGAGACGGTCAAGGCCGACAAGATCCCCGAGGACGACCGCTACCCCGGCGCGCAGATCCAGATCGACAACCGTCAGGGCCACCTCGAGACGATAATCGGCGGCCGCGCCCGCGTCGACTTCAATCACCCGCTGGCCGGCGAGGACCTCGAGTACGAGTACGAGATCCTCGAAGCCATCGACGACCGCGAGGAGCAGGCGTCGGGCATGCTCGGCATGTACCTCCAGGAGGCCCCCGAGGTCCGCATCGAGACGGTCACCGAGGAGGAGGAGACGGTCACCGAGGACGACGACGGCGAGGAGACCGTCGAGACCGAAGAGGTCGAGAAGGACGTCCTCTACGTCACCGCGACGCAGGCGATGCAGATGAACCAGCAGTGGATGTTCCAGAAACAGCAGATCGCGCAGGACCTGATGGACCGCCTCGATCTCGACCGCGTCGTGATCGAGGAGGTCATCGAGGGCGGCGGCATGGGCGGTCTCGGCGGTATGATGGGCGGCATGGGCGGCGGTGCCGGTGATGTCGACATCGAGGAGGCGCTCGAAGACGTCGACGTTGACGCCGACGAGATCGTCGACGAGATCGACGAAGAGTAACCGATCCCGATCCGCTCGGTCCGTCCGAGTCACTCGGTTTTTCCGTAGAACCGTCCCGTTCTCGTAGAACCATCTCGTTTCCGTAGAGCCACCGCGTTCGCTCGGCGTCGCGTGTGTGGACCGTCCCGCGGGGCGGCGCGGCCGCCGAACAGATCCCTTTTGCCCGCCCGCCCGCCCACACCGGACATGGAGATCGAACGGGCGCGCGAGGACGCGCTGGTCGCCGCGAGCGCCGCGGCGGCGACGGTCGCGGTCGCGCTGCTGTCGAGTTTCACCGCCCTCGTCTCGGTCGGTCGGCTCCCGACGCTGGCACCGCTCGCTGTGTATGCGCTGTACCTCTTCTCCCGGAAGGGCGGCCCGTACGGCGCGTTCGACACCGCACGGAACTGGGCGGTCGCGGCGGCCGCCACGGGCGTCGTCGTCCTCGCCGTCTCCGCGGTGATCTGACCCGAGAACCGGGCCGGACCGAGCCGATCGCGCGGCCACCCGGCCGAATCAGGCGATGTCGCGGCTCGTGTCGACGGCGACCTCGTCGGTGAGCTTCAGCTTCAGCGGCTCCTCGAGGGCCGCGCCGCCGCGGAACTTGGAGACGACGAGCCGGTTCGCGATCTCGGTCCCGGTGACGGTGGTGCGGAGGTCGAACACGACGTCCGCGACCTGCTCCGTGACCCGCCTCGTTTGAGGGTCCTCGCCGCCGCGGAGCGCGTGGAGCACTGCCACCCCGCCGGCGTCGTCGACGCGGGACCGGACCCCGTCGAGGAACTCGGCGTACGCCGACGGGGCGGTCTCCGCCTCCAGCGGCTCCACGGAGTCGACGATCAGCGTCCCGCTCTCGGGGGGATCCTCGGTCAGTGACGCCGCCTCGTCGAGGTCCCCGGGGTCGTCCGCGGCCTCGACGCTCGTTTCCTCGTCCCCGTCGAGGCCGAGCGCCGCCTCCACCGCACCGGTCGACCGGACGGTCGTCAGGTACCGACACCGCCGACTC
The DNA here is from genome assembly GCF_901686465.1 of Halorubrum sp. DM2. Lineage (NCBI taxonomy): Archaea > Methanobacteriati > Methanobacteriota > Halobacteria > Halobacteriales > Haloferacaceae > Halorubrum > Halorubrum sp. DM2. Next base: position 2,795,577 of record NZ_LR594487.1, read on the forward strand.
CTCGCGAACCGGTTCAAAATAAGTTCCGACTGGCTGTCGGGGTTCGCCTTCAACACGACGACGCTACCGCTCGGGAGCCCTCCGCCGAACTGTCGGTCCAGCACCGAGATCCCAGTCGGGAGCGCCTCCATACGATCGCTGCCGCCCGTGGACGCTTGGGTCTGTCGATGACGGCTCTCTCGGCCGCCGACGGCCCCGCTGTCCGCCGTTCCGGGGCCGCCCGCCTCCGCGGTCCTCACGCGATCTTCCACTCCGTCGCCGCCGCCGTCCCGCCGAGCCGCCGGGCGAGGTCGTCGTACGCCTCCCGGACCGCCGGGTCAGAGAGCGGAGCGCCCCCGCCGTCCGGTATCTCGCCGAGGACGGGGCAGCCGAGCAGCGTCGCCACCTCCTCCGGGACGCTCGTCTCGCCGATCGCGACCGCGCCGAGCGGCGGGCAGTCGAGACGCCGCGCTATCGCCGCCGTCTTCGCGGCGTCGCGGAGCGCGGCGCGCCGGAGCGGCGTCGCGATGAGCGAACGGTCCGCCGCCCGCAGGGGCGCGGCCACGTCGGGCGACGCGCCGGCCGGACAGTCGAGCAACACCGGCGCGGAACCGGGCGTCGCGCCGTCCAACGCGTCGAACGTCGCGTTCGCGTCGACGGACCGCGGAGCCTCCGGGGCCGCGAGGACCGTCGGCCCGGAGCGGTCGGGACGCACCAGGTCGGTCCCGCGAGCGGCGTCGAGGACCGTCCGCGCGTCTCTGTCGACCGCTCCCGATTCCGGTCCGGCCACCATGGAGTCGACCGCGGTCTCCGCGGCCAGCCGCGCGAGGTTCGGCAGGTCCCAGTCGGCGTCGGCCGCGACCACCGGAGCGCCGCGCCGCGAGAGCGCGCGGGCGAGCCCGAGGGTAGTCGTCGTCTTTCCGCTTCCGCCCTTGCCGCCGGCGACGGCTATCACGGGGAGGCTGCGTCGCTATCGGATATAAGGTGTCGGGAGAATCGCCGGGCGCGACGGACGTTCGGTCGCGACGCCGGGCATCGACCCGCCGGTCAGTCCTGACAGCAGCCGCCCGCCTCGCCGCCGAAGTCGACCGCGAGCGGCTCCGAGATGGCCTCGTTGACGGCTTCGAGCGTGTCTTCGAGCTCGTCTTGCGCGTCGAGGTACTCGCTCATCACGGGCATCGAGTGGAGTTCGTCCTGCGCCTCTTGGACGCGCTGAAGTCCCTCGTTCGTCGCCTGTCCGGACTGCCGCGCCTGCATGAACTCGGCGCGAAGCTGCTCGAACTCGTCGATCCGGCTCTGGACTTCCTCGTCGCGCTGGACCGCAGCTCTCGCCTCTTCGAACCGCTCGTACTCCGGGGTTTCGGCGATCCGTTCGCCGAGCTCTCGGCCGAGGTCCTCGATGGAGACCTGTTCGACGCTCATACCCGAACGTCGTGACCGAGCCGTTTGAACCTGCCGGAGCCGGGGGTCAGGGTCGGCTTTCGGCGTCCGCTACACCTGTGATTCGACGAACTCGACGACCGCCTCCAGCTCCTGCGGGCCGATGCCGTGCCCGCCCGGGAAGCTCCCGTGGGTGACGGCGGCGTCGACGGCCTCCAGTCGCTCGACGGCGGCGTTCGTCCGCTCGTCGGGGATCACGCGGTCGCCCGCGCCAGCGCCGACGAAGACGGGCTTGCCCTCGATCCCGTCCGGGTCGAGGTCGGCGTGCGACTCCGGGAGGTAGCCGTGGAGCGCGACGACCCACGCGTAGCGGTCCGGGTCCTCCAAGAGGAGCGAGAGGCTCGTGATCGCGCCCTGACTGAACCCGAGCAGGCCGAGCCGGTCGGCGTCAAGTCCGTAGGCGTCGACCGCCCCCTCGACGCTCTCGACGATCAGGTCGAGGCTCCGCCGGAAGTCGGTGGCGTCGGGCTGGCTCGATTCCAGTCCGCCGGCCGAGAGGTCGAGTTCGTACCAGGTGTACCCGCCCTGAAGCGGATCGGGCGCACGGAGGCTGATCACGTGGAGTTCGTCCGGGAGTTCGGCGGCGACCGGGAGCAGGTCCTCCTCGTCGGCCCCGCGGCCGTGGAGGACGAAGACGGCGGGTGCCGGCTCGCCGTCCGTGCCGTCGTCGGGCGCGACGTGAACGTGTTCGAGCGGAACGTCTGTCATCGCCTGAGGGTTGACAGGGGCAGCCGTTAGGTCCGTCGGCCGCGGCAGCGCGTCGGTTCGGGCGGACCAGTCCGGCTTTCGGGGTGTGATTTATACGGTGTCCCCCTCACGGGCCGCATATGGGTCCTCGCAGCCTCTCCGTACTGGTAGCGCTGTTCCTCTGTGTGACCGCGGTGGTCGCCGTGGCACCGGTCGACGCGCGCGCACCCCCGACGCCCGTCTGCGGCGTCTGCGAACTCGACCGCACGACCGCGGACGGAACGTCCGTGGTCGCCGGCGGGAGTTCGCTGACCGTCACCGTTCACGGGAACGGGTCGACGACGTGGGACGCGCGGGTCGACCTCGCGGCCGGCGGCGACGCGCTCGCGGCCAACGAGTCGCTCCGTCGCACGGTCGTCTCTGACGCCGTCGGGAACGGGATCGCGGAACCGAGAGATGTCGACGCTCGGATCGACGGGGACGCGCTGGCGGTCACGTACCGCGATCCGAACGCCACGGAACGCCACTTCGGCGTCGTGACCTTCACGCCGTTGACGCCCGCCGCCCCGCGGAACCCCATCGCGATCGGCGGCGAGGGGTCGCGGTACCTCGCCGCCGACCGGCTCACCGTCCGCGGCGAGTCCGACTGGGCGGTCCGCGGCGACGCGCCCGCGGAAGGTCCCGACGGGGGGCTGGTCTGGACGCCCGAGGCGGTCGAACGCGGGAGCACGGACCGCGTTCGCCTCGACGTCGAGCGGGATCCGGTCGCGGTCGCGGACGACGCGCCGCTCCCCGGCCTGCGGGCGTGGATCGCCCGACTGCTCACCGACGACAGCCTCTGACAGGCCCGACGCGTCCGGGCGACCGCGCCGAACGGACCCGACGATCACGAACGTCGGGGACGAAACTCGGGGTCGAACGCGCCGTTTAACCGTCCTGCCGCACAATTCGGTCGACATGAGCGGCTCCACGGAGGGCGACCTGACGAAGACGGGGATGGCCCTGAAACACGACCGCGAGTGGGACTACGAACTCGACCGGATCTTAGAGGCCATCGAAGAACGGGACGCCACGAAGGTCGGGCTCCAGTTCCCCGAGGGACTCAAGCGCCGCGGGCCGAAGGTCGCCGACGACCTCCGCGAGGTCGCGCCCGACGACGTGACGTTCATGCTCTCCGGGCAGCCCTGCTACGGTGCCTGCGACCTCGACACGTACCTGATGCGGCGGACGGACGTGTTCGTCCACTTCGGCCACACGCCGATGAAGGAGTCCGACAGCATCGTCTACGTCCCGCTGTTCTCGAACGTCGACCCCTTCCCGATCATGGAGGACGCGCTGGCGGAGGAGCTGTCGCCGCCGGAGGAGGACGCCGACGTGGGCCTCGTCACGACGGCCCAGCACATGAACCGGTTCGAGGAGATGACCGACTGGCTCGAAGAGCGCGGCTACGAAGTCCATACCCGCCGAGGCGACGACCGCCTCACCAAGGAGGGACAGGTGCTCGGCTGTAACTACGCCTCCGCGGACATCGACGCCGACCAAGTGCTGTACGTCGGCGGCGGGAAGTTCCACCCGGTCGGACTTGCGATGGAACACCCCGACAAGCGGGTCGTCATCGCCGACCCGGTCAACAACGCGGTATCGGTCGCGGAACACGACCAGTTCCTCAAGCAGCGCTACGCCGCGGTCCACAAGGCGATGGACGCCGAGAAGTGGGGCGTCATCTTCTGTACGAAGATCGGGCAGGGCCGGTGGGAGAAGGCCCAAGAGATCGTCGACAACAACGAGAACGCCTACCTGATCACGATGGACGAGGTGACGCCGGACCGCCTGCGGAACTTCGACATGGACGCGTTCGTCAACACCGGCTGCCCGCGGATCACCACCGACGACGGCCCGCGCTTCCACAAGCCCATGCTGACGCCGGGCGAGTACGAGGCCGCGATCGGCGAGAAGCCGCTCGACTCGATCGAGTTCGACACGTTCCACGATACCTGGTAACGCCTTCGGCGTTCCCTTCGTCATCGGCCGCTTCTGCCAGATCCTCGGCGTTTTAGTTCTCCCGACGAGACGTGTGTCATAATGGCGAACGACGCACACATCGGGACGACGCACATCGGAAGCCTGCCGCGACCGCCGGCGCTGCTCGACCTGCTCACGAAGCGGCAGGACGGGGAGGACGTGGACGGCGACGAGTGGGACGCGACCGTCGCGGAGGCGACTCGCGACGTCGTCGACCGACAGGTCGAGACCGGGCTGGACTCGATCAACAACGGCGAGCAGTCCCGCGTCTCGTTCAACTGGTACGTCGCCGACCGGCTCAGCGGCATCGGCGGCACGCAGGAGACGGAGCTGTGGGCGGATCTCCAGGAGTTCCCCTCATATGCCGAGGAGACGTTCAAGACCGACGTGATCGACCTCTCCGAACACCCGGTCGTCGACGGGCCGATCGAGTACACCGGCCGCGAGGAGGCCGAGGCGGAGGTCGACGGACTCCTCGACGCGCTGGAGGCCGCCGACCGCGACGCCGACGACGCGTTCATGACCGCGGCGTCGCCGAGCGTCGTCACCGCGACGCACGTCGACGAGCACTACGGCGACTACGAGGAGTACCTCTTCGCGGTGGCGGAGGCGATGAAGACCGAGTACGAACTCGTCGCGGACGCCGGACTCACCCTCCAGATCGACGCCCCCGAACTGCTCACCGTCGGCCACACCGCGGCGTACGCCGACGAGCCGCTGGAGGCGGCGAAGGACGCGACGCGGCTCCACGTCGAGGCGCTCAACGAGGCGCTCGCGAACGTCCCCGCCGAGCAGGTTCGGCTCCACACCTGCTGGGGGAGCTACGAGGGGCCCCACCACCTCGACACCGACCTCGCCGAGATGCTGCCGCTGATCTACGAGGCCGACATCACCGGGCTCAGCGTCGAGCAGGCGAACCCGCGCCACCAACACGAGTACCGCGCCTTCGGCGAACACCCCGTCCCGGACGGCTGGACGCTCGTCCCGGGCGTCGTCGACGTGAAGACGAACATCATCGACCACCCGGAGACGATCGCCGACCGCTTGGAGCGCGTCGCCGACGCGGTCGGCGACGGGACTCCCCTCGTCGCCGCGCCCGACTGCGGGTTCGGCACGCAGGCGGGGCTCGGCATGGTCGACCCCGAGATCGCGTGGGCAAAGCTCGCGGCGCTCGTCGAGGGCGCGGAGATCGCCGGCGAGCGGCTCGCCTGACGGGTCCGCGAATAGCGTTATCGGTCGGCTCCGACCGCGTCCTCGACGTACTCTACCGCCGCCGCCGGCGAGTCGACGGCCTCGACGCCGTCGATCTCATGGGTGTCTATCCCCGCCACCCGCCGTCCCTGTGCGAGCGCGAGCCCGATCTCAGAGAGCGTCCCGCTCGCCCCGTCGACGGCGACCGCGGCGTCGCCGTTCATCACGACCAAGGCGTTGCGCGCGTGGCCGAGTCCCGTCGCGATCGGCGTCGTGACGTGCGGATTGGCGTCGCCCCGTTTCTCCGTCGGGAGGATCCCGATCGTCTCGCCGTCCGCCTCCCGCGCGCCGCGACAGGCCGCCTCCATGACGCCGCCGAGACCGCCGCAGACGACGGTGTGGCCCCGCTCCGCGAGTCGCTTCCCGAGTTCCTCCGCGACCGCCGCGGTCTCGGGACCGATCGAACTCCCGCCGATGACGCTCACGCGCATGAGCGGCCCCACGAGTCGGCGGCCGGTAAACCGTCCGGATCCGACGTTCGCCCGCTATAACTCCCCTCGTCACCGTTCTCGCCGGTTCTCGACGCCGAGAACCCCACTGAAACGCTTATCCCTCCCCGCCGTGAACGGGAGTTATGACGTACGATACCGTCGTGTTCGACAACGACGGTGTCCTCGTGGGCCGCACGCGCTTCGACGTGCTCCGGGACGCGACCCGGAACGCGTTCGAGGAGTGCGGCGTCGAGGAGCCCGATCCGGACGACGTAGAGCAGATGACCATCGGTGCGACCCCCGGCAGCGTCGGCACCGTCTGTCAGACGTACGACCTCGATCCGGGGTCGTTCTGGCGAACGCGCGACGACGTGGTGTCGCGGGCCCAACAGCAGGAGGCCCGCGAGGGACGCAAGACCCCGTACGACGACCTCGACGAGCTTCAGGACCTCGACGTCGAGATGGGGATCGTCTCCTCGAACCAGCAGGCGACCGTCGACTTCCTCGTCGACCACTTCGACGGGTTCGAGCGGATGGGAGCCGCGTACGGCCGCGAGCCGACGATCCACTCGCTCCAGCTCCGCAAGCCGAACCCCCACTACATCGAGCAGGCGCTCGGCGACCTCGACGCGGGCAACGCGCTGTTCGTCGGCGACAACGAGTCCGACGTCCGCGCGGCCGAGAACGCCGGCATCGACTCGGCGTTTATCCGCCGCCCCCACCGCCGCGACTGGGAGCTGAACGTCTGGCCGACTTGGGAGATCGAGAACCTCTCCGACCTCCACGACATAGTGGAGTGAGCGGGGCGGTCCGCCCGTCGGAGCCGCGGTCGCGTAGCCGCGCGACTCCGCGACGCTCGGTCGCCGCGCCGATGAAGCGTGTGAACTACCCCACCCTACTCGCTCACGGCTGACGCGGTTCGCTCCTTGAGGGTGGGGCTTCCTGTTTCCACGACGCGCTTTGCAGATACAGGTGTATCCGCAGGGAGCGCAGTCTCCACAGGCGGTGATTCGGAGTGTCCCACTCCTACTTCTTCGAGACCGCGAGAAAGGATGTTCCACGCCGCGTTCGCGTCTCTGTCCGCTTCAAACCCACACGACGGACACGAGTGTTCGCGTACCCACAGCGGTTTGTCCGTTTCCGTTCCGCACGACGCACACTCTTTGGTCGTGCCTCGGGGGTCTACGGTAATGAAGTGCGTGCCTTCGCGTTCGCACTTGTATTCGAGCATTCGCAGGAACGTTCCCCACGAGGCCCCGGCTCGATTCCGAGAGTTGCCCGGTAGTTCGACTAATCCCTTCGCATCCAAATCCTCAACGGCCACAAGGTCGTACTCACGGGCGTAGTAGTTCGATAATTTGTGGAGGAAGTCTCGGCGCTTCCGTTTCAGGTCGGCGTAACGTTGGGCAACCGTCTTACGTTGTTCTTCCCAGTTGTTCGAGCCGTGTTCCTTCCGAGAGAGTTCACGTTGGGCATGTTCCAATCGTTCGCGCTCGTCGGAGAAATTTGGTGACTCGACAGCGGTTCCGTCCGTATCATGTACGTACTTCAGGATGCCAACGTCAATTCCGACGATTCGCTCGGGATTCTCCGACTTTTCGGGCGTGGCTTCGTCCACGTCGATGCCGAAGGTAGCGATCCACTTGCCCGTAGGCTCTTGTTTGACCGTGACCTGTTTGATGGTCGCGTTCTCGGGAATATCTCGGTGGAGATGGATCGGTATCTCACCGATTTTGCTCAACCACAGGACAGGCCGACCACTCGTATTCTTGAGTTCGAAGCCGGACTGATTGTAGGTGAGCGACCGATACTCCCGAGGCGGTTTCCACTTGAGCATCCCTACGGCGCGTCCGTTCTCCTTCTGTGCTTCGAGTGTGGAGAGGTTGTCGTAGACGCGCTTGACGACCATCTGGAGAACTTTCGAGTGAACGTCGTTCAGGTCGTCCCACCACGATTTGAGGTCGGGGAGCGTTCCCTGTACCTTGTAGCGGGCTGGAATCTCGTCGGTCTCGTTGAGTTTGTAGAGGACGTGGTTGTAGAGTTGCCTACAAGTATCGACGTGATGTAGAAGCGTCTCGCAGAGGGCTTCCGGTGGGTCGAGTCGATACTTGTAGTTGTAGTACATCTATGACTCTCGTTGCTCGATAAGTTCGTCCAGTTTCTCTTGGACGAACGAGGAGAGGTTCAGGTGGTTGTCCTGAATCCACTCCTCTTGGTCGTCGCGGATGGAGATGTTTTTGCGAGTCACCATAACACACTATACACAAACTACACAAATATGAGTTGCGATTACGTCGGCCGGTTGTCGCGGAGTGTTTGGAAGACTATGACGGGCGTCGTCAGATTCCACAGGAATCTGACTGCCAATCAGAAATCTTCAATTTCTGATGACGCTGTATCCCCTCCCTACTGCGCTACTCGGTCGCTTCGCTCCCTGCGTTGCTCCTTGAGGGAGGGAACTTAGCGCCTGAATACAGTTAAGTTCGATGCCGCGTAACTCGCTTTCGTGACCGACTCGCCCCCGTGGGCCGACCTCTTCGGCCATCCCGAACCCTACCCCGAGCAGGCCGACGGCATCGACGCCGCCATCGACGCCGCCGAGGACGGCGGCTTCCTCGCCTTAGAGGGTGCCTGCGGGACCGGAAAGACGATGCTCGCGCTCACGGCCGGACTCGACCGCGTCCGGGACCCGGAGTCCGACTTCGAGCGCATCTTCGTCCTCACCAGCGTCAAACAGCAGCTACGCCAGTTCGAGACGGACCTGCGGACCATAAATGACGACCTCCCGGGCGACTACGACCCGGTCTCCGGGCTCACGCTCGTCGGCAAGGCCGATGTCTGCCCGTACGCCCGGGAAAATCGCGGCGGTATCGACCGCGAGAACGTCTACGAGCGCTGCGAGGGCCTCCGCGAGCGAACCCGGAACCTCGTCGGCGACGGCGGGGCGACGACGACCTCGAACCTCGTGAGCGAGGCGCGGAGCCAGCAGGTCGGCCTGATGGACTCCGGGAACGCCGCCGAATCCCCCGCGGACGGCGCGGCCGACTACCTCTCGGTCGACGGCGAGCCGACACCGTACCGACCGGACACCGAGGAGTACGACGGGACCGAGTTCTGTCCCTTTTATGCCGGCTTCCTCGACGACCTCCCGGAGGACGGCGACCCCGCCGAGGCGGTCCCGTTCGACGTGACCGAACTCGGCCACGTCGACGCCGACGAACTCGTCCGGCTCGCGGCGGGCCACGGCTCGTGTCCCCACTCGATCATGGGCGCGCTCGTCCCAGAGGTCGAGGTCGTGATCGGTAACTACTACCACGCGTTCGACCCAGTGACGACCGGGACGTTCACCGGCGCGCTGCTCGACGACTCGACGTTCGTCGTCTGCGACGAGGCACACATGCTCGAACCGCGCGTCCGGGACCTCGTGAGCGACGCGGTCGCGGACGCGAGCCTGCGCGACGCCGAGGACGAACTCACCCGCGTCGTCCAGCCGCTATCCTTCGAGTCGGCGGGCGCGGAGTCCGACGACGCCGCGCTGGTCCGCGGCGAACTGGAGGACGCCGACGTGACGGTCGAGGAGATCGAGGCGGTCCGGAAGTTCTACGCCGACCTCCGCGGCGAACTCGACCGCCGCGTGACCGCGCACCTCGACCGCGAACGCCCCGACTGGCGGGCGTCGATGCGCGACCTCGACGACGACGAGATCCCGCTCCGCGACCCGAAGGAGCCGGATGAAGACGAGATCACGGCGTGGGCGGACGGCGAGGGGTACGGCGAGCGCGTCTGGGCGCGCGCCGAGCAGGTCGGCGCGGTCGTCAAGCGCGTCCTCGACTCGCTCGAAGACGAGGACAAGCGGCGCGCCGCGCCGGGCGTCGGTCGCACCCTCAACGCCTGGTACCGCGAGGGACACACCGACTTCTTCCGCGCGATAGAACTCGAACGCACGTTCGACGAGACGGAGCCGCCCGACTCGTGGCGGCGGGCGTACAACGCGCGCCTCGCGCTCCACAACTGCCTGCCGAGCGAGCCGATCGGCGACCGGCTCGCGTCGTTCGGCGGCGGCGTCCTCATGAGCGCGACGCTGGAGCCGATGGACCTGTTCCGAGAGGTGACCGGCCTCGACCACGTGGCGGAGCGGGGGCGGCCGGTCGTCGAGCGGACGTACGGCCTCTCGTTCCCGGAGGAGAACCGCGCCAGCCTCGCGGTCGACGCGCCGAAGTTCACCCACCAGAACCGCGGATCACCGGGCGAGGAGAACCCGACGCGGCTCGCGCATATCGACGCGACAGTCGCGGTCGCCCGCCGCGAGGGGAACGTGCTGGTCGGCACCCCGAACTACGCGGAGGCGACGTGGATGGCCGAGGCGCTCGCCGACCGGCTCGACAAGCCGGTCCTCCTCGACGAGTCGTCCGACGACCGCGAGACGGAGTCGCTGAAGGACGACTTCTTCGCCGGCGACGGGAAGGTGTTGGTGACGAGCCTCCGCGGGACGCTCACGGAGGGCGTCGACTACCGCGGCGACCGGCTCGCCGCGGCGGTCGTCTGCGGCGTCCCGATCATCAACACCGCGCAGCCGCGGACGCGTGCGGTGATCGCGGCCTACGACCGGCGGTTCGAGTCGGGGTTCGAGACGGCGCTCACGGTGCCCGCCGTGCGGAAGGCCCGACAGGCGGTCGGTCGGGTCATCCGCGGCCCGGACGAGCGCGGGGTCCGCGTGCTGCTCGACGCCCGCTACGCCCGCGACTCGTGGAACGGCGTCCGAGAGTACCTACCCGGACACGAGCGCGAGGAGTTCCAGCCGGTAAGTCCGGACATGGTGGAAGTCGCGCTCGACCGGTTCGAGTCGCGGCTTCCGGCCGCGAGTGAGTGAGTCCGACCCCGTTTGGCACCGTATAACGGCCCGTTACCGCCGGGTATGCGGGTCGTAACTATACCGCTAGGGACGGTTCCGACGCCCATGGACGCCGTCTCTCGGAACGAACGATACCACCTCGTCTGTCGCGAGTGTCCGCTCGAACGCCTGTTTGATACCGCGGTCGACGCGGACGCGATCCGACGCGATCACGTCGACGAAACCGGCCACCGCGTCGCCGTCGATCGGGTCGAGTAACAGACCGGTTCGGGGCGGCTCGACGGATGCCGGCGAACGATCCGGCGGCGGTCCCCTCAGACGACGTTCGAGTCGATGTCCCGCGGGAAGTTCGTGAGCGTCTCGGTCCCCGACTCGGTGATCGCTACGGTGTCGGAGTGGCGGTAGCCGTACTCGTCAGTGTAGAGTCCCGGTTCGATCGTGTACACGTGTCCGGGTCGAATCAGGGCGTCGTCGCCGTCGTAGCGCTCGCCCCAGCCGCGGTCGATGTACGGCGGCTCGTGGCCGCCGAGACCGATGTTGTGGCCGACGTGATGTTGCGCAAGCTCGGTCACGCCCTGTTCCTCGAAGTAGTCCCAGACGACGCGGTCGACCTCGGCGACCGGCACGCCCGGACCCAAGGCGTCGATCGCGAGCGTCTGCGCCTCCAACATTAGCTCGAAGTGGTGTTCCTGCTCGTCGGAGTAGTCGCCGACGAACATGGTCCGCTCCAGCTCCGAGCGGTAGCCGTCGACGTTCGCGGTCGCGCCGGTGACCAGCACGTCGCCCTCGGAGAGCCGCTCGTTCGGGGTGTGGCCGTGCGGGAGCGCGGTCTCTTCGCCGGAGATATACCCTGCGTGGACCGGGCCGTCGCCGCGGACGCGGACGCTGTAGTCGTCACCGAGCGTGTCGAGCATGGCGCGGGACGCGTCGGTCGACGCGCGCTGCGAGACGGTCGCCGGGTGCGCCCCCGGCTCGGAGTAGTCGGCGAGGTAGCGGTGCCCGAGGTTCGCCCACTTCGCCGACTCGCGGATCAGGTCGACCTCGTCGTCGGACTTCGCCCAGCGCATCCGGCCGACCCACGACTGCGTCTCGACGTCGAGCGAGTCGGAGAAGGCGGGGCCCTCGTACCCCATCACGCCCGGGGGTCCGTCGGCGTCGGCGGCGATCGCGTCGACGCCGAGCCCGTTCAGCATCTCCACGGCGACGCTGACCGGCTCGCCGCCGGGATAGTCGAAGTAATCGTGGACGGCGTCGATCCGCGAATTCGGCGAGACGCGCTCGACCTCCAGTCTCGGGACGGTGATCTCGACGCGGTCGTCGGTGACCGCGAGGACGACCGGGCACTCCGTCTGGATGTGGTGGAATCCCGTGAGGTACTCGATGGCGGTCGCGCCGACCCACGTCGCGGCGTCGGCGTCGGTCGCTGCGAGACGGTCTCGGACCGCGGCGAGCCGGTCCTCGAAGGCCGACTCGGGGAGTCGCGTGGCCATACCTCACGATGGACGAACGCGCCGATAAACGGTCGGGTAGCGGAACGGTGGTTAGCGTCGGTACCGGGGGCGGTGCCGGTCTCAGGAAGGGAATTGGTGACGCGGTCGCTCCGGACGGATCAGCTCTCGCGGCGGGCGAACGCGAGGTTGCCGGAGACGTTCTTGATGTAGGCCGTCACGGTCTCGCCCTCCTGTGCGCCGGGGACGAAGATCGTGTACTCGCCGCGTTCGGCGACGCCGTCGCCCTTGCGACCGGTGCCGACGATCTCGAGTTCGTACGTGTTGCCCGACTCGACGGCGTCCTCCTGTCGCTGGGTGTTCTGCGTGTTCTGTTTCGCCACCGGGCGGAACGCCCCGCAGGCCTCACAGCGAAGCATCGGCGTCCGGTTCTCCGTCTCCAGCCGGGTGTCGGGGAGACCGCACTCCGAGCAGGTGACGTACGACTCGATGTACGAGTCGATCGCGGCCTGAAAGTCGCGCTCGCGGAAGTTCCCGCTGTAGCGGGCGCGGCCGTCCTCGTACTGGCCGGCCGTACCGAGCTCCTGTTGGATCTTCGAGTGGACGTGTTCGGGGTCGCGGCTCAGCGCGTCGGCGATTCCGGAGAGGTTCGTCAGGCGGGTGAACGCCCCGTCCTTCTGCGCTTCGGGGTCTGGGACGGACAGCCGCTCGTCGGAGCCGCCCAGGTCCGGGACCTCCTCCATCGCGCGGTCGAGGCTCGATTCGTAATCCATACGCGAGGGAACGACAGCGCGACGGAAATCGCTTCCGGGTTCGAAATCAGCCGCGTTTCGACCCCGGAGTCGAGCCTAAGAGTGTAGCAGTCGGCCAGAAGTAGCGGGAGGTAGATTTGAACTACCGATCTCCGGGTTATGAGCCCGGCGGAATCTCCTGGCTATCCCATCCCGCTATCGTAGCAAAATCGCGTGCGACTGTTAAGGGTTCTGATCCCGCCGCCCGTGTGCGATTCGTCCACGCGTCTGCGACGGGTATTGTCCTGCCGAGCGGTCGCCCCCGCCGCTCCGTCACTCCTCGCTCGCGTCGTCGGTCGCGTCCCCTCCCTTCGCCGCCACGGCCTTGATCCGGATCCGAAGCGCGATGACGGCGACGGCGGCGAATCCCACCGTCACGGCGATGTCGGCCGGGTCGCCTGAGAGCGCGCGCTGCGCGGTGAGTCCCGCCATCAGCGCGAACATCAGCGCCAACAGCCCCGCGATCGGGACCACGTACCCCTCGGTGAACGCCGACCCGCCGGATTCGTCGCTCATGTCCTCCCCCTCCGCGGGCGACCGTGAAAAGCGTCTCGCGCCCACCTCCGCCTTGCGCCGGCCGCAAACGATTTCACTCATCATCGATAGTGATAGACGATGCACAAGCCGCTACTGACGACCGACTTTCTGGATCGGGCGCGTCGACACTACGCCGACGAGGAGGCGGTCCTCGCGGTCGACGGGACGCGATACACGTACGCGGAGCTAGGCGAGCGGGCCGACCGCTTCTCCGCCGCGTTACAGGAGCGCGGGATCGAGAAGGGGGACCGGGTCGCGGTGTTGGATCCGAACACGCACTACCACTTGGAGGCCGCCTACGGCGCGATGCAGGTCGGTGCGGTCCACACCCCGCTGAACTACCGGCTCACGCCCGACGACTTCTCGTACATGCTCTCGGACGCCGGCGTCGACGCCATCTACGCCGACGCCGAGTACGCGGCGAACGTCGAGGCGATCCGCGACGAGGTGCCGACCGAGACGTTCCTCACGAACGACGCGGACGCGGTCGAGGGCGACTGGGAGTCGTTCGACGCCGCACTCGACGACGCGGACCCCGACGCCTACCAGCGCCCGGAGATGGACGAAGACGAGGTGATCACGATCAACTACACCTCGGGGACCACCGGCGACCCGAAGGGCGTCTGTCGCACGCACCGCGCCGAGACGCTCCACGCGTACCTCATCTCGATCCATCAGGAGATCACCGACGACGACGTGTACCTCTGGACGCTGCCGATGTTCCACGTCAACGGCTGGGGCCACATCTACGCGGTCACGGGAATGGGCGCGCGGCACGTCTGTACCCGCGGGGTCGACGTCGCGGAGACGTTCGACCGGATCCGCACCGAAGACGTGTCGTACTTCTGTGCGGCCCCGACCGTGCTCAACATGCTCGGCGACCACCACGCCGAACACGGCGGCGCGACGACCGGCGACGCCGACGTGCGGGTCGCGACCGCGGGCGCGGCCCCGCCGGAGGCGACGATCCGCACCGTCGAAGAGGAGTTCGGCTGGGACCTCAAACACGTGTACGGCGCGACCGAGACGGGACCGCTCGTGACGACCTCGGACGCGAAGCGCCACTTCGACGCCGACGCCGACGACCGCTTCGCGGTGAAGAAAACGCAGGGGATCGGCTACCTCGGCACGGACGTGCGCGTCGTCGACGAGAACGGCGAGGACGTGGCCGCCGACGGCGAGACGATCGGCGAGATCGTCGTCCGCGGCAATCAGGTGATGGACCGCTACTGGAACAAGCCCGAGGCCACCGAGGAGGCGTTCTCGGAGCGGTTGGAGGGGTACTACCACATGGGCGATCTGGCCGTCGTCGACGAGGACGGGTTCGTCTCGATTCAGGACCGCAAGAAGGACATCATCATCTCCGGCGGGGAGAACATCTCCTCGATCGAGTTAGAGGACACCCTCTTCGAACACGACGCCGTCTCCGACGTCGCCGTCATCCCCGCGCCCGACGAGCGGTGGGGCGAGACGCCGAAGGCGTTCGTCGTCCCCGAGAGCGGCGACCCGGACGACGCGGGCGTGACGCCGGAGGAACTCAAAACGTTCGTCCGCGAGCGCGTCGCGGACTACAAGACGCCCGGCGAGGTGGAGTTCGTGGAGGAACTTCCGACGACCGCGACCGGGAAGATCCAGAAGTACGAGCTTCGCGAACGCGAGTGGGACGAGGAAGAGCGGATGGTCGGAGAAGGGTAGTTGCTCGGCGCGGTTAGGAGGTGTTCGGGCCGCTCAGGCCTCTCCGTCGTCGATTTCGTCGCCGTCGTCGATTTCGTCGCCGTCGTCGATTTCGTCGCCGTCGTCGGTCTCGCCGGATTCGTCCGCTCCGGTGCGTTCCTCGCCGTCCCCGCCGGAGTCGCTCAGCCGGTCGGCGTCGATGCTCACGCCGGGCGGCGTCACGACGAGGAACCCCCGGAAGTGCATCAGCTCTCCGTCCATGTCCTTCACGTCGCGCGCGAAGGGGGCGGCCAGCTCGTTGAGGTCGCCCGCTATCGACAACACCAGCGTGTTCCCGTAGTCGACGCTGCGGACCCACTCCTCCGGGTCGGTCGTGCCGTCCAAGACGCCGAGGACGACGTCACCGCCGGCCGCGAACGCCTCGTCCATCTTCTCCTCGGCGTCCCGCAGGTCGAGGTCCCAGTCGCTCATACGTGGGGGTCGACAGGCGGCGGCAAAAGCGTTCGGGAGCCGAGACGGTGAACACGAGCGCCGGCGGTTCCCTAGGCCCGGGACGGCGCGGTCGCGGTGTGGTTAAGTGCGTTCCCGACCGATCGGTGATATGGAACACACGCGGCGGTCCCTGCTTGCGGCGGGAGCGACGGTCGGCGTCGTCGGCCTCGCCGGCTGCTCGGGCGGCGGCGGGGGTGGCGGCGGACTCAACTTCGACGCCGGGGCGTACAACTGTGACGTATCAGAGCCCAGCGACTCCGACCTCGACTACCGGCCGACGCTTGGGAACCCCGACGCAGACGTGACCGTTCAGGCCTTCGAGGACTTCACCTGCGGTCACTGCGCGACGTACAAACTCGATCACTTTCCGACGATCCGCGAGGAGTACATCGAGCCGGGCGATATCCACTACGAACACTGGGACTTCCCGCTCCCGGTCAACGAGCGGTGGGCGGTCCCGGTCGCGAGCGCGGCTCGGGGCGTCGGCGCTCGCCACGGCGACGAGGCGTTCTTCGAGTTCGCATCGGCGGCCTACGAGTCGCAGGGGAGCTACGGACAGGGCAACGCGACGGAGGAGATGCCGGGCGGCGCGGACCCCTGTGCGGTCCTCGCCGACGTGGAATTCACGACGTACGCGGAAGCCATTCAGAGCGACCGTTCCGAGGGCGAGTCCATGGGCGTCAGCGGGACGCCGGCGATATTCGTGAACGGCAGCCCGGTTCAGGAAGGGTACTCCGCGGAGGCGATCTCGTCGGCGATCGACGCCGAACTCTGACACCGGAGCGTCGGTCTTTTGCCCGTTCGACCCGTTTTATAAGCGGATGAGCGACGCCGAACGAGACCGAGACGCGGCGGCCGAGACCGATGCTGGCGAGGCCGACGCCGCGGACCGCCGCCGACTCGGGGCGGTCGTCCTCGCCGTACTGATCTCGCAGGTCCTCCTCTACCCCGGCGTGCCGGATCTGGTGGTCGCGCTCGGCGCGCCGGCCGGCATCGACGCCGGGATGTGGTTCCTCGTCGCGGAGTTCGGCGCGTTCGTGACGTTCGCGGTCGTCTGGGGCGCGCTCTCGGACGCGCTCGGCCGGCGGATCCCCCTGATCGTCGTCGGCGCGTTCGGCGGCGCGGCCTCGTACGTCGCGCTCGCCTCGCTCCCCGGACTCGGCCTCGGATTCGAGGTCGCGCTCCTCGTCCGCGTCGTCGGGGGTGCGCTCACCATCGGCGCGTTCTCGCTGTCTATCACCCTGCTGATGGACCTCCGCGGCGGCAACGGCCGCAACATGGGGACCGCCGGACTCGCGATCGGACTCGGCGCGGCGGTCGGCTCGGTCGTCGGGGGATCGCTCGCCGACCTCGACGCGCTGTACCCCGTGTACGCCGGCGCGGTCGTGCTGGCCGCGGCGGGGCTGCTCGCGGCGACCGTCGACGACCGCGCGGCGACGGTCTCGACCCGGAGTGCGGACGGTACCGAGCCGACCGACGAGGTCGGCTTCCGCGACGTGCTCGCGCGGGCACGGGCGACCCCCGGTCTCCTCGTCCCGCTCGCGTTCGGCTTCGTCGACCGCCTGACTGCGGGCTTCTTCGCGCTGGTCGGCGTGTACTACTTCCAGGACCCGGCGACGTTCGGCCTGTCGGCGGGCGCGGCGGGCGCGACGCTCGCGCTCTTTTTCGTCCCGTTCGCGCTGCTTCAGTCGCCGTTCGGCGCGCTCTCGGACCGGATCGGTCGCTTCCTTCCCGTGGTGGCCGGATCGATCGCGTACGGCATCGTCACGGTCGGCGTCGGCGTCGCGCCGGCGTACCCGATCGCCGCGGCGCTGATGGTCCTCGTCGGGGTCTGCGGCGCGCTGATGGCCCCGGCGACGATGGCGCTCGTCACGGATCTCGTGGAGCCGGAGGTGCGCGGCGCGGCGATGGGCCTGTTCAACGTGTTCGGGTCGCTCGGCTTCCTGACCGGGTTCCTCATCGGTGGGAGCGCGACGGACGCGTTCGGCTACACGCCGGCGTTCCTCGCGGTCGGCGGGCTGGAGCTGGTCATCGCGCTCGCACTGCTGCCGGCGGTCCGCTCGCTGTCGCCCGGCGCGGGACTGGTCGGGCGACTCGGGGCCGAGGGCTGAGGGAAGCGAGCGCGAGCGGCCGGGGGGAACGACCGGAACCACCGACGCCGGGAGACTATCACGGCGCTTTGTGTCTCCGGTGTTGATTTAAATACGGCGGCGCAACTCCGGGCCATGGTACGACCCTCCCGTCGGCGCTTCCTCGGTGGTAGCGCCCTGACGCTCGCCGCGCTGACAGGCGTTCTCGACCCCGCGACCGACGACCGCTCCCTCGACCGACCGGCCGGAGCGCCGACCGACCTCGACGTCGACGTCCCCGCACCGCTCGCCGACGCGTTCCTCCCCATCCCGACAGCCGACGCGCTCTCGACGACGTACGCGACGGTCATCGCCGACAGCGTCGACGCCGACGCGGACGAGGACCTGAGCTACCGCGTCCGCCCTGCGACCGAACGGCTCGACGTCGACGCCGACGAGCTCTCGGCGACCGCCGGGATCCGGACGGCCGACCGCGGCGTCAGGCTGACGACGGCCGTCGGCGAGTTCGACCGGCCCGACGGCGGCGAGACGGTCGCGGTCGGTGCGGAAGACGGCGAGGCGAACGGTTCGAGCGACGACGCGTCTGCGGACGCCGAGACGACGGACGAACTCCCCGCTGGCTGGCGGCTGGCCGAGACGGACGAGACCGCCTTCGTCGCCGGCGACGGCGTCGCGGCGGTCGCGACCGGGGACGGGGCCGCCCCCGGCCCGCGCGGTCGGTCGAGCGCGTCGGCGGACGACGCCGCGGAAGCGCGGATCGAGACCGCCCGGACCGCCGGCCGCGCGGCCGCGGACGAGGCCGACCGCTTCGCGGAGGGGTCGCTCGGCGCGGCCGCGCTCCCGCGACTCGGCGGGTTCGAGACGGTGCTGCTCGTCCCGGACGCCGCGGCCGGTCCGTTCCCGGCCGGGATCCCGGAGGCCGTCGACGCGTTCGCCGCCGGCTTCGAGGTCGCCCCCGAGGCGCTCCGCGACCTGACCGGGACGGCGGAGAACGCCTACGTGATCCGCCCGGCCGAGGACGCGGGACGGCTCTCGGACGAGAGTGCCGAACGGCTGGTGCGTGAGATCGACCCGGCGGTCCCGGTCGAGACCGAGGTCACCCGGACCGATGGGGTCGTCCTCGTCGACGCCGTCGTCGAGGCACCGCCGGAGCGGGACCCCGAGGCGTCGCCCGACGCGGAAGTTCGGTCCCGGTTCGACCGCGACGCCGGAACGGTGACCTTCGAACACGTCGAGGGCGAGCCGGTCCCGGCCGCCGAACTGGAGCTGTGGCACGACGGCGAGGAGGTGAGCGACGACGCCCTCGACAGCGACGCCTTCGAGGCGGGCGACGAGTTCGCCGTCGACACGGGGCTGATCGCCGCCGTCGCGCTGCGGTGGTTCGACCCGGACGCGAACGCCTACGACGTCTACGCCCGCGAGCGGGTCGACCGCGAGGCGTTCGCCTTCGAGTACGACCTGTCGACCGAGACGCTGACGCTCACCTACGACGGCGACGGCGAGGCCGACGCGAGCGACCTCCGACTGGTCCACCGCGCCGACGACGGCGCGCGGACGGTCGGGGACGGATTCACCGACGGGACGCTCGCCCCCGAGGACGCGGTCACGGTCGAGGGGGTGTCGGTCGGCGACAGCGTGCGGCTGGAGTTCGACGTCGAGCAGCCGCCGGGCGTCGGCGGCGGGTCGCTCGTCCACTACCGCGCCCGGCCGCCCCGCGTCTGGATCCACTCGCGCGCCGAGGAGGGGACCGTCGTCAGGTACGGTGACGAGGAGTCCCGCCCCGCCGACGCGTTCGTGACGCTGGTCGACGGGGAGCCGACCGACGCCCAGTTCGCCGACGAGTACGACACCCTCTCGGAGCGGGACGAGTTGGTGCTCGGCGAACTCCCGCTCGGGAGCACGGTCTCCGTCGAGTGGCGGGAACCGGACGAACCGGTCGTCGTCGCCGAGGAGGAGGTCGCGCCGAACACCCGCGCGTCGATGGAGTACGACCCGGATGCGGGCGAGGTCACGGTGCGACACCGGCGGGGCCGGGCGCTCCCGGCCTCGGAGTTGGAGGTACAGGCCGACCGGAGCCCGACCGACGTCCAGCCCGCCGACGAACTCGACGAGTTCGGTCCCGACGACTCGTTCTCGGTCCCGGTCCCGCCGCTCTCGCGGGTGCGGCTCGTGTGGACCGGCGGCGAGCACGAACACCACATCGGCGGCACGACCACGGCCCGCGACGCGTTCGCCGCGGGGTACGACGCCGACGACGAGGCGATGACGGTCGAGTATGTCGGCGAGCGGCCGGTCGACCCGGAGCGGCTGCGGGTGAGAGTTCGGGGCGGAACTGCGTCCCGGGAACAGGAACGCGAGCAGGAGTCGACGTTCGCGGCCGAGTACGACGAGCTGACGACCGGCGACGCGGTCACGGTCGCGGACGTCGGTCTCGACGACACCGTGGCCGTCAGCGTTCACACCGAGTTCGAGAACGGCTCGATGACCAGCTCAGTCGCTCACTTCCCGGCGGCACCGCGCAGAGGGTTCGTCGTCGAGGATGGCGAGGAGGCGTCCGAGACGGTCCTCCGCTACGTCGGCGAGGTCCGCCGCGACGCAGACGCCTTCCGGGTCCTGATCGACGGCGAACCCGCGGACGCCCAGCCCGCAGACGAGACCGACCGCTTGACCGGCGGAGAGACCCTCTCGCTCGGCGATCTGGGGGCTGGAACGACGGTCGCCGTCGAGTGGTCCGGGGGGGACGAGACGCGGACCGTGACGGAACACGTGCTCCCGCCGCAGGCGACGTTCGAGGTCACCTACGAGCCGGCCGACGACGGAGAGTCGGGCGGCGTCGTGACGTTCGCGCACGCCGGGGGTGACGGCATCGACGCCGAACACCTCGACGTGGCCGTGGAGCCGGCGACCGACGGACTGCGCCCGTGGGACCCCGACGCCGACTCGGTGACGGCGGGCGACGAGACGACCGTCGCGGTCGACGAGGACGCCCGAATGGCCGTCGTCGTCTTCCGCGAGCGAGAGCTGCTCCACCGCGAACCGCTCGGGGGCGAGGAGTAGTCGGTTCGACTCCGGCCGGCTCGCGCTCGAACGCCGTTCGACGGCGTTTTATCCCTCTGTCTCGGCCGACACACGTGGATATTGACACCGTCCGAGAGTCGTGGACGAACCGGACGGGCGAATACTCCCCGGCGTACTACGCGCATTACGGTCCGAACGAGACGAGTTCGGTGATCCGCGATATCCTCGACCGGAACTTCTGCCCCGACGCGAGCGTCCTCGAACTCGGCTGCGGCTCGGGCCGCCACCTCTCGCACCTCGCGGACCACGGCTTCGAGGACCTCTCCGGCGTCGACATCGACCCCGAGGCGTTCGACACGATGCGGGAGACGTATCCCGACCTCGCCGACGCCGGAACGTTTCGCTGCGGTCCCATAGAGGAGGTCGTCACGGAGTTTGACGACGGTCAGTTCGACGCGGTCTACTCCGTCGAAACGCTCCAGCACCTACACCCCGACGTCGAGTGGGTCTTCGGAGAGGCCGCCAGAGTCACGGACGGCGTCCTCGTCACGGCGGAGATCGAGGGACCGACACCCGACTCACCGTCGTCCGACCCGGACGTGAACTACGTCGACGAGGAGACGCCGCTGTACTACCGGGACTGGAACCGCGTCTTCACCTCGCTGGGCCTCGTCGAGGTCGATGTCGTTCGCGGTGACAGAGACACCACGCGGACCTTCCGAGCGTCCGACTGACCGCCGGAGCCGAGAGGCCCTCCACGACCGGACGCCGCGGTCCCGTGACCCGGCGACCGGGCCGCCGTTCGAGCGGAAAATCCTTCGCTCGGACCGACCCGTCCGAACAGCGCCGCCCCGAGGCGAGTCCTTTTAACCGGCGCGCCGCCTCGTCTCTCCTAACCGATGGACGTACTCGTCGTCGGCGCGGGCGAGATCGGACGCTGGGTCGCCGACACGGTGTCGGCCGACGACGCGCCGATCGACGCGAGCGTCGCGTTCGCCGACCGCGATCCGGCGGTCGCCGCGGACGCCGCGGCCGACCGCGACGCGCGGACGGTCGACCCCGACGGGGACACCGTCCACGACGTCGTCTGCCTTGCGGTCCCGATGTCGGCGGTTCCGGGCGCGGTCGCGGCGTACGCGCCGCGCGCGGAGCGGGCGATCGTCGACGTCTCCGGCGAGATGACCGACGCGGTCGCGGCGATGCGGGAACACGCTCCCAACCTCGAACGCGCTAGCTACCACCCGCTGTTCGCGCCGCCGCGGGTTCCGGGCAACGTCGCGGTCGTCGTCGACGAGGCCGGCCCGGCGGTCGAGTCCCTCTCAGCCGCCGTCGAGGCCGGCGGCAACGACGTGTTCGAGACGACCGCCGCGGAACACGACGCGGCGATGGAGACCGTTCAGGCGGGGGCCCACGCCGCGGTGCTCGCGTGGCGGCTCGCCGCGGACCCCGTCCGCGAGGAGTTCCACACCCCGGTGTCGGCCGCCCTCGACGAGGTCGCCGACACCGTCACGGAGGGGTCACCGGCGGTGTACGCCGAGATTCAGCGCGCCTTCGACGGGGCCGACGGCGTGGCCGACGCCGCGGCCGAGATCGCGGCGGCGGACGACGAGGCGTTCGCCGCCCTCTACGAGCGCGCCCGCGGCGACCGGGAGGGGCGGGACCGACTGGAGTGAGAGGCGGGACAGACGAGACACCCATGATCGACAGAACTGCGGTTCGGAACAACGCGAACTACCTGCGCAACGTCAGACCGATCGACCCCGAGGAGATCGCCGAGTACATTGAGGGGACCCCGCACCCGGCGGTCGTCCGCGAGACGCTCCGCGAGGAGGCGTTCGACCTCCGGCTCCGCGAGCGCGAGGACGGGACGTTCGTCCCCGTCGAGGAGCGGCCGGTCGGGGGGCCGGGGTGGTCGCCCGACGCGCTCCCGGAGCGGTACACCTTCGCCTTAGAGGACCTCCTGGTCCGCGAGTACGGCGCGAACTGGCACCGCGGGGAGTCCGGCGACGCGCTCCGCGAGCGGGTCCGGCAACTGAAGGCCGACTACCTCTACGAGAACGACGTCGAGTACGACCGCGTCGCGGCGCTCGGGTACGCTATCTACCACCTGCCCGCCTACTACGCGACGGTCGGATACGTCCTCGACGACCTCGTCGAGAACGGGCTGCTCGACCGGACGATCCGCGTCCTCGACGTCGGTGCCGGCGTGGGCGGTCCCGCGCTCGGGCTCTGCGACTACCTCCCCGACGACGCCGTCGTCGAGTACCACGCCGTCGAGCCGAGCGCGGCGACTGACATCCTCGACCGGATGCTCGAAGAGACCGGGCGGAACTTCCGGACGACGGTCCACGAGACGACGGCCGAGGCGTTCCTCGGTCTCGAAGGCAGCGGCGAGGGAGCCGACCCCGACGACGCCGATGCCTCCGACGACGCCGACCCCGCGACCGACGATCCCTTCGATCTCGTGCTCTTCGGGAACGTCCTCTCCGAACTGGCGGACCCGGTCGCGGTCGCCGGCGCCGCGATCGACGCGCTCGCGCCCGACGGCAGCCTCGTCGCGTTCGCGCCCGCCGACCGGAACACCGCCGTCGGACTCCGCAAAATCGAGCGCGAGATCGTCGCCTCCGGCGGCGACCCGGGACGCGACGCCGAGATCTACTCGCCGACGCTGCGGCTGTGGCCCGACGCGGTGCCGACCGATCCGGGCTGGTCGTTCGACGTCGCGGCCGATCTGGCGGTCCCGCCGTTCCAGCGTCGGCTCGACGAGGCGGCGGCCCGCGGGGAGACCGACGAGCCGGGCGAGTTCGTCAACGTCGACGTCCAGTTTGCCTACTCGATCCTTTGCCCCGACGGGACGCGGCGCGTCGACATCGAGGCGAGCGCGGAGCGGTGCGCGCGCATGGCCGAGTCGGAGCGCCACGTCACCGACCGGGTGAACTTCCTCGCCGTGAAGCTGAGCCACGACTTAAGCGAGGGCGACAACGCGCTGTACCGCGTCGGCGACGGCTCGCAGGCGACCGACCACTACCTCGTCTGTACCCGCGAGACCGCCCTGAACCGCGACCTCCGGGAGGCGGGCTACGGGGCTGTCGTCTTCGTCGAGAACGGGCTGGTCCTCTGGAACGAGGACGAGGGCGCGTACAACGTCGTCGTCGACGACGAGACGGTCGTCGACCTCGTCGCGCCCTGACCCGGCGGAAGTTCGGTCCCCGGGCGCTCAGCGGGCCTCGACCGACTCGATCAGCTCCGGCGCGTCGACGCTCGGCGAGTTCACCCGAGTCGACACGGGATGCGCGGTGAGGTCGTCGCTCGGGTACGGGTCGAGCAGGCCGGCGGCCTCGTCGGGATCGGCGCGGAGCCACGCCTCCTCCTCGCCCGCGTCGGGGTCCAGTACCACCGCCATGCGGTGGTGGAGGTCGGCGACGAGGTCGTTCGGCTCGGTGGTCACGATCGAGAAAGTCTCGACGACCTCGGGGTCGTCGGCGCTCCCGCTCCCGTCGTTCCCGCCGCCGAACGCGCCGAGTCCGGTCTGGGTCGTCTCCGGCGTCGGCGGCTCCCACCGCTCGTAGATTCCGGCCATCGCGAACGGTCGGCTGTCGTCGAAAGCGACGCGGTAGGGGGTCTTCCCGGACCCGCCTCGGTCGCCGTCTCCGGGCCTTCCGCCGTCGACCCACTCGTAGAAGCCGTCGGCGGGGACGAGACACCGTCGGCGCTCGAAGGCGTCGGCGAAGCTCCGCTTTTCGCGGACCGTCTCCGCCCGGGCGTTGATGAGGTCGAACGACTCGTCGGCCCACGAGGGGGTCAGCCCCCACTCCATCCGCGTCGCCTCGCTCGGATCCTCGTCGGTGATCACCGGCAACGACTGCCCCGGCGCGCAGTTGTAGCTCGGCTCGTGGTCGCTGAAGTCGGCGTCGAACCTCGCTTCGAGGTCGGCGGTCGGCGTGAAGAGGGTGTAGCGGCCGCACATACCCCTCCCTCGGCGCGGACGGGCTTCAATTCGGCGCAGCCGTCCCGGCCTCGCGGTCGACGCGTTCGCCGGAAACCCGTATTGGCCTCCCACCGCTCGAATTCCGCTTCGGACACCATTATATATCTCTAATCTTCATGATTGACCTGCGGCCGTTAGTAATTATGAACAGAAAGAGGCTCGTACTGTTTGGCGTTGCGCTCGCACTGATACTTGTCGGCGGCGTCGTCGGGTGGTGGGGCCACACCGACGGCGGCGACCTGACGATACAGGAGACACAGATCGAGACGGAAGGGGGGACGATCGACGCGTACCTCTACGTCCCGCCGGGGGTCACCCCCGACGACCCGGCACCGGGCGTGCTGGCGACGCACGGGTACATCAACAGTAAGGAGACGCAAGCGCCGTTCGCGATCGAGTTGGCCAGACGCGGTCACGTGGTGTTGGCCATCGATCAGACGGGTCACGGCTACTCCGACCCGCCGGCGTTCTCGCAGGGGTGGGGCGGCCCGCCCGCGCTCGCGTACCTCTCTGAACACGAACTCGTCGACGAGGACCGCATCGCGCTCGAAGGCCACTCCATGGGCGGCTGGGCCTCGGTCGCGGCGGCCGCGACCTATCCGGACCGCTACGAGTCGATGGTCCTCGCCGGCTCGTCGACCGGGTCGTCCGGCGCGCCGCCGGGCAACGCGACCTTCCCGCGGAACCTCGGCGTCGTCTACGCCGAGTACGACGAGTTCCACTGGCTGATGTGGGAGACGGAGACCGCGCCGGCCGCGCCCGAGAGCGAGAAGCTCCAGTCGGTGTTCGGCACCGACGAGCGGATCGAGACCGGCAGGACGTACGGCGACGTGGAGTCCGGGACCGCTCGGGCGCTGTACCAGCCCAGCACGACCCATCCCGGAACGCACCACTCGCCGACGGCCGTCGGACAGACCGTCGAGTGGATCGAGCGGACGACCGGGGGCGACACGTCGCTCGACCCGGACGACCAGGTCTGGCACTGGAAGGAACTGGGGACCGCCGTCGCGCTGCTCGGCGGCTTCCTGTTCCTCTTCCCGACGATCGGGACCCTCTCCGAGGCCGGCGCGCTGTCGGCGGCGACCCGGTCGGTCCCGGAGCCGGTCGCCGAGCGCGACCGCGGCTGGCTCGTCTCGGTCGCGTTGACCGCGCTGCTCCCGGTCGTGACGTACTATCCGCTGATGCTCCTCGGCGGGCAGATGATGCCGCTGACCGCGGTGACGCCGCAAAACGAGACGAACAGCATCGTGCTGTGGGTCCTCGGGAACGCGGCGATCATCGCCCTGCTGCTCGGCGTCTGGCACGTCCGCAGCGACCGGACGCTCGCCGCAGCGCGCGCCCGATACGGGCTGGACGCGGGCGGCGGCGCGGGGACGATCGCCCGGTCCGTCGCGATCGCGGCCGGGACGGCCCTCGCGCTGCTCGCGCTGCTCTTCGCGTTCGACGCCGTCTTCGGGCTCGACTTCCGCGCGTGGGTCCTCGGCCTGAAGCTCCCGAGCGCGCTCCACGTCCGCATCGGCGCGGGCTACTTCCCGGCCTTCCTCGCGTTCTTCCTCGCGCTCGAACTGCTGCTCCACGCCCGGCTTCGGACCCCGGCGGCGACTGACTCTCTCCGTCGAGCGATCGCGGGCAACGTCGGTCTGCTCGCCGGGCCGTTCGTCGGGTTCCTCGCCGTCCAGTACGGCTGGCTGTTCGCGACGGGTGCTCTGCCGCTGCCAATCACGGCGCTCCAAGCGATCATCGCGTTCCAGTTCGTCGGCGTGCTGGTCGGCGTGGGCGCGGTCTCGACGTACAGCTTCCACCGGACCGGCCGCGTGTGGGTCGGGGCCGTCCTCAACGCCCTGCTCGTGACGTGGCTCGTCGTCGCCTCGCAGGCGACGCACCTCCCGCTCTGACCGAGCGGTTCGGCCGTACTTAGAACAGGTCCCACCGGTCGGCGATGATCCCGTCGACCCCGGCCGCGAGGAGTTCCTCGGCGTCCCCGCGGTCGGTCGCGGTCCACGCGTTCACTCTCAGTCCGGCCTCGCGTACCGTCTCGACGAACCCCGGTTCTGTCGCGAGGTCGATCGGCGGATGGACCGCGACGCAGCCGAGGTCGGTCGCCGCCGCGGCCGCGCGCTCGGCGCTCCCGTCTGCGACGAGGAGCGCGCGATCGGTCGTCGGGTCGCGGTCTCGCAGGGTCGCCAGCGCCTTCGGACGAAACGACGAGAACCACGCCTCGGCGTCCGCCTCGCCGACGGCGTCGAGCGCGTCGCCGGCGACGCCCCGGTCTTTGATCTCGACGTTGACCGCGGTTCCGTCCGGGAGGGCTCGCAGCGCCTCGTCGAGCCGCGGGATCGGCTCGCCGGAATCGAGGACGGTCAGCTCTCGGAGTTCGTCCCACTCGGCGTCCGCGACGCGGCCGGTCCCCTCGGTCAGTCGGTCGAGTTCCGCGTCGTGGAAGACGACGAGTTCGCCGCTCGCGCACCGGCGCACGTCGACCTCGACGGCGTCGACGTGCGGCGACGCGCGCCCGATCGCTTCGACCGTGTTCTCGGGGTACTGGCCGGCACAGCCGCGGTGCCCGATCAGCACCACGTCGTCCCGCTCTGTCTGACTCATCCCGGTGTCTTCACCCCGCTTACGGTCCGTCCTTCCTCGCTCGCTCACGCTCTCGTCTCGGGCGCGGAGCGGGTTAGTCGTTCCCCGATCTCGGCCGAGCCGCCGCACCCGCGGAGTTTTTCACCGCGCGTCGCCCGGGGACGGACATGCGCATCGAGAACAGCTTCATCCCCGTCGACGGGGTCGGCGAGACGACCGAACGACGCCTCTGGGAGCGGGGGGTCACGACGTGGGACGAGTTCGATCCCGCGGTCGACGTCGCGGGGGTCGGCGCGACCACCGCGGACCGGATCGAGTCGTTCATCGCGGAGGCGCTCGCGCGGCTCGACGACGACGACGCCGCCTACTTCGACCGGGAGTTCCCTTCCGGCGAGCGCTGGCGGCTCTACGAGAACTTCCGCGAGGAGACCTGCTTTTTCGACATCGAGACGACCGGCCTCGACGAGCGGCGCGACCGGGTGACGACGGTGAGCTTCCACCAGGGCGGCGAGACCACGACGCTCGTCGCGGGCGAGGACCTCACCGCGCGGCGGCTCCGCGAGCAGTTCGCGGACGCCAGCCTGCTCGCGACGTTCAACGGCGCGCGCTTCGACGTTCCCTTCTTGGAGACCTCCTTCGATATCGACGTCGACACGCCGCACCTCGATTTGATGTACCCCGCCAAGCGCGTCGGTCTCTCCGGCGGCCTGAAACCGATCGAGAAGGAGCTCGGCATCGACCGCGACCGGCCGGACATCTCCGGCCGCGACGCGGTCCGCCTCTGGCGCGAGTACGAGCGCGGGAACGAAGAGTCGCTGGAGACGCTCGTCTCGTACAACCGCGAGGACGCGGTGAACCTTCGAGCGCTCGCCGACGCGGTCTGTGCCGCGCTCGACGAAGAAGTGTTCGCCGCCGTCCCGGACGGAGACGGCGACTGAAGGGATCCGATAGCTCTCGGACGGTGGGTACGGACCGCGGCGGTCGGCTACAGAATAAAACGGGTCGATTCGTCTCCCGAAAAACGGCTTCGACGGCGCGCTACCGGCGGATACCTGAGACGAATACGATCGCGCCCGACTGTCCGACCCGATCAGGCGTCGTCGGTGTCGGACTCATCCCCGTCCGCTCCCGGATTGGGTTTTACGGTCGCGGTCTCGCCGGTCGACGCGTCCGCCGCCTCGTCCGTCGGTGCGCCCGCCACTTCGCCGGTCGCCGCCTCCTCGTCGAGGTCGTCCGTTTCGCCCGCGGAATCGGATTCGGAGGCGTCGTCGGATTCGGAGTCGTCGTCGCCCTCGTTCCGCGCGCCCTCGTCCGCGTCACCCGCTTCTTCGCTCTCGTCGTCGCGGTCGGGCTCGACGCCGTCCTCGGTATCGTCATTTTCGGTGTCCTCGACGTCAGCGTCCTCGGTGTCGTCGTCTTCGACCCCGTCTGCCTCGTCGTCCGCTTCCCCGGTCTCTTGGACCAGTTTCATCTCACCGCGCGCCCGGAGCGTCCCCTGTATCTCCGCGCCGTCGTACACCACGAGGTCGCCGGCCGACACGTCGCCGAGCACGCGCGCGCCCGCCTCGACGGTCACGGTCCCGCCGCGGGTCGTCACGTCGCCGTGGATGACCGTGTCGGAGCCGACGGTGACGTCGTCGCGGGCGCGCAGCGACCCGAACACTTCGTTGCGCTCGCCGACTTGGATCGACTCGGCCCGGAGGTTGCCGTGGAGCCGGCAGTCGTCGCCGACGGTCGCCGGCGTCGACACCCGCCAGGCGTCGTCGGATATCTCCGCGCTCCGCGGCACGAGGAGCGGGTCGCGGACGTCGTCGCCGTCGGCGAGCGCCGCCGCCAGCTCGTCGGCGGCGTCGGTCTCGCCGACGCGCAGCAGCTGCGAGAGGACGATGAAGTAGAAGACGATCGTCGGCACGGGGTTGCGGATGACGATCCAGCCGTTCGCCTCGAACCCCTCTTCGATCGTCACGTCGTCGCCGATGTCGAGGTCGCCGGAGACCATCAGCCGGCCCGTGACGGTGACGCGCTCGCCGAGGTACGCGTCCTCGCCGACCAGCACGTTCCCGTCGACGGAACACCAGGTGTCGAGCCGGCAGTCCCCCTCGGCCTCGATGTCGTCGCCGACGCTCACGCGCTCGCCGATCGCGACGTTGCGACCGCGAACGCCGAGCTCGACCGTTGACTGCCCACCCACGAGCACGTCGCCGTCGACGACGAGGTCGTGTTCCTCGACGGTCGTCCCCGACGGGATCGCGAGCTCCTCGACCGGACCGTCTCCTCGCAGCGACACACCGGGAGCAGTCGCCCCGGGGGTATAAACGGTGCGGGGGCGTCCGACGGTCGTCGGACGCGTGCGACTTCCTCTCGAACGCTCCGGATGCCGCTGCGCTTTTCAGTGCGCCGCTGGAAAAGCGACCATGGGATTTGGATCGTACGACGAGAGCGAACAGAAGGATCAGGACGTCGACACGGACGAAGACGACGCGGTGAACGTCCACGAGAACGACCACGACGGCGATGTCTCCATCGAGGGCGACGCCGACACCGACGACCTCGTCGGCCGCCTCTCGGAGATGCGCGACGACGACGACGAGTAGCTGACGACGATCGGTCGACCGCGACCGGTCGACGACGAGTAACCGACGGCGATCGGGAGCCGACGAACTTTTTGCCGCCTCGATGCCACAGCGATGGCGACCGGCCCGTGTCGCGCTCCTTTTACAGACACGCCGCCTACCTCGACGCATGAGTACGGATCTGACGTTCACCGACCGCGGCGTCGACGTCGTCTACGAGGGCACCGAGTTCGAACTGGAAAAGACGCTGATAGAGGAGGCCACCGGGAAGTCCTACCGCAACGTCACCAACCACGAGGTCCTGACTATCGTCGCCGAGGACCCGGAACTGGACGGCGAACCGGTCCGGATCGGCGACGTGCTGTAGGCTTACTGTCCGAAGCCGACCCCTCACTCCGCCGCGACGAGCTTGTAGCCGCCGCCGTCGGTCTCGCCGTCCTCCGGGTCTGGGGCGCGCTCGGCGTAGTAGATATCGCCGTCGACGACGCGGGGAGCGCTCGTTATCCACCCGTCGTGTTCGACGCGCCACACCTCGTCGCCCGAGTCGGCGTCGAGCGCGTAGAGGGTCCCGTCCTTCGACCCCGTCAGCACGCGGTCGCCCGCGATCGTCGCACAGCCGGTCAGCGGGCGGCCGGTCCGGAAGCGCCACTCCACGTCCCCGGTCGACGCGTCGAGCGC
The DNA here is from genome assembly GCF_901686465.1 of Halorubrum sp. DM2. Classification (NCBI taxonomy): domain Archaea; kingdom Methanobacteriati; phylum Methanobacteriota; class Halobacteria; order Halobacteriales; family Haloferacaceae; genus Halorubrum; species Halorubrum sp. DM2. Next base: position 2,826,108 of record NZ_LR594487.1, read on the forward strand.
GTACAGGTGGTCGTCGTGGCTCCCCATGTACACCACGTCGCGTGCGGGGTCGATCGCGGGTCCCGTCATTGACAGGTCGCCCGTCTCGAAGCGCCAGTCCGCCTCTCCGGTCACCAGATCTACACGGTAAACGTAGGAGTCCCACGATCCGAAGAACGCGGCCCCGTCGTACGTCGCGATCGGCCCTTTGATCTCGCCGTCGTTCGTGTCGGGCGGGTCCGTCGCGAACCGCCACTGGAACTCCAGATCCGGGAAGCTCCAGCAGTAGCAGTAGCCGTCGTTCGACCCGCACACCATCCGCCCGGCGTCGAGCGACACCGCGGGCGAGGAGTGCGGGTGATCGGTGGGGCGGTGGTCCGGCTCCGCCCAGGTCACGTCGCCCGTCTCCGCGTCGACCGCGAACATCCGTCCCTCGGGCGTCGGGAACTCGACCGAGACGTACAGTTCACCGTCGTAGTACAGCGGGCTGGACCCGATCGAGCCGCCGAGCTCCGTCGACCACTCCAGATCGCCCGAGTCGAGTGCGAACGCGTAGAGGACGCCATCGTACGCGCCGATATACGCCCGCCCGTCCGCGACCGCCGGCGTCCCGTGGATCCCCCTCCCCTCCATGTCGGTCTCGCCGCGCCAGCGCACGTCGCCGTCGGCCGTTATCGCGAGGAGTTCGCCGGTGTCGCCCGGGAGGACGACGCCCCCGTCGGAGAGTGGGACCGCGCTGGCCTTCGCCGCGCTGTGTTCGCCGGTGTTGACCTCGGGGATCCGCCAGGCCGTTTCGACGGAGTCGGGAACCGTCTCGTCCGGGTAATACCCCCATCGCTCCAGCGACCCGCGGAACTGCGCGACGCCCGCGGGGATCGTCTGCTCTGTGGCACTTCCGGGGTCGGGATCCGAATCGGTGCCGTCGTCGGCCGTCCCGTTCAGCGAGGAACACCCGGCCGCGGCGGCCGTCGTCGCCGCACCGACCGCGGCGAGCCACTCGCGTCGGGAGGGGGTGTCGGTCATCGAGATGTCCGTCGCGCCGGGGTCGCTTTAGTGTGGTGACTGCGTCGTTCCCGAACACCGTCGCGCCTCCGACCGGACGACTTTTTCCGCCGGTGGCCGAAGCGAAGGCATGGAGATCGGATTCGAGCTCGGAGCGAACGTCCCGTCCGGCGTGTTCGCGCTCCACGCCGCCGTCGCGGTCGTGTTTCTGTACCTCGCGGCCGTAAACGCGACGAACGGTGAGACGGTGGGGCTGGCGCTGTACCTCGCTATGGCGGGCATGATCGCCCTCGTCGGTCTCGTAGCCGGTCGGATCGTATCGCGCCGCTGACCGGCTGCCGAGTACGTCCTAACGCGGTCGCTTGTCGGAGCGTTCGCGGGACGGAAAGTGGGGTCGGAGAGATCGTACACCACACGGACTCGCTTCAGTCGTCGCTGAGTTTAACCCCAACTCAGTACGATGCCACCGCTCGCGAGTTTGCTTGCGGCGGCAGGAAGTGGGGCCGGAGGGATTGTGAACCACGAGGACTTCGCTCCGCTCGTCCTCTGGGTTCAAATCCCTCCTCAGTACGACGCCGCCGCTCGCGACGTTGCTCGTGGTGGCAGAAAGTGGGGCCGGAGGGATTTGAACCCCCGATCGACTGATATCTCCGGTGCGCCTCGGAACTCCAGAGGGTCGTCAACACGACCGATGATCAGTCGGCCGCTCGGTATATCAGTCTGGAGTGTCGTCCCGGGCGCGAGCCTCTGGAGTCAGTCGCCATGCCTGGCTTGGCCACAGCCCCGCGTGATCTCGCATCAAATTGTTGCCGAAACGCAGATAAAGGGGTTTCGATCGACGGCGATCGAGGGACGGCGACACCCCCGCGCCCACCCGCGATCGACCGACCCGCTGCTCGCGAGAGGGACGCACGCGGCGGTCAGTTCCGGTCGTCGTCGCTCCAATCGCAGTCCTGGCACTTGTAGCCGGTGACGAACTCGGTCACGCTCGGCATGTACCCGACGGAGATGACGTCCCCGCCGCAGTCCGGGCAGTCGCGGTCGGCGTCGGCGATCGACTCGGCCTCCAGCACCGACTCGCCCTCGACCAGCTCCGCGAGCTTTTCTGGCGTCACCATCCGTCCCTGAACGACGCGGTTCGACATACCGGCCGTTCGGCGTCGAGTACCTAAACCCCGGCGACACGCCCGGCGCACGGGCGACGAACGAGACGATTCCGAGAGCGAGGCGAACCCGCCAGCGCCGACGCGCGACTCACAGCCACGGGGCCCGGGAGTCGTCGTCCGTGAACGGGTCCGTCCCGTCGTCGTCGGTCTCTCGTCCCTCGCCGCCGTTCGCGAGGACGGCGACGTCGTCGTCGACGACGGGTGACGACCCCTCCGGCGGGGCGTCGAGGGGCGGGTCGGACGGGGGGCTCTCCGCGAGGTCGTCTTCGGTGTCGGTCGAGTCCCCGTCTGACGATCCGTCGTCGTCGTCGTCGGGTGCGTCATCGCCGTCGGACACGTTGCCGTCGTCCGGCGCGTCGTCGTCGGTACCCTCCAGCGCGCCCGCGTTCGGGTCGTACGCGAACAGCGTCGTCACCGCGAGCACCGCGAGCGCGACCGGCGCGTCGGTCTGCATGAGATCGAACGGCCCCAGCAGGATCGGCAGCGCGAGTACGCCCAGCGCGACCGCCGAGCCGAACCGGAACCGGTCGATGTCGACGCGGCCGCGGAGGTGCGGCGAGAGCAGCGCGATCGAGAGCGCGAAGGCTACCCCCACTGCGGCGGCCGCGGTCCCGTTGACCACGTACTCGGTCGACGTCTCCAACGTGAATCCCGACGGATCGAAGCTCGCGACGAGACCGAGCCCGATGATCACGCCCGGACTCGGCAGGTACTCACCGATCTCGGAGCTGGCGGTCTTGGCGGCGATCGTCAAGATCACTAGCCCGGCGAACCGCTCGAAGATGGGTAGATTCAGGAGCCCCTGAAGGGTCGGCGCAAGGGCGGCCTCGACGGCGGCGACCGGGATGATGACCGCGCCGATCAGCAGCACCGAGCCGACCATCTCTCGCCGAGAGCCGTCCATCTCCGCGAGGATCACCGCGGCGGTCGCCGAACCGCCGAAGATCAGGATTCCCGTCTCGACGACGCCCGTGGCCGATCCGAGGACCCCGGCGACGACGAGCGCGGGGAAGATGCCGTCGACGAGCGGCAGGACCATGACGGTCGCGAGCAGCTTCGTCGCGCTCCCGACCTGCTGTTCTAATCGCAGGGCGACGGGGTGGCGTGAAGTGCTCATTCAGGGACGATAGCCCTGACCAACGGGGGGGCGGTAGGATGCGTGCGACTCGCGATGGTATGGGGACCAGCACGCGGAGCCCACGCCGCGGGAGGTCCGACGAGCCCATGTAAAGCGTTTGCGCGGATTGCCGGCTGTAAAGCGGACGCCGAGGTCGGCGTTCGGCTGGCCGGCGATGCGCGCATTCACGGGACTGTCGGAGTCCATACCGGATATACGTGTTTCGGTCGCGTTAAAGGTTGTGTGAGACGTGTCCGCACGACACGACGGATCTACGGTGAAAACCCGTCTTCGACGATGATACGTCGATGCCTCTCGATGTTCCCCGATTATTCCTCGGCTTTCGAAACCGCTGCGGGCGATTCACTCATGACCGCCCTCGGGCAGCGATACGGGTAGAGGACTCTGGCGACGATCGCGTTCTCCGAGACATACAGAATCATGTATACAAAACGGATCTGAATGTGAACAACCTCCACGTCCGTGCCGTCTCGCAACGCTTTTCATCGGCCGTTCGTGACGGATTATATGGCGACAGATTCTGGCCGATTCTCGGCGAAACTCGAGGTTCCGGAAGCGCTGACGTTCGACGACGTGCTACTCCGACCGAAGGAGAGCCGCGTCGAACCCGACGACGCCGACCTGAGTACCCGCGTCTCGAAGAACGTCGAACTGACCGTGCCGGTGCTGTCGGCGGCGATGGACACCGTCACAGAGAGCGACCTCGCGATCGCGATGGCCCGCGAGGGCGGTCTCGGCGTCCTCCACCGCAACATGACCGTCGAGGAGACGGCCGCCGAGGTCGAACGCATCAAGCGCGCGCACGAACTCGTCATCCGCCGCGAGAACGTCGTCACCGTCTCGCCCGACGACACCGTCCGCGAGGCCGACGCGGTGATGGAGCGGCAGGGCGTCTCCGGTGCCCCCGTCGTCGCCGACGACGACACCGTCCTCGGGATCATCTCCGGGACGGACATCCGGCCGTACCTGGAGGTCGGCGAGGACGACGCGGTCCGCGAGGCGATGACCGACGAGGTCATCACCGCGGCGGAGGATGTGGGCGCGCGCGAGGCGCTCGAACTAATGTACGACCACAAGATCGAGCGCGTCCCCATCGTCGACGAGGCCGAGCGCCTGGTCGGACTGGTGACGATGCAGGGCATCCTCCAGCGCCGCGAACACGAGGAGGCCGCCCGCGACGAGGACGGACGGCTTCTGGCCGGCGTCGCAGTCGGCCCCTTCGAGGAGGAGCGCGCCGTCGCGGCCGACGAGGCCGGCGTCGACGTGATCTTCATCGACTGTGCACACGCGCACAACCTCAACGTCTTGGACTCCGCGGAGGCGATCAAAGCGACCGTTGACGCCGACGTCGTCGTCGGCAACGTCGGGACGCGCGAGGCGGCCGAGGCCGCGGTCGACTTCGCCGACGGGCTGAAGGTCGGCATCGGGCCGGGATCGATCTGTACCACTCGCGTCGTCAGCGGCGCGGGGATGCCCCAGATGACCGCCGTCGCGGAGGTCGCGGACGTCGCCGTCGAGCACGACGTTCCCGTGATCGCCGACGGCGGCATCCGCTACTCCGGTGACGCCATCAAGGCGCTCGCCGCGGGCGCGGACGCGGTGATGCTCGGCTCGTACTTCGCCGGCACCGACGAGGCCCCCGGCCGCGTCATCACGATGAACGGCAAGAAGTACAAGCAGTACCGCGGCATGGGCTCGGTCGGCGCGATGAAGTCCGGCGGCGGCGACCGCTACCTCAAAGAGGAGGACGAAGACGAGGAGTTCGTGCCCGAGGGCGTCGAGGCCGCGACCCCGTACAAGGGGAGCCTCGCCTCCGAGCTCCACCAGCTCACGGGCGGGATGCGCTCGGGGATGGGCTACGTCGGCGCGGAGACCGTTCCCGACCTCCACGAGCGCGCGGAGTTCGTCCGGGTTTCGACCGCGGGGCAGAGCGAGAGCCACCCGCACGACGTGATGATCACGGACGAGGCCCCCAACTACAGTCCGGGCGAGTAACGCCGGGCAACCCCCGGCCGGCCGAGACCGGATCCGAGTCCGGCCGAGCGACCGAAGTGCCGGCGCACCGAAGAGGTATTTTAATATAGCCAGCGGAGAGACGAAACGTGTGAGCGAACACCCCCTCGCTCCCGTCATCCATGAGTGAGCAACCGCCGCTGGTCCTCGTGGTCGAGGACGAACCCGACTTGGCCGACCTGTATGCCGCCTGGCTTGGCGACGAGTACCGCGTTCGAACCGCGTACGGCGGCCACGAGGCCCTCGATCAGCTCGACGAGGCCGACGACGAGGTCGACGCCATCCTCCTCGATCGACGGATGCCCGGGCTCTCCGGCGACGAGGTCCTCACGGCCGTCCGCGACCGCGGTATCAACTGCCGGGTCGCGATGGTCACCGCCGTCGAGCCGGACTTCGACATTCTGGAGATGGGCTTCGACGACTACCTCGTCAAGCCCGTCACCAGCGACACGCTCCGAGACACCGTCGAGGGGCTGCTGCGGCGTGGCGAGTACGACACGGAGGTCCAAGAGCTGTTCTCGCTGACGTCGAAGAAGGCGATGCTCGAGTCCGAAAAGAGCGCGAGCGACCTCGCCGACAACGCGGAGTACCAGGAACTCACCGACCGGATCGAGGAACTCCGCGAGCAGGCCGACGAGTCGCGCGACGCGGTCGCGACCGACGACGAGGACTACGAGAAGCTCTTCCAGGATTTCGACACCGACTCGTAACGGGCGACCGGTTCGAGGGGGGACGCTGCCGACTCTTTATGACCGATCCGGCCGAATCCGTGTCCGTATGCGCGTTCGGGATCTGCCGCTCTCGTCGACCGTCGTCGACCACTTCGCCGAGCGGGGCGTCCGCGAACTGTACCCGCCGCAGCGCGCGGCGGTCGAGGCGGGCGTCTGCGAGGGCGCGAACGTCGTCGCGGCGGTGCCGACCGCGTCCGGGAAGACGTTCGTCGCGCAGCTCGCGCTCCTGACCGCCGACGGTCCCGGGCTGTACGTCTGCCCGCTCCGCGCGCTCGCCCGCGAGAAGTACGAGACGTTCGCGGCGCTGCCCGGCGTCGACGTGGGCATCTCGACCGGCGACTTCGACGCGACCGGCGAGGAGCTGGCGGGCAACGACGTCGTCGTCGCCACCAGCGAGAAGGTCGACTCCGCGATCCGCAACGGGGCCTCGTGGGTCGACGATCTGGCCTGCGTCGTCGTCGACGAGGTCCACCTGCTCGGCGCGAAGCGGCGCGGGCCGACCCTCGAAGTGACGCTGGCGACGCTCAGGCGGCGGAACCCCGACCTCCAGACCGTGGCGCTGTCGGCGACCGTCGACAACCCGGACGCCATCGCGGACTGGCTCGACGCCGCCCTCGTCGAGTCCGACTGGCGTCCCGTCGAGCTACGGACCGGCGTCGCCGTCGGCGGCGACGTCGCCTTCGACGACGGAACGAGCCTGTCCGTCGACGTTGCGTCCCCCAACGAGACGGATCCTGACGGCGACGCCTACGCCGGCGACGAGACCGACGCCGAAGACGAGAGCGACCCCGACGCTGATGACGACGACGAACCCGATCCCACCGAGGTCACTGCCGCTCTGGTCGCCGACGCGGTCGCGGACGGCGGGCAGTGTCTCGCGTTCGTCCGCTCCCGCCGCGAGGCGGTCGACCTCGCGGAGCGGCTCGCGGACGAGGGGCTCGCGGAGCGGCTCGGCATCGAGGACGCGGCCACCGTGGCGGCGGAGGAGGCCACCGACGTGGACGGGACGCTCACCGGCCGGCAGCTCGCGGCGTGTCTGCGCGCCGGCGTCGCGTTCCACCATGCGGGCCTCCGGTCGGGCCACCGATCGGTCGTCGAGTCGGCGTTCCGCGACCGCGACGTCGCCTGTATCTGCGCGACGCCCACGCTCGCGGCCGGCGTCAACGTCCCCGCGCGGCGCGTCGTCGTCCGCGACCAGCGACGGTACGGCGAGGGCGGCATGGAGTGGATTCCGACGCTCGAAGTCCACCAGATGTGCGGCCGGGCGGGGCGTCCGGGGCTCGACCCGCACGGCGAGGCCGTCCTCGTCGCCGACGCCGACACGCGCGAGGAAGTTCACGAGCGGTACGTCGAGGGCGAACCCGAGGCGGTCGAGTCGCAGTTGGCCGACCCAGGGGCGCTCCGAACCCACGTCCTCGCGGCGATCGCCACCGGGTTCGCGGGGACCGAGACCGAGATACTCGACGTCTTCGAGGGGACGTTCTACGCGCGGGAGACGGGTGCCGGCGGCCTCGCCGACGCGGTCGCCGTCGCAGTCGACGACCTCGTTGCCGCCGGGATGGTCGTCAGGGAGACCGGCGGCGTCGAGGACTACTGCCTCGTCGCGACGGCGGTCGGCGAGACCACCTCGAAGCAGTACGTTCGGCCCGAGACGGGCGAGCGGATCGTCGCCGGGCTCCGCGCGGCGGCCGATCTGGCAGACACGACGACGCTCACCGCCTTCGAGGTGATCTGCGACACGCCGGACATGCAGGACACCTACCTCGGAAACGCCGAGCGCGCCGACGTCTATCGGTTCGCGCGGCGCAACGCCGCCCATCTGACGACGGACATGACGGAGCCGGACGACTTCGAGGGGTGGCTGGAGTCGGTGAAGACGGCGCGAATCTTAGACGAGTGGATCGGCGGCGCGACCGTCGAGGATCTGGTCGAGCGCTACCGGATCGGTCCCGGGGACCTCGACTCGCGGGTCGAGCGCGCGGAGTGGCTGCTGAGCGCCGCCGAGGCGCTCGGGGAGACGATCGGCGTGCGCGTTCCCGCGGTGTCACGGGCGCGGTCGCGGCTGTGAGAAAGCGGTTGGGGTGTCCGAACCGTGCGCTCAGTCAGCCGACCCGACCGCCCGATGGAACGGGGTCCGGGCGATCGTCTGCCGCAGCTCCGCCAGCGAGTCGCGGCCGACGTCGCTCGCGGCCGACATCACCGCGAACACTTCCTGTCTGGACACCTTCACGCCGGTCTCGGTGAGCGCGTCTTCGGGGCGCGAGTTGATCTCTCGGAGGGTGCCGACCGCGAGCAGGTACGGGACGGTCCACGCCTCCATCGTGTTCCCGTTCGAGAGCGGCATCGTCTCTAAGTACGCCTGCGCGTCGTCGAGGAACGAGCGGGCGTAGTCGGCGGTCCGGTCGACGACGCGCGCGGACGACTCGCGGTTCTCCGGGTGGACGACCCGCTCCTGTTCGACGCCCTCCGCTTCGAGCCACTCGGCGGGGAGGTAGACGTTGTTCTCTTCCGTGTAGTCGTCGTAGACGTCCTTCGAGACGTTCACGAGCTGTAAGAGGAGGCCGAACTCCTCGGCGGTCTCGCGCAGCCGGTCGGCGCGCTCCTCGGCGACGTCGCCGCGCGTGAGCAGGTTCGTGATGAGGTTGCCGACCGTCCCGGCCGCGTAGTAGCAGTACTGCTCTAACTCGTCGCGGTCGTCGATGCGGAGCCCGCCCTCGGTGGCGTGGCGGTCGACGAACATCGCCATCCCGTCGACCATCTCCAGCACCGGCGGAACGATGGCCTCCTGGGCCTCCGGATCGAGCTCCGCGAACGTGGCGGCGATCGTCGGTGCCTCCGCGACGACGGTCCAGTCGTCGTCCAATTCCGCGGGCAGCCACTCGTCGACCGCCTCGCGGAACGCCGCGATGTCGGTCTCGTCGTCCGGGTCGATCGCTCGTCGGTACGTCCGCAGCACGTCGCTCTGGGCTTCCGGCGGGATGTGACCGGCGTCCTCGACGGTGTCGGCGACCCGACAGAGGAGGTAACCGACACAGATCTGCGAGGCCATCGGCTCCTCTAGCACGTCGACGGTCAGCGCGAAGGTCCGCGAGACCCCTTGGACCGCCTCGTGACACCACGCGAGGTCGGCCTCGCCGGGGCCGTGTTCTCGTCCGCTCATTCAGTTGCCAGTCCTTACGGCACAACGCATAAAAAGCCTCGTGGAACGGCGGCCGGCCGCCCCCTGCTGCGCGGGGCCTCGAAACCGAACGACGCCGCGCCGCTCGAACCCACGAACCTCCGCCCCGTGTACAATCGTGTGGAAACGGCTAAGTCGGCCCAGTCGAAGGGGAGACCATGAAGTTCACGCTCACCGAAGAGCAGCGTCAGATCCGCGACACCGTCGCGGAGTTCGTCGACGAGGAGGTCGTGCCGCGGGCGGCCAAAATCGACGAGACGGACGAGTTCCCGGCCGACCTGATAGACGAGATGGCCGACCTCGGGCTCATGGGAATGCCGTTCCCGGTCGAGTACGAGGGCGCGGGGCTCGACTACCACAGCTACGCGATCGGACTCGAAGAGATATCTCGCGGCTCCGGCGGACTCGGGACGGTCGTCGCGGCCCACACGTCGCTCGCGGGCAACATGCTCTACGAGTTCGGCGACGAGGCGCAAAAGGAGGAGTACCTCACCGCCCTGAACACCGCCGAGGACATCGGCGCGTTCGCGCTCTCGGAGGCCGAGGCCGGCTCGGACGTGCCAGCCATGTCGACGGCCGCGGAGCGCGACGGCGACGGCTACCTCGTCAACGGCGGGAAGCTCTGGATCTCCAACGGCTCCGTCGCGGACACCGTCACGCTGTTCGCGAAGACCGACCCCGACGCGGGCCGGAAGGGCATCTCGTCGTTCGTCGTGCGTCCCGAGGAGGACGACGGGTTCGTCGTCGAGGGCACGGAGGACAAGCTCGGCGACAAGGGGTGTCCGACCGCCGAGCTTCGGTTCGACGACATGTGGATCCCCGAGGATCGGCTACTCGGCGAGGAGGGCGAGGGGTTCGTCCACGCGCTGAAGACGCTCAACGGCGGCCGGATCACGATCGCGGCCCGGTCGGTCGGGATCGCGCGCGCCGCGCTCGACGAGGCGGCGTCCTACGCGCAACAGCGCGAGCAGTTCGACCGGCCGATCTCCGACTTTCAGGCGATCCAGCACAAGCTCGCGGACATGGACACGAAGGCCCGCGCCGCGGAGCTGCTGATGCACGAGGCGGCCGACCTGAAGATGCGCGACGGCGACTACATCAAGGAGGCCGCGCAGGCGAAGCTGTACGCTTCGGAGATCGCCCGCGAGGTCGCCAACGAGGGGATCCAGATCCACGGCGGCTACGGCTACACCAAGGACTTCCCCGCCGAGCGGTTCTACCGCGACGCGAAGCTATCGGAGATCTACGAGGGGACGAGCGAAGTGTTACGGAACACGATCGCCCAACAGCTGCTCGACGAGTAGTGCCGGTGCGGACGGATCACTCTGGCCGCTCGTCGGCGTCGGTCTCTTCTATCTCGTCCGTGCCACCTTTTCGGTCGGCGTTTTCGGACTCTCTGTTACCGTCTTCGGACTCTCTGTCATCGTTCTCTGTACCACGATCGGGACCGAACGGGACGTCCGCGTCGGAGGCGCGCTGGTCGACGGCGTAGTCGCCCGTGTCGACCCGCTCCGCCGGCTCCGAGTAGTCGCGGTCGCCCGGCGAGAAGTCCGGGCGGACGACGCCGTCGTCCGGAACATCCGGCGTCTCGTCGGTGGGCTCGTCGGCGGCGGCCCTGTGGTCCGCAGCGGTGTCGTCGGATTCCGAACCGTTGTCGGTCGGTGCGCCGGACATGGTCCCGCCCGATGTCGGCTCCGTTGCGGGTCCCGTCTCAGTAGTGGACTCCGCCCCCGCGGCGGGCCCCGTTTCTTCCGCCGCGTCCGCTTCTCCGTCGACATCGTCGCCCTCGTCGACCCACTCGAAGCGGTCTTTCCCGCCCGCGCGCCGCTCCGCGACGGCGGTCGCGAGGCGGTCGGTGAGCGTCTCCTTCAGCGCCTCGGCCTCGCCGATCTCGAAGTCGACCGCGGCGGCGTCGCTTCCCGTCAGCGACCCGGTCCCCGCCGTATCGGCGACGATCGTCGCCACGCCCCACCGGCGCTGGAACACGGTGCGGCTGTCGATCACGTTCTGGATCCGGTAGTACGGGACGACTGCGACGGTCCGGCCCCAGAACCCGTTCCGGGTGAGCAGGTGGTCCTCGCCGAGCCAGTAGCCGCGGTGCTTCCACTTGAGGTGCGCCGCGGGCGGTGCGATGAGGAGGAGCGCGGCGACCCCGTACCACGGGAGCGACGCCGCGAAGTACCAGTTTACGCCGTACGCGACCGCCGTCAGCACCCCGACGACCATCGCGTAGCGGAAGACGTACCGCCACCGGATCCGCTTCGGCGGCCGGTTGAATTCGGGCGTCCCGAACGGCTCGATCTCGTGTGCGAGCCGGTAGACGCGGTCGGTCGTCGCGATCGGCACGGCGGATTGGTTGCCCGACTCCGTCCCCTGTCCGGGCGCGTACCCCGCGGTCTCGATCGAGAGGCTCGCGTACCCCAGCGCCCGCTTCGCGGGGTTGTCCGCGATACGCAGCGTCTGGACCTTCTCGGTCGGGATCGACCCGCTGTACCGCCGGAACAACCCGCGCTCGTAGCGCAGTTCGTCGCCGGCGCGGGAGAGGCGGAACCCGTAGTAGTTCGAGAAGGCGAGGCCTGCGCCGATGAACCACGACGCGAGGAACAGGACCGCCACGCCGACGAACGCAGTCGCGGTGAGCGCGGCGGCGGATGTCTCCGGCAGGAAGCTCGAAAGCACCGGGAACGACCCGGAACTGAGGAACGCCAACAGCCCGATCAGGCGTCCGTCGAACGACAGCGCCCCGACCAAGGCGAGTTCGCCGGGCGAGATGGCGAACAGCTCCTCCTCGCTCGGCGCGAACGCGTCGTCGCGCCCGCCCTCGACCGCGCCGGTGTCGGCGTCGCTCCGCTCGCCGCCCTCGCCCGTCCGGCTCGCGTCGGACTTCCGGCGCTGGACCTCGCGCTGGAGACGAGTCGCCTCCTCGGGCGTGACGAACCGGATCGATCCCTCGGTGCTGGAGCCGCCGGCGGTCTCCAAGTCGACCGCGGCGACGCCGATCGCGCGCTGGATCACGGACCGGCTCACGTCGACGTTCTGGATCCGGCGGTACGGGATCTCGCGCTCGCGCCGGGAGATGACGCCGGAGGAAATGTCGAGCGTGTCCTCGGTGAGGACGTACTCGAACCGCCGGTAGTACGCGACCTCGTAGGCGAGCATCGCGACGAGGATGGCGGCACCGCCGGCGACCGCCAACGGAAGGCCGAACCCCCCGCTGTTGACGATGACGAACAGGGCAACCGCTGTCCCGGCCGCCTTCTGGAGCGCGCGGTACGGGACCGACTGCGGCGCTAACTTCACACCGCGTCCTCCCCGTCGGCGCGGATGGCCAGCCGTTTCAGCTCCTCGCGGAGGTCGCTCGCGCCCTCCGGCGTGAGTCCCGGGATCCGCACGTCAGCGCCCCGCGATCCGGCGGTGTACACCACGCAGGAGGCGAGCCCGGCGGTCCGCTCGATCGGGCCGCGCCGGGAATCGACGTGCTGGATCCGCACCAGCGGCACCGTGGTCCGCACCTGCGTGATCACGCCGCGGTCGAGGTAGATCGCGTCCTCGCGGATCTCGTAGCTCCAGCGGCGGTACCGGAGCAGCGCGTGTGCGACGGTGAGCGTCAGGATTGCGGCCCCGACGGCCACCGGAACCCACTCCGGGAGATACTCGACGTACACGCCGCCGACGAACGGGGCGGTGACGAGCGCCGACAGGAGCACCGCACGGAGGACCCACACGATCTGGACTCGGGGATGGAGCGTCTGTGTCGTCATCGACGCTCCCCCGTCGCGTGTCCGCGTGTCATGAGCGGCGATTGACGGTCCCGACGTATAAGTCCGGCCGGAAACGACCGGCGAAATCCTGCCGGAAAATCATGGTAGACACTCTCTTTCGAAGGCGATACTTGCCGAAACCGATATCACGTGGGATCGAGTCGTGCCGCCCATGACCGACGATCCGTTCGAGAACATGCTCGCGCAGATGGACCGCGCGGAGGAGTACGCGGACGTGGACCACGGGATCTTCGAGCGGCTCAAACATCCGGAGCGCACGCTCAAAGTCACGCTGCCGGTCGAACTGGAGTCCGGCGAGGTCGAGGTGTTCGAGGGGTACCGCTGTCAGTTCGACAGCGCGCGCGGGCCGTTCAAGGGCGGCGTCCGGTTCCACCCGTCGGTGACCCAGCGCGAAGTCGAGGCGCTCGCCGGATGGATGACCTGGAAGACCGCGCTGGTCGATCTCCCGTACGGCGGCGCGAAGGGCGGCGTGATCTGCGAGCCGAAAGAGCTCACCGACCGCGACCTCGAACGACTCACTCGGCGGTACACCGAGGGGATCCGACGGATGATCGGCCCCGAAGTCGACGTGCCCGCGCCGGACATGAACACGAACCCGCAGACGATGGCGTGGATGATGGACACCTACTCGATGTACGAGGGGTACTCCGTCCCGCAGGTCGTCACCGGGAAGCCGTTGGAGATCGGCGGGACGCCCGGCCGCGTGGAGGCGACCGGCCGCGGCGTCTCGCTCGTGACCGAGCGGCTCTTCGAGTACCTCGACCGCGACCTCTCCGACGCGACGATAGCGATTCAGGGGTTCGGGAACGTCGGGTCGAACGCGGCCCGACTCCTCGACGAGGCGGGTGCCAACGTGGTCGCGACTTCGGACGTGTCAGGGGCCGCCTACGACCCCGACGGGCTCGACGTGGCGGCGCTCGGCGCGCACGTCGACGCCGGCGGCCTCGTCGAGGAGTACGTCGCGGGCGATCTCAAGGGCAGCGCCGATCGCTCCCGCTGGGACGACCCGGACGCGATCACCAACGCGGAGCTACTGACTCTCGACGTGGACGTGCTCATCCCGGCCGCCGTCGAGGGCGTGATCACCGCGGACAACGTTGACGACCTCCGGGCGTCGGCGATCGTCGAGGCCGCAAACGGCCCGACGACCGTCGCCGCCGACGAGGCGCTCACCGAGCGCGACGTTCAGGTCGTGCCGGACATCCTCGCGAACGCGGGCGGCGTCATCGTCTCGTACCTGGAGTGGGTCCAGAACGCACAGGAGTTCTCGTGGCCGCTGGAAACGGTCAACGCCGAGTTGGAGCGTCGTATCGGCGACGCGTTCGACAAGACCATCGAGCAGTACGACACCAAGGATCTCCCCGACCTGCGGACCGCCGCGTACACGCTCGCCCTAGAGCGCACGGCGAAGGCCCACGAGTACCGCGGGCTGTTCCCGTAACGCGGCCGTCCGTGAAGTTCTCGGTGTTCCCGATTTGCCCTCCCGGATCTGCCGGCGTCAGACCCGTCTGATCCGGTCGGCCGTGACCGCGATCGGCTCCGCGTAGTGGAGTATCGGGTCGCCGTCGGGCCGGTCGAACCCGTTCGCCGCGAACAGCGTGTTCGACCGGATCTCCGCCGTCGCCGGACGCAGCGTCCACGGCTCGTGGTCGATCTCGCCGACGTACAGTCGACCGCCCTCTCCCGCGGTGTAGAAGCGGTAGTTCTCCAGCAGGAACGCCGGCAGCGACCCCGGTTCGGGGGTGAACGCCTCGCCGGTCGGCGCGTACGTCGCGTCGAAGCGAGCGTGCGGGACGCCGCGGTGGACCCGTCGGCTCGTGAACCGGACGGAGCGCCCGTCGGCTGCGTCCCCGTCGCCGTGCCGAACGTCGGCCGCGCTCCCGTCGCCGTGCCGAACGTCGGCCGCGCTCCCGTCCCCGTGCCGAACGTCGGTCTCGGCCCGGTAGTACGGCAGCCGGAACAGGCCGCGAGCGACCGCCACGCCGAGCCGGTCGTCGGCGTCGAGGCTGTGGAAGTAGACGCCGGGTCCGTTCGGTCCCTCGACGTACGTGCGGAGGTTGAGTTCCGGGAACGACAGCCCCATCGGCACTCCCCGCGGGCGGATGTCGTCCATCACGAACGGGACGACGCCGAGGTACGCGTCGCCGTCATGGGTCGCCACGTCGAGCCCGTCGGGGAGCGCCGCCGCGACGACCTCCGGGTCGACGGGCCAGTGGGCGAACAGTCCGTCCCGCCACGTCATCTCTAACCAGCGGCGACCGATCATATCGGACGTAGGGGTTCTGTCGGCATAACCCGCACGCCGGCGGTTTCGGGCCGTCGCCGCTCGCACGTTCTGGCGGCGGTCTCGGGCCGTCGGCGCTCTCACTCCGGCGGCGCGTCGACCGCATCCGGTGCGTCCTTCCACTCCCCGAGCCCGGAGGGGTCGAGGTGGACGTGGACGTCGCCGACGTCCTCCAACCCGCGGAGGCTCGTGACGAGCTCCGTCTCCACGTCGTGGGCCTCCCGGAGGGTCATCGCCCCGTCGACCTCGACGTGGACCTCGACCTCCAGGTCCGTCCCGTCGTAGAACACGGTGAGGTCGTGGACCCCCTCGACGGCGGCGTGGTCGCGGAGGGCGGCGACGACGCGGTCGCGGTCGCCCGGTGGCGGCGCGGCTCCGACGAGGTACGTGACGTTCTCGCGGCCGATCTCGATCCCTTGGTACACGACGAGAGCGCTGACGAGCGCCCCGGCGACCGGATCGAGGACCGGGACGTTCAGTAACACGCCGAACACGCCGACCAGGGCGGCGACCGTGGTGTAGATGTCGTTGAGACTGTCGACCGCGAGGGCGTCGAGCGCGGTCGACCCGAGGTCGGCGTTCACCAGTTCCGTGTACCGGTACAGCAGGTACATGTCGGCCATCGCGAACAGCAGCGCTCCGACGAGGAGGGGGCTCGGCCGCACCTCGACCGGCCCGACGAACCCGAGCACCGACTCGCGCAACAGGAGCAGTCCGAGGATCACCACCGTCGCGCCGACGAACAGCGCCGTCAGCGGTTCGATCCGCTGGTGGCCGTGCGGGTGCGTCTCGTCCGCGCTCTCGTACCGCGAACCGCCCCAGACGAACACGACCGCGCTGGCGACGAGGTCGGCGACGGAGTGGGCGGCGTCGGCCAGGAGCGCGACGCTGCCGAACGCGAGTCCCGTCGCCCCGACGACCGCGATCTTCACCGCGTTGCCGACGACGTTGACCGCCGCCGCCCGCTGGAACCGAGCGCGGTCGCCGCTCCCGAAGGGGCTCAACATATCCGCCGATGCGACCGCGGCCCTGTTAAGCGTCCCGCGTCGCCGCGGCTTTTGCGCTCCCGCGTCGCGGCACCGTCGGAGCCCCGTCTCGGAGGGCCTCCCGCGCGCCTCGCCGTCGATGTCGTCCTCGGTCGGAGACTCCGTCGTAACGCCTAAGACCGAAACGCTCCTCGGTGACGGTAATGAATCACGATCTTTTCGCCCGAGGTGGTCCCGGTGGGCGTCGAAATTAAGGAAACGGAGGTGAGCGACGAGGATTTCAAGGAGATGAAAGGGTTCGTCCGCGACTACCTCGCGGCCAGCGTCGAGAGCGAGGACGACGGCGGACGCATGCGCTGGTACCCGTGGCACTCGTCGTCGTACCGGTTCAACCACATCCTCAACGTCGTCGACCTCGCGACCGAGATCGCCGAGGCCGAGGGGGCGGACGTCGACGTGGTCCGCGTCGCCGCCGTCTTCCACGATGTCGCGAAGCTGGAGGCCGAACAGGACGTTCACGCGGAGGCCGGCGCGCGCGTCACCCGCGAGTACCTCCAGAGCCGCGGCAACTACCCGGAGTCGTTCATCGAGGAGGTGTGCGGGGCCGTCGTCGATCACTCGTACACCGGCGACCTGGCGGCCGTGCCCTTGGAGAGCCGGTGTCTGATCGAGGCCGACGTGCTCGACAAGGTCGGCGCGAACGGCGCGGTCCTCATGCTGTTGCGGATGGGGTACGAGTCCCGGACCCACATGGACTCCGCGAAGATGGTGGACCGCGTGCTCCAGCGCGCGTACGACCACACCGAGCGCGTCGTCTCCGACACCGCCGAGAGCATCGCACACCAGCGCATCAAGCGCGTGAAGTGGCTCCGCGAGTGGCTCGAAGAGGAGGTCTCTCACATGGACGCCGAGGGAGTCACCGACCGCTGACCCTCTCAGTTCCCGCCGCCCGACTCGGCTGCGTCCGGATCGACGCGTGGTAACACCGTTTCGAGGTACCGGTCTATCCCCGTCCGCGACGGCGTCGTCCATCCTCTGTCACCGGTGGTCGCCCACCGGAACATTCCGCCGGTCGCGAACGTCTGGAGTGTCGCCGCCACCTCGCCGGGGTCGACCGCCTCGCCGCCCGGTCCGGCGGTCTCCGTCGACTCGTCGTCGCGTTGTGCCTCGGTCGCGGCCTCGCGGACGAGGCGTTCGAGGTACGCGCCGAAGACGCGGTCGCTGCGGTCGAAGTGGTCGCGGTACGCCGCGTCGCTGGCGGCCTGTGCCCGTAGCTCCGTCATCACCGTGACGAACTGCGCGTCCGGCGCGTACTCGTCGTTGAGCGAGTCTGGATCGACCGCGGCCGTGAGGTAGCCGTCGAGCTGGTCGCGAGCGGACCGGTCGAAGGCCGCCTCGGGGGCTATCTCGGTTCTTTCGCCCGCGGTTCCGTCTCTACACTCTGACGGCTCGTCGCCCTTCGACGGCGCATCTCCCTCCGACGACTCCGCGCTCCCGTCCGCGATGGATGCCTCGAACTGGTCGAGCAAGTACTCCAACAGGTCGATCAGCAGCTCGTCTTTCCCGTCGTAGTGGTGATACACGAGCGACGGGCTCTTGTCGAACTCGTCGCCGATCCGCTGGATCGTGACGTTCGCGTACCCGTGTTCGCAGAGCGCGCGGAACGCCGCACCGAGGATCGCCTGCCGGGTGTCCGACGGCTCCGCGAACGGGTCGTCCATACGGACCCGTAGGCGAGTGCGTTATATACCACTCCTGATTGAACGTTTATTCAACACGCTTATTTCTCGGGGCTCCGAGCGGACCGTATGACTCGATCCGACGCGTCACGGCACGATCGGTCGCCGCGTGCGACCAGACCCTCCCGGAAGGCCGGCGGAGGCGATCGATGAGCCGATCGACGCGGCTCGCGACGGTCGGACTCGCCGTCGTCGCCGCGGCTGCGCTCCTCGTCGGGGTCTCGCTCGCCGGCGCGGCGGCGGCGAACGCGGACGCGTCTCTCGACGGCGGTCACGCCGCGCTCTCGGGCGTCTCCTCCGGGGCCGCGGACGGCGCGGTCGCGCAGACGGGATCGGAACCGACCGACAGACAGATCCGCGGTTCCCCCGTCTTGGACCTCTTCGTCTCGCAACGGTCGGTGCCCAGCGGCGCGGAGTCGACGGTCACGGTCGACATCGTCAACACCGGCGAGATGACGATCGGCAACCAGCTCGATTCCCGGGTGACGACAGCTCGCGGACTCACCCTCGAAATCGACGACGGCGACGTACCGATCGACGTCGAGGACGGCGAGATTCCGGTCGGCGACGTGCGTACCGACGCCAGCCCGGTCTCCGTCCCGCTCGACGTGACCGTGCCCGACGACGTGCCTGACGGAACGTACGAGGTGGAGGCGACCGCCCGCTACCGGTACACCTTCGAGGTCATCCCCGAGTTCAACGACCACAAGGACCGTCGGGGGATCGAGGACTTCGACCTGACCATCGTCATCGACGACGGCGCGCGCTTCGCGGTCCTCGAAACGGACACCGACGCGCAGGTGGGCGGCAGCGGCGACGTGACGGTCACGATGGCGAACGTGGGCGACGAGACCGCCCGCGACGCCGTCGTCTCGGGAACGACGACCAGCCCGGGCGTCCAGCTCGGGTCCGGCGGGAGCGGCCAGTCGTTCGTCGGCGACTGGGCACCCGGGGAGAACCGGACGGTGACGTTCGAATCGACCGTCAGCGAGGCGTTCGGCGAGGGCGCGTACGCGCTCTCCTCGACGGTCGACTACCGGGATCCGAACGGGGTCGACGCGACCGCGGCCGCCGCGCGCGCCGGCGTCGTTCCGATCCCGGAGCAGTCGTTCTCGCTGAGCAACGTCTCGGGGACGCTCGAAGTCGGGTACTCCGGGACGGTCTCCGGTACGCTGACGAACGAGGGACCGGTCGACGTCGAGGACGCGGTCCTCGTCGCCGACTCCGGAAGCGACCGCGTGAGCCTCGGCGAGAGCCGGTACGCGCTCCCGACCATCCCGGCCGGCGAGTCCACGGAGTTCTCCTTCGACGCCGACGTGAGCGGGAGCGCCGACCCCGGCCCCCGGCAGTTCCGCTTCACCACCGAGTACGACAGCGGCGACGCGACGGTCGCCGTCGAGGAGACTCGCCGCGTCGAGGTCGCCCCGCGGCAGCCGGAGTTCGAACTCGACGTCGAGAACGCTACCGTCCCGGCGGGCGGGACCCAGCGGATCGACGTGGAGATCACGAACCGGCGGCCGGAGACGCTGTCGTCGATCAACGCCGGCCTCTACGCCGACAGCCCGCTGACGACGGTCAACGACGAGGCGTTCGTCGACGAACTGGAGCCGGGTGAATCCAGGAACATCTGGTTCGAGGTGTCGGCCGCCCCGGGCGCGAGCGTCGAGGACCACCCGATCGAACTCGACTTCCGGTACGACGACGAGCGGGGCAACGACCGCATCTCGGACGTGACGCAGGTCCCGGTGTCGGTGACCGCCCCCGTCGACGACGGCGGGACCCCGCTCGGACTGATCGCCGTCGTCGTCCTCGTCGTCGTCGCCGCGGCCGGCGGCGCGGTGTGGTACCGACGGCGGTGATCCGATGACGGGACACGCCACCTGCGGAGACGGGGAACGCCCCCGGTCTCGGCGACCCGTGACGGCGCGTAGACGCCGGACAGTGACGCGAGAGAGGCCGGGACGCCGGACAGCGGGGCGTCGGTGACCGCAGTCGACCGCCTCATCGAGCGGATCGACCGCCTCGTCACGGAGCGACCGGTGGCGGTTCTCGCGGTCTTTCTGCTCGTCACCGTCGTCTTCGCCGGCGGCCTGACCGGCATCGAGACCAGCGCGGGCGCGGACCAGTTCACGCAGGACATCCCCGCCCAGCAGGCGCTCGACGACATCGACGAGGAGTTCGAGACCTCGATCGGCGGATCCGCGACCTCCGCGCAGGTGATCGTCTCCGACGACAACGTCCTCTCCCGCGATGCGCTGGTCAGGACCTTGGAGACCCAACACCGGCTGGAGTCGCGCTCGGCGCTCCGGGTCGCGTCGACGTCGAGCCACGCGGATGCGATCGCGCGGCAGCTGGACCCGGCGGCCGAGAGCCCGGCGGAGCGCCGCGACGCCGTGACGGAGGCGACGCCCGCCGAACTGCGGACCGCAGTCGCCGACGCGGACGCGGCCGGCGCGGTCGCGCCGCAGGTGTCCGTCGACTACAACCCCACCGCACAGCGGGCCGGCACCGCCATCGTGGGGATCACCTACGACCTGCCCGACGCGGCGACGACGGCGCGGGTGACGGAGCTCCAGACCCGCAGCGTCGACGTCGTCGACTCGGTCCCGGGCAACGAGGCCGGGGAGAACGCGATCCTCTTCGGCGACGGCGTCCTCCAGTCGGAGATCACCGCGCTGTTGACCGACACCGCGATCATCGTCTTCCCGGCGGCGCTGGTACTGATCGTCGGGTTCCTGATCTTCGCGTATCGCGACCCGATCGACATGGCGATCGGCATCTCGGCGCTGCTCGTTTCGCTCCTCTGGACGTTCGGCTTCATGGGGTACGCCGGGATCCCGTTCTCGGACTCGCTCGTGACCGTCTTCCCGCTCCTGCTCGCGGTCGGGATCGACTTCGGGATCCACATCGTCAACCGCTACCGCGAGGAGCGCGCGACAGGGACCGGGATCGGGGCGTCGATGCGGACCACGACCGACCAGCTGCTCGTCGCCTTCCTCCTCGTGACGATCACCACCGTGTTCGGACTCGTCTCTAACGTGGTGAGTCCGTTCGACCCCAACCGCGACTTCGGGATCGTCGCGGCCGCCGGGATCGTCTTCACGCTCCTGATATTCAGCGTCTACCTTCCGGCGGCGAAGGTCCTCGCCGACCGGTGGCGCGAGCGACTGCCGATCCCGAAGTTCGGAACGACCGCGCTCGGATCGGGCGGCTCGCGGCTCGCGCGCGTCCTCCACGTCGGCGTCGACCTCTCCCGTCTCGCCCCGGTCGTCGTCGTCGCCCTCCTCCTCGTCGGCGGCGCGGCCGGCGGCGCGTACGGCACCGGCGTGAACACGGAGTTCTCGGAAGAGGCGTTCTTCCCCGACCAGGACCGGCTAGAGACGTACGCCGACCTGCCGGAGCCGTTCGCGCCGACGGAGTACACGTTCCTCGACGTGTTGACGCTGTTCGAGGAGGAGTTCGAACAGAACTTCGGCGGGTCCGTGACGCTGTACGTCGACCAGTCGGTCAGAGACGACGACGCCTTAGAGCTGATCGACCGGACCATGCGGAACCCCCCCGAGACCTTCGCGACGACCGACGAGCGCCGCGCGGCCGCGACGAGCGTCGTCACCGTGATCGACGACCGGGCCGCACAGGACCCCGAGTTCGCCGCGGTGGTCGAGCGCAACGACCGCCTCGGCAACGGCGTGCCGGACCGGAACGTCGACGAGGTGTACGACGCGCTCCTCGACTCCCCGGCCGAGACGCAGGCGCGCGGCTACGTGGCCGCCGACCGCGGTAGCGCGCGGATCGACTACACGATCCGACCCGGCGTCGACAACTCCGAGGCGGTCGCGGACGTGCGCGCCCTCGCCGAGCGCACCCCGCTCGAAGCCGTCCCGACCGGCTCTCTCGTCGTCAACGAGGCGGTGATCGACCTGTTGACGGAGTCCGCGATCCGCAGTCTGTTCACCGCCTTCGGACTCACGGCGCTGTTCTTGGCGCTGTCGTACGCGTACCTCGAAGGGAAGGCGGTGTACGGCCTGTTGAACCTCGTCCCCGTCCTCGTCACGGTCGGCCTGCTCGTCGGGTCGATGCGACTGCTCGACATCCCGCTGACGCCGATCAACGCGCCGATCCTCTCTGTCTCCATCGGACTCGGCGTCGACTACACCGTCCACTTCGTCCACCGGTTCGTCGACGAGTACAAGTCGGGGCTTCCGGTCGACGAGGCGCTCGACGTCACCATCGCCGGGACGGGCGGGGCGCTCACCGGCAGCATGCTCACCACCGTCTCCGGGCTGGGCGTCCTGTGGCTCGCGGTGATCCCCCTGCTGCGCGACTTCGGCGTCCTGCTCGCGCTGGGCGTGTTCTACGCGTACCTCTGTTCGATCCTGCTCGTCCCGTCGCTCGTCGTCGTGTGGGACCGGTACGGCGGCTACGTCGGACTCGGTCTCGACGGCGGACTTCGGGAGTCGAGTGCCGAGGGCGGTCGCTGACGGTGTATCCGTTCTCGGAGTTCGGTAGCGGCCGACGAGACGATCCGACGGGGCGGCTCAGCCGACGACGCCGACGACCAACTGGACGGTGACGAGGACGAGGAACGCCGCGCCGGTGGCGAGGGTTCCGGCGGCGACGCCGTGCGCGTTCCCGAGCCCACGGCTCCGGGTCGCGAAGTAGGCACCGAGGAAGACGAAGCCGACGAGCAGCAGTCCGACGATCAAGTACGCGACGTTCACCAGCGTGCCCGCGAGCGCCTCCGGGATACCGAAGCTCCCGACGCCGAGGAGGATACTCCCGCCGACGAGGACGGTGACGCCGACGAACGAGACCGCCCACACGACCGGCGTCCGAACGAACTCGCCGAGCGTCGCGACGACGGCCTCGTAGCGTCCGCCGCTCTCGTCGCGGCCGGGAGCGGACCGCTTCCCTCCGATCTCGGCGACTGCGACGAACGTGGCGACGACGAGCAGGCCCATCAGGCCCGTGCTCAAGAGGGTGAGTGATGTCATGGATATCCGTTATTGGGACCTCCGTTCGCGCGTACAAATACCCTTCGACGCGTTGTTCTCTGCCCCATCGTTCCGGCGTCTTTCGCCCTGTCGTCCCGACGTCTTCATCTCTCTCGCCTGGCGCGCGCTTCGTCCCCCTCTCGACGGTCCACACCGCGGCTCCGCTGGCTGACTCCGGGGGGTCGACACCGGCGCGAAACCGGGTTCTCTACCGTCGATCGTCCGCCCCGCTACACAAGAGATAAGTGTGCCATCGCTAAGGGAGAGACAAGGGCAGACAGACGAACATGATAGATCCAGTTATCCTACAACAGGGGAGCGACTGGCGCGCACAGGCGGAGATCTTCGACGAGATCTTCTTCGTCTTCCTCGCGCTCGGTACGCTCGTCGGCACCATCGTCGTGTCGTACACGCTGTGGAACGTGTACAAGTACCGCGACGACGGCGATCGATCGGACGAGAAGTTCGATGCGCCGACGGTCGGTGAGCTCCCGACGGGACAGGGCGGTCCGAAAGCGAAGAAGCTGTTCCTCTCGTTCGGGCTGAGCGCCATCGTCGTCATCAGCCTCGTCGTGTACGCGTACGGGCTTCTCCTCTACGTTGAGGACGGGCCGAGCGTTCAGGACGACGGGGACATCGAGATTCTCGTCGAGGGACAGCAGTACGGCTGGGTGTACGAGTACCCGAACGGCCACACCGAACGGGGTGAACTGATCGTTCCGGCCGATCAGCGGGTCGACCTCAACATCACGTCGAGCGACGTGTGGCACAACTTCGGCTCGTCAGACTTGCGGATAAAGTCCGACGCCATCCCCGGAGAGTACAGCGAGACGTGGTTTAAGGTAAGCTCTGAGGATATCGAGGCACAAGGCGGGGAGGCGACCTACCGCGTCGAGTGCTTCGAGCTATGCGGTCCGGGTCACTCCCAGATGAAGGGCCAGGTTACGGTCATCCCGCAAGACGAGTGGGAGGAGTGGTACGCGGGCACCGGTAACGGTTCCGAGAGCGCCAGCATCGAGAGCACCGGCGTCGCGTTCGACGCGCCCTCCGCGGGCGGGGTGAGCGCATGAGCGGACTTCCGCCGACGACCTCCGTCAAGCGGTGGTTCGTCACGACCAACCACAAGGACATCGGTATCCTCTACACGATCACCGCACTGTTCTTCCTGCTGTTCGGCGGCGTGATGGCGCTTCTCATCCGCCTCCAGCTGTGGGACCCGACGAGCCAGATCCTCTCCGGACTGGCGTACAACGAGGCGGTCACCGCCCACGGGCTGATCATGGTGTTCTGGTTCCTCTCGCCGTTCGCGTTCGGGTTCGCGAACTACTTCGTGCCGCTTCAGATCGGTGCGGACGACCTCGCGTTCCCGCGGCTCAACGCGGTGTCCTACTGGCTGTACCTGTTCTCGGGCGTCCTGCTCGCGATCAGCTTCTTCCAGGGCGGTACGCTCTCCGCCGGATGGACGATATACGCCCCGCTCAACGTGCCGATGTACACGCCGAGCATCGGGTCGACCGGTGCGGTACTCGCGCTCGCGATGTTCGTCACCGGCACCACGGCGTCGACGGTGAACTTCCTCACGTCCATCCATCACTCGCGCGCCGAGGGGATGGGGATAATGGACATGCCGATGTTCACCTGGTCGATGCTTGCGACCGTGTGGATGATGCTGTTCGCGTTCGCCGCGCTGCTCGCGGTCGGACTCATCCTCGCGGCCGACCGCGTCCTCGGCAGCGTCTACTTCTCGGCGACTGAGGGCGGCTCCCTGCTGTGGGGCCACCTGTTCTGGTTCTTCGGCCATCCGGAGGTGTACATCGTCTTCTTCCCGGCGCTCGGCGTCATGCTGGAGCTGTTCCAAACGTTCTCCGGGCGGCGGCTCGTCGGCCGGAAGTGGGTGATCATCTCCATCTGTCTGATCGCCGTCCAGTCGTTCCTCGTGTGGATGCACCACATGTTCCTGACGACGATCAACCTGGAGATCAAGACGCTGATGATGGCCACGACCATCGGGATCTCGCTCCCGTTCGACCTGGTCGTCTTCTCGCTGATCTACACGCTGATCAAGGGGCGGATACAGTTCACGACGCCGTTCCTCTTCGCGTTCGGCGCGCTGCTGCTGTTCATACTTGGCGGCATCACGGGCGTCTTCCTCGGTGCCATCGTCCTCGACTACGAGTTCCGCGGCACCTACTGGGTGGTCGCGCACTTCCACTACGTGATGTTCGGCGGGGCGACGGCGCTGTTCGGCGGGGCCTACTACTGGTTCCCGAAGATAACCGGGAAGATGTACGACGAGTTCCTCGGGAAGCTCCACTTCGTGGTGTTCTTCCTCGGGTTCAACGCCGTCTACTTCTCGATGTTCCTCGGCTGGGAGACTCCCCGCCGGGTGTTCGAGTACAACCCCGAGTTCCAGATCTACCACCAGTTCGGGACGATCGGCGCGTTCGTGCTCGGACTGTCCTTCTTCATCATGTTCTACAACTTCGCAAAATCCTACGTCTCCGGCGAGCCGGCCGGCGACAACCCGTGGGACTACTCGCGGACGGCGGAGTGGGCGGTCTCCTCGCCCCCACCGCTGGAGAACTGGCCGAACCGGCCGTCGTACGCCTCCGGGAAACTGGAGTTCGTGAAAGACTTCGTGCCGGACGGCGGTCCCGCGATGAAGACCGACGACAACGGCGACATCGCCACCGACGGCGGCGACAGCCACTCGGCGCACATCTCCGAGTACCCCTACTGGGACAAACACGCGAGCCACGCGAGTATCTGGCCGTTCGCGCTCTCGTTAGCGCTCGGGATCACGCTGTTCGGCTTCTCCGGCTTCGCCGACGCGGTCACAGTCGTGCTGGGTGACAGCGCCATGCAGAGCGAGGTTCAGATCTCGAACGCGCTCTACCCGACCGCGATCGTCGTCGGTCTCGTCGGGCTCCTCTACACCGGCGTCAAGTGGGGCCTAGAGGACTTCTACGCCCCGCCGACCGAGTTCGCCGAGCGCTGGCCGTTCAACGGCGTCGAGAAGGTGAAACTGGGGATGTGGTTCTTCCTCGCCTCTGACGTGATCGTCTTCGGCGCGTTCATCTCGGCGGCCGTCTTCGTCCGCTACAACGCGGGCTGGATGACGTGGTCGCCGCTGACCGAGTCGCTACCGGGGCTGATCAACACGTTCGTCCTGATCACGTCCTCGTTCACGGTCATCCTCGCGCTGGTCGCGGCGCGTCGGAAGAGCCGGCAGGGCCTGCTGGCGACGCTCGGAACGACCATCCTGCTCGGGTTCACCTTCATGGCGATCAAGCTGTGGGAGTGGAACCACGAGATATTCGACCGCGGCGTCACCATCTCCGCGAACGCCCACGGCGACCCGATCCAGGCGTCGATCTACTACGTCACGACCGGGCTCCATGGGATCCACGTGCTGCTCGGCTTAGTGATCGCCCTCTTCCTGTTCGTCAGGGTGTACCAGGGCCACTACCTCGACGACGAGCGGCCGATAGAGTACTTCGGCCTCTACTGGCACTTCGTCGACATCGTCTGGGTGTTCATCTTCCCGCTGTTCTACCTCTTCTGAGGGGGCCAGCGGTCCCGTTTTCTCCGTTCTCGCTTTCCTACTATCTCACCTTCCGCGTCACGACGCGTCTTCTCCGCCCAGCGGCTCCGCACACCACTGACAGAAGTCGACCGTCGGGTCAGTCTCTTTCCCACACTCCGGGCAGCGAACGGTTCCGTCGGCGTCCGCCGCATCCGTCGACGCGGCGTCCGGGTCGCCGTCGACGCCGACGGACGCCGCCGAAGCGTCGGCCGCGCGGGCCGCGTCGCGCTCCCGCTCGTACTCCCGGTTGTTCCTGCGGGCTACGACGTACGCGTCGATCACGCTGGCCCCGACGACCGCCGCGGGGGGCGCGAGGTCTCGGACCGGCGGGAGGTTCCCAGAGAACGCGGCGGTGACCGCGCCGTCGGGGACGAACAGGAAGACGGCCGCGGTGACCGCCAGATACCAGCCGAGGGCGCGGGCCCACCGACGGAGGTACGCGTGGCCGAGCCCGGAGACGACGAGTGCGAGCAGGGCGGCGAGCCAGGGTCGCCGCAGCGAACGGTCGGACATGCGCTGCCGTACGGGCCCCCGGCCCGAGAAGCTACCCCTCTCTCGGCGCGTCGTCGCTCCTCTTCTCGGAGCGTTTATGTCGCGGACGCGCCGAACTGCGGTATGTTCGGTCTGCCGGCCGGCGAGTTCCTCGGCGGAATCGCGATCGCGGTGTTCGGCGTCGGGACCTGGGCGATCGGTCTCGGTGTCGCCTACTTCCTGTACCGGCGGTGGCGCGGCGACGGCCCCCGGAGCGAGGAGTAGCAGCGCCCGTCTCTCGGCCGCGAGCGATCCGGCGTCCGATTCGGCCACGTTTTTTACCTCGCTCGTCCGATCTCGGGTATGACGGACACTGCGCTCGTCGTCGGCGGGACTCGGTTCATCGGCCGCCACACGGTCGGCGAACTGCTGGCACACGACTACGAGGTGGCGATATTCAACCGCGGCAACCACGAGAACCCCTTCGCGGAGAACAACCGCGTGACCCACGTCGAGGGGGACCGGAAAGACGAGACCGCGCTGCGCGCCGCGAAGCTGTCGGTCGAACCGGACATCGTGATCGACTGCGTCGCCTACCAGCCGGCCGACGTGGAGACCGCCACGGAGATCTTCGCCGACGTCGACGGGTACGTGTACATCTCGTCGGGGTCCAGCTACGCCGCCGAGGAGATCCCCAAGCGAGAGGGCGAGACGCCGCTGGAGCCGTGTACCGACGAGCAGGCGACCGACGACTCCGGCGAGACGTACGGCAACCGGAAGGCCGAGGGCGACCGCGCGGTGTTCGCGGCCGCCGAGGAGGGCGTCGCGGCCACCGCGGTTCGCCCGTGTATCGTCTACGGGCCGCACGACTACACGGAGCGGCTCGACTACTGGATCGACCGCGTACTCACGCACGACCGCGTGGTGATCCCCGGCGACGGACAGAACCTCTGGCACCGGGCGTACGTCGAGGACGTCGCGAGCGCGCTCCGGATCGTCGCCGAGCGCGGCGAGCCGGGCGCGGCGTACAACGTCGGCGACAGGCGCGCACTTACGCTCGAAGAGACGGTAGAGACGATCGCTGACGTCGCCGGGGAGGACGTCGAAGTCGTCCCGGCGAGCGACGACGCGCTCGCCGCCGGCGGCCTCGAACCCGACGACTTCACGCTCTACCGCGAGTACCCGCACCTGCTCGACACCTGTGCGCTCGCGGACCTCGGCTGGAAGTCGACGCCGGTCGACGAGGCGATGGAACGGACCGTGACGGAACACCGCGAATCGGGTCGCGACGGGAGCAAGTGGGACCCCGGCCGCGAGGCCGAGGAGCGCGTCCTCGGCGTCATGGACACGCTCTGAGACGGCGGGGCCGTCCCGACGGACGTGACAGGGTTGTCCCAGCGGACGCGCCGGAGTCAGTACGCCGCGTCCCAGCGCGTGGGTTTCCGCCGGTTCCCGCAGTCGCGACACTCCATCCGGTCCATGGTGTCGATCGCGACGTCGGTCCCCTCACAGTTGCCACAGAGGTAGCCGTACCGCCGCTCGTGGTCCGGGTCGGCGTACGCGACGTAGAAGGGCGCTCGCGACCCGCGGTCGCTCTCGTCGAACGCGACGTGGACGGAGTCTCCCGCCTCGGTCTCGTAGACGGCCTCGGAGATGCCCGCGAGGCGGCCGATCTGCTTGCGGTACTCCCGTTCCGCGAACCGCTCCCCGCCGATGTCGACGTCGCGTTCGCCGGCGAGTTCGTACCCCTCGCGCTCGTAGAACGCCGTCCCCGCCTCGTTGTCGGCGAGGACGCGCGCCTCGATCCGGTCGACCTCCGCCGACCGGAGGGCGGACTCGACGCGTTCGAGCAGCGCGGAGCCGATCCCGGACCCCCTGTGGTCGGGGTGGACGTGGAGCCAGTCGATCTCGCCGACGCGCTCGCGGCGGCCGACGACGTAGCTCTCCGCGAACCCGACGACGACCCCGTCCACGAGGGCGACGGGGAACACCGCGTCGTCGTCGTTGATGTCGTCCCCGAGGTCGCCGGCGTCGTACCACTCCTCGACGGCCTCGTCCAACAGTTCCTCGTCGACGGCGTGTCCGTACGATGCCGCGAGCGATTCGCGGGCGACCGACCGGACCGCGTCGATATCGGTAGCGGTTGCGGCGCGCAGGTCCATGTGGGTCGGTCTCACTCCGACTACAAAAAACTCGGTCGGGATTCCACGTCGGCGACGCGCGGGGACAGGAGACAGCCGTGGCCCGGCAGTCCTCAGAGCACGAACGGGCCGCGCTGTCTGATCGGCTCGCCGTGGGGGCGTCCCGAGACTGCGACCGCACGCAGCGAATCCTCGCTGCGGACGTCGACCGTCGCCGCCTCCGTCACCGGAAGCACGTCGCCCTCGGCGATCGCCGCGCCGTCGACCGTCCCCGCACCGTCTACGGCGTAGAGGAAACCGGTCCATCCGTCGGGAACGGACCACGCCCACGAGTCCGTGACCTCGATGTCGAGGTACTCCACCGGCGTGTGCGTCGAGAGCGGCGACCCGTCGCCGACGACCGTGGTGACCGTCGCCCCGTCGAGCGTCTCGGTCGGCAGTTCGTCGGCCGCGGCGTCCGCGTAGTCCGGCTCCATCTCCTTCCGCTCTCGCGGCAGGTTGATCCAGAGCTGGAGTCCGTTACAGCCCGCTCCGTCGGCCGGGAACTCGGAGTGGCGGATCCCGCCGCCGGTCGTGATGTGCATCGCCTCGTTCTCGCGGGCGGTGTTCGTGACGCCGAGGCTGTCCTCGTGGTCCATCCCGCCCTCGATCATATACGAGACGATCTCGAACCCGCGGTGCGGGTGCATCGGGAACCCTTGGTCCGGCTCGATGTAGAACCGCTCGAAGAGGACGAACGGGTCGAGGTGCTGCGGGTGCGCCCCCGTCGGAAACGCTCGATTCGAGTTTACGCCCGTGCCGTGGCGGACCGGCTCGCCGGAGACGGGAGCCGCTCGGTCCGCACTCGGCTGACTGGAAGTCATGTTCGACCCGAGCCGACCACAGCCGATAAGCATCACGATTACGGAACTGAGAAATTATCAATAAAAATTGGTATTTCTTGATAAAACGCTTCAGGTAGTCTTTTAAGCTAATTTAGTAGGTTTTTATCATAGCAGTATTTTTACTGGAACGCGTTACAGAGAACCTTCTTACCCGTGCCGCGAGTACAATGGGACGCAACAATGAGCTACGAACTCGATCCGCTGCCGTACGACTACGACGCACTGGAACCGCACATTTCCGAGCAGGTGCTCGAATGGCATCACGACACCCATCATCAGGGGTACGTCAACGGTTGGAACTCGGCCGAAGAGACGCTCGAAGAGAACCGTGAGTCCCACGACTTCTCTTCGTCCGGCGGAGCCATCCGCAACGTGACCCACAACTCCTCGGGCCACATCCTCCACGACCTGTTCTGGCAGAACATGTCGCCGGAGGGCGGCGCGGAGCCCGAGGGAGCGCTGGCCGACCGCATCGAGGAGGACTTCGGCTCGTACGAGGCCTGGAAGGGCGAGTTCGAGGCGGCGGCCTCCGCGGCCGGCGGCTGGGCACTTCTGGTGTACGACACGTTCTCGAACCAGCTTCGCAACGTCGTGGTCGACAAGCACGACCAGGGCGCTGTCTGGGGCGGTCACCCCATCCTCGCGCTGGACGTCTGGGAACACTCCTACTACCACGACTACGGTCCGGCTCGCGGCGAGTTCGTCGACAACTTCTTCGAAGTCGTCGACTGGGAGGAACCCTCCAGCCGCTACGAGCAGGCCGTCGAGCTGTTCGAGTAAGCGCGTCTCCGGGCGCGCCCGACGCGTAGTCTGACGCGTCGTTGAGCGCACCCGACGCGCCGTCTCCGCTCCGTACGTCTCGGCCGCCGCCGACGGAGCGGAACTGTGGGCGTCGGCCCTCTCTCTGCGGTTTTCGACTCGACCCGACCTGACTCGACTCGGCGAGCGGCGGCGCTCCGGCGACGAGCGTTACTGCGCGTCGCGTTCGGGGCCGTCCGTCTCGACGACCGTTCCGGACTCGTCGACGCCCACGCGCATCTCGTCGCCCGCGCAGCCGACCGTCAGCCGCACGCGGAGCGGGTCCTCGGAGACGACCGTCGTCGCGGCGTCGCTCACGCACCAGTCGAACTCCCAGAACGGTACCGAACTCAGATCGACGCCGCGGTCCGCGTGGAACCGGAGGACGTCGGGGTCGTCGAGCAGCAGGAGGCCGACCGTCGACCGGAGGTCGTAGCTACACCGTTGGCAGGCGTGTTCGACCGCGACAGCCTGTCCCTCCTCGTCGGGCGTCCGCACGAGGTCGGTCTCGACGGTTCCGGTACACTCGGGACAGACGCCGTCCGCGGCCAGACAGTAGTGGTGCCGGACGTAGTGGTGGAACGCCTCCAGCAGGTCGTCGGTAGACCGGCCGTCGAGCGCGCCCGCCGGGAAGGGGTAGCTCACCTGTATCGCGCCGCAGTCGGTACAGCCGATGGAGAGCGTGTCGTCGACGTACCAGGCGTGGAGGTCGCCGCCGCAGGCGTGACACGACCCCTCCGCCGGGAAGAAGCCGAGCTGCGCCCGCTCGGTCAGCGTGCCGGTGAAGATGGAACTCACCACCTTCCGCCCCGGTGCGCGGAACTCGTACCCCTCCTCGCGCCGCCGGACGAAGTGACCGATGAGCTGGTCGAGGTGGTAGCTGAAGTTCGCGCTGTCCGTCGCGTCGACCCGCTCGAAGAGGTCGGTAAAGCTCACCGGCGACTCGTCGCCGCCGAGTTCGAGCAGCGCGTGGAGGACCTCGACCCGCGTCTCGTTGCCGAGGACCGCGAACACCTCCGCGGGCGGGATCCGCGATTCCGTCCGGGGAGTCGCGGCCGCGGCGTCGGCTCCGTCGATGCGATCCGCGCGGTCCCCGTCGGAGGCGACGCCGCCGGATCGGTCGAACTGGCTCATACGTCACCCTCGTTTACCGAGCGGTAAAGTCTGTTGGAGCGGGTGGGACGCCGGCGCTCCCTGCCGGCGATCGATCCATCGAACCGGACGCAATCGCCGCTACCTCTCCCCTCTTTGCCTTTTCTACCGTTTGGTAAACTGTAATGACTACCGACCTATCGATCGACGCGGACTGGGACGAACTCTACGTCGACGGCGAGTGGCGGGCGAGCGAGAGCGGCGAGACCATCGCCGTCGAGGACCCCTCGACGCGCGAGACGGTGACCGAGGTGGCCTCGGGAACCGAGGCCGACGTGGACGCCGCCTACGAGGCCGCCGCCGAGGCGCAGGAGTCGTGGGGCGAGCAGCCGCCCGCGCACCGGCAGGAAGTTGTCGAGCAGTTCCTCGGCGCGCTCGACGCCCACGCCGACGAGATAATGGAGCTGCTGGAGTACGAGGTTGGCGGCTCGGCGATCATGGGTGAGACGTCGATCCAGATCGCGGCCGACCACGCGAGCGAGGCCGCGACGCTCCCCCGCCGGATGAAGGGCGAACACGCCGCCTCCAACATCCCCGGCAAGGAGAACCAGCTTCAGGTGGGCCCCAAGGGCGTCGTCACGGTTATCTCGCCGTGGAACTTCCCGCTGAACCTCTCGATGCGGGCGGTCGCGCCGGCGATCGCGGCCGGTAACTCGGTGGTGCTCAAGCCGTCGACGAACTCCCCGATCACCGGCGGCCTGCTGTTCGCGAAGCTGTTCGAGGAGACCGACCTCCCCGAGGGCGTGATCAACGTCGTCACCGGCCGCGGCTCGGAGATCGGCGACCGCGTCGCGAGCCACCCCGAGAGCGACGTCGTCGCCTTCACGGGCTCGACCGAGATCGGCAAGCGCGTCGCGGGCCTCGCCGGCGAGAACCTCGCGGTCCCGGCGATGGAGCTCGGCGGGAACAACGCGCACGTCGTCACCGCGGACGCCGACCTCGACCGCGCGCTCGACGGGGCCGCGTTCGGCTCCTTCGTCCACCAGGGGCAGGTGTGTATCTCGATCAACCGCCACGTCGTCCACGAGGACATCTACGACGAGTACGTCGCGGGCCTCGTCGACCGCGCCGAATCGCTGCCGGCCGGCGGCGTCCACGACCCGGAAACGATCGTCGGGCCGATCATCGACGAATCGCAGCGCGACGAGATGCTCGGCTACGTCGACGAGACGGTCGACGCGGGCGCGACGCTGGAGACCGGCGGCCACACGGTCGACGTCGACGGCGTCGACGACTCGCTCGTGGTCGCGCCGACGGTCCTCTCGGGCGTGACGAACGACATGCCCGCTGCGGCGAACGAGCACTTCGGCCCGATCGCGCCCGTGATCCCGTTCTCGGACGTCGACGAGGCGGTCGCGATCGCCAACGACACGGAGTACGGACTCTCCGGGGCGGTTCACTCCGGCGACCTCGGCACGGCCAAGGAGATCGCCGACCGCATGGAGACCGGCAACGTCCACATCAACGACCAGCCGATCAACGACGAGGCGCACGTCCCGTTCAGCGGGATCGGCGCGTCCGGCGTCGGCCACTACAACAGCGACGCGTTCTTGGACGAGATCACCGAGACGAAGTGGATCTCGATCCAGCACGACCCGCGCGAGTACCCGTTCTGAGGGCACGGACCGATTCCGATCCGGCCCGTCTCTCCCGCCTCAGACGGACCACTCCTCCCGGTCGTAACACATCCCCCAGAACGCGTGTTCGAGCCGGGCGCTCCGCAGGAACGCCGCCCGCATGGCGTCGCGCTCGCCCGGGTACGCCTCCCCGTACCGGTCGACGAGTTCGCGCATCCACGCGACCGTCTCGCGAAACGCGTCGCTCGTGTACTTCTCGATAAACGGGGTGTACCGGTGCTCCCCGCTTGCGAGGTCGGCCATGTGGTCGGCCACGTCGAGATACCCCTGTCCGCACGGGTAGACGGCGGCCGCGATCTCCGCGATCGATCCCTCGTGGGCCGTCCGCACGAGGAAGTCCGTGTACGCGGCGCAGGTCGGTGCCTTCTCGACGGCTTCCAGGTCCGCGGGCGAGAGCCCGTACTCGGCCGCGAACGACCGATGGAGGTCCATCTCGTCCGCGAGGGTGGCGTGCGCGGTCCCCGTCAGCCGCCGGGTCGTCTCTTCGTCGTCCGCCGCCGCCCCCGCGAGCGCGAACACGCGGGCGTAGTCGAGCAGGTACCGGTAGTCCTGTTTCACCCAGTGACGGAACGCCGCCTCGTCGAGGCTGCCGTCCGCGAGTTCGACGACGAACGGGTGTTCCTTCTGCGCGTCCCAGATCTCAGATCCGGCGTCGAGGAGTCGGTCGCTGAACGCCATAGACGACTCACTATCGAAGTGCGACCGTGATATAACTAACTAATACCACTAATTAATACACAGGGAAGCGGAGGATCACGGGTGTCGAGAGCGACATCGAAACGGATCACGGCGACGACGAGACCGCCAGAGAGGCGTCGAAAACGGGTCAGGTGACGGAGAAAACGAATCGGAACAGCGGTGCGTCCGCGAGTCGGTGCGACGACGGCGCGTCTACGAGATGGAGTACGTCGCGGCAGCCATCAGCAGCATGGTGAGCGCGAGTGCCATCCCCATCAGGTAGGTCAGCGAGCGGTTCTCCGACCGGAGGTGCATGAAGTACGAGACGATGAGCAGCGTTTTGACCGTCGCTATCACCAGCGTGCCGGCGACCGCCTGTGCGTAGGTGAACTCGACGAACGAAGACTCAAAGAGGAGGAAGTTCAGCGTCGCCGCTACCAAGAGTGCGACGTATATCGCCGAGTACAGTTTTACGGAGTCGTGCCCCATCTTGCCTTCCTCTTCGTCCCTGCGCTTAAAGAATTAACCATCCGGGGGTCGTTTGCGTCGACCGAGCGGGCGCGGCTCCGTAGTCGTCGTCACGGATCCCGAAACGCCTATGCCCGCGACGGTCGGACGTTCGGGCGGTCGCAGTACACGACCGGTATCCCGCCGTGACCCCGCTCGAACCGACGGACGATCTGCTCGAATCGCTGTACGTCGTCAACAAGGTCGCGAAGCAGTTCGCCGACGAGGCGACCGCCGCCTACGAGCGCGGCGACGTCACCGAGAGCAACGTCCGATCGGCGCGAAAGGACGCGCTCTACCGGCTCAAGACGGCCGTCCTCTCGCGTATCGTCGCGTACGACGCGGAGCGGGTCACCGGCGAGTACCACGCCATCAACGGCGACGTGTGGCTGTTCCTCACGGTCGGCGACTGGCATTTCCACCAGCCGCCGCACGCGATCGGCGGCGACCTCACCGACGACATCGAGATCTCGAACTCCCGGGCGGAGCCGCTCGACGCCCCCTACGTGCGCGACGCCGGCGTGGAGCGCTCGGACCGCACGCTCGACGAGGCGCTCGCTCACCTGGCGGACGCCGGCGTCAACGCCAACGACCACCTCGCGCGGCCGACGGTCACGGGCGAGCACGACCGGATCGTCGACGTCCGCTGGTCGTTCCTCTCGTGAGTCTCCGGTGACTCTCGCGCCGTCGGAAAAAATCGCGTTCGCGTCCCGAACCCGTCCGCGGTGTGCGGATCAGGCCTCGACGACTTCGATCGCGCCGAGCATCCCGTTCGCCGAGTGCGGAGTGCACTCGTAGAGCTGGATGCCGGTGTTGTCGAACGACTGCTCGAAGGTGTACCCTTCCTCGCTGACGGTTTCACCGTTGTCGAAGTCGGACTCGGAGTCCTCCACGGAGGCCACGTTGTGGCCCCCGCCGTTCCCGGTCCACTCCCAGACGACGGTCGTGCTGGAGTCGATCCGGATCGCCGCCGGCGAGAATCCGAAGCCGACGTCGCCGGTCCCGACCTCGACGGTGACCTGGTCCTGTCCGGTGAGGTCCTCGATGGACCCGTCGTACTGGTTGGCGTCGGCAAGGTACTCGTCGATCTCGGTCGGCACGTCGCCACCGTCGCCGCCGTCGGACCCGTCACCGCCGTCCGAGCCGTCGGACCCGTCGCCGCCGCCGGAACAGCCGGCGAGCGTCCCGATGGTCAGCGCGGCTCCGGTTCCGGCGAGATACCGCCGTCTGGACAGTTTATCAGACATCATCGACTGTAGGGGCTGTAGCCTTACAAACCCCGTGATGGCTCTCGGTTCGTGGGAACGCGGCGGGGCGCGCGACGCGACCGATCCCGCCCGAAGCGCCGCTCGGCGTGCGCCGCCGAGAGTCGGGTTTATCGCCCTCCGTCTCGTCCCGGGATCCATGCGCGAAGACGCGCTGGCGACCCGGCTCGTCGAACACTACGAGGCGACGGCCGACGACCCGGCGATCCGGCTCGAAGAGCCGTACGAGGCGGACGGGCGAGAGGGGGTGGCGGATCTCTTCGTTCGGACGCGGACGCCCGAGCCGGTCGACCGCGTGGTCGAACTCAAGGCGGACGCCGCGGTCCGCCGCGCCACCGGCGCGAACGAGATCCTCCGGCAGTACCGCCGGATGGAGCGGTACTTCCACGACGACGACCGCCACGCCCTCCGACCCAAGCTGGGCCGCAGCGAGCCGGGCGCTCGCTACCTGCTGTGTTTCGCGCCGACGCCGACCTGCGTCCACCACGTCGCGGTCAACCGCACCCTGTACGGCTCCGTCAACCCCGACGCGCGGGCCGGCGACGTGCCCGCGGTCCGCACCGTCGCGTTCCTCACCGGACTCGACGGCGACCCCGCGGACCTCGGTCTGGTGTCCGTCAACGGTGAGGTCCGCTTCGGGTCGGAGCCGTTCCTCCGGGCGGTCCCCGAGGGGTCGCGGCTCGCGGAGAGCCTGCGCGGCGTCGACGACGACCTCGTGGAGTTCTCGTGACGGCCGGTGCGGCGACGCCACCGATCGCGTGGACCGCTCAGAGGCCGAGTTCGCGCCCGATGACGACGTGTTGGATCTCGCTCGTCCCCTCGCCGATCTCCATCAGCTTCGCGTCGCGGTAGAACCGCTGCGGGGCGAAGTCGGTCGTGTAGCCGTAGCCGCCGAGCGTCTGAACCGCCTCCTCAGCCACTTCGCGGGCCGCCTCGCTGGCGTCAAGCTTCGCCAGCGCCGACTCCTTCGTGACCGACTCGCCCGCGTCGTACCGCGTGGCCGCCTTGTGCGTGAGCAGCCGTGCCCGCTCGATCTGCCGGTACATGTGAACGATCTTGTCGCGGATCGCGTCGAACTTCGCGATCGGCCTGCCGAACTGCTCGCGCTCGCCCGCGTACGCCTCGGCGGCCTCGTAGGCCCCCTGCGCGAGCCCAACGGAGAGCGCGGCGATGGAGATCCGACCGCCGTCGAGCGTCTTCATCGTCTGTGTCCACCCCTCGCCCTCCTCGCCGAGCAGGCGGTTCTCCGGGAGCCGCACGTCGTCGAAGGCGATCTCGCATGTCGGCGAGCTGTTGAGTCCCATCTTGTCCCAGACGGTCGTCACCTCGAACCCGTCGTCCTCGTCCGGGTCGACGATGAACGTCGAGATGCCGTCGTACCCCGCCTCGGAGTCGGTGACGGCCTTGACGAGGATCGAGTTCGCGACGTTCGCGTTCGTGATGAACTGCTTGGTGCCGTTCAGCACGTACTCGCCCGCGTCGGCGTCGTACTCGGCGGTGGTGTCCATGTCCGAGGCGTCGGAGCCGCTGCCCGGCTCGGTGAGCGCCCACGCCCCGATCCCCTCGCCCTCGGCGAGCGGGCGGAGCCACTCTTCCTTCTGTTCGTCCGTGCCGAACAGGTCGATCGGCTTCGCGCCAAGCGAGGTGTGCGCGGCGTACGAGAGCCCGATCCCGCCGGAGACGCGCCCGAGCTCCTCCGTGATCAGGGCGTACAGCAGCTGGTCGCCGCCGAGTCCGCCGTACTCCTCCGAGACCGGGACGCCCATCACGTCGAGCTCGGCGAGCGAGTCGAACACCTCCTCGGGGAACCGGTGTTCGTCCTCGATCTCCTGTGCGATGGGGGCGATCTCCGACTCGCAAAAGTCCCGGACGGTGTCGCGCATCATCCGGTGTTCGGCGGGTACCTCGAAGTCCATGCGCAAGAATTGCGACCCGCGGGCATAAACGATGCGAACGACCGTGAAAGATCGTGTCGCGTTCCGTCCGCCGTCGACCGCGAGCCGACGACTTATGAAGCGTCGCCGCGTTCCGCCGGTATGGAGTTCCGGCAGCTCGTCCGCGGTCGCGTCGACTGGCCCGACATCGAGCGGGTCGCGCGCGAGCTGGCGGAGCGGTACGACCGCGACGGGATGCGGATCCGGTTCCTCGACGCCGACAACTGGCTGTCGACCCCGATGGTCGTCGACGACGACCTCTTCGTGAAGGTGATCACCCGACAGAACACGCTCGTCCACGCGCTTTTCACCACCGGGCGGAACCTCGGCGCGTTCTCGGCCGGCACGGAGGGGTTCTTCGAGCGCCACGAGACCCCCTACGAGATGGCGCGGCACGAACTGGAGGCGACCCGGCGGGTCCGCGAGCTGGGAGTCCACGCGCCGGAGCCGGTCGAGGCGTTCGAGGTCGGCGACCTCGGCGTCCTCGTGTTGGAGTACCTCCCCGAGTTCCGTACCCTCGGCGAGTTGGACAGGGAGACCGTCGCTCGGCTCGCGCCCGAACTGTTCGCGACGCTGCGGACGGTCCACGACGCCGGCCTCGCGCACGGCGACCTCCGCGCCGAGAACGTCCTCGTCGCCGACGAGGAACTGTACGTCATCGACGCGACCCGCGTGAGCGAGGACGGTCGGGAGTCGGCGCGGGCGTACGACCTCGCGAGCGCGCTCGCGGCGCTCGAACCGCTGGTCGGCGCGGCTGCGGCCGTTGACGCGAGCCTGCGCAGTTACGACGTCGACGACCTCCTCGCCGCCGAGCGCTTCCTCGACTTCGTCGCGATCCGCCCCGACCACGAGTTCGACGCGGCGGAGCTGCGCGGCGAGTTCGACAAGCGGGCCGACGGCGAGCGGCGAGCCGGGGACGGACCGCACGCGGGCTGATCGACGCGGGGCCGCCGACGGAGAGGTGATTTTTTACCCGGACCAGCAAATATTGCGTCCATGGCGCAGCCGTACCAACACTACATCGACGGCGAGTGGGTCGACGGCGACGGGTCCGAGACGTTCGAAAGCGAGAACCCCGCGACGGGCGAGTCGCTCGGGGAGTTCCACCGCGGGACCCCCGACGATGTCGACCGCGCGGTCGCCGCCGCCGACGAGGCGTTCGAAGAGTGGCGCGAGCTCTCCCGGATCCAGCGCGCGGAGTACCTCTGGGACGTGTACCACGAGCTGCGCGAGCGCACCGACGAACTGGGCGCGGTCGTCTCGAAGGAGTGCGGCAAGGAGATCTCGGAGGGGAAAGCCGACGTGGTCGAGGCCGCGCACATGGTCGAGTGGGCCGCCGGCGACGCCCGCCACCCGAAAGGCGACATCGTCCCCTCGGAGATCCCCTCGAAGGACGCGTACATGCGGCGGAAGCCCCGCGGCGTCACCGGCTGTATCACGCCGTGGAACTTCCCGGTCGCGATCCCGTACTGGCACATGGCCATCGCGCTGGTGGAGGGGAACACCGTCGTGTTCAAGCCGGCCGAGCAGACGCCGTGGTGCGCGCAGATCGTCGCGGAGATGTTCGACGACGCGGGGATCCCCGACGGCGTGTTCAACATGGTTCAGGGGTTCGGCGACGCGGGCAACGCGATCGTCGAGAACGACGACGTCCCGACCGTCCTCTTCACCGGCTCCGCGGAGGTCGGCCACCACATCCAGGACAAGCTCGGCGGCGTGCCCGGCAGGCGGGCGGCCTGCGAGATGGGCGGGAAGAACGCGGTCGTCGTCACCGAGGAGGCCGACCTCGACGTCGCGGTCCACTCCGCGGTGATGTCCTCGTTTAAGACGACCGGCCAGCGCTGCGTCTCCGCCGAGCGACTGATCATCCACAGCGACGTGTACGACGAGTTCACGTCGCGGTTCGTCGAGATCGCGGAATCGGTCGCGGTCGGCGACCCCCTCGACGAGGACACGTTCATGGGACCGCTCGTCGAGGCGGAACACCACGAGAAGGTCACCGAGTACAACGAACTCGCCCGCGAGGAGGGCGTGAACGTCCTCGTCGACCGGACGGAACTCGACCCCGAGGAGATCCCCGACGGCCACGCGGACGGCCACTGGGTCGGCCCGTTCGTCTACGAGGCGGACCCGGACGCCGACCTCCGGTGTACTCACGAGGAGGTGTTCGGCCCCCACGTCGCGCTCCTAGAGTACGACGGTGACATCGAGCGCGCCGTCGAGATCCACAACGATGTCGACTACGGACTGGCCGGCGCGATCATCTCCGAGGACTACCGGCAGATCAACTACTACCGCGACCGCGCCGAACTGGGGCTGGCGTACGGGAACCTCCCGTGTATCGGCGCTGAGGTCCAGCTCCCCTTCGGCGGCGTGAAGAAGTCCGGCAACGGCTACCCCTCCGCCCGGGAGGCGATCGAGGCCGTCACCGACCGCACCGCGTGGACCCTGAACAACTCGACGGAGATCGAGATGGCACAGGGGCTCTCGGCCGACATCAAGACGAAAGACGACTGACGCCGCGGTCCCGGCGGCTTCTCCGCGTCAGTCCGTCACGCCCCGCACCGAATCACTCTGTGACGCCCCGCACCGCCGCGACGGTTTCTTCGGCCGTCTCGGCGGCCGCGAGCGCACCCCGGGCGACGAGCCGCTCTCGGGGTCGCCCGACCGGCTGCGACTCCGACGCCGTCTCGATCAGGTCGCTCTCTCGCAGGAGCCGTTTTATCCGCGTGAACGTCGAGGGACTCCCGAGTCCCGCGTCCTCGCAGGCTCTCCGAAGGGTCCGGTCGAGGACCTCCTCGCGGGCCCCGACAGCGTAGGTCCGGATCCGGGTTTCTTCCGGATCGGGACCGGCAGTCGGCCCGGGGGAGTCGTCCGCGCCGGTCGGATCGGTCGGCGCGTCGAGCGCGCGGAGTACGGCGACCGCGACCGACTTGTCGCACCGGGACGCGAACCCCCCGTACACCCGCCGTCGGCTCGGCGTCCGGAGCCGGTACAGCTCGGCGTCCGCAAAATCCGGCCCGTAGCGCCCGCGGAGCGAGGCGTCGTCGCCGACGCGGTGCCACCGGCGGTCCCGGTCGGTTCCGCCGTCAACTGTGCTCTCGTCGTCGCCCGCGGGCGCGTCGTCGTTCTCTCCTCCGATCAGCGCGAACCCCGTCTCGTCGCCCGCCAACACCGGGTTCGGCTGCGGCGCGTCGAGGACGCGGAGGTCGACCGCGCCGTCGTCCAGAAGCGCCGCGAGCCGACTCGCCGACCGGAACCCCGCGGCCGCGGCGTCGATCGCCGACTCGCCCGCCAGTACGCGCAGCGTCGGGAGGTGGTCTACCTGAGTGGAGTCTCTCCCCTTGCTCTCCCCGCTCGCGAGGTCCCCGACGGTCGGATCGACGAGCGCCGGCGCGACCTCGCGATACGCCTCGACGACGGCCCGCAGCAGCCGCGGTCCGGGGTCGACGAGAAGCGGGTCAGAAAGCTCTCCGAGCGGGAGCGGCTCGGGGAGTAGGGGGAGCGCGGGTCCGGTCGCCATCGGGCCGTCCTACGAGCGCGACGGAGTAAGGATGTCGGCCGCGCTCGCGGCGTGCCGGCTCGCGCGCCTTTTTCACTCCGCGCGGGAAACGCGACGGTATGCCACCGCTCGATCTGTCGATCGGACTCGGGACCTCCGGACTCGACGACCCGGAGACCTGTACCGACACCGTCGCCGCGGCGCTGGACGCCGGCTACCGCCACGTCGACACCGCGCAGATGTACGACAACGAGGCCGCCGTCGGCGAGGGGATCGCCGCGAGCGACGTCGACCGCGACGATGTCGTCGTCGCCACGAAGGTCCACCCCGAGAACCTCGCGCCCGGCGACGTCCGCGAGACGGCCCGCGAGAGCCTCGACCGGCTCGGACTCGACCGCGTCGACCTCCTGTACGTCCACTGGCCGATCCGGGCGTACGACACGGAGGCGACGCTGCCGGCCTTCGACGACCTCCGCGACGCGGGAGTCACGGACCACGTCGGCGTCTCGAACTTCACCCCCGACCTCCTGCGGGAGGCCGACGAGACCCTCGACGCGCCGATCGCGGCCCATCAGGTCGAGTGTCACCCGCGCTTTCAACAGCGGGAACTGCGCGCCCTCGCCGACGAGTTCGACCACCGGCTCGTCGGCTACTCCCCGCTCGGGCGCGGTGAGACCCTCGACGATCCGGAGGTCGCCGCGATCGCGGAGCGAAACGACTGCTCGCCGGCCGTCGTCGCGCTCGCGTGGGCGTTCGACCGCGGGATCGTCCCCATCCCGAAGGCCCGCGGCGACCACGTGCGGGAGAATCTGCGCGCGGTCGACGTCGACCTCCCGGAGGCCGCCCTCGACGCCGTCGACGCGCTCGACCCCGGCGACCGGCAGATCGACCCCGACGACGCGGCGTGGAATCGGTGAGGTGACGGCGCGAAGCAGTCGATCGAACCCCGGAACCGGGGCGACCAGTCGACGCGCTCAGACGGCGTCGAGCCGCGCTTGTAGCTCCCTGTCCGCCCGCTCGACCAACTCGTCGACCGGCTCGTCGAGGTACGTCGCCCACTGGTCGACGAAGCCCGAACGCCCGAGCATCCTGACCGCCTCGTAGACGGGCCGCCGGCGCTCGAATCCCGCCGGAAGCCCGCCGGCGCGCTCGCGGTACCCCTCTCGGAGGGCCGCCGCGAACCGGTCCGGCCCGGTCGAGTCGAACCCGTTGAGAAGCTGGTCCTCCGCGCGCACCAGGTCCCGCGCCGGGTCGCCGACGTGGGACAGCTCCCAGTCGATCGGTGAGACGCCCGTCCCGCCGACGCCGACTGCGCCATCGTCGCCGGTCGCGTCGCTCCCGTCGGCCGTCACGAAGAGGTTCGGCTTCGCGACGTCGCCGTGGAGCAGCGCCGCCGGCGCGCCGTCGAGCAGGTCGCGGTTCGCGCGGACGCAGTCGGTGACCGCGTCGTAGTGGTCGGCGAGGCGTTCGGAGGTACCGATCTCGCGGGTCCTCTCGATCGTCGCGAGGAGGACATCCGTCCACGGGGCGAACTCGACCGAGAGTCCGGTCGGCGGATCGCGACCCCCGGCCGCGTCGCTTGCGGCCGCGTCGCCCTTAGCCACTTCGCCCTCAGCCACCTCGCCCGCTGCCGCCGTTCCGGTTCCCGTTCCCGCTCCCACGATCTCGCCGTGCCGGGCGAACCGATCGGCGTGGAGCGCGGCGAGCGCGCTCCCGACGCGGCGGAGGAGGCGTTCGCGCTCGTCGTCGATCGCGGCCTCGTAGACGC
This sequence comes from Halorubrum sp. DM2, assembly GCF_901686465.1. Lineage (NCBI taxonomy): Archaea > Methanobacteriati > Methanobacteriota > Halobacteria > Halobacteriales > Haloferacaceae > Halorubrum > Halorubrum sp. DM2. Next base: position 2,869,423 of record NZ_LR594487.1, read on the forward strand.
CCAGAAGCTCTCTGCCGCGCGCCGGTGCGGTCGCGAGGTACGCCGGGTCGCCGTCGGGATCGGCTGCCAGCACCTCGGGAACCGGGATCGGGCTGTGCGCGTCGACGTAGCGGAGGACGGCGCGTTCGCGGGCGATGCGGCGACTCTCGTCTACGAGCGCGACCTTGAGGAACGCCCGGCCGCCGTCCGCGAAGGTCACGCCGACCGTCTCGTTCGCGCCGTTCCACGAGGGACCGACGCCGGTCAGCCGGTCCGGGATCCGGTCCGGGAACGCCGCAGAGAGGGCCCGCGATATCGGCTCCGATCCGACGGCATCCATGCCCTTCTGTCCGGCTCGATCGATGTTAAGATTGCTGTCATCGATTCTCTCGTGTCACGTGAAACCCCGCGACACGCGTCGATTCTTCGGATTGGGATTTTCACCGACACCCTCATACGTGTCGGTGAACCAGAAACAGTCCAGTGAACGACGGGTCATCTGACGGACGTATCGGGTTCGAAGTCGACGGGCGGACGCTGGGCGTCCGCGACGTCATCGAGGGGACGCGGCTCGACCTGCTGGCGGACCACGAGCCGGAGCTCTCGCCGGCGATGCCGGAACTGTTTCCGCTTCCGGTCGATCGGGCCGTCAGCTTCGAGGCGAAGTCGATCTCGGTCGCGGAGTACTCGACGGTCAACGTCCGGCGCGCGAACGGCGACTTCCTCGCGCAGCTCGACGAGTCCGCGGAGTTCCCGCGCGGCGACTACTGCGTCGAGATCAGCGGCGTGACGAAGGTCCTCCTGCGAGTCGAGGACGCGGAGATAACGGCGACCGGAATGGGCGGGCCGGAGCCCGTCGAACTCACCTTCGACCGGCCGACGACGGTGACGGTCGGCGGACGGTCGTTCCACACGCGACCGGAGGCCACGGTCACGGTCCCGGACGACCCGGCCGCGTTGACGGAGGCGGTATCGGTGCTCGGGTCGTCGATACAGGAGTTCTCGCCGGAGCGGTCGTGGCCGACGCTCCGGAGATACCCGCCGCGGATCGAGCGGGGTGATGAACTCGACATCCCTAGCCCGCTGACCGTTCCGGACACGGGCGTCGAGGTCGTGGTTCGGCCGACGTACGCCGACGTGTACCGGCTCTCGACGCTGTCGTACTACCTCGGCGCGCGGATGACCGTCGGGGACGCGCCGGCGATCCGGCTCGACAACGGCTACGAGGAGCGGCTTCCCGCGGAGGGACGCGCGCTCGAACGCCGGGTCGAGGAGCTGTTCCGGACGTGGTTCTTCCTCGACACGCTCGCGCGGACTGAGGGGTACGTCCCGTCGGACCGGTACGAGTACGAGCAGGTCGGCGCGGAGCTCCCCTTCTACCCGCCGAACCTCGCGGACAGTTCGATGAGCGAGCACCTCATGGAGTACTTGGAGGTGGATCCCGAGACCGTCGCGCCGTACGCGCCTGCGTGGTCGACCGAGGCAGTCCTGCGGCCGGCACCCGAGGCGGCCGAGCTGCTCCCGCACCTCGCGCACGTCCTCGCGCCGGTGCGGGTCCGCGGAGCGGCCGAGCCGTCCGCTCCCGACGCTCCCATTGCGCTCGCGAGGTCACAGCGGATCGACCTCGAATCGCCGACGCCGAAGCCGAAGAGCGATCCGGTGCCGACCCCCGACGCGGATCCGATTCCTCCGGGGGCGTCCGTACTCACGCCGGTTTCGTACGAGAACTATTTACGCCGCAGTGTGTCCTCCCACGGAGACCTCTGCGCGGTCTTCCTCTTTAACTCCGACGAGCGGGCAGAGGCGTTCAGAAACGCCTACACCGACCCCGAGACACCAGACGGAATCGAGAAGTGGAGGGTCTTATCTGCTCCAAGTTCCGACGCCGTTTCTGACGTTTTCTCCGATTCCTCGACGGATATCGTCTACTGCGGTCTCCCGATCGATGACGGTGCGGTCGTCTCGGGGGACGGTCGTGTCGAAATCAGCTCGCTCGGCGCGTCGAACGAGCCGAACTCTCCGGCCGTCGTAGTCCTCGAAGGAACGAGAGATGTCAAGACTGGCCTCGGCTTAATCAACGCAGGCGCTCTCGGAACGGTGCTGTTCGACGGCAACCTTCCTTCGGAGTCCGTTCGACAGTTGATCGGGCTGCTGTCGGCAGGCGGTTCCATTTCCGTCGCGACGGCACTCGCGATTCGTGATGAAGGCACACAGGCACGATTCATTGGTGATCCGGGGACGCTCGCCTCGAAGAACCGCGGATTTCCGTTACAGCTTCTTTCGCTTCGTTCCCTCGATACGAATTCGTTGGCGGTCGATCGGTGGTCGTTTACTTCCATCAAAGCGATGCTCGGAATGGAGTGTTCGACGATTGTTGACTCCCTTGACAGACGGAGACGACTCGCTGGAACCCGTCACAGAGAGCCAGAGCCGATTGCTGTTTCCGACGCTCTGAACATACACTCCGGAAGCGAAGTTCAAATCTGTCTCAACGGTGATCTCGTCCTCAAAAGCGACGACCTCACCGCCGAAGACATCGAGGAATCCGCGACAAAGGCGCTCTCGGAGGTATCCGAGACCGAGTCGCACGCCGACTCGCAGTGTCGGAATTGAGCCGCGGAGCGCCGCCGGCGCGACCGACGCCCCTCGCCCGCCGACATGTTTTATTTCCCCGACGACGAACCGCCGCGTATGCCTCAGGTCCACCTCGACGAGGAGACGGTCGAGCGGCTCGACGCGCTCCGCGTCGACGACGAGGAGTACGACGAGATCGTCAGCGAACTCATCGGCATCTACGAGGCGGAGGAGCTCGCGCTGTTCCGCGGCAGCGACATCGAGTGACAGAACGCGTCCTCGGGTCGGCCGAGCGCCGGTCGCGGCCTCACTCCTGATATGCGACGCGGACCTGCTCCCACTTGCCGACCTCCTCTAGGTGTGCCTGTAGCTCGTCGGCGTACTCCTGTACGAGCCGCTCTGCGGCCTCCAGTTCCTCGTCCGAGGCCCCGCCGCTCCCGCCGCCCCCGCCGAGACCGAGCGCGCCCTTGATCGAGTCGACGAGGCCGCCGCCCGAATTGCCGCCCTCCGCGCCGCCGGGAGCGCCGCCCATCCCCGCCATCTGCGACCGGAGGTTCTCCAGTTCGGGCATGATTGCGGGGAGACTCGACGTGTCCGCCACGACGCGAGCGCTCTCCGGGTCGTCGGCGTTCTCGATCTCGAAGTCGGTCGCGGTCATGATCAGTCCCCACTCCTGACTGGAGAAGCGCGACGCCGCGACGCGCTCGTTGAACTGGTTGTCGACGGTCATCCGCTCGCCGACGATGGCGTCGGTCCACTCGCTCATGCGCCTCCGTTCGACGCTCGCGGTGAAAAGTCCGTCCCCCCGCTTCGACCCGTCGCCGCTGGTCGGTTCCCGTGCCGGGAGAGGACGCGGAGGAGTTTAGATGCCGGACGCCCTCCGATCGGACATGAGAGACAGCAGCCGTCGGGCCCTCCTCGCCGCCGCGGGAACCGCGGGCGCGACCGCCCTCGCGGGCTGTGCCGGTGCGGTCCTCCCCGGCTCGGGAGGCGACGCCGCCGGTGAGTCGGCCGACGAGCGGGTCGACCGGACCGGCGAGGCGACCGTCGAAGTCGCCGTCGGCGCGGACGGCGGGTTCGCGTACGCGCCGGCGCACGTCCGGGTCGACGCCGGAACGACCGTCAGGTGGGAGTGGACCGGGGAGGGCGGCGGCCACAACGTGTACGCGGTCGACGGGTCGTTCGAGTCCGAACTCGTCGCCGAGGAGGGGTACACCTACGAACGCGAGTTCGAGGCGTCGGGAACGCACGAGTACGTCTGTACGCCCCACCAGACCCGCGGCATGCGCGGCAGCGTCGAGGTCGTCTCGGCGAGCGACGACTGAATCCGGATCCCGGCCCTCCCGATCGGTCGTTCAATCGATATCGTGAGTGTCGACCGCGACCGCTACGAACGCCGCAGTTCGTCGAACGCGTCGCCCGCGAGCCCCGGCCCGGACGGGACCGGCATCCGCCCGTCTGCGACGGGGCAGGGGTCGGGCGCTAAGTCCTCGTCGAGCAGCGATCCGGTCGCGAGTCCGCAGGGCGACACGTCGGGGATCGCGGCCGCGACGTGGACGGCGGCGGTCCGCGCAACCACCGCGTCGATCGTGGTGGTGACGACCGGCTCGACCCCGGCCGACCGCGCCCGGAGCGCGGCCGCGAGCGCCCGGTCCGGCCCGCCGAGCGCCATCGGCTTGAGGACCGCCACGTCGGCGGCGTCGGCCTCCAGAACGGCGTCGACCCCGTGAGCCGCGACCGACTCGTCGACCGCGATCGGGACCCTCGAACTCGGATCATCCTCGCGAAGCGCTGCCAGCCCTTCGAGGTCGTCCGCCGGGAGCGGCTGCTCAACGTACGCGAGGTCGAACGCGGCCAGCGCGTCGAGCGCGCGGCGCGCCGTCGTTCGGTCCCACGCTCCGTTCGCGTCGACACGGAGCGCGACGCCGTTGCCGACCGCCTCGCGGACGGCGCGGACGCGCTCGACGTCGGCGTCGACGCTACGGACGCCGACCTTCAGTTTGAGACAGTCGAACCCCTCCTCGACCGCCCGCCTCGCCTCGCCAGCGGTCTCGGTCGGGTCGCCGTCGCCCACGGTCGCGTTCACCGGGACGGCGTCGGCGGGCGTCGCGTCGAGGTCGGCCTCGGCCGCGAGCCGGTCCGCGAGTCGGTCTCCCGAGCCGCGGGCCGCGGCGTCGGCGAGCGCGAGGGAGACGCCGTGTCGGGCGGCCGGCGTCGCCTCGGCGTCGAGGGCGTCGACGCGCTCGTGGGCGAGGGCGTCAAGAGAGTCGCCCGCTGCCCCGTCGCCGTCGGAGTCCGACAGCCGGTTCAGCGCCGCCGCACACGTCTCGCGCGACTCGGTCCAGCCCGGGAGCGGGGTCGCTTCACCGACGCCGACCGCGGTCGCCTCGTCGCGCTCGCGTTCGACCGCGACCACGAATCCGTCTCGGCTGCGGATATCGCCGTGAGCGGTGCCGAGCGGGCGGGTCAGGTTAAGTTCGAACGGGCGGTGCCGGACCGTGAGAGACGCGTTCCCGCGGCGGGGTCGGTCGTCGGTCACACCGCCAGCCCGACCGCGAACGCGACGGCGTACGCCGCGAGCAGTTTGCCGGTCGATTCGAGCGCGGGGTTGAGCGCCTCGCCGCTGGTCTCGGTCAGCACCGTCCGCGCGACGGCCGCCGCCAGCGGCAGGGTGGCGAGCGGGAGCAGCGGTGCGAGCCCGTCGCCGCGCGCGACGAACCAGAGCGGGGCGACGTACGCCAGCGCGAGCATCGCGAGGTACTCCGCGCGGGCGAACTGGTAGCCGAACCGGACGGCGAGCGTGCGCTTGCCGGTCGAGGCGTCCTCTTCGCGGTCGCGGAGGTTGTTGACGACGAGGATGTTCGTCGAGAGCGCGGCGATCGGGAGGCTGGCGACGACCGCCGCGACCGCGACCGTCCCGTCCGGGATCCCGACGGGGAACGGCGCGGAGAGGAGCGCGGCGGCCTGGACGTAGTAGGTCCCGGTCACCGCGATCACGCCGAAGAAGACGAACACGAAGAGGTCGCCGAGCCCGTGGTATCCCAGCGGGTAGGGGCCACCGGTGTAGGCGATCCCGGCCGCGACGGAGGCGAGTCCGATCACGACGATCGGGACGCCGCCGACGGCGACGAGGTAGGTGCCGACGCCGATCGCGGCCGCGAAGGTGAGCCACATCGCGCGTTTCACCTCGGCCGGCTCGATGAGGCCGCTGGCGACCACGCGGGTGAACCCCTCGCGGTCGTCGGTGTCGGCCCCTTGGATCGCGTCGTAGTAGTCGTTCGCGAAGTTCGTGCCGACCTGGATCAGCGCCGCGCCGACGAGCGCCGCGAGGGCGGGAAGCGGGGCGAACACCCCGGCGTCGAGCGCCAACCCGACGCCGACGATCACCGGCGCGGCCGCGGCCGGGAGCGTCTGGGGACGGGCGGCGATCACCCACGCCCGACGGCGGGTCACCTCGGTACTCATTGCCTCCGATTGGTGCGTGTCGTCCCTTAACCTTGCCATCGCGGACCGAAGCAGATCGCTGCGGGGCGACCGAGAGTGTCATGGACCGACAGGTTCGACATTACGGAGTCCGTATCGATAGTATGACCGACACGGAGTCCGCGTCGGCGAACGGCGTCGCGGCGCGGTACGAGGAGACCGACGACGAGCGCCGGCTCACCTTCTCGCGGGACGGCCGCGAGGCGACCGTCGCGCAGAACGTCGAGGGGTACGCCATGCTGAAGGTCCGTCCCGGTCCCGACGGCGACGAACTGGAGCGGTACTACGGGTTCGACATGGCGCTCGACCACGCCGCGGAGCTGCTCGGAGTCGCCGTTCCGGACCTTCCGGTGCCGGACGCGGCCGCCGACATGGGAATGTAGCCGCGCCGCCCACGCCTCGACGCCGACTAACCAGCAACATAGTCCGCTATTCGGAACGCGAGCCGAACGGCTTCGTCACCGTCTCGAACGAGGTCCCGGACGCGTGTTCAACGGGTAGGGGGCGTGACGCGACGGACGAACCCCGTGTGAATATCTTTCACTACTGAAAATAAATAACTATAGAGCATCATAGTCGCGGCTGAATATTCTCAATAGCCATATCTGTTTATGAGTGGGACCGGTGAAGGCGTGTATGGAGCGAAGACAGTTCCTGCGCGGCACCGGCGCGGCGATCGGCGGTTCGCTGCTCGCCGGCTGCGCGGGGAACGGTGGCGGATCGGGGACGGTGACGGTCGACTACGCGTACTACAACCCGGTCAGCCTCGTGTTGCGCGAGAAGGGCTGGCTCGAAGAGGCGTTCGCTGACGCCGGCACCGACGTCGAGTGGGTGTTGAGCCTCGGGAGCAATCAGGCGAACGAGTACGCGCAGAGCGGCGAGGCCGACGTCTCCTCGACCGCGGGGATCGCGGCGCTGATGGCCCGCACGAACGGCGTCCCGATCACGACGCCGTACGTCTACTCGGAGCCGGAGTGGACCGCGCTCGTCACCTTCGAGGAGACCGGCATCGGATCGGTCGAGGACCTCGAAGGGAGCCGCGTCGCCGCCACCCGCGGCACCGACCCGTACTTCTTCCTGCTTCAGGCGCTCGACGACGCCGGACTGAGCGAGGAGGACGTCGAGGTCGTCAACCTCCAGCACCCGGAGGGGCAGTCCGCCCTGGTCCGCGGCGAAGTCGACGCGTGGGCGGGTCTCGACCCCCACATGGCGGAGCTGGAGCTCGAACACGACGGCGCGGAGCTGTTCTTCCGCGAGCCGCGGTACAACACCTACGGCTTCCTCAACTTCCTCGACGGCTTCCTCGCCGACCGCCCCGAGGACGCACGCCGGGTGATCGAGACGTACGAGCGCGGCCGCGAGTGGGCGATCGAGAACCCCGAGGAGACGGCGGGGATCCTCGCGGACGCCTCGGAGATGTCGGAGCCGGTCGCAGAGCGCGTGTTCACGCAGCGGAACGACCTCTCGCGGCCGATTCCGGGCGACCCGCACCGCGAACTGCTCACGAACCTCTTGCCGATACTCGAACGCGAGGGGCTCGTGACCGAGGACGCCGACCCGGCCGGGCACGTCGACGAGCTGATCGACGCCGAGTTCGCGAGCGAGGTCGTCTGAGATGGCCACCGACGCCCGAACCGAGCCGCGAACGATCGGTCCGGTCGCGGTCCCCTCGGCGGACCGGTTCCGCCCGCTGCTCGGGCTCGTCGTCCCGGCGGCGCTCGTCGTCGGCTGGCACGTCGTCGTGGCGACCGGCGTCATCGCGGCCTACCAGCTTCCGACCCCGCTGCGCGTCGCCGAGACGCTGTACGGGATGGCCGCCTCGGGCGAGCTGTTGGGTCACGTCGCGATCACGGTCCAGCGCGTCTTCCTCGGCGCGGGCCTCGGGATCGCCGTCGGGACCGTCTTCGGAACGGCCACGGGGCTCTCGCGGACGGCCAGCGACCTGCTCGACCCGCTCTTACAGAGCCTGAAGAACATCCCGTCGCTGGCGTGGGTGCCGCTGTTCCTGCTGTGGTTCGGCATCGGAGAGAGCGCGAAGGTGCTACTGATCGCGGTCGGCGCGTTCTTCCCCGTGTACCTCAACCTCTCGACGGGCATCGCGGCGGTCGACGAGGAGCTGCTGGAGGTCGCGGAGGTGTACGACCTCGGCCGCGTCGAGTCGCTGCGCCGGGTCGTGTTCCCGGCGGCGCTCCCGAGCCTGCTCGTCGGGATCCGCGGCGGCGTCGGGCTGGCGTGGATGTTCGTCGTCGCCGCCGAACTGATCGCGGCGAGCCAGGGGATCGGGTTCCTGCTGAGCGACGGGCGGACCCTCGCGCGGCCCGACATCATCGTCGGCTCGATCCTGCTCTTCGCGTTCCTCGGCAACTGCTCCGACGTCGCGGTGAAGGAGGTGAGAGACCGTGTCGTCGGGCGCTGATCCCGACGCCGCGTCGTCGGCCGCTGACGCCGACGCCGCGTCGCCGACCGCGGACCCAGTCCTCGCGGTCGACGGCCTCCGGAAGCGGTACGACGACACGGTCGCGCTCGACGGCGTCGACCTCGCGGTCGCGGACGGCGAGTTTGTCGCGGTCGTCGGCCCCTCCGGCTGCGGGAAGTCGACGCTGCTCCGCGTGCTCTCCGGCCTCGAACCGGAGTTCGCCGGGAGCGTCGCGGTCGACGGCACCGACGTCCGCGACGGCGGCAGCGACGACGTCGGGATGGTGTTCCAGCAGCCGCGGCTGCTCGACTGGGCCGACGTGCGCGAGAACGTCGCGGTCGGGCTCCCGGCCGACGTCGACCCCGACTCGCCGGCCGCCCGCGAGCGCGTCGACGAACTGATCGAGACCGTCGGACTCGACGGGTTCGCCGAGAGCCACCCGGACGAGCTCTCCGGGGGGATGGCCCAGCGCGTGTCGCTCGCGCGGGGGCTGGCGTACGACCCCTCCGTGCTGCTGCTCGACGAGCCGTTCTCGGCGCTCGACCGGCTGACGAAGGCGGACCAGCAGGACCACCTGCTCGACGTGTGGGAAGAGCGGGGGACGACCGTGGCCCTCGTCACCCACGACGTCGAGGAGGCGGTGTACCTCGCGGACCGCGTCGTCGTCCTCGGCGGCCAACCCGGAACGGTCGAGGCCGTCGTCGACGTCGACATCGACCGCCCCCGCGAGCGGGCGGACCCCGACCTCGTCGCCCTCCGGCGCGACGTGACGGACGCGCTCGGGCGGTAGCGGCGCTTCCGCCCCGCCGACTCGGTCACCTTCGGGAGTCGGAATCAGACTCCCGTGCGGTCCGGGATCCATCGCCGTGCGGGTCGCTGGCTCGCCGCGCGCGAACCGCGGGTCGCCCGCAGACCGAACGAAACGAACGTCGATCTCCCTTATCAACTCGCTTCCGAATCGGAATACGCTCGTCGTCCCCGGTGTGTGTATTACCTCCTTAAGGTGTATTGACACCACCGCAGTCATGCGATCTCTCGCTCGCGGTTCGTCTCGCTCTCGACTGCCGGTCGACTCCGATTTTGCGATCGTCCAAACCGTTAAGTACTCGACCGTCTTGTCGTGAAGCGATGACAGACATCACGGAGGCTTCGTCGGACACCCCGGCGGATCGAGTTCTTCCAGGGCACGATAGCTTCTAACGTCGAAATCGGTCCTGTCAGGATCTTCGACACGACCCTGCGAGACGGAGAACAGTCACCACGTACTTCGTTCAGCTACGACGAGAAACGCCGCATAGCGGCGACGCTGGACGACATGAACACCCACGTCATCGAGGCGGGGTTCCCGGTCAACTCGGATGCGGAGTTCGAGGCCGTCAGCGACATCGCCGCCGCGACGGACACCACCGTCTGCGGGCTGGCCCGCGTCGTCGACGGCGACATCGAGGCCGCCATCGACTCCGGCGTCGAAATGGTCCACGTGTTCGTCTCCACCAGCGACGTTCAGCTGGAGGATTCGATGCACGCGACCCGCGAGGAGGCGAAAGGGCGCGCGGTCGACGCCGTCGAGCAGGTCAAAGACGCCGGCGTCGAGTGTATGTTCTCGCCGATGGACGCGACCCGGACGGACCCGGACTACCTGATCGACATCGTCGAGGCGGTCAGCGACGCGGGCACCGACTGGATCAACATTCCCGACACCTGCGGCGTCGGGATGCCGACCAGCTTCGGGCAGACCGTGGAGGCCGTCGTCGAGGCGACAGACGCCCGCGTCGACGTCCACACCCACGACGACTTCGGGATGGCCGCGGCCAACGCCGTCATGGGCTTCGAGAACGGCGCGGAGCAGGCGCAGGTGTCGGTCAACGGGATCGGCGAGCGCGCCGGCAACGCCGCCTACGAGGAGGTCGTGATGGCCGTCGAGTCGGTGTACGGCGTCGACACCGGCATCGACACGACCCAGATCACCAAGCTGGCACGGATCGTCGAGGAGGCCTCGGACATCCCGGTGCCGGCGAACAAGCCCGTCACCGGACGGAACGCGTTCGCCCACGAGTCGGGCATCCACGCCGCCGGCGTCATCGAGAACAGCGACACGTTCGAGACCGGCGTGATGACCCCGGAGATGGTCGGGGCCGAACGCGAGTTCGTGCTGGGCAAACACACCGGCACCCACAGCGTGCGCAAGCACCTGGTGGAGGCCGGCTTCGACCCGACGGACGGCGAGGTCCGGAAGATTACGAAGCGGGTCAAGGAGTACGGTGCCGGCAAGCGGCGGGTGACGGCCGGCGACGTCGAGCGGTTCGCCGAGGAGGCGGACGTGACGCGCGAGGAGGAGGTCCGGGTCTGATGGCCGCCTCCTCGACCGGAGCGCCCTCCGAGCGACCGCGAGGGCAGTCGCCTACGGGGTCGGTTCGCGCTCCCCGACAGGAATTTATACCCCGGCCGCGTTGCTCCGAGCGAGATGCGACGGCACACCACGGTCGCGGAGCGAGCGGACGTTCCCGCAGCCGTCGCGCCGATCATCGTAGGGGTCTGACCCCCTACACCATCCCTTCCTCACCGACGCGACGCACCGCCGAACGCCGGCGGCCGGGCCGTTTCCGACGCACGCAGCCGCGCTCCCGACAGACGCGGCGTGACCCCGTCCGTCCCGCGTTCGCAGCGACCGACGCGACAACCCGCCAGATGCCACACCGAACACCACCACGACAATGAGCGATACAGCAGCACAGCCGCGATCCGACGGAGACGAGTCGGACGGTTCGTCCGCCGACGCGACCGGCGAGGCCGCGGCCGACGACCCGACCGACCCGGACGACGAACAGCCCGCGGGACCCGTCTCGACCGGCGCTGAATCGGTCGTCGCCGCCCTCGAAGCCGCGGGCGCGAAGACCGCCTTCGGCGTTCAGGGCGGGGCGATCATGCCCGTCTACGACGCCCTGTACGACTCGTCGATCCGGCACGTGACGATGGCCCACGAGCAGGGTGCGGCCCACGCCGCCGACGCGTACGGCGTCGTCGCCGGCGAGCCCGGACTCTGTATGGCCACCTCCGGTCCGGGCGCGACGAACCTCGTCACCGGTATCGCCGACGCCGACATGGACTCGGACGCAATGTTAGCGCTGACCGGGCAGGTCCCCACGGAGTTCGTCGGCAACGACGCGTTCCAGGAGACGGACACGGTCGGCGTCACCCGACCGATCACCAAGCACAACTACTTCGCCGGCGGGGCCGACACCGTCGGCGACACCGTCGGCGAGGCGTTCGAGCTGTCGCGGGCCGGCCGCCCCGGTCCGACGCTCGTCGACCTCCCGAAGGACGTGACGCAGGACGAGACCGACCGGACGCCCGGCCCGGCGACGCCGCCCGCGGGGACCGACCCCGACCCGAACGCGGACGCCGACGCGGTCGAGGCGGCCGCGCGCGCCATCGAATCGGCCGAGCGCCCCGTCTGCCTGTTCGGCGGCGGCGTCATCAAGGGCGACGCGAGCGACGAGGCCCGGACGTTCGCCCGTAGCTACGGGATCCCGGTGACGACGACGATGCCGGGCATCGGATCGTTCCCCGAGGACGACGACCTCTGTCTCTCGTGGGCGGGGATGCACGGCACCGGCTACGCGAACCTCGCGATCACCCACACCGACTGCCTGATCGCGGTCGGGACGCGGTTCGACGACCGGCTCACCGGCGGGATCGACACGTTCGCGCCCGAGGCCGAGGTGATCCACGTCGACATCGACCCCGCTGAGATCTCGAAGAACGTCTACGCCGACTACCCGCTGATCGGCGACGCCGGGCGCGTCTTGGACCAGCTGACCGCCGCGGTCCGCGAGGCCCCCGACGCCGAGGCGTGGCGCGAGCGGTGCGCGGAGTGGAAGGAGACGTACCCGCTCACGTACGCGACCCCCGACGACGAGCCGCTGAAGCCGCAGTTCGTCGTCGAGGCGTTCGACGAGGCGACGGACGACGACACCATCGTCACCACGGGCGTCGGCCAACACCAGATGTGGGCCTCGCAGTTCTGGTCGTACTCGGAGCCGCGGACGTGGGTCTCCTCGCACGGACTCGGCACGATGGGCTACGGCGTGCCCGCCGCGGTCGGCGCGCGCGTCGCGGCCGACACGATGGGCGAAGAGGACCGCGACGTGGTGTGTTTCGACGGCGACGGCTCCTTTTTGATGACGATGCAGGAGCTGTCGGTCGCGGTCCGCGAGGAGTTGGACATCACGGTCGCCGTGCTCAACAACGAGTACATCGGGATGGTCCGACAGTGGCAGGACGCGTTCTACGAGGGACGCCACATGGCCTCGGAGTACAGCTGGATGCCCGAGTTCGACAAGCTGGCCGAGGCGTTCGGCGCGCTCGGGCTGCGCGTCGACGACTACGACGAGGTCGCCCCCGCCGTCGAGGAGGCGCTCGACTACGACGGGCCGGCCGTGATCGACTTCCATGTCGACCCCGAGGAGAACGTCCTGCCGATGGTGCCGAGCGGCGGTGCGAACGGCAAGTTCGCGGCCGTGGAGGACCAGCTATGAGCGGCGACACTTCCGATTCCCGGCCGCTTCCGGGCGAGCAGCCCGGACCAGCGGAGCGCGACCACCCCGAGGGACGGCGGAACCTCGAAGGGATCCGGATCGACCCCGTCGTCGAGGCGGAACACGAGTCGCGGCGCGCGGTCATCTCCGCGCTCGTCGAGGACGAGCCGGGCGTGCTCGCGCGCGTCTCCGGGCTCGTCTCCCGGCGACAGTTCAACATCGAGAGCCTCACCGTCGGGCCGACGACCGTCGAGGGTCACTCGCGGATCACGATGGTCGTCGAGGAGACGGACCCCGGCATCGACCAGATCGAGAAACAGATGGCGAAGCTGAAGCCGGTGATCTCGGTCGGCGAGGTCGCCGGCGACGCCGTCACCTCGGAGCTGGTCCTGCTGAAGGTCGAGGCCGACGACCCGGCCGCGGTCCACGCTGTCTCCGAGATGTACGACGGCGAGACGGTCGACGCCGGCCCGGAGACGATCACCGTCGAACTCACCGGCGACAAGGCCGACATCGACAGCGCGATCGGCGCGTTCGAGCGGTTCGGCATCGTCGAGGTCGCGCGGACGGGACCGACCGCCCTCGCGCGCGGCAACACCCCGACCGCGCCAGGAGAGAAACCCGGAACGGCCGGCGAACCGACCACCCACGACGACTGAGCGGTTTCACGACACTACCACCAACATGACCGACGACGACACGCAGACGTTCGATTCGATAGTATACTACGACGACGACGCGGACGAGGAGGCGATCGCCCACAAGACGGTGGCCGTCCTCGGCTACGGCTCGCAGGGCCACGCCCACGCGCAGAACCTCGCGGACAGCGGGGTCGACGTGATCGTCGGCCTCCGCGAGGGGAGTTCCTCGCGGGCCGCCGCCGAGAGCGACGGACTCCGCGTGGAGACCCCCGCGGACGCCGCCGCGGAGGCGGACATCGTGAGCGTCCTCGTCCCCGACACGGTCCAGCCGGACGTGTACGAGAACGCGGTCGAGCCGAACCTTGACGCGGGCGACACCCTCCAGTTCGCGCACGGGTTCAACATCCACTACAACCAGATCCAGCCCCCGGAGGACGTCGACGTGACGATGGTCGCTCCGAAGTCGCCGGGCCACCTCGTCCGCCGCAACTACGAGAACGACCAGGGGACGCCCGGCCTGCTCGCGGTGTACCAGGACGCGACCGGCGACGCCCACGACGAGGGGCTGGCGTACGCGGCCGCGATCGGCTGTACCCGCGCCGGCGTCGTCGAGACGTCGTTCCGCGAGGAGACGGAGACCGACCTGTTCGGCGAGCAGGCCGTCCTCTGTGGCGGCGTCACCTCGCTCGTGAAGCAGGGGTACGAGACGCTCGTCGACGCCGGCTACTCGCCGGAAATGGCGTACTTCGAGTGCCTCAACGAGCTGAAGCTCATCGTCGACCTGATGTACGAGGGCGGGCTCGGCGAGATGTGGGACTCGGTGTCCGACACCGCCGAGTACGGCGGACTGACGCAGGGCGACGTGGTCGTCGACGAGCACGCCCGCGAGAACATGGAGGAGGTCTTAGAGAAGGTCCAGAACGGCCAGTTCGCCCGCGAGTGGATCGCGGAGAACCAGGCGGGCCGCCCCTCCTACACCCAGCTCCGGACCGCCGAGAAGAACCACGAGATCGAGGCCGTCGGCGAGGAGCTGCGCGGGCTGTTCTCGTGGGAGGAGTCGGCGGAAGACGACGAGGAGGAGTCGGCCGAGGTGACCGCCTGATGGGCGTACGCGGCGACGCGAACCGCTCCCGCGAGACCGCGCGGTCCACGGACCCCGCGAACCGCTCGGGTGATCCCCGATGAGCGAGGGGACGCTGTACGACAAGGTGTGGGACCGGCACACGGTGACGCGGCTGCCGACCGGACAGGACCAGCTGTTCGTCGGGCTTCACCTCGTCCACGAGGTCACCAGCCCGCAGGCGTTCGGCATGCTGAAGGAGCGCGGACAGGAGGTCGCGTTCCCGGAGCGGACGCACGCGACCGTCGACCACATCGTGCCGACCGGCAACCGCGACCGCCCCTACCGCGACGAGGCCGCAGAGAGCATGATGGCGGAGCTGGAGGAGAACGTCCGCGGCTCGGGCATCGACTTCTCCGACCCGGACTCCGGCGATCAGGGGATCGTCCACGTCATCGGCCCGGAGCAGGGACTCACCCAGCCGGGGATGACGATCGTCTGCGGCGACTCGCACACCTCGACGCACGGCGCGTTCGGCGCGCTGGCGTTCGGCATTGGCACCTCGCAGATCCGCGACGTGCTGGCGACCGGCTGCGTCGCGATGGAGAAACAGAAGGTCCGCAAGATCGAGGTGACGGGCGAACTCGGCGAGGGCGTCACCGCGAAGGACGTCATCCTGACGATCATCGGGAAGCTCGGGACCGACGGCGGCGTCGGCTACGTGTACGAGTACGCCGGCGAGGCCATCGAGGACCTCGGGATGGAAGGCCGGATGTCGATCTGTAACATGTCGATCGAGGGCGGCGCTCGCGCGGGGTACGTCAACCCCGACGAGACCACCTACGAGTGGCTGGAGGGGACGGACGCCTTCGAGGACGATCCGGAGGAGTTCGAGCGGCTGAAACCCTACTGGGAGTCGATCCGGAGCGACGACGACGCCGAGTACGACGACGTGGTCACCATCGACGGCTCGGCGATCGAACCGACCGTGACGTGGGGGACGACCCCCGGGCAGACGGCCGGGATCATCGAGCCGATCCCGGATCCCGGGGACCTCCCCGAGGAGGACCGCGACACGGCGCGGCGCGCGCAAAAGCACATGCGCGTCGAGCCGGGCGACACGATGCAGGGGTACGACATCGACGTGGCGTTCCTCGGCTCGTGTACCAACGCGCGGCTGAAGGACCTCCGCGAGGCCGCGGCGTTCGTCGAGGGCCGCGAGGTCGACGACGACGTCCGCGCGATGGTCGTCCCCGGCAGTCAGCGCGTCCGCGACGCGGCCGAGGCCGAGGGGATAGACGAGGTGTTCAAAGAGGCCGGATTCGACTGGCGCGAGCCGGGCTGTTCGATGTGTCTCGGCATGAACGACGACCAGCTGGAGGGCGACGAGGCCAGCGCCTCCTCGTCGAACCGGAACTTCGTCGGCCGGCAGGGGTCGAAGGACGGGCGCACCGTCCTGATGAGTCCGATCATGGTCGCGGCCGCGGCGGTGACCGGCGAGGTCACCGACGTCCGCGAGATGGAGGAGGTGGCGACCGTATGAGCTCGCCCGAGTTCAGCGACGGCGAGGCTCCGGCGGAGAAGGTCACCGAGGTCTCCGGCACCGGGATCCCCGTCCGGGGCAACGACATCGACACCGACCAGATCATCCCGGCGCGGTTCATGAAGGTCGTCACCTTCGACGGGCTGGGTCAGTTCTCCTTCTTCGACCAGCGGTTCGACGACGAGGACAACGAGAAGGACCACCCGTTCAACGAAGAGCGGTACCGGGGCGCGAACGTCTTGGTCGTCAACGCCAACTTCGGCTGCGGCTCCTCCCGCGAACACGCGCCGCAGGCGCTGATGCGCTGGGGGATCGACGCGGTCGTCGGCGAGTCGTTCGCGGAGATCTTCGCGGGCAACTGCCTCGCGCTCGGCGTCCCGACGGTCACGGCGGATCAGGACGACATCGAGGCGCTACAGGACTACGTCGAGGCCAACCCCGACGCCGAGATCGACATCGACGTGGCCGCGGAGACGATCACCTACGGCGACACCGTGATCGACGCGACGGTCCACGACGCACAGCGGAAGGCGCTCGTCGAGGGCGTCTGGGACACCACGGCGCTGATGGGCGCGAACGAGGGCGCGGTCCGCGAGACCGCCCGGTCGCTGCCGTACGTGCCGTCCGAGGACATTCCGGGGGACGAGGCGTGAGCCACGAGGTCGTCGTCATCGAGGGCGACGGGATCGGGAAGGAGGTCGTCCCGGCCGCCGTCGAGGTGCTGGAGGCGCTCCCCGTCGACTTCGAGTTCGTCGCGGCCGACGCGGGCGACGCGACGAAGGAGGCGACCGGCGAGGCGCTCCCCGCCGAGACGTACGATCTCGCCGCCGACGCGGACGCGACGCTGTTCGGCGCGGCCGGCGAGACGGCCGCCGACGTCATTCTCCCGCTGCGGGAGGCGGTCGACTCGTTCGTCAACGTCAGGCCCGCGAAGGCGTACCCCGGCGTCGACGCGCTCCGCCCGGAGACGGACGTGGTCTTCCTCCGCGAGAACACCGAGGGCGTCTACGCGGGCCACGAAGACCGGCTGAGCGAGGATCTCTCGACGCTGACGCGCGTCGTCACCTCGTCGGCCTCCCGCGAGCTGGCGGAGTTCGCGTGCGAGTTCGTCGCGGACGGCCGCGGTCCCGCCGGCGACCCCGAGGAGGGGTTCACGGTCGCGCACAAGGCGAACGTGATGCGCGAGACGGACGGGCGCTTCCGCGAGGAGGTGCTCTCGGTCGCCGCGGAGCGCGGCGTCGACGCCGACGAGGAGCTGATGGACGCGTTCGCGACGAAGCTCCCGCTCGACCCGACCCAGTACGGCGTGGTCGTCTGCCCGAACCTCGCGGGCGACGTGCTCTCCGACCTGGCCGCCGGGCTCGTCGGCGGGCTCGGGCTGCTCCCCTCGGCGAACGTCGGCCACGACAACGCGCTGTTCGAGCCGGTCCACGGCACCGCGCCCGACATCGCCGGCGAGGGGATCGCGAACCCGACCGCGGCGATCCTCTCCGCGGCCATGCTCGTCGAGTACCTCGGGCACGCCGAGGAGGGCCAGCGCGTGCGCGACGCGGTCGAGGGCGTCCTCTCCGACGGGCCGCGCACCGGTGACCTCGGCGGCGACGCCGCGACCGACGAGGTCACGGCGGCAATCGTCGACCGTCTGTAGGGCGTCGCTGCGGCCGATCCGCGCCGTCGGTCGGACCGCGGGAGAACCGCAAGACAGGAAACCCTGCGGCCCCTCCGCCCGAGCATGAGCAACTACGAGGTCGCGATGGAAGCCGCCTGGTTGGTCCGAGACGTCGAGGAGACCGACGACGCCATCGGCGTCGCGGTCAGCGAAGCCGGCAAGCGACTCAACGAGACGGACAAGCAGTACGTCGAGGTCGAACCCGGCGTCACCGGCTGTCCGGCCTGCGGCGAGCCGTTCGACGCCGCGTTCCTCGCGGCGAACACGGCGCTCGTGGGACTCCTCTTGGAGATCGACGTGTTCAACGCCGACAGCGAGGAGCACGCGGAGCGGATCGCGAAAAGCGAGGTCGGCGGCGCGCTCCGCGACGTTCCGCTCGAAGTCATCGACGTCTTCGAGACCGAGGCCGACGACGAAGACGAGGAGCCGGAACGGTAACCGGCCCCGTCGTCGACCCGACCCGTCGGCGACCTTCCTCTCCGTCGGCGGTCCGACGACCTCGGCGGCGCGAGTTCGGTCGGTGCCGAAAGCTTTTCTAATAACCTTAAGTAATTAGTCGGCATGGAACTGCCGACGCCACAGGACCTCCGCGAGCGCCGGACGGCACTGGAGCTGACCCAGAGCGAACTCGCCGACGCCGCGGACGTCTCCCAGCCGCTCATCGCGCGGATCGAGGGCGGCGACGTCGACCCCCGGCTCTCCACGCTCCGCCGCATCGTCAACGCCCTTCAGGAGGCGGAAGGCGAAGTCGTGCGCGCGTCCGACCTGATGAACGAGACCGTGATCAGCGTCGCGCCGGACGACGCCGTGAGCGGGGCCGTCGAGCTCATGGAGGCGGAGGCGTACTCGCAGCTCCCCGTCCTCCAGAACGGCGTGCCGGTCGGTTCGATCAGTCAGGGCGACGTCGTCCACGCCGGCGAGAACGTCGGCGATCACCCCGTGAGCGAAGTGATGAGCGAGTCGTTCCCGACGGTCGCGCCGTCGGCGACCGTCGACGAGGTCAGGAACCTGCTGGACCACTACAAGGCCGTGATGGTCACCGACGGCGGCGAGACGGTCGGGATCATCACGGAGGCCGACATCGCCGCGCAGCTGTCGTAGGCTCGCGGCCTCACTCCTCTCGACGCTCGGAGAGCCGCTCCCAGATCTCCGTACAGCCCGCGCCGTCCTCGACGTCGTCGAGATGGTCCGTTCCGTCGTCGGGTTCTCGATCCGTCTCGTGGTCCGTGTCCTCCCCTCGCTGGCCGGTCTCCTCTCG
Source organism: Halorubrum sp. DM2 (assembly GCF_901686465.1). Lineage (NCBI taxonomy): Archaea > Methanobacteriati > Methanobacteriota > Halobacteria > Halobacteriales > Haloferacaceae > Halorubrum > Halorubrum sp. DM2. Next base: position 2,888,584 of record NZ_LR594487.1, read on the forward strand.
TTCATCCCCAGTTGCGCGGGGATCGCCCGGCTCGGTCATCGTCCCTCCGGAACGTCGTCGAAGAGCTCGGGCGCTACGTCCGCGGACGCGTGTTGTCGGTACTCCCCGTCGTCGACCGGACTGGCGGGTCGATCGCCGGTGGAGTCGGGAACCGAATCGGTCATCACACCGAGGTAAGCGCGCACGAGCCATAAGTACCGTCACGCGTGTAAATCGAACCACCACTCACGGATACCGGATTTCATGTCCGGTAGTTCGGAAGCTAATTTTACGGGAGATAGTGGTGTAGTCGGGTGGTTTTCCGATCTCTCGGCGTCATCGAAACGATCGCCGATTGCGACCACCGTCACCCATTGGACCGCGGCGGGGGAACGTGGGGTGTGACCACTCGATTGCGCGTCCTCGACGACGGGGCGTGGATCTCCGTCAACGACGACCGAAAAGTCCGCGTTAGCGAACTGTGGCGGCTCGACGCGCCGGATCTCTGTGAGTGCGCGCTTACCGATCTCGTCGTCGAGAACTTCCAGGCGGTCGGCGTCGACGGAGGGGCCGTCGAGGCGCGCGTGTACGGCCAGTGTATCGCGTGCGGAGAAACGGGGATCACCGGATGGATTCCCGTCGGACGGCTTCAGGACGGCTCCTTCGCCGAGATCGACCGCGACGCGGTCAGGTGTCCCACTCGCGATTCAGGCGAGTAACACTTGCCGCTTCGGGGAATCACCGGGAAGCGTTGACACGGTGCGGTCGGCTATATCCCCGCCGGGTGTAGCCGGTGGCGATGCCAACGGACGTAGAGAACTGGAAATCCGAGGTCTACGGGAACGAGGTCCGAGACCGCCTCTTCGAGTTCGCCGAGGAGGGGTTCGACTCGATCCCCGACGACGAGCGAGACGCGTGGTTCGAGCGCTTCAAGTGGTGGGGGCTGTACCACCAGCGGAACGGACAGGAGGGCTACTTCATGATGCGGATCGGCACGCCGAACGGCGTCCTCGAACCGGGACAGCTCCGGGTCGTCGGCGAGATCGCCGACGAGTACGCCCGGGGGCCGGGGACGAACCCGATCTTCGGCGACGCCTACGCCGACTTCACCACCCGGCAGTCGATCCAGCTCCACTGGATCGAGCTCTCCGACGTGCCCGCGATCTTCGAGAAACTGGAGGAGAACGGGCTCTCGACCCAGCAGGCCTGCGGCGACTCCTGGCGCAACATCGTCGGGAACCCCGTCGCGGGCAAGGACGCCCAGGAGGTGATCGACGCGTGGCCGGTCATCCGGGAGCTCAACGAGACGTTCAAGGGAAACGACGACCACGCCAACCTCCCGCGGAAGTGGAAGGTGTCCGTGACCGGCTCCGCCGACGGCTCCGGGCAGGGTGACATCAACGACCTCGCGTTCGAGCCGGCGTACAAGGAGGTCGACGGCGAGGACGCCGTCGGCTTCAACGTGCGCGTCGGCGGCGGCCTCTCGCGCAACGAGCCGCGCTTCGCCCGCGACATCGACGTCTGGGTATCCCCGGACCGGGTGGCCGACGTCGCCGGCGGACTCTCCGCGCTGTTCCGCGACAACGGCGACCGCGAGGACCGGTACAACGCCCGGATCAAGTTCCTCGTCGACGAATGGGGGCCGGAGAAGGTCCGAGAGACCTTACAGGACGAGTACGTCGACTTCGAGCTCCGCACCGCGGGCCGCGACGTCCGCGAAGAGTACACGTACAACACGGGAGCGGGCGAGCGCAACGACCTGATCGGCGTCCACGACCAGAAGGACGGCCGCAACTTCGTCGGGCTCAACGTCCTCGTCGGGCGGATGGGTGCCGAAGACGTCCTCGATCTGGCCGATCTGGCCGACGAGTACGGCTCCGGCGAAGTCCGGCTCTCGCAGCGACAGAACGTCATCGTCACCGACGTGCCGGACGACGCCCTCGACGCCTTCCTCGACGAACCGCTCTTGGAGCACTACTCGCCGTCCCCCTCGCCGTTCATGCGCGGCTCGGTCGCGTGTACGGGCACCGAGTTCTGCTCGCTGTCCATCGTCGAGACGAAGAACCGGCAGGTGCGGTTCGCGCGCTGGCTGAAAGCCAACGTCGACCTCCCGGACGGCGTCGACGAGTTCCACATCCACCTCTCCGGGTGTACGGCCTCGTGCGCGCAGCCGCAGATCGCGGACGTGAGCCTGCGCGGGATGAAGACCCGCAAGGACGGCGATCCGGTCGAGGCGCTCGACGTCGGCCTCGGCGGCGGGCTCGGCGACGAGCCGGAGTTCGCCCGGTGGGTCACCCAGCGCCTCCCCGCCGACGAGGTCCCGGGAGCGATCGCGAACCTGATCGAGGGTTTCGCGGCCGAGCGCGACGAGGACGAGTCGTTCCGCGCGTTCGTCGCACGCCACGACGACGAGGAGCTGGACGCGCTCGTCGAACCAGAGGAGACGGACTACGAGGATCCCATGATGCACAACACGAAGCGCACGTGGTACCCGTACGCCGAGAACGACGCGATGGAGGACGCCCCGCCCGCGCCGTCGGACGACTGAAGTCGGCCCGCGGCGTAGCCTCTTCGACATGAGCAACCGACTGCTGCGCGTCAACGCGTACACCACACTCGACTTCGTCGACGGCCGGGTCCGCGCCCACGAGTTCGAGACCGAGGCACCCGGCGTCGTGAACGTCACCGCGCCGCGCGAGGACCCCGAACACGTCAGCTTACAGGTCGAACTCGACGGGACTGCCGTCGACGACCTCCCGGCGCACGCCGAGGAGTTCGACCTCTCGCCGGCGCAGGCCAGAGAGCTCGCGGACGCGCTGAACGACACCGCGGACCGCGTCGAGGCGGCGCGCCGCGGATCGTCCGCGGACGGCGACGAGGACTGACCCCGAGCGACGACACCGGACCACACCTGTTGCGGCCGAAATCGGTCCTCTAGAGCCGCAGACGGACCGTCAAAGGGTCAAAACCGCAGGAAGGGTTATCCCGTCTTGGCGAGTACCGATAATATGAGTGAACGGCGAGAGACGACCACCGGACCGACCGTGCTGGTCGTCGACGACGACAGAAACACGGCGGATCTCTACGCGGACTACCTCGATGGGTACGCGGTTTCGACCGCGTATTCCGGCGGTGAGGCGCTGGACGTCCTCGATGAAACGATCGATGTCGTCCTGCTCGATCGCCGGATGTCGACGGTGACCGGCGACGACGTGCTCGAGTCGATCCGAGAGCGAAAGCTCCATTGCCGGGTCGTGATGGTCACGGCGGTCGAACCCGACGCCGACATCCTCGACCTTCCGTTTGACGACTACTTAGTGAAACCCGTCTCGGCGGATCAGATCCGCGACACCGTCTCGCAGATGCACGTCCGTAACGGGTGTGACGACATGATCCGGGAGATGTTCGCGATCGCCTCCAAGATGGCGACCGTCGAGTCCAAGATGAGCGTCGCCGAACTCGAGGCCAGCCCGGCGTACGCGGCGCTTGAGGCGGAGTTCGACGAACTGCGAACCGAAGTCGAGAACCGCGATACGGAAGAGAGCATGTACGTCGAGTTCACCGACGAGAAGCTCCGAAGCCTGTTGAGCTGACCGTCGATCCGGTCGAGTCTCCGAGCCGGGAACGCCGCTACAGCTCCAGCCCGCGGATCGCGACGGTTCCCTCCTCGTCGTCTCCGTCACCGCCCTCCGCCACGCGCCCGATCACGCGCCCGTCCGTCCCCGCCGCCAACTCCTCGGCCGCCTCGGGGTCCAGCGCGGCCACGAACCCGGTCCCCATGTTGAACGTGCGGTACATCTCCTCGTCGGAGACGTTCCCTTCCGACTGTACGAACTCGAAGACCGGCTGCGGGTCGAAGGCGTCGTCGATCACGTACCGGTTCCCGCCGAGCCGTTCGAGGTTCGTCCAGCCGCCGCCGGTGACGTGGGCCGCACCGCGGACGCCGTGTTCGCGCATCGGGTCGAGCAGGTCGGTGTATATCGCAGTCGGTTCGAGCAGCGCCGCGCCGAGCGTCTCGTAGTCGCCGAACGGACAGGCGTCGGCGTACGCGTGGTCTCGCGTGGCCGCCTCCCGCGCCAGCGTGAGCCCGTTCGAGTGGACCCCGGAGGAGCGCCAGCCGACCAGGGCGTCGCCCGGCTTGGCCTGCCCGTCGAACACGCCGTCCTTCGCGGCGAGACCGACGCAGGCACCGGCGAGGTCGAGTCCCCGAATCACGTCGGGCATCACCGCGGTCTCGCCGCCGACGAGTTCGATGTCGGCCAGTTCAGCACCCTCAGAGAGCCCCTCGCCGACCTGTTCGGCGAACCGCTCGTCCGGCTCGTCGACCGCGAGGTAGTCGACGAACGCGACCGGTCGGACGCCGGCCGCGACGAGATCGTTGACGTTCATCGCGATACAGTCGATCCCGACCGTCGAGTAGTCGCCGAGCGCCTCCGCGACGAGCAGCTTCGTCCCCACCCCGTCGGTCGCGAGCGCGAGGTAGCGGTCGCCGATGTCGAGTAACCCGGCGTAGTCGCTCTCGGACTCGTCCGCCTCGGGGCCCGACCCGACCGCGCCGATCAGCGCCGCGGTCGCGGCCTCGCTCGCGTCGACGTCGACGCCCGCGTCCGCGTAGGTGAGTTCGTCGGTCTCCCGCTCGGCCGCCGCCGATTCCCCGCCGTCGCCCCCGTCGCCCTCGGACATGTGTGTGAGACCGCGCCCGCGGAGCAAAAACGCACCGTTCGCCGCGACGGGGACGCCTCCCGGGACCACCGCCGCGACGAGAACTCCCTCCGGAACCGCCGCCGCGACGTCGCCCGTCAGAACGGCCCGGCGAACCCGAGTCCGAGGACGAACACCAACCCGACCGCGAGCAGCGCGGCGGGGACGAAGACGGCCGCCCACACCGGTTTGCTCCACCCCATCACCGTCTTCCCGTCGAGGGGGCCGTACGGGACCAGGTTGAACGCCGCGAGAAACGCGTTGATCGCGATCCCGCGCGAGCCGAGGACCGTCACGAGGTCGCTCCCGAGGACGCCGCCGAGGACGAAGAGCGGGACGAACGCGACCATCAGCCCGAGGTTCACGGCCGGGCCGGCGAGCGCGATGTGACCGTGTTCGCGCGGCGTGAGCCGCCCGCGGTGGTGGACCGCCCCCGGCGCGGCGAAGATGAAGCCTAAGAGCGAGCTCATCACGGCCAGAAACAGCATGCTGTTGTCCGCGCGGAACTCGGCGACCTGGTCGTAGTGGACCGCGACCACCTTGTGTGCGACCTCGTGGAGGAGGAAGGCGACCCCGGCGGTCGCGAGCGCGACGAAAAGCGGCGGGAACACGCCCGCGGCGAGTATCCGACCGATCCCGTTCCACCCGCCGACGAAGAACAGCATGAACGCGACGCCGAGCGCGAGCCACGCGACGAGGAGGTCGCGGATCTCGGTCCCGCTGAAGTAGAGCCCCCCGATCCGCCGGCCTGAGGGGGTCGAGCCGGCGCTCATGCGAGTTCCCCGACAGCGCCGCGAACGAGGTCGGCCCCGTTGACCGCGCCGTCGACGAGCAGCCGCCCGACGTCCTCGACGCCGCCGACCTCAGCGCCGAACATCGCCGGGATGACGTACGCCGCGAAGAGGAAGCTCGCGACGATGCTCCCGACGTTCGTCATCGCGACGACGACGATGAGCCGGAACAGCGGCACGTCCAACATCGCGGAGAGCAGGTCGGTCATCGACCGGCTCTCGTCGCCGAGCAGCTCGTTGAGCGCACCGATGTCGGCGACGTTCACCGTCAGGCTCCTGAGTTCGACGTAGCCGGTGAACCAGCCGGGCGCGAGCAGCGGATTGATCGAGGTCATCCACGCGACCGCGCCGCCGACGCCGGCCGAGAGCCACCGCGCGCCGGCGATCTTCGCGAACGCGAACGCGAAGACGCCGTTGATCAGGAACCACGCGCCGAACAGCCGGATCAGGAACGCGTTCCCGGCCCCGCCCAGCGCCAGCAGGACGAAGAAGCCGACGAAGCCGACCGTGATCGCGTAGCCGATCGCCTTCTTCCACGGCAGGCCCCGCCCGGACTCCTCGCCGACCAGATCCGCCATCGGCGGGAGCGTCGCGGGACTCCTGAGATACCCTTCGATCCCCGCCCGATGTCCGGCCCCGACGACGGCGACCACGTCGTAGCCGGCGTCGCGGAGCGCGACGAGCCGGTGGGCGATGAACGCGTCGCGCTCGTCGATGAGCGCCTCCGCGCCGCCCGGGGAGAACTGGCGGAACTCCTCCATCATCATCGTCACCACGTCCGTGTCGGTGAGGTCGGCGGCGTCTAACTCCTCGATCCCGCCGGCCTCGGTGTCGGTCTCTCCGCCGGCGAACGCGCCCACCGCGCCCGCGAGGAGGAGGCCGACGACCAGCCCGAGGCCGATCCCGATCCCGAACCCGCCGATGGCGGTCACCGCGAAGCCGCCGAGGTACGTCGAGACGAGCCCGTCCGCGACGCCGGTCACACCGGCGGCGACGCCGAGGGCGAGCCCCGCGCCGACCGCGGCGTAGAGCCGCTGGTCGGGCGAGAGCGCGAGGGAGCCGACCTGGTCGACGACGACCCCGACGACGACGGCGACGAGGACCCCGCTGGCGACGCTCGTCAGCACGGCGCTCGTGATCCCGACCGCGCCGCCGAAGAAACCGATCGCCGGGCCGGCGAGGATCCCGACGATCAGCCCGCCGATCACGCCGGCGACCCGCGGGTCGCTGACGCCGAACGCGAGCCCGCCCACGAGCCGGAGCTTCTCGGTGAGCGTCATGCGCGCCCAGAACCGCTGGATCGTGGTCTGGATGTCCCGGTCGACTAAGGCGACGTCGATCCCGAGCGACTCGGCGATGTCGACGGCGGCCTTCATGTCGGCACCCGGCTCGATGTCGAACCGCTCGCCGAGCTGGGTCTGGACGTACGAGAGCATCCAGTACGCGAGGAACTGGAACACGGTGTTCCCCCTGAGCAGGTCGCCCGCGTCGAGGTCGTCCGGCGTCTCGCCGTTGAGCTGGCGGTACCGCCCCTCGTCGAGTTCCACCGCGACGACGTCGGGGCGCTCCCGCTCGATCGTCTCCTCGACCTCGTCAACGGAGCGCTCGGACACGTGCGCGGTCCCGACGACCGTGACGCTCCCCTCACCGTCGCCGTCGGGACCGCGGTGCGCCTCCCCGTCGAGGCCGGCACCGTCGGTCCGCGGGGACCGGTCGGTCGACGGGGGCATACCCTCGCTCCCCCGTGACGTCTCTGTCATCACCCGTCGTACTCGGTCACCGCGTTTAGGGTTTGTGAGTCAGTCCCGGAATCCGCTCTGCGGCCCGGAGTCGCCACGTCTCCGTCGGTCCGACGACCGTCCTCGGTGATCCAACAAGTTTGTATCCTCACGTGCCCCACAGCAGCACATGTCCCGGCTGCTGCCCTCCCTGCCGGATGCGACGCCCGAGGAGCGCGAACCTCGGGTCGTCGGCGTCGACGACGACGAGGCCGACGACCTCATCGCCGCCCTCGGCTCCGAGACCGCCAGAGCGATCCTCTCGACGCTCCACGACCGCCCGGCAACCAAGTCCGAACTCGCAGACGAGGTCGACACCTCCCTCCAGAACGTCCAGTATCACCTCTCGCGGCTCGACGACGCCGACCTCGTCGACGTCGTCGACACCGCCTACTCCGAGAAGGGACGCGAGATGGACGTGTACGCCGCCGCGGACGAGCCGCTGGTGCTGTTCGCCGGCGGCTCCGAGGAGTCGACCGGGATCAAGACCGCGCTCATGCGCCTGCTCGGCGGCTACGGGCTGATCGGTCTCGCGGCGGTCGCGGCCCAGCGGCTCCTCGCCGTCGGGTCGCTCGGCGGTTCGCGGTTCACCGCCCGCTCCGGCGGCGGCGACGCCGGGACGACGACCGGGGGCGACGGCGGGGGCGGCCCCACCGTTGAGAGCGTTCCCGACCAGAACACCGCCGCGGAGGGGACGGACGGCGCGATCGAACTCGTCGGCGACCCGCTCGCGGAGTACGCCGTGTCCCTCGTCGAACCCGGGGTCGTCTTCTTCCTCGGTGCCGCGCTCGTGTTCACGCTCGCGTGGGCGTACTGGTACCGCGCGTCGGCGTAGCGCCGCCGCGCCGAGCGGCGGGCGTGGGACAGCTATTCAAGCCGCCGCCACCACGTTCCGGTATGGAACACGAGGCCGAGGTCGTCGGGGTCGGTGCGGGGTCAGCGCCGAGCGGCGACGTCCCGGCGGTGATCCTCTCCGCGCGCGGCGAGTACGTCCCGATATTCGTCAGCGGCGATCAGGCGCAGTCGATCGGGATGGCCTTGGAGGGCGAACCGTTCGACCGACCGCTCACCCACGACCTCCTCGTCGATATCCTCACGGAGTTCGGCGGCGCTATCGACCGCGTCCGCGTCGACGACCTCCGCGACGGGACCTTCTACGCGAAGGTGGACGCCGAGCGCTACGACGACGGCGAGCCGGAGCGGTTCGTCTTCGACGCGCGGCCCTCCGACGCGCTCGCGCTGGCCGTGCGCGTCGACTGCCCGATCGTCGTGACCGACGAGGTGATAGACGAGGCGGGCCGCCCGCCGGACTCGATACGGTTCGGCGGCGACGGCGACCCCTCCGAAGAGCGCTGAATCGGACCGTCGCGTCGTTCGCGCGGTCGCTCCTGCTCCCTCCTGTCCTCTCCACGCAACCGCCCCGGCGTCTCCCGCCCGGGATCGAGAAGCCGGTCGTTCAAGTCGCCGGCCCTCCCACGACGGGCATGGACGAGACGGCCACGCTCGCCTCCTCGCACACCGAGATGACGGAGATGCTGCTGCCGAACGACACGAACAACCTCGGCCGCGCGCTCGGGGGGACCGTGTTGCACTGGATGGACATCTGCGGAGCCATCGCCGGCATGCGCTTTTCGAACCGGCAGGTGGTCACCGCCTCGATGGACCACGTGGACTTCATCGCGCCCATCGAGATGGGCGAAGTCGCCATCATCGAGGGGTACGTGTTCAACACCGGTCGGACGAGCGTCGACGTGAAAGTCGACGTGCGCGCCGAGAACCCCCGCACGGACGAGACGCGTCGGACGACCACCTCCTACTTCACCTTCGTCGCGCTCGACGAGGAGGGGCGGCCGACGCCGGTCCCGGACCTAGAGTGCCCGTCCGAGGACGAACGCGTCCTCCGCGACGACGCCATGGAGGGACGCGAGGAACAGCTCCGGCAGGTCGTCGAGCGGTACGACCTCTGATCGGCTCTCGACCGGGACCTCACTCTCCCGAGCCGGCGACGACGTCGACGGTCGCGTCCGGGTCGTCGGTCTCCGCGACCGCCGCCTCGTGCGCCGCCACCGCGCGGTCGGCGAGGTCATCGAGGGCTTCTCCGCCGGCCAAGTGACTCGGACAGCCGCAGTCGGAGGCCCCGAATCCGTCGATCGGTCCGTCCGGGAGCCGGCGCGCGACCGCGCACTCGACGTCGACGCCGCGGCTTCGGACGACGCGGTCGATCCGCGCCGCCGGGTGCCCGAGCAGGTAGTCGACGTGCCAATGCCGCACGTCGTGGTCACCGCGCGCGGTCCGCCGGTGTCTGTCGACCCGGGAGAAGCCGCCCGAGCCGAGCGCGCTCCCGGTGTAGGCGTACGTACCCGCCGGGAGATGGCACTCACCGAGCGCGCCCGCGGACAGCGTCGCGTCCTCCGCGAGGTCGACGACGAGCGTGTAGCTGCCGCCGTCGGCGTCGCTCATCGGTGAATCTCCGCCGGGATACCGGCTGCCGCCGGAATCGTCGCCGCCGCCGCCATCACGACAGCGCGGCCGGAGCCTCGTCCGCGGCCGCCCGAAGCGACCCGACCAACTCGCCGGCGTCGTCGTCGAGCGAGTAGGTGTCGTGGAAGTCGGCCGGGTCGCGGTCGCGGCCCGACAGCGCGCCGACGACGCCGGCGATGCGATCGTAGTTGTCGCGGACGAGTCCGCCGACGATCCCGGGGGTCCCGGCGCGGTCGGCCAGCTCCTCGGCGGCCGACCGCCCGGCGTACACGCGGCGCTCGACGGGGTCGACGAACACCATCGCGAACGGGCGTGAGCCGAACTGCGCGTCGAGGAACGGCCCGACCGGGTCGGCCTCCCACGGGACCGCGACGACGCCGTCGAGCCGGCGGAGCGCGACCGCCGCGACCGAGCAGTACGGGCAGTCGCCGTCGAAGATCAACACCGGAGCGTCCGCTTCGTCCGGGTCGGTAGGCATGTCGAATAATAGGGCCTCCACCGGCTTAAGCGGCCGGTCGGCGGAAGCGAAAGGTTTGTCGTGAGACGCCGAATCGACTCAGTGCGAGTGACCGAGCGCCTCTTCGAGGGGCTGTCCGAAGCGCTCCTCGAACAGCTCCGCGGCCGTCTCGTTCATCTCCGCGATGTCCTCGGGCACGTCGCCCTCGCTGTGGTGGACGATGACGTGCGCCTGCTGGGCCATCGCCTGAACGACCACGTCGGAGACGACCGCGGTCGACGGCTCGCCCTGCTCGCTGAGCACGTCGACGAGGCCGGCCGGCAGTTCGAACGACTCTTCGTCACCGTCGGGACCGGTGACCGTGTAGGTCTCGGTTTCTCCCATACACGTGGGTCGCGGCCGCGACATAAGGGTCTGTGGAAACCGGACGGGACCCGAGCGCGGCCGTCGTTCGCGGCCGCGCACCTCTCCCACCGATCGGTCTCACCCGTGCGACGAGATGGCCCTCACCGAGAAGCCGGAGCCGACGATTGTGGCGAGGTACACCGCGATGGCCGTGACTACGATCGAGCCCCCGGAGGGAAGTCCGAGCCCGATCGAGACGGCGAAGCCGCCGACCACCGACAGCTGGCCGAAGATCACCGCGAGGTACATCGTCTCGCGGAAGCTCCGGGCGACCTGTGAGGCGGCCGCGACGGGGACGACTAACATCGCGGCGACGAGGATGACGCCGAGCACCTGCATCGCGCCGACGACGACGACCGCGGTCAACACCACGAGCAGGGTGTTGTAGCCGGTGACGTTCAGCTGCGCGACGCGTGCCGCCTGCTCGTCGAAGGTGATGAAGAGGAGCTGTTTGTACGTCAGCGCTACGCCCGCGACGACGATAAGGGAGAGCGCGCCCATCAGGCGCGCCCCCTCCGGCGTGACGACCGCGAGGTTCCCGAACAGGTAGCCCTGAATGTTGACCCCGGTGAGTCCGTCGCCGTAGCTGATGATCAGCGTGCCGACCGCGAAGCTCCCGCTGAGCATGATCGCGATCGGCACGTCGCCGTAGGCGTCGGTGCGCTCGGTGAGCCACTGGACCGCGAGCGCGCCGAGGATGCCGACGGCGAGCGCGACGAGCAGCAGCGAGCCGTTCCACCCGGTCGAGGAGGTGACGAGGATCCCGATCGCGACCCCGGCGAACGCGGTGTGCGCGAGCGTCTCGCCGATCAGCGCCATCTCCCGGTGAACGAGGAAGGAGCCGACGAGCGGGGCGACGACCCCGACGAGCACGCCGACCGCCATCGACTGCCACATAATCGGGTGGCGGAACACGTTCGTCCCGAACGCGGCGTCCATCCCGCGGCCGAACGACCGGAACGCGGCGTACAGGTCGCTCGCCACCGGGAGGCCCCGCGCCCAGTAGAGGACGAGGAACCCGAGCATGGCGACCGCGACGACCGCGGTGACCCCGATTCCGACGAGCTCCGCGGTCCGACGGAGTCCGCGGTCGGGGCGGGAGACGTCACGGTCGGCGGCCGCTGATCCCTCGCTCATCAGTGGTGGTGGTGGACGACCTGTCCGGCCGTCCCGTACGCTTCCGCGAGGGCGTCGCTCTCGACGAACGACTCCGTGTCCCCGTGGTGGTACAGCTCGGTGTTGATACAGGCGATGCGGTTCGCGCGGTCGGTGACCACGCCGATGTCGTGTTCGATGAGGATGATGGTGATCCCCTCGTCGTTCAGCTCGTCGAGGAGGGCGTAGAAGGCGTCGCGCGACTCGGCGTCGACGCCGACGGTCGGCTCGTCGAGCGCGAGCAGGTCCGCGTCGCCGGCGAGGGCGCGCGCGATGTACGCCCGCTGTTTCTGTCCGCCCGACAGCTCCGAGACGAGCCGGTCGGCGAGATCGCCGATGCCGACCGTCTCGATGGCGTCGGCGACGGCGGCGCGGTCGGCCGCCGAGAGCCGCCCGCGCCCGGCGTGCGCGAACCGGCCCATCGTGACGCACTCGCGGACGGTGACCGGCATCGCGCCGCCCCGGCTCGTCGCCTTCTGCGAGACGTAGCCGATCCGGCCGCCGTCGTCGAACTCCTCGACCGGCCTGCCGAACAGTTCCACGGAACCCTCGTCCGGGTCGTGGAGACCGAGCATGAGATGGAGCAGGGTGGTCTTCCCGGAGCCGTTCGGCCCGACCAGCCCGAGGAAGTCCCCTTCCTCGACCGTCAGAGAGACGTCGCTCACGGCGACGGTGTCGCCGTAGGCGAACGTCACGCCGTCGAGGTCGACGATTGCGCTCACTACGTGTCCCGTGTCTGGGTCGGCCGCACGTTTAGCTCTTTTACTCCGTCCTCGCACCGTCGCGCCGAGAACTCGACCGGCGGCCTGTCGTCGGTCCCGCTCACTGCGCGCCAAACGCCCGCTCGAAGGCGGGGACGTTGATCTCGGTCATCTGTTCGAGGTAGCCGTAGCCGGCGTCGTTCCACTCTCGGGTCGTCCCCCCGGCGGGCGTGACGGGGACCGCCTCCGTCGCGTCGCTGTTCTCGACTATCGACTCGGCGAGTCGGGGCGACTGGAACCGATCGTACAGCACGACGTCCATCCCCTCTGAATCCACGAGATCGATCGTGTCGGCGATCTCGGTCTGCGTCGGCTCGTTCTGCGGCGAGACGCCGACCGGCGAGTGGAGCCGGAACCCGTAGCGCGCCTCTAGGTACTGGAAGGAGTTGTGCCCCGCCAGCACGGCCACGTCGCGCGCGGCGTTCTCCGCGATCGACTCGAACGCGGCGTCGACCGCGTCGAGTTTGTCGGCGTAGGTGGCGGCGTTGTCGGCGTACGCGTCGGCGTTGTCCGGGTCCGGTTCGCCGAGTCCCGTCGCGATCGTCTCGACCATCTCGGCCGCGAGGACCGGATCGACCCAGACGTGCGGGTCGTATCGCTGCTCGTCGTGACCGCCCTCTTCGCCGTCGTGACTCCCTTCCTCTCCCTCGTGATTCCCTCCCTCGCCGTCGTGGTCGTCGTGGCCGTCTTCGTCCCCGTGCGAGTGGTCCCAGTCGAGCAGGTCGTCTTCCACTCCGTCGAGCGCGTCGATCACGGCGACGGTGTCGTAATCGTCCTCTAGCGTCGCGGCGAGATCCTGCGCCCACGAGAACTCCGGGCTGTCGAGGTAGACGAACGCGTCCGTCGCGGCGACGTCCGCGGCGAGGGTCCCGTCCGGCGTCCACCCGTGGCCGAGCTGCCCCACGTCCACCGGATCCTCGAAGCTTGCGCGGTCGCCCGCGACCTCGTTCGCCCAGTCGTTGAGCGTGAAGAAAGCGGCGTAGCCGGCGTTGAACCCCCCGGATCCGCCGTCCCCGCCGCCGGTACATCCCGCGACCGACGCCGCCGTTCCCGCGACCGCGAGTCCGGCACCGCGCCGCAACACCGACCGCCGTGAGTGTGTCATACTCACCGATAGCGCGGATTAACAGAAAAAGGTTATTATTTGATAACCTAGAATTAATAACACAGACATCGAGAGCGTTCCCGATTAACAACTCGGCGTTCGAGCCGCGCACATTCGCCGCTCGAATCGCAGGTATTCGCCGCTCAGGATTCGGACGCGACCGCCTCGACTCACTCCGCGAGGTCGACGACCGTGGCGTCGGCGAGGTCGGCGAGCGTCTCGGGATCGATAGCGAACACCGCGCTCGGCGTCCCCGCCGCGCCGTAGACGGTATCGTACTCCGCGAGCGTCGGATCGAAAACGGTCGGGAGTGCGGCGTCGTGACAGATCGGCGGGACGCCGCCGATGCTCCAGCCGACCACCTCGCGGATCCGGTCGGGGCCGCCCATCTCGGCGGCGTCGGCCCCGAAGTGGTCGGCGACCGCGTCGAGGTCCAGTCGGTTCGCGCCGCTCGTGATCGCGGCCGCGAGGTCGCCGGGCGAGTCCGGTTCGCCACCCGACAGCGACACGACGATAGTCGAGGCTATCGCACCCGTCTCGCAGCCGACGGCGTCGGCCGCGGCGGCCGCCGTCTCCGTCCCCGCCTCGAACTCCAGCACGTCGAGGTCGACGCCGTGGCGTTCCCGCGCCCGCTCCGCGAACTCCGCCGCGCGTTGATGCATGCTATCGGAGCCGCGTCCCGCCGGTATCAAGCTCTCGGAGGCGGTGAAACTGCGGCACTCGCGGTCGCGTTCGACGCCGATCGGTCGTCAGACGCGGTTACCGCGTTCGAAGCTCGTCTTTGTCCTTGAGCACGCGGGCGTCGCCCTCCCCGGAGGTGACCTCGTTGACGAGGTCGTAGAGCTCGTTTTGAAGCCCCGCGGGGAAGGTGAGGACCCCGACCCACGACCCGTCGTTCTGCCACTCCTCGCGTTCGAGGTCGCCGAACTCCCTGATCTGCGCCTGCCCGGATCCCGCGTAGTCGGCCGGGAGCTGGACCGCCATCGTCACCTCCTCGAACCGGATCGGGATCACCGGCCGCAGCGCGTCGAGCGCGTCGTCGACCTGGTTTTCCACCGGCTCCATCGGGTCGATCTGGAAGCCCGCCTCTTCGAGGGCGCGCTCGATCCGCTCGGGCGGGTGCGGCGAGTCGTCCATCTGCGGGTTCACCGCGTTGCGCGTGATGGTGGTGACGAGCTGGTTGTGCTTCCGTTCCTGCATCTCCGCGCGCTGCTCGGCGGTGATCTGGATCTCCCCGCGCTCGACGACCTCGGGGATGATTTCGAGCGCATCGGTGGTGCCGAAGACGGTCTCCAAGTCCCCTTCCGCCGGTCGGTCGCCTCGCGAGGCGTTCTCGAAGACGTCCTCCGCGGCGATGACCTCCTCCAAGTCGCCCTCAAACTCCCCCCGTTTGATCGCGAGCGCGGCGTCGGGGTCGATCAGGACCTCGAAGCGCTCCCCGTGTGACTCCAGTCGGGCCGTCACGGCCTCGTCGAGCGATATCATACCGAACGATACCACCCCCGCGGGCAAAAAGCCTCCCGCCGTTGGCCCACCGTCCGAATCGCGGTGTCCGGTCGTCGCGGCCGCGCCTCGGTCGGCTACCTGCCCGCCGACGGTCGCTCGTCCTCCCACGCCGCGCGGCACGTCTCCGAGCAGAACTGTCGATGGACGGCGTCGCCGCCCTCGACCCACGTGACCGTTCGTCGACCGACGCCCAGCGCCGGCTCGCCGCACGCTGCGCAGCGCGGCGCGGACTCCTCGTCGACGTCCTCCTCGAGTTCCGAGGTCGGATCCACCATACCGTCTCGTGTGCCCCCCGGACACTTGAACCTGCGAAGGGCGGCAGTTCTGGCCACGGTCGTAGCGATCCCGTCGACCGGGCCTTCCGGCCGCCATCGACTCATTTCGCCCACCACCGAGGCGATCCGGCCGCTACCGCGTCGTCCGAGCGTCGCGGTCGGCAGCCGTCCGCGACGGGTGTTCAACCGTTATCTCCCGGTTCGGGCTGGGACCGACGACGGTCCGCTCGCGTCCGTCCGGCCACCGCACGTCCACGCGCAGCGGTTCCGCGTCCGCGAGCCCGAAGTGAGCGACCGGCTCCGTCTGGCAGAGACAGCCGCCGCCCGCGTCGACCGTCCGGCGCTGAACCCCGTCGGCGGTCTCCAGCGTGACGACGGCCCCGCGCGCCGGCGCGCCGTGGCGCGTGGTGGGGCGCACGCGGATCCACCCGGCGTCCGGCGCGTCCGGGTCGCCGTAGGCCGTCACCGGCTGCGCGGCGATCTCGCCGTGGACGACGAGGAGTTCGAGCGCGCCGTCGCCGTCGAGGTCGGCGGCCACCGCGCCCGTGCCGAACCCGTCCGACTCCGCGGCCGCACCGAGGTCCGCGGACTCCCAGCGCGACGGCTCGTCGGGGCCGCCGACTCGTTCGAACAGCCGGTTTTCGTCCCCGCAGACGTTGAAGAACAGCTCCTCGCGCCCGTCGTTGTCGAAGTCTGCGGCGACGACGGTCCGAACCGCGCCGGCGTCGCGCAGCGCGGGCGGGGCCACGTCCTCGTACCCGCCGTCGGGCGCGCAGCGCAGGAGGCGGCTCGGGGCCGACTCGTTGCCGACCGCGAGCGCGAACGTCCCGCCCTCGTCGACGATCGCGGCCCCGCGCGTGTCACCGCCGGGGTCCGAGAGCTGCGGACCGCCGTCGGTCCGGGCGTAGTGGCCGTCTCGGTTGCTAAACAGCCGGTTCGGACCTCCCTCGACGCCGGCGAACAGGTCACCCTCGCGGGAGCGGTACGGGACCGCGAGCAGCGACCGACAGCCGCCGTCGACCTCTAGGCCGACCATCTCGGCCATATCGGTGACCTCGCCGTCGTCGCCGAGTTCGTAGAACGCGAGCGGCGCGGCGTACCCGGAGACGGCGACGCCGTAGCGCCCCGTCCCCAGCCGGTCGAGCGCGGCGACCGAGCGTCCGGCACGAACGTCGAGGCGGTCGGCGTTCACCTCCCGGGCGAACACGTCGGTCCAGCGGTAGCGGTCGGACTCCAGCCGGCTGAGGAGGAGGTCGGGATCGCCCCCGTCGACGCCGCGCGCGCAGTTGTGAACGTACACCTCCTCGCAGCCGTCGGCGTCGAGGTCGGCCGCGCACACGCCCATCCCGTGGCGCGTCCCGTCGGCGACGATGCCGCAGGCGGTGTCGGAAAAGCGGTCGCCCTCGCGGGTGTACAGCCGGTTCGGCTCGCCGTAGCCGGCGACGAAGACGAGCGGCCCGTCGCGGCCGGGCGTCACCGCGACGCCGTACCCGCGCATCGGGCGTCTGTCGTCGACGAGGGCGGACCGCTCCGTGAACATGGCCGCCCGTCACCGCTCCGGGGATATGAACGCACGGGTTGGATACGGTCTGCGGTCGGCGGGAGGAAACCGGAAGAGAGGCTATAGGTTCCGCTCGATGTAGCGGTTCAGCCGCGAGAGCCGGTCCACGTCGAACGTCCAGAGGCCGCGCCAGACCCGGGGTTCCGTCTCGACCGCGAGCAGCCCGACGCCGCCTTCGATCCCTCGTTTGAGGTCGCTTTCCGGACCGCTCTCGGCCGGGTGCGGCCCCTCCGGCGGTCGGTACACGACGAACCAGCTGTCGATGAAGTCGGGGTCGTCGCCGGCGTGGATCACCGCATCGAGGTCGTCCGGGAGGTCGTCCGGGACGCCGTACAAGTGCGTGTCCACGCCGGTGTCGGCGATGCGTTCGTAGACGGCCCGCGTGCCGACCTCGTCGTCGATGCGCGAGAGCCGCTGGAACGACGAGCGGAGGATGCCGTCGCCGGCCATCCACGCCGCCCGTTCGATGAATCGCGAGATGGTAATAAGGAGGAGCTTCTGGCGGTTCGACTCGGGATACCCCCGGAGCGTGAACGTCGCGTCGTCGAGCCCGCTTATCACCGAGGGGAGGTCGACGTCGCCGAGCGATCGGCTGCCGGTGGTGTACAGGTCGGAGTTGACGAAAAGCACCGCGTCGCCGAGCGCCGCGAGCGTCGACCCCGCGACCACCTCCTCGCCCTCCATGAGCAACACGAGGTTCTCGATATCGGCGGGGTCGTCGCCGTCGAACGGAATGTCGTCGCGCTGACTGAGCACCTCGACGTCGAGCGCGGGGACGACGCCGTCGTTCCCGTCGGCCACGCTGATTCCGGTCAGGTCCTCGGCGGTCAGGCCGATGCTCCGGTCCGCGTCGACGGCTCCCGCGCCGTCGGTCACGGGGCCGTCACCCGCGCCGATCACGGGGTCGTCGACCACCCGCACTACGTCGTCGCCGAACGTGTCCACGAGCATGTTCAATACCGGGTCCGGGTCGGTGCGGTTGACGACGACCACGGAGCGCTCGGGCCCGTCGAAGCGATCGAGAAACTGTTCGAGGGTCACGTTGCCCATGCTGAACGGGTCCGACGCATAAGAATTCCCGCGCGATTCTCAGAGTTGAGAACAGCTTTTCGAGGACCGGTTTGCGCGAAGTCGCGCGTGGTCGCGCAGCCGCCACCTACCAGCTCGCTCGGTGGCAACCGCGTGCTCGGGCTCGCTTACGCGCCCAGCGTGTCCTCCAACAGCTGGAGCGGGTGTTCGATCTCGTAGCCGGTGCCGTGTTCCATCTGCATCGCGCAGGTCGGACACTCGGTCATCCCCACGTCGCCCTCGGCGTCCTCCATGTGCTCGAACATCTCCTCGCCGATCTCCATCGACTTCTCGTACTTCTCCTCCTTCCAACCGTAGGTGCCGGAGATGCCCGAACAGGAATCGCCGACGTCCTCCACGGTGACGCCGTCGACGTCGCGGAACGTCTCGACGGCCTGTCGCGCGAGGCCCTGATTCCGGGCGTGACACGGCGCGTGATACGCGAGTTCGCGCTCCTCGTCGAGCCCGCCGGCCGCGTCGAGTTCCCCGTCGAGATCCTCGTGGATGCGGAGGTACTCCATCGCCTCGAAGGTGTGTTCCGCCAGGTCCTCGATCCCGTGGAGGTCGAACAGCTCGGGGTACTCCTGTCGCAACGACATCGAACAGGAGGTACAGGAGGCGATCACGTCCGCGCCCTCGCCGATTGCCTCGACGAGGTTCTCGACGTTCGTCTCGGCGTGCCGTCGGGCGTCGTCCAGCATGCCGTTCGCGAACATCGGCGTCCCCGAACACTTCTGGGGCGGGACCATCACCTCGTAGCCGAAGTGTTCGTACACGCGGACCATGGCCTTGCCGACCTCGGGGGTGTTGTAGTTGGAGTAACAGCCGTGGAAGTAGGCCACCCGCTTGTCCGGGTTCTCCACGTTCGCGCCGCCGCGCGCCTTCCACCACTCGCGGAACGTCTCCGTCGCGAACTCGGGGAAGTCGCGCTCCTTCGGGATGCCCATCACCTTCTCTAAGGCCCACCGCGCCGGCCCGAAGTTCATCGCGAACGAGGCCGTCCGCGGGAACATGCTCGCGAGCCGCGCCGACGTGCGGTAGTTCGCCAGCAGGCGGTTCCGGACGTACTCGACCGAGAGCTTCTCCATCTGGCGCTCGACGAACTGCCCGCGCGCCTCGTTGTGCATCTGCGAGAGCGGCACCGAGGACGGACAGGCGTCGTCACAGCGCATACAGTTCGAACACGACGTGATCGATTCGTCGATGTCGTGGTCATCCTTCCGCTTGAGCCGCCACTGCTCCGGTCCCTGGAACTTCGGGCCGGGGAACTCGTCGTCGACCTCCGCGACCGGACAGGAGGTGTCACAGCTCGTACACTTGTAACAGGAGTCGGCCCCCTCGCGGAGGTCGAGGTCGCCGCCGGGGAACACGTCGACCGGGTCGTACGCGTCCGGGTCGAGCTCCGTCGAGTCGGTCCCGCCGGTCGCGCTCTCGGTCCCGCCCGCGGCGCTCTCGACGCCGCCGTCGGTGGCGGCGCGGGTCGCGGTGTCGTCCGCGCCCGCCTCCGCGTCGCGTGCCCCGATCGCGTCGTCCTCCGGGATCTCCCCGTCGTCCGGGACGAAGATCGACGGCTGCTCGTCGCGGCCGGCCTCCGGGACGCCGGGACTCGGCGCGTCGGGGCCGTTCGACCCCTCGCGTCCGCCGCGATCGTCCTCGCTCGACTCCTCCGCGCTCCCGTCGTCGTCCGTGTGTCGTGTCATTGGGTCGCCTCCGTCGCCGCCTGCCGCCCGGCCACGATGCCGGTCGCGAGCGATACCCCGCTCGCGGACTTCTCTCTCGCCGCGTCCGCGCCGCCGACGACGCCGCCGGCCGCGAACACGTTCTCGTACTGTGCTTCGCCGTTACCGTCCACGGGCCGCATCCGCCCGTCGGGTCGCACCCCGAACCGCGCGTACGGCTGATCGCCGAACGCGTCGTCGACAAACCACTCGTACCGGTCGTCGGGCTGGTCGACGTGGCAGTCGAAGACGGGCTCGCGGACCCCCTCGCGGTCGGAGTCGAGCCCCTTCCCGACGAGCCCGCCGGTCGCCAGCACGAACGCGTCGGCACCGTACGGTGCCGTCCGTCCCTTCCGGTCGACCGCGACCGTCTCCACGCGGCCGGCGGCGGCGGACTCGACGCCGACCACGGGGTTGCCGGTCTCGAACCGGACGCCCTCGGCGTCGAGCGCGTCGAAGAGGCGGTCCTCCAGGCGGAGTCCGGGGAGGCTCGGCGGTCCCGTCGGGATCTCGAACACGTCCGCACCGAGCCGCTCCGCGAGTTCGGCGCGGACCTCGTCGCCGCGGTCGTCGCCGAGGAACGCCGGGAAGCCGACGCGCTCGACGCGGTCGACGCCGCCCGACCCGTCGACCACGTCGTGGAGGTGCGGCGCGACCGCCTTCGCGAGCGCCTCGCGGGCGGGGACGCCGTCGATCGCCTCGTCGTGGTCGAGCGCCTTCGCGACCCGGGTGATCTTCGCGTCGGCCCGGAACGCCTCCGCGAACTCCACCTCCGCGCCGGCGACGTCGAACGGCACCCCGGCCGCCTCCAGCCGCCCCGCGAAGGCCCGCGCGTCGTACTCCGTCAGCGACCGGAAGCCGACGACGAGCATCGGTCGGTCGTCGCTCGCGAGGCCGGCCTCGGCCGCCGCCGGGTACCGCGCGGTCGGCTTCACGGCCCCGCCGAACGTCGGCACCAAGGCGTTGCGGTCGGTGTGGCCGCCGCGGTACGCGTCGCCCGCGAGGTCGTCGAAGAGGTCGAGCCCCTCGCGGAGCGCGTCGCTCCCCGCGATCCGGTACGGGTGCGACTCGGGAAGCCGATCGATCGCCTCGAACGGGTCCGCGAGCGGTCCCTCCGGGTCCGGCCACTCGTCGCGGTCGAGTTCGCGGCCCGCGGTCGGCGGCCCGTCCCGGAGCGGCTTCGCCGGCTCCGTCGCCGGGACGTAGCCGAGCGCGTCGATCAGCCCGGAGGCCTGCCGTAGAGTGCTGGCCTTATGCGAGACGAGCCGCACGTCAGCGCCCTCGCGGGCGGCCGAGACCGCCGCGGTCACCGCGGCGAGACCGCCCCCGATCACGAGGACGTCGCTGTTTATCGCCATCAGCGACCTCCGTCTGCGGTCGCGTCGTCCGCTGCGCGACCACCGTCGGTGCTCACGTCGTCCGCTGCGCGACCACCGTCGGCCGCCGCGGTCCCCGCCGATCCGGACTCGTCGCTCCCCGTACCGCCGGCGGCAGGCGACTCGCTCCCAGCGTCGAACGCGTCGAAATCGACCGACTCGTCGAGGTTCGCCGGGTCGCCGTCGCGGTTCATCGTGGTCGCGTGGAGCAGGTGGTTCAACATCGCCTGCGAGAGCTGCTCGCCCCATAGGGCGTGGCGCTGGCCCTTCCAGCGCTCCTGATACAGCTCGTCTTCGGCGTCGCGGACCACCGGTTCCGGGTACTCCTGAGCGAGCTCCGACGCGATCCGGTGGGTACAGAAGCCGCCCTGACAGTTCCCCATCGAGGCGCGGGTCCGCAGGCGGACCGCGTTGAGGTCGGAGCCGGCCTCGCCGACCGCGTCCTGAACCTCCGCGCGGGTGACGCTCTCGCAGTTACAGACGATCGGGTTCGGGTCGTACTCGTCGAGTACGTCGTCCGCGCGCGACCCGAGCCGCTGGCCCGAGCGGCGGGCGACGGGGGACCGGAGGCCGAACTCGTCCATCAGCTCCTCCATCCGCGCGGGACTCTCCGACCCCGGCAACGGAGCGTCGGCGGTGTCGCACTCCGCCTCGTGACCGAGCGTCTCGCAGACGTGGTCGGAGATGGACTCGGCCATCATGCGGTAGGTGGTGAGCTTCCCGCCGACGATGGTGGTCATCCCCGGGAGGTCGTCGCGGTCGCCGTGGTCTAAGAGGAAGTAGTCGCGGGTGATGTCCGTCGGGTCCTCGGTGCCCGTTCCCGGCGGCTCGTAGAGGGGCCTGACGCCCCAGAAGGAGCGGAGCGTCCGGGCGTCTTCGAGCGCCGGGACCAGCTCCGAGAGCGTCTCGATCATCAGGTCGACCTCCCAGTCCTCCTCGGGGTAGTCCTCGGGGTCATCGACCTCCTCGTCCGTCGTGCCGAGGATACAGGCGGTCTCGTGGGGGACGATGATGTCGGCGTCGCCCTTCGGCCGACAGCGGTTGACCACGGTGTCGACCTGCCGGGTGTTCATCACCGTCATCACGCCCTTCGAGGGCCGGACCTCCACGTCGACGCCGGCCATCTCGCCGACGTTGCCCGCCCACGCGCCGGTCGCGTTGACGACGTGGCGCGCGCGGATCGCCTCGGTCGTCCCCGGCTCGCGGTGGACCCGCTTGCCCGGACCGGTCTCGTGTTCGATCTCGACGCCGACGACCTCGCCGTCCTCGACGAGCACGTCCGTCACCGGCGCGTGGGTCTCGATCCGCGCGCCGTGTTCGCGGGCGTCCGCGGCGTTCGACACGCAGAGCCGGAAGGGATCCACCGCGCCGTCGGGCAGGGCGATGGCCTTCTCGACGTCGCGCGCGAGGTACGGTTCCCGCCGCCGCGCCTCCTCGCCGTCGATCACCTCGACGGGGATGTCGCACGCGCGACAGCCCTCCAGTTTCTCTTGGAAGTACTCCTCCGAGTCCTCCGGGCGCTTGACGAACAGCCCGCCCGTCTCCTCGACGCAGTGGGCCGCGATGTCGCGGAGGACCATGTTCTCCTCGATGCACTCCTCCGCGCTCTTCTGGTCCGAGACCGCGTACCGACCCCCGCTGTGGAGGAGGCCGTGCATCCGCCCGGTCGTTCCGTGCGTCAGGTTCCCCTTCTCGACGAGGACCGTATCGAGGCCCCGTCGCGCCAGGTCCCTGACGACGCCGCAGCCCGTCGACCCCCCACCGACGACGACGACGTCCACTTGTCTGTCCATGGGAGGCCCTTGGACCACGACCACTTTACTTTACCTCCCGAGGCGTCTTGCCCATAACTATCAGAGACATTCAAGTAGTGTAATCCATGTCTTCGCCGATATTTTTATATACCTCACTTTTTCACTCCCGCTACAGTTCGGATTTTAACAGGAAGATTATTATGGTAGTACATTATGTTCACGACCGGCGTGGTAGCTTCCGTGAAAATATGTCGCGGCGGGTTCGATACGCCTCGCGGCCGTTCCGAGTCGGCTCCGGACGGGCCTGACTCGGCGGGCGCGCGGCGCGGCAGCGAACGCGGCACCGGGATCGCCCTCGACGGCGAGCGCGACCCGGTTCCCGCCGCGCGCGGACCAGCGCCACAGGAGGGATCCACAACATGACACAGTACGTCGGTGCGATAGACCAGGGGACGACCGGTACCCGATTCATGGTGTTCGACCACGAGGGCCAGGTCGTCGCGAACGCCTACGAACAGCACGAACAGATATACCCGAACCCGGGTTGGGTCGAACACGACCCGATCGAGATCTGGGAGAACACACAGCAGGTCGTTCTCGACGGGCTCGCGGACGCGGGGCTCGAAGCCGAGCAGCTCGACGCGATCGGCATCACGAACCAGCGCGAGACGACCATCGTGTGGGACAAAGACTCCGGGAAGCCGGTCCACAACGCCCTCGTGTGGCAGGACCGACGGACGACGGACCGCGTCGAAGAGATCCAGGAGGCGGGCAAAGTCGAGGAGATCCGCGAGAAGACGGGACTGGAGTGTGACGCGTACTTCTCTGCGACCAAGACCGAGTGGATTCTCGACAACGCAGAGCCGCTCAAGATGCAGAGCTCCCGCGGCGGCGACCTCCGTGACCGGGCTCGCGAGGGCGAGCTCGTCATGGGAACGATCGACGCGTGGCTCATCTACAACCTGACGGGCAACCACATCACGGACGTCACAAACGCCTCCCGGACGATGCTGTACAACATCCGGGAGATGGAGTGGGACGACGAACTCCTCGACGAGTTCGACGTGCCGAAGGAGATGGTGCCCGAGGTGCGCCCCTCCTCCGACGAGGACTACTACGGCCACACGGACCCCGACGGCTTCCTCGGCGAGGAAGTGCCGGTCGCCGGCGCGCTCGGCGACCAGCAGGCCGCCCTGTTCGGCCAGACCTGCTTCGACGAGGGCGACGCGAAGAACACCTACGGCACCGGCTCGTTCTACCTGATGAACACGGGCAACGAGGCGGTAAAGTCCGACCACGGACTGCTGACGACGGTCGGGTTCCAGATGTCCGGCGAGCCGGTCCAATACGCGCTCGAGGGCTCCATTTTCATCACCGGTGCCGCCATCGAGTGGCTCGAAGACGTCGACCTGATCAACAACGCGGCCCAGACCGCGGAGCTGGCTCGGTCGGTCGACTCGACCGACGGCGTCTACATGGTCCCGGCGTTCACCGGGCTCGGCGCGCCCCACTGGGACGGTCGCGCTCGCGGTACCATCGTCGGGATGACCCGCGGCACGAGCAAGGAACACATCGTCCGGGCGACGCTCGAATCGATCGCCTACCAGACCCGCGACATCGCCGAGGCGATGGAGGCCGACTCCGGCGTCGAGACGACCAGCCTCCGCGTCGACGGCGGCGCGGTCAAGAACAACTTCCTCTGTCAGCTCCAGTCCGACATCATCCAGACGGACATCGCGCGCCCGGAGGTCGACGAGACCACCGCGCTCGGTAGCGCCTACGCCGCCGGCCTCGCCGTCGGCTACTGGGACACTGTCGACGAGCTGCGCGACAACTGGCAGATCGACCGCGAGTTCACCCCTGAGAAGGGCCAAAAAGAGGTCGACAAGCTGTACAGCCGCTGGGACGACGCGGTTGACCGCTCCCGAGACTGGGCGCAGGACGACGAGGAGGACGAGTAGATGAACGAACTGCTGTTACAGGTTCCGGTCATCGGCATGGAGGTCGAGCAGTTCCTGCTGCTCTTCATCACCGCGCTGGCGGGCGGGGCGTTCGGTGCCGCGATCGGCGCGCTTCCGGCCTTCATCTTCACCGGGTTCGTCGTGTTCCTCGGTGAGGGGATCGGCATCCTCCAGCGGCAGATCGGCGCGATCGAGGCGATCCCGGCCGGCGAACTCGCAGCCGGCATCACCGGCGTCATCGGCTTCGGGGCGGTCACCGGTCCGCACATCGCGTTCGCGGGCGGCGTGGCCGCCTCGGCGTACGCCGGGAAGAAGTATCCCGACATGAACCCCGCTGACGGCGGGTACCACTTCGGAAAAGACATCACGTACGCGTTCGGGACGAAGCCGGACATCCTCGCCGTCGGCGCGATATTCGGCGTCATCGGGATGCTGTTGACGCAGGTCGCAAACGGCATCTTCCTCAACGTGCTGGAGACGACGCCGCCGACCGACTTCATCGCGGTGTCCGTGTTCGCGACCGCGTTCCTCGCGCGGCCCGTCTTCGGCTACCCGATCGTCGGGAAGCCGGCGGGCGACGGACTGCTCGACATGTCTCCGTTCGAGCGCGGTGACATGCACCCGCAGGCCGACGGTGGTCCCGAAGAGCACGCCGGCCGGCCGGCGACCGAGCCGTGGCTCCCGCACCAGTACAAGTGGTCGGGCGTCACCGTCATCGGGCTCGTCGGCGGCATCCTCGGCGGCTACATCTGGCTACAGACGGGGAGCATCTTCCTCGGCTACGCCATCTCCGCCATCAGCCTGCTGTTCCTCAACCTCGGCGTCGAGAAGATTCCGGTGACCCACCACATCACGCTGCTGGGCGCGGTCGGCGCGGTCACGCTCGAACCCGTCGCGGGCAGCGTCGTCGCGCTACTGGCGGCCGGCCTCTTCGGTGCCGCGAGCGGTCTCATGGGTGAGGTCACCCAACGGCTGTTCTACTCGCACTCCGGGACCCACGTGGACCCGCCGGCGATGGCCATCGCGATCATGATGCTCGCCGTCTGGCTGCTCAGCATCCTCGGCGCGCTACCCAACGCCGGGTACCTCTAAGCCCGCACGCGGGAGCCGACGCCGCGTCGACCTCCCCGTCGCGGTCGAGGACGGTTCTCACGCGAAGACACCCTCCGACCAAGTCGCCGACACCAATGAGACCAGACCGGAGACGCGACCGACGCCGCGCCCGTTCCGCGAGCGACAGCCGTCGCCGGCGTGACGCGGATGGCGTCCCCGACCGCGACCGACGCCGCACCGACTCCGCTCCGTGCCAGTTTTGTTCGGCTACCCCGGAGGGTCAACCGTGAACATCGACGACCGGATCGAGCGACGGCTCGGCTACGACACCGGGCTGAGCGTCCTCGCGGACTTCGAGGCCGTCTCGCCCGTCGCACACGCTGAGTCCCCGGTCGGCCGCGGGCCGGCGATCGAGCGCCTGCTCGACGTGTTCGCGCCCGCGTTCTCCGGGTCGCTCCCGCCGAGTCTCTACGTGTACGGTCCGAAGGGGAGCGGGAAGTCGGCGGTCGTCTCGGCGCTGTTCGACCGCCTCGCGACCCACAGCGGCCCGCGGCAGGCCATCCAGACGACGACCCGTGCGGTCGAGCCGACGATCCCCGGGTTCGTCTACGTCGACGCCCGTCACGCGTCGACCCGGTTCCGACTCTATCACGCGATGCTGGCCGCGATGAGCGACGACCCCGTCCCGGACCACGGGATCGGCACCGAGGAGCTGGCCGAGTCGCTCCGCGACGTGATGCGCACCGGCCCGGACCTCGTCGTCGCCGTCGACCACACCGACGAGGTGGAGACGCCGACGGCGACGACGCTGATCGACTGGCTCGAAGACGTGGGCGAGCGGCTCGTGCCGGCATGTATCGGCCGCGACCCGCCGGACGCGATCGACTGGGAGCCGGCCGAGACCGTCGAGTTCGGGAAGTATCGTCGGCACGTCCTCGTCGAGCTGTTGACGAGTCGGTGTTCGACCGGTCTCGGCCGAGACGCGCTCTCTCACGACCAGATCCGCGACGTCGTCGAGTGGGCCGCGGGCGACGCCCACGACGCGCTCGCGGCCGTGATGGGCGCGGCGGTGAACGCGGAGCGCGCGGGCGCGTCGACGGTCCGCTCGGCCGATGTCGACGCCGGAATCGAGGGGGTACCGCGTCCCTGCGTCGCGCTGGGACGCGTCCTCGCGCTCCCCGAGAGCCGTCAGCGGCTCCTCTACGAACTCGCCGGGCTCTCGGAGGAGGAGCGATCGACGGTTAGCGTGGCCACGGAGACGATCGCGGCGCGTCCCGGCGTCGACCTCTCGGCGTCGACGGTGCGCCGCGTCCTCTACGAACTCGCCGACGCAGGCCTGCTCGAACGCGTCACCGTCCACCGGAGCGACGGCAAGGGACGCCCGCCGAGCCGGCTCGTGCCACTGTTCCCGACCGTCGTCTTCCGCGAGCTGTTCGACCGACGCGTTCGGACCGGATAGGGCCGGTCAGGATCGACCCGACTGACGCGCTCGGACCGGACTGGACCGGCCGAACCGGCGCGTTCGGAGCGGCGCGCGGCGGACCGGCTCACGCTTTATTCGAACGGAAGACAGTTGCCGACGAAGCGCCGACCCCCCGGTATGGTTCCGCCCCTCGCGCTCGACATCGACGGCACGCTGACGACGCCGACCGGCCGGATCGACCCGCGGGCGTTCGAACTGTTGCCCGCGTGGGAGGCCCCGGTCGTGTTCGCCACCGGGAAGGCGTTCCCGTATCCGGTCGCGCTGGCGCACTTCCTCGGCCGCGAGGAGACGGTGATCGCGGAGAACGGCGGCGTCGCGTACGTCGACGGTGAGACGACGACGGTCGGCGACCCGGACGCGGCGCGGGCCGTCGTCGAGGCGTTCCGCGAGCGCGGCGGCGAGGTCGGGTGGGGCGACGGCGACACGGTGAACCGCTGGCGCGAGACGGAAGTCGCGCTCTCGCCCGACGCGGACGAGGCGCTCTTGCGCGAGGTCGCGGCGGCCGCCGGGGGCGACGTGGAGGTCGTCGACACCGGCTACGCCTACCACGTCAAGTCGGTCGGCGTGAGCAAGGGCCGGGCGCTCGAAGTCGTCGCCGACGCCCTCGGGCTTGACCCCGCCGCCTTCGTCGCGGTCGGCGACAGCGAGAACGACGTCTCGACGTTCGGTGTCGCCGGCGAGTCGTACGCGGTCGCCAACGCGGACGACGCGGCCCGCGAGGCGGCCGATACGGTCCTCGATGCGGGGTACATGGATGGGACCGAGGCGGTGCTCTCGGCGCTGCGCGAGCGTGGAGGGTAACTGCGCCGACACCTCCCGTCACTTCCCGTCGTACGGATACCGCGCCGTCGCCCCGCACTCCAGACAGCGGACGACCACGCGCCCGGGTCGCGTCCGCACGCGACTCGTCTTCCCGGGCCGGAGGTAGACGGCGCAGTCGTCGCAGGCGCGTCTGGAGAGTTCGGCCGGGATCCCACACCGGTTCCGCTCCGCGATCCGGCGGGCGCGGGCGACGTACTCCCGGGCGCGGTCGTACTCGTCGTCGACGACCGCCTCGCGGGCGAGCGCGAACAGCCGCTCGATCCGCTCCGCCGGAATACCCATGTCACTCCGGGCGAGGCGCGGCGGCAAAGACGTTACCATCCCGGCCGGTCGCGGCGTATCCCTCGTCCAGTGCGTCCCCGAGACGGCCGCGGCGGCCGCGACCCGCACGCTTTTTTATCGGCCCAATCCAATCGAGCGGTATGAAGGAATCCCTGATGGACGTGATCTGCTGTCCGCTCGACAAGGCGGCCCTCGACCTCGACGTCGACGACGAGGACGACGAAGAGGTCCTCGCCGGCACGCTCACCTGTACGGAGTGCGGCGAGACCTATCCGATCGAAGACGGGATCCCGAACCTCCTCCCACCGGACATGCGCGAGGAGGCGGCGGCGTAGCGTCCGGTTCACGCGTTCGCCGCCAGAACGCCCTCGCCCGAGACGCCGGCGGCGAACCCCTCGCCCGTGTGAATCTTTTTCTAATACGGGGTCGTGGTCTCCACCGTGCCGACACTCGACGTCGAACTGAACGGGGAGGCGGTCCACGACATCGACGCGCCGGACGCGTTCGCGACCGACGGGCCCTTTCCGGTCGTGCTCGACAACAGCGGGCGCTCGACGCACGTCCACCTCCACTTCGACGACGAGCTCGACCGGGTGACCGCGGTCGACGAGGTCAACCACTTCGTCACCGACGAGGGGACCCGCCACGTCCACGTCTCGATCACCGACGTCGACGAACCGGTCCGCGGGAAGCTGAAGATCGTCACCGGATACGGGTCGAACACGAGCTACGTCGACGTGCGGATCGAACCGTCGGCCGAGACCCCCGAAGAGCCGGTCGCCGTCGACGAGACGCTCTCCGCACCCCCGGAGCGTAGCCCCGATCCCCCGCCCGGGCAGCGCGCGGTGAACGCGCTCGACCGCCTCGTCCGGCGCGGGGGCGTCGCCGGCGCGATCCTCGGGTTCCTCGCGATCGCCGCGGGCGTCGCGCTCGCGCTCGCCGTCGACAGCGTCGTCGTCTGGCTCGCGGTGGGGCTGGCGCTGATGGTCGCCCTCAGCGCGGGGCTGCTCGCGGTGGCGTGAAGGGGTCTTCTCACCGTCCCGTTCCGCGACCGCCGGCGCGGATCCGCGCGCTTTTAACCGTCCCGGCGGAACGACGGGCCATGAGCTTCGAGAAGGAAGACGAGGTCGTGCTCCACGACAAACACAGCGAGTACGACGGCGAGACGGGCACGATCACGCAGGTGATGGAGACGATGTTCGGCGACGCGACGTACACGGTCAGCTTCGAGGACGGCCAAGAGACGGGCGTCCCGGAGGATTCGCTCGACGCCGTCGAGAGCGAGGAGTAACGCCGCCCCCACTCGTTTCGCATGCCGAAAGTCCCCTTCCACTACGTCGACCTCCGCGCGTTCTCGTACGCCACGGAGGACGTGAAACGCGTCGAGCAGGCGCTGTACACCCTCCTCCCGGAGGATATCGAGCTCGACCGCGTCGAGAACGTGGGCCATCACGGGGACCGGATCGTCGTGCTCTCGGCGCGCGTCGAGACCGCGGACGAGATGCGGCACGTGCTCGACCGGCTCTCCGAGCTGGAGGACCTCGACCGCGTCCTCGACGAACTCGACGAGCGGGTCGACGACAACTGCGCCCTCTTCCTCCGCCTCGACAAGCAGGCGGCGTTCCGCGGGGACGTCCGGCTCGGTCCCGGACTCACCGTGCGCACGAAGGTCGAGGCGTACCCGGCGAAAAAGGAGAAGGCCGTCGCGAACGCCCGCGAGACGCTCTCGCGGCTGGCGGACGGCGACGACGACTGAACGCCGACGGCCGCCACGGCGGTTCGTTTCGCCGGCCGCGCGCCCGGACCGCGCCCGCGACGTGTCTTCTCTCGGCGTGCCTTCCCGTGACCCGCCTTCCCGCAGCGTGACTTTTTCACTCGGCCCGCCGATGAGCAGCTATGACCGATCCGTTCGTGGTCGTCGGCGCTGACGCGGCGGGGTTGAGCGCGGCCAGCAAGTTCCGCCGCGAGGCGGATGCCCGCGAGGTCGTCGTCTTCGAGAAGGGCCGGTGGATCTCGTACGCCTACTGCGGGATGCCCTACTTCGTCGCCGGCTACGTCGACCGCATGTCGGACCTCCTGTCGCTGTCGCCGAGCGAGGTCGACGAGCGCGGCATCGACCTCCGCCGCGACAGCGAGGTGGTCGCCGTCGACCCCGACGCGAAGCGCGTCACCGTCGAGACCGCCGCGGGCGACCGCTACGAACAGGCGTACGGCGACCTGCTCGTCGCCACCGGCGCGCGGGCGGACCCCGGTCCCTTCGACGTACGGGGCGTCGACGGCGCGTTCACCCTCCACGACATGGACGCGGCGGCCGCCATCGACGCGTACGTGGCCGAGCCAGACGCGTACGACCCCGACCGCGCCGACGTGAGCGCGGTCGACCGCGAGCGCGTCGATCGCAACGCGGCGATGCCCGCGCCCGAGACCGCCGCGGTCGTCGGCGGCGGCTACGTCGGCGTCGAGATGGCCGAGGCGCTCGCGGAGCGCGGCCTCGACGTCCGCGTGTTCCACCGATCCGGGCACCTCCTCCCGCCGTTCGGCGAGGCGGTCGGGCACCGCGTCGAGGACGCGCTCGAAGCGGAGGGCGTGACCGTCCACACCGACACCCCGGTCGAGGCGCTCGTCGGCGACGACCGGATCGAGGGCGTCGAGGTCGGTGGCGGAGCCGACGGAGCGTCCTCCGAGCGGATCCCCGTCGACATGGCGGTCGTCGGCGTCGGCATCCGGCCGAACACGGACCTCCTCGACGGCACCGGGATCGACTTCGGGTCAGGCGGGGCGATCCGGGTCGACGATCACGGCCGGACGAGCCTCCCCGACGTGTACGCCGCGGGCGACTGCGCGACCGCGCGCCACGCGGTGACCGGCGAACCGGACTGGACGCCGCTGGGACTCACCGCGAACCGCGCGGGGCGGGCCGTCGGGGCGACCGCGGCGGGCGATCCGACGCCAGTCGGCGACATCGCGGGCACCGCGGCGGTGAAAGCGTTCGACACGGAGGCCGCCCGCGTCGGGCTTCTCGACGACGAGGAAGCGAGAGACGCCGGGTTCGATCCGGTCCGCGAGACGGTGACCGCCGGGTCGCGCTCCGGCTACTACCCGGGGGCGGCCGAGACCGACGTGACGCTCGTCGCCGACCGCGACACCGGGCGGCTTCTGGGGGGAAGCATCGTCGGCACCGACCGCGCCGCGGTCCGGATCGACACCCTCGCGACCGCTATCGAAGCGGAGATGACCGTCGCCGAGGTCGAGCGGTTGGACCTCGCGTACGCGCCGCCGTTCAGCCCGGTGTGGGACCCGATACTCGTCGCCGCGAAGGTGGTGAACGGAGCGCTCGACGGCTGATCGGAACAGAATCCGCTGCGGTCGGCTCAGTCGGACGACCGACCGACCACGTAGCCGACCACCGCGGCCGCGACGCCGATCGCGAGCGCGGCGGCGACCGCGACGCCGAGCGGTTCGGCGACCGCGAGAAGTGAGGGACCGTCGGCCGCGAACGGCGATGCGTACGGCATCGGTCCGGTCGCCCGGAGCAGCGTCCCCGCCAGGGGGCCGTAGGCGAGCAGCACTGTCGGGAGGACCCCGCCGCCGGTCGCGGCGAACGCGAGCGCGCCGAGCGCCGTCACCGCGGCGAGGACGCCGGCGGTTGCCGCCGCGCCGAGGCCCACCGCGGCGGTCGCGTCGAAGGCGACGTACGACAGCGCGAACCCGACCGCGCTCCACACCGTCGCGCGCTCGAAGCCGGTCTCGCCGAGGAGGATCCGGCCCAGAAATCCGGAGCCGGACCCGGTCGAGCCGTCGGCCGCCCCGCCGCTCGTCGTCTCGCCGCCCGTCATTCCGGCCGAGTCGCGCCCCGCCCCTCGCGGTCGGGGGTGAGGTTTCCGTGTTCGTCGATCTCGCCCGCGACGATCCGCGTCGAGGAGATGCGCTTGCCGTCCTCGGCCGTGACGTGGTCGACGACCACCAGTTCGAGGGGGTCGTGGCCGCGCTCGGCGCGGATCTCGTTGATCCGCTTGCCGCCGTCGCGCGTCTCCGGGGAGACGACGAGCGCGTCGAACTCCGGCTCGACCGCGATGCCGGTCGGCTCGGTCAGCTTTCGGACCTCGTACTCGCGCCCGTACTCCTCGGCCCGCGGGGCCAACTCCGCCTCCAGGTCGCGCTCGCGCTGCTCGTAGGGACGCACGTACCGCTCGACGTGTCGGGTGTCCGGCGCGAGGTCGTCGGCGGTGAGCCCAACGGTGACGTCACCCAGCTCGAACGCCCGTTCGAACAGCTTTCGGTGGCCGTCGTGAACGGGGTCGAACGTACCACCCAGCGCGACGTTCATGCCTCTCCGTTGCGGGGGTCGAACTTAAAACGTCCCGAACCGCGGTCGCGACGACGCGACTCCGAGTCGGCGGGGCCTAACTCAGTTCTCGGAGTCGTCGTCCGCGTCGCTCTCATCCGCGTCGCTCTCGTCCTCGTGAGCGTCGTCTTCACCGGCCGGGTCGTCTCCGCCGTCGACGGAGATCTGGACCGGTTCGGCGTCGCCGTCGGGCGACTCGCCGCCGAGTCGCCGGTCGAGGTTGAAGACGGCGTTCAGCTCCGCCTGAACGTCGCCGACGACGCCGCGGACGAGGTCGCTCGGCGCGATGGCCTCGTACTCATAGGGGTTGTTGCCCGCGCCCTCGGCCTTCCGCTTGCCGCGCTCGACGGTGGCCTCGTCGTGGAGTTCGGCGAGGGCCTCGCGGACGGTGCTGGGGTACAGCCCCGTCCCGTCGGCGACCTCGTCGCTCGTACTCTTCGGGTTGTCCCGGAGGTAGACGTAGATACGCGCCCGGGTCTCCGTGTCGAGGACCCACGCGAGCAGGTCTACGACGTTGTCGTCGAACCCCTTCACCGCTCTGTCGGCCCCTTCGCCGAGCCGCTCTTTGGTCTTCCGAAGCTCCTCGCGGGTCCGTTCCGTCGGCGACTCCTCGGCGTCGGCTTCCGGATCGGCGGGCGAATCGTCCGTGGTCATGGCAGAAACTGGGGCCACGCGGCCAAAAGGGTTTCTCGTCGCTTTCGTTCCGACGAAACTCGGAGCGGGAGGTCGACCGCGAGCGGGGTCAGCCTTCGACCAAGAGGTCCGCACACAGCGCGTCGACGCCCGACGCCTCGCGGATCCGGCGCTGGCGCGCGGCACCGCTCTCCGACTCGGACACCTCGCGGATCCCGTCGATTCCGAGCCGGTCGCACTCCGCGTCGACGATCTCGCCGAGCGGGGTCGTCCCCTCGCCGTCGCGGTCGACGAACGCGGCGTCGTGGCCGCGGCGGATCGCGCGCCACTTGTTCTCGTCGAGGAGCTCGCGGCGCAGCGCCGGCGGCGACTCGCCGTCCTCGTAGCGCTCGGCGTAGTCGACGACCAAGGCGTGAACGTACTCGGCTAAGGCGAGCGTGACCTCGGGGTCGCGCTGGGCGTCGGGCGCGCGCACCTCCACGGTGCCGTGGCCGGTGTGCGGGCGCACGTCGAACCACAGCTCGCCGCGGTCCGCGATGGACTTCGTCTCGACCATCCGACGCTCGTACCGCTGGAACGCGTTGAAGTCGTCGAACGCAGACGGAATTCCGGTGTTCGGGAGGTTCTCGAACACCTTCGCGCGGGCCGAGGCCAGTCCGGTGTCGAACCCGTTCCAGAACGGGGAGTTCGCCGACAGCGCGAGCAGGACGGGACAGTGCCATCGGAGCCGGTTCGCGACCCACACGGCCTTGTCCGCGTCGTCGACGCCGACGTGGACGTGGAGTCCGGCGGTCGTGTTCCGGTGTTGCGGGTACTGGATACGGTCCAGCTGGGCCTGATACCGCGGCTTCCGAACGTGGTCGAGCTCGCGCCACTTCGCGACCGGGTGGAGGCCGGCGGCCGCGATCTGATACCCGTCGGCCGCGGCGTGGTCGACGAGCGCCTCGCGGACCGTCGCGAGCGCCTCCCCGGCGTTCGCCGGGTCCTCGATGGTCTCCGTCTGCGCCTCGATGGTACACTCGAACAGCTCGTGGTCGAACCCCTCCGGCACGGCCGCGGGCGGGTCGCGGCCGTAGACGAGGTCGTCGGTCCCGGAGGTCGGGCGGCCCTCGGCGTCGACGATGTAGAACTCCTCCTCGATGCCGAGCGTCCCCATCCGGGAGAACGCCTCTCGCGAGCCCAGTTCCATTACCGCCCCGTACCGGTCGCGCGCTCTTATAAGGAATGGAAGGCGGAAGCGTGGTCGGCGCAAACTGAACTTCCGGCGGTGGCGCGCGCCTCCGAGGCCGCATCGCGGCCGAGGAGCGTCGCGCGAGGGAGTCGGCGGCGACCAGCGGGAGCCGCCGACGAGGCTGGGGAGGTGTGAGGTGCGGTCGCTGTGCGGGGCGGGACTCGAAGGGGCAGCCGCGAGGACGAAGGCGCGCGACGCAAGCACCGCAGGAACGAGCGAAGCGAGTGACGAGGAGCGCAGCGAGCGCACCGAGTCCTCGCGGCTGGGGCTTCGGCGGTGTCAGTCGTGACGAGGGTGACTGCGTCTCCCCACAAAGCGTTTGTTACGTCGAACGCGATTCCTCGATATGAATCGACGGCGATTCACCGCCGCCCTCCTCGCCGCCGGAACGGTCGCCCTGACCGGCTGTGCTGGCGACGACGAATGGAACCCAGAGATCGACGGCGACACGCCCGCCCTCTCGCCCGGCGAGGGAGCGACCGTCACCGTCTCCGCGACTGACATCGGCGGCTTCACCTTTCAACCGCCGCCGGACGGGATCACTATCGGGTGGACCCCCTCGGAGCGGAGCGTCTCCCCGCCGCCGGACTCAGGAGAGGACTCCGCCCCGCCCCGGTGGTTCTGGTCGCGACGCACCGACGTGACCGTCGAGGTACCGATCGGCGTCGCGGAGGCCGCGGCCCCCGGCGAGTACCAGTACGGAGTCACGGTTCTCCCGGACGACGACTCCGAACGAGAGGTTCGCGACGCGTTCGAGATCACGGTTTCCGACGACTGACGCGGCGTCTGCGTTCGGTCTCAGAAAGCGACTCACCGAAAACCGCAAATCGATCGCAAAACGAGTCGGCGGCGCGCGACGACGCCCCGGATTCCCTTACACCCGATTCCACGCCCTCGCTCAGCCGAGGACGTAGCGGAGCTTCGGGAACTTCTCGACGAGCGCCTGCCCGCCGACCTCGACGTTCTCGATGTAGGCGTCGAGCCCGAGCACGCGGCCCGCGCCGAACGCCGCGACCGTGAGGAACACGACCGCGTAGACGAGCGTCGAGCCGAACAGCGAGAGGAACTCACCGCTCCAGCCGCCGAGGTAGAACAACATCATCTGTATCGCGCCGCCGAACGCGGCCAGGCGGACGAACGCACCCGTGATGAGCGCGGCACCGATGAGCAGCTGCGTGACCGGCACGAACACGTTGACGAACTCCATCAGCGCGGCGTTCGACGCCATGGCGGCGTAGATCCCGCTGACCGGGCTCGCGGGGTCGACGTTCGCGAGGTAGCCCGCGGCGTCGAACGGCCACTCCGAGACCTTGCCGAGACCGGCAAACAGGATCATCCCGCCGATGGTCGCCCGGAGCAGGACGATGAACAGCGCCGACAGCGAGTGCGCCTTCCCCAGCAGCGTGATACCGCCGATCTCTCCGCCGAACTCGTTCGTGTTTTTGGTGGACATAGTGTCTCTCCTCACTTGCGAATACGGCGGACGGACGTATAAACCGGAAAGCGAGTTCCCCTTCGACGAGACGGATTTGTCCGGTTCCCATCATCCGCGGGATCTTTAAGTACTATCGCCGAACACCATCGGCTTCGGACGCCCCTCGCGCCGAACTCTCCCGTCGTCTCGCCCCGCCTACCACGCCTCGCCGCTCGCCAAGTCCACGTCGCCGTCGCCCTTCTCCGAGGGGCAGACGTCGGCGAGCGCGCAGTCCGCGCAGTCGGGGTTGATCGCGGTACACGTCGCGCGTCCGTGGTCGATCATGAGGTGCGTGAACTGCTGCCAGTCTCTTTCGGGGACGATGTCCAACAGGTCCTGTTCGATCGCCTCCGGCCGCTCTGCCTCCGTAATTCCGAGCCGCCGCGTGATCCGCTGGACGTGCGTGTCGACGACGATGCCCTCGACGACGTCGTGGCCGTGCTGGAGGACGACGTTCGCCGTCTTGCGCCCGACGCCCATCAGGTCGGTCAGCTCCGACATGGTGTCCGGCACCTCGCCGTCGTGCTTCTCCGCGATGTCCGCGCACGCCGAGCGGATGTACTTCGCCTTGTTGTTGTAGTAGGTGATCGAGTTGATCGCCTCCGCGAGCTCCTCCTGCGATGCGTTCGCGTACTCTTCGGGCGTCTCGTACGTCTCGAATAAGTCGGCGCACACCTTGTTCACGCGCTCGTCGGTACACTGCGCCGAGAGGATCACCGCGATGAGCAGCTCCAGCCGGTTCGAGTAGTTGAGCGAGATGGTCGAGTCGGGGTACTCCTCGTAGAGCCGGTCGACGACCTCGGCGACCTGCTCCTCGCGCGGATCGAGTGGCGTTCCCATACGACGTTCTCCGTCCGGGCGACATTGAACGATCCGACTGGCAGTCCGGGCGACCGGGCGGAGGCGCGCCACCGACCGAGAGTAAGCTCCACCGACCGAGTAGTAAGACAGTTACCACGCGGCCCGCTGGAGGGCGTATGGACGTACTCGACGTCGCGGCGCGCGCGACCGACACCGGCCCGGTGTGTTCCGCCTGCCTCGGCCGGCTCGTCGCCGACCGGAGCTTCGGGCTGTCGAACGCCGACCGCGGCTCGGCGCTCCGGGTGTCGCTCGCGCTGCGCGACGACGAGGACCACGAGCCGGTCGACACCGCGGACTGCTGGGTCTGCGAGGGGCGCTGTACCGAGTTCGACGAGTGGGCCGAACGCGCAGCCGCGGCGGTCGAGGGCGTCGAGTTCGCCACGTACAACGTCGGCACGCGCCCGCCGCCGCTGATCGAGGAGAACGAGGCGCTGCTCCGCGCGGACGCCGGTCTCGACGAGGACGCGGGCGAGCCGTTCAAATCGGAGTTCAACCGCGAGGTCGGCAAGCGGGTCGGCCGGGTCACCGACGCCGAGGTCTCCTTCGACCGCCCGGACGTCCAGTTCACGATCGACCTCGCGGAAGACGAGATCGACGCGAAGGTGAACTCGACGTTCGTCTACGGCCGATATCGGAAGCTGGAGCGCGACATCCCGCAGACGGAGTGGCCCTGCCGAGAGTGTAAGGGGTCTGGACGGCAGGGTGCGGACCCCTGCGACCACTGCGGCGGCTCCGGCTACCTCTACGACGACAGCGTCGAGGAGTACACCGCGCCGGTCGTCGAAGACGTGACCGACGGAACGGAGGCGACGTTCCACGGCGCGGGCCGCGAGGACGTCGACGCGCTCATGCTCGGCACCGGGCGACCGTTCGTGATCGAGATCGAGGAGCCGCGTCGACGGCGGGTCGACACCGACCGCCTCCAGGCCGACATCAACGCGTTCGCCGACGGCGCGGTCGAGGTCGAGGGCCTCCGCCTCGCCACCTACGATATGGTCGAACGCGTGAAGGAACACGACGCCGGCAAGCGCTACCGCGCCGCGGTGACCTTCGACGCCGACGTCGACGCCGACGCGCTCGCCGCGGCGATCGAGACGCTGGAGGGGGCGACCGTCGAGCAGTACACCCCGAACCGGGTGGACCACCGGCGCGCGAGCATCACGCGCGAGCGCGACGTGTACGAGGCGACCGCCGAACTGGAAGAGGGCGACCCCCGCCACGCGACCGTCGAGATCCGCGGGGAGGGCGGCCTCTATATCAAGGAGCTGATCTCGGGCGACGAGGGCCGGACGGAGCCGAGCCTCGCGGGCCTGCTCGGCGTCGGTGCCGAGGTGACCGCGCTCGACGTGCTCGCGGTCGAGGGCGAGGACGAACCGTTCGAGCGCGAGGAGTTCTTCCGGGAGTAACGCCCGGAACCTCCCGGCGCAGGGGCGCGGGGGACGGGCGCTCGCTCGGAGCGTGGAACCAACGGGATTTATCTGACGAGCGTCAGACGTTCGCGTATGAACGGGAGCGACGCCGACGGTGGAAGCACCGGAAAAGGCGGTGCCCGGAACGGCGGTGCTCGCGGCGGATCGAGCGACTCGACCGCGAGCGGCGGGTCGGCCGCCGTCGACTCGCCCGCGGTCGGCGAGTCCGTGATCGGCCCCGCGGTCGACGACGCGAGCGACGTCCCCGCCGCGGCCGACGTGTCGCTGAACGGCGCGGACCGGGCGGAGCGTCCCGACCGCGTCTCCTCGGTCCTCGTCGCCGTCGGTCCCGGCCCCCACTCGGGAGCCACCGTCGACGTCGCGAAGGCGATCGCTGCGGCGACGGACGCGTGGCTCGAACTGTTCCACGTCGTCCCCTCGGACGCCGCGCTCGCCGATGCCGATCCCGGCGACGACGCCACCGGAACTGTCGCCGACGCCCCGGACGACGCAGCGGACACCGACTACGACGCGGCGGGCGAGCGACTCCTCGACGCGGCCGAGTCGCGGCTCGGCGGCTTCGACCGCGCCGACCGGTGGCTCGTCGAGGACCGGACCGCGGCGGGCGCGGTCGTCGAGCAGTCGCCCTACTACGACCTGGTCGTCGTCGGCGCGCCCACGACGGGGACGGTCGGCCGGTTCGTCTTCGGCTCCACGACCGACACGGTCGTCGGCGACGCCGAGGTCCCGGTCGTCGTCGTCGAGGCCGCCGGCTCGACCGCGCTCGACGCGGAGTAGGACGCGACGGCGCACTCCCGACGACGCTTTCAACGGTTCGCGCGTTCCACTCCGTCTTTCTCTTGTCGCCCTCCGGCTTCCCTCGCGTTCGCCGGTTTCTCCGCCCGTGCTAACGGTTCTCGCGTCGGCGACAGCGTTAAATCGGTGTACATACTTGTACATCACAACGCGGAATACTACATCGGTGGACATAATGAATCTCAACGACACGGTCGAGCGCGTGACGGACGGGACGGATCTGACTGTCGACGAGGCGCGCGAGGCCGCGCGGCTCGTCTTCGAGGAGGCGACGGAGGCGCAGATCGGGGCGCTGCTCGCGGCGCTCCGCACGAAGGGCGAGACCGAGGCGGAGATCGCCGGCTTCGCGCAGGGGATGCGCGACGCCGCCCGGACGATCGAGCCGGACCGCGAGCCGCTCGTCGACACCTGTGGGACCGGCGGCGACGACTACGACACGATCAACGTCTCGACGACCGCCGCGATCGTCGCCGCGGGTGCCGGGGTGCCGATCGCCAAGCACGGCAACTACTCGGTCTCCTCCTCCTCCGGGAGCGCCGACGTGCTGGAGGTCGCGGGAGCCGACGTCGAGGCCGAACCCCCGGCCGTCGAGGACGCCATCGAGGCGGACGGGATCGGCTTCATGCTCGCGCCCGTGTTCCACCCGGCGATGAAGGCCGTCATCGGCCCGCGCAAGGAACTCGGGATGCGCACGATCTTCAACGTCCTCGGGCCGCTCACCAACCCCGCCGGTGCCGACGCGCAGGTGCTCGGCGTGTACGACCCGGACCTCGTCCCGGTCATCGCCCGGTCGCTCGCGCACATGCCGGTCGAGCGCGCCCTCGTCGTCCACGGCGCGGGGATGGACGAAATCGGGATCCACGACGACACCGTGGCCGCCGAGGTCGACGGCGACGAGGTCACGGAGTTCACGATCACGCCGGAGGAGCTCGGACTCGACCGCGCGCCGATCGAGGCGGTCGCGGGCGGGACGCCCGAGGAGAACGCCGCGGACCTCCGCGGGATCGTCGACGGCTCCGTCACGGGAGCGAAGCGCGACCTGATCCTCGCGAACGCGGGCGCTGCCATCTACGTCGCCGGCGAGGCCGACTCGCTCGAAGCGGGCGTCGAGCGCGCCGCCGAGGCGATCGACTCCGGCGCGGCCGCCGAGAAGTTCGCGGCGCTGTGCGGCGACGACGAGCCGGTCGAGGAGGGATCCGGCGTGACCGCGGAGGACGACGACTGATGGCGCGCGTGAAGATCTGCGGGATCACCGACGCGGCCGACCTCCGCGCCGCGGTCGAGGCCGGCGCGGACGCGGTCGGCGTCATCACCGAGGTCCCGATCGACTCGCCGCGCGAGGTCGACCCGGCGACGGCCGCGGAGCTGCTCGCCGACGTGCCGCCGTTCGTCACGGCGACGCTCGTGACGATGCCGGAGTCGGCCGAGCGCGCGGCCGAACTCGCCCGGACGATAGCGCCGGACGCGATCCAGCTCCACGGCGAGTGGACCGTCGACGAACTGCGGTACGTCCGCGCGGAGACGGAACGCAAGGTGTTGCTCACGGTCGACGCCGCCGACTCGGCCCGCGCGGAGGAGTTCGACGGCGCGGTCGACGCGCTGGTGATCGACTCCACCGACGATTCGGGGGCGGGCGGCACGGGCAAGACCCACGACTGGAAGGCGACCGGCGAGCTCGCCGCCCGGCTCACCACGCCCGTCGTGTTAGCAGGCGGACTCACGGCCGACAACGTCGCCGAAGCCGTGCGCGTCGCCGACCCCTTCGCGGTCGACGTCGCCTCGGGCGTCGAGATCGAGGGCGGGCGGAAGGACCACAACGCGGTGGCCCGGTTCGTCGCCAACGCGGGCCGGGAGATGGAGCTGGCATGAGCGACGACGCGGCGTCGGACGGCGACGCGTCCGTCCTCACCTCCCTCGACCGCTCGAAGGCCGAGTTCGTCGACCTCGCCGCCGACGCCGACAAACCGGTCGTGGTCCGCGCGTCGGTCTCGCTCGACGCCGACGTCACCCCGCTCGCGGCGTACGCGACCCTCGTCGGCGAGGGGCCGTACGGGTTCCTCCTAGAGTCCGGCGAGAAGGTCGCCTCCAGCGACCCCGACGGCGCGTTCACCTCGGGCGGGAAGGCCGACAGACACGCCCGCTACTCGTTCGTCGGCTACGACCCCGAGGCGATCGTCTCGATCCACCCGGACCGCACGGAGGTGACCGAACTCGGTCCGGCGGCCGAGTTCGTCGGCGACCCGGACACCGAGGAAGAGCGCCGTAGCGGCCTCGGTCCCGACGCCGGCGACGCGGTCGACCGGACCCGGGCCGCCTTCCCGGACGTGAGCCTGCGCGGGTTCCCCGACACCGACCGCCAGATCCTCTCTGGCGGCTTCGTCGGATTCCTCGCGTACGAGGCGGTGTACGACCTCTGGCTGGAGGAGGTCGGCGTCGAACGCCCCGAGACCGAGTTCCCGGACGCGGAGTTCGCCCTGACCACCCGGACCGTCGTCTTCGACGAGAAGGAGGGGAGCGCCGAACTCGTGTTCACGCCGGTGATCGGCGTCGACGACGACCCGGCCGCGGTGTACGACGATCTGGTTGCCGAGGCCGAGCGCGTCGCGACCGAACTGCGTGCGACCGGGTCGCCGGACCCGGACGGCGTCCGGGTGCGCGAGGAGACCGCGGACCCCCGCGAGGAGTACGAGGAGGCCGTTCGGACCGCGAAGCGACACGTCCTCGACGGCGACATCTACCAGGGCGTGATCTCGCGGAGCCGCGAACTGCGCGGCGAGGTCGACTCGCTCGGGCTGTACGCGGCGCTGCGCGACGTGAACCCCTCGCCGTACATGTACGTGCTGCGCCACGACGACCGGACCGTCGTCGGTGCCAGCCCGGAGACGCTCGTGTCGGTGAAAGGCGACCGGATCGTCTCGAACCCGATCGCGGGGACCTGTCCGCGAGGCACGAGCCCCGTCGAGGACCGGCGACTCGCGGGCGAGATGCTCGCCGACGGGAAGGAGCGCGCCGAGCACACGATGTTGGTCGACCTCGCGCGCAACGACGTGCGGCGGGTCTCCGAGCCGGGGTCCGTCCGCGTCGAGGAGTTCATGAACGTCCTGAAGTACAGCCACGTCCAGCACATCGAGTCGACCGTCACGGGGACGCTCGCGGGCGACGCCGACGCGTTCGACGCGACCCGCGCGACGTTCCCCGCGGGGACGCTCACCGGCGCGCCGAAGGTGCGCGCGATGGAGATCATCGACGACCTCGAAACGACGCCGCGCGGGGCGTACGGCGGCGGCGTCGGCTACTACGCGTGGACCGGCGACGCCGACTTCGCGATCGTGATCCGGACCGCGACGCTCCACGAGTCGCCGGCGGACGCGAGCGCGCCGGACGAGGCCGCCGTCACCGTCCGCGCCGGGGCCGGCCTCGTCGCCGACTCCGACCCGGCCG
Organism: Halorubrum sp. DM2; assembly: GCF_901686465.1. Taxonomy (NCBI): domain Archaea; kingdom Methanobacteriati; phylum Methanobacteriota; class Halobacteria; order Halobacteriales; family Haloferacaceae; genus Halorubrum; species Halorubrum sp. DM2. Next base: position 2,931,266 of record NZ_LR594487.1, read on the forward strand.
CCGAGTACGAGGAGACCGAACAGAAGATGGACGGCGTGTTGACCGCGATCGACCGGATCCGCGAAGACGCTGGTGGCGAGGCCGAAAGCGGCGAAGAGCCGCTCGCAACCGGCCCGGAGGGCGAGCGATGAAGGTCGTCGTCGTCGACAACTTCGACTCGTTCACCTACAACCTCGTCGAGTACGTCTCCGACCAGCGGATCGACGGCGAGCCGGTCGCCGTCGAGGTGTTCAAAAACACCGCGTCGCTCGACGAGATCGAGGCGGCGGACCCGGACGCGGTGATCGTCAGCCCCGGCCCCGGACACCCGAAGAACGAGCGCGACGTGGGCGTGACGATGCCGGTGTTGCGCGACCTCTCGACACGGGTGCCGACGCTCGGCGTCTGCCTCGGCTTGGAGGCCGCCGTCCACGAGTACGGCGGGACCGTCGGCCACGCTCCCGAGCCGGTCCACGGGAAGGCGTTCGCCGTCGACCACGACGGCGAGGGCGTGTTCCGCGGGCTCGATCAGGGGTTCCGGGCCGGCCGCTACCACTCGCTGGCGGCGACCGAGGTGCCCGACGCGTTCGAGATCACGGCCACCACCGACCACGACGGCGAGTCGATCGTGATGGGGATCCGCGGCCGCGAGCACCCGATCGAGGCGGTCCAGTTCCACCCGGAGAGCGTGTTGACCGGCTCCGGCCACGACCTCATCCGGAACTTCCTCACCGGGGTCTGAGGCGGCGGCCCGTCAGGCGTCGCCGTCGCCGGACGGGTCGTCGTCGGCTCCCACGTCCGCGGACGCGTCGTCGGTGGCGTTTTCTCCCTCCGCCGTCTCCTCTCTCTCCACCTCTTCTACTTCCTCCGTCTCCTCCTCGCCGCGTTCGTCGACCCCTCGCCCGGCGAGGCCGACGAGGTGGCTGACCTCGGGGAGGATCACCTCGTCGACGCCGAGCCGGACCGCGTTCTCGGAGCCGGGGAGACAGAACACCGGCGTCGCGGAGACGACACCGGCGGTCGCGCGCGACCCGATCGTCCGCGTCCCGATCTCCTCGTAGGAGAGCCGGCGGAACAGCTCACCGAATCCCGGCAGGCGCTTCGCGAACAGTCCGCGGACCGCCTCCGGCGTCACGTCGTCCGGCGTGACGCCCGTGCCGCCGGTGGTCACCACCGCGTCGGTGTCCTTCCGCCGGGCGAGCCGGTCGACCGTCCCCTGAACGCTGTCGTAGTCGTCGCCGATCAGCTCGCGGACGGCGATCTCGTGGCCCGCGTCCTCGAAGGCGGCCGCGACGTAGTCGCCGGCCGGGTCCTCATCCGCGCTCCGCGACGACGACACGGTGACGACCGCGACCGCGACCGAGTCGACGTCGTGGTGGTGATGGTCGTGGCCGTTCCCGTGGTCGTCGCCGTGTTCGTCGTGCCCCTCGTCGCTTCCGTGGTCGTGACTCGTCATGTCACGCAATTCGTCGCCGCGGGCAAAACACCTCGCGTTGGGGGCGGGACCGCTCCCCGGTCGGGGCCGGGCTACGGCCAGTCGTCGCGGGCCTGCTCCTCGGCCGCCTCGTCCGCGGTCTCGCCGGTCGCGAGCGTCCACCCCGCGGCCTCGGCGGCGTCCTCGACGTGGAGGAACTCCCAGCCGGTCGCCTCGGCGACGGCCTCGTCCTCGTCGTCGACCCCGACGAAGACGTGTCGGTCCGTGTCGAACTGCCCGCTGATGTTCTCCAAGCTCTCCTCGACGCCGCGCGGCCCGGAAAAGAAGTCCTGTCGCACGCGGTGTTTCCGCGTGAAGTTCGTGACGACGTAGGTGGGCTTCTCGCTGACGACGCCGACGTACTCGGTCCACTGTCGGGCGTTGCTGAACACCGCGTTGGGGTCCGCGAGCGCCTTCAGCGCTTCCAACTCGAACGCCAGCGTCATGTCGGTGGATCCGCCGCTGTCCATGCCTCCCGCTTGCTCCCCGCCGGCGAAAACAACTTCGCTTCCGCCCCGCCGCCCCCTGCCGGGGCCCGAGCGCTCGCCCGGACCCAAACTCACCGCGAGCGGACGAGGTAGTAGTCCGTGAACTTCACCACGTCGCCGTCCTCCAGAGTGCTCGTCTCCGGGGCCGTCCGCGGTCGTCCGGCGAGCTCGGCGACGACCTGCTTCTCGTCGTCGCTCAGCTCGTCGAAGTGCCGGACTCGCGCGTCGGACGGCATGCGACCGGTGCGCCGGAGTCTGAGCTGCCGGTTCGACTCCCGAATTGTCATGTGGTAACGTATATCATTATTAATCATAAATGTTTCGCAGCACTGTAACTACGGTGGGCGGTCCGTGATCGAGGAGAGAACGGGGTCGCTACGGGGCGATCCTGTGACTGCGGCGGCCGTTACTGCTCGGCCGAGGCCGGCAGGTCGTCGACTGCGAAGCCGGGTTCCATGAGGAAGTCCGCGTGGTCGCTGACGTCGCGGCCCTCGCGCATCAGCTGTTTGAACGCGGACTGCGGCGAGAGGTCGCCGATGAGCACCCCGCCGACCACCTTACCGTCCTTCAGCGCGACGCGACGCCACTCGCCGTCGGCGGTGGTCGCCTCCACGGAGTCGTCGCCGAGGGTCGGGTGGCCGAAAGAGAGGAACGGGAAGTCGAAGTGGGTGATCGAGTACGAGGAGACCCACTCGAACTCCTCGCTGCCGTAGTCGACCATGTTCCGGGCAGCGATCGTCCCCTGCTCTTTGGCGGATCCCCACGAGCCGTTCTTCGCCCGTTCGCCGAGGATGAGGTCGTTGAACGTGGTGATATCGCCCGCGGCGTACACGTTGTCGACGTTGGTCCGCATGAACTCGTCGACGACGATGCCGTCGTCGACCTCCAGCGGCGTGTCCTCGACGAGTTCGGTGTTGAAGTTCAGTCCGATGGCGACGCCCGCGAAGTCGCACTCGTAGCGCTCGCCGTTCGGGTCGACCGCGGCTTCGACGTGGCCGTCGTCGTCGACCTCGAAGTGGTCGACGCCGGAGCCGAACACCGGCTCGACGCCGCGCTCGCGCATCGCCTCGTGCATGATCTCCGCGCCCTCCTCCGAGAGCGCGTAGCGCCACCAGTTGTCGCCGCGCATGAGGTACTTCGCCTCGACGTCCTGCGCGCCGCAAATGGCCGCGAAGTCGATGCCGAGCAGGCCCGCTCCGACGATGACCGCCTTCTCGGCGTCCTCGACGCTCTCTTTGATCCGGCGGGCGTCTTGGAACGTCCAGAAGTGGTGGATTCCGTCGGCGTCAGCGTTTTCGACCGGGAGCTGTTGAGGCGTGCCGCCGATCGCGAGCAGCAGCGAGTCGTACTCGAACGTCTCGCCCTCGTGGGTGTGGACCGCGTCCTCGTCGATGTCGATGTCCACGACGACCGTGTTGAGCCGGAGGTCGACGTCGTGTTCGTCGTACCACTCCTCCTGGTGGATCGATATCGGGGCCTCGGGGAGTTTCCCCTTCGCGTACTCTTTGATCAGAATCCGGTTGTAGAGGGACTCACCCTCGTCCGTGAGAACCGTGATATCGGCGTCGGGCGCTTCCTCGCGGAGCGTCTCGGCCGCGGACGCGCCCGCGATACCGTCACCGATGATCACGTACGAATCGCTCATGTCTCGGCGTTCGGATTCATGCCTAATGTGGGTTGTCATCCGCGTCCGCACCCGTGCGAACGAGACTCACGACCGCCGGGAAACGCGTACAGAGACCCTTCTCCCGCCGGACGCGCGTCGGCGAGCGGTCGGCCGCACCACCCGTCGGTAGGCGTCGTCGCCGGTCAGTGGTCCGCGCCGGCCGGCTCCCCGGGGAAGTCCTTCTCGCCGGCCCGGATCGGGACGTCGAGCCAGTTCTCGCCCGGCACGAGCGGGCACTCGTAGGCGTGGTTGTACGCGCACGTGGGGTTGTACGCGACGTTGAAGTCCACCACCCACTCGCCGTCGACGCGGTCGCGATCGGGCTCCAGATCGAGGTACCGCCCCGCGCCGTAGGTCTCCTCGCCGCTGGTCGCGTCGCGGAACGGCACCCACAGGCGGTCCTCGTCGCCGGCCGGGCGGTACGCCTGAAGCGTCACCGACTCGCCGTCGACCGCGAAGCGGAACTCGCCCCACCGGCGGTACGTCTGCTCGCCGCCCGCCGTCGTCTCGACGGTCACCGTCTCGGTCTCGTCGTGTTCGTGAAGCGGGAGGACGAACCGGTACGCCGGGTCCGGCTCGAAGTAGTCGAGCCCCGGGAACGCGTCGCCCCGCATCGAGACGGGCAGCGGCGACCGCGCCGACTCGCGGAACTGTTTCGCCTTCGCCTCCCGCCGCGCCTCGACCTGCGCCGCCCAGTCGTCGTCTCTCTCGCTCGCGGCCATGTCCACGTCGACGTTGTTCGCTCGGCGAAATAACACTTCTGCGGCGCGGTCGCCGACGCGCACGATCACGTCTCGGACGCCACAGATTCAAGAGCGTCCCGACCCAATCGAGCGTATGAAAATCCGGCAGAACATCCGTCACTGGGCCGCGAAGAAGGCGTTGACCACGCCGGTCGTCGGCGACGTCGCCAACGACAAGCTCGTCGACCTCCACACGAGTATCTTCCTCAACAAGGCCGACGAGGACCGCCGCGAGGAGCGCCGCGACCACCTCGACAGCTTCTTCGACGCGACGATGGACACGTACGTCGCCGCCTTAGAGGCGGGCTTCCCGGAGGCGGAGGCCCGCGAGATCACCCACGTCCAGGCGAACTTCGACTTCTTCAACCACGGCTGGACGGAGATGATGGAGATCCCGGGCGACGAGCTGGAGGCCCACTACCGCCGGTACGAGGAGTTCTTCTCCGAGTACGGGATCACGATCGACGACCCGCTGGGCGAGTTCTGTCCGGCCGGGGGCGTCGTCGAGGCACCCGAGACGCCCGAGAAGCTCGACGAACCCGAGTACGAGAACGCGCTGGCCGGCTTCGCCGACGACGTGTACGTCGAGACCGACGAGGGCGAGACCGTCGTCGGCGGCGACACGGAGGAGCCGGACGAGGTCGACGCCGCGACCGCGCCCGGACTCGACGAGGACGAGGCGAGCGCCTGACCCGACCGACCGCCGCCCGTTTCCCTCCTCTCCTTCCCTCTCTCCTTCCCCCCTCTCCCGACTCTCGGAGTCCGAGACCGACCCGGCGCTCCCGGTGACGTTTATAACCCGCCGGAGACACAGACGCCCATGAACCGCGGGCAATCGTTCCTCCTGCTTCTGATGGGCGCGGTCGCGCTCCTGACGCTCTTCGTCATCCTCCCGTTTATCGAGTACGTGATCGCCTCGGCGATCCTCGCGTTCGTCCTCTACCCGTTCCACCGGCGGCTGACCCGCCGGCTCCAAACGCGGGTCTCGAAGCGGTTCGGCGAGATGCTCTCGGCGCTGACGCTCATCCTCTCTGCTATCGTCGCCGTGATCCTCCCGCTCGCGTACATCACGTGGGTGTTCGTCCGCGATCTCACCGCGATCGCCGCCGGCGACACGACGATCGACGTGGCGGCGATCGAAGCCGAGATCGCGGCGCTGACCGGGCAGAACCCGGAGATCGGTGAGACACTCCAGACCGTCGGGCAGCAGCTCGCCCAAACGCTGTTCGGCGGCTTCAGCGGTATCCTCACGACGGCGGTCCGCGCCTCGGTCGGGCTGTCGCTCGCGCTGTTTTTAGTCTACTACGCGCTCATCGACGGCCCGGCGTTCGTCAAGTGGATCCGCGCGGCGAGCCCGCTGCCGTCGGACGTCACCGCCGACCTCGTCGAGCGCGTCAACGTGATGACGCGCGGCGTCGTCATCGGGCACATCGTCGTCGCGCTGCTTCAGGCCTTCATCGCCGGGCTGGGGCTGTGGGCTACGGGGATCCCCAACGTGGTGTTCTGGACGTTCGTGATGGCCGTGCTGGCGCTGCTCCCGCTCATCGGCGCGTTCTTCGTGTGGGGACCGGCGGCCGCGTACCTCGTGATCGTCGACCAGGTGACCGCCGGCGTGTTCCTCGCCGTCTACGGCGTCGCGGTGATCGCGATGGTCGACAACTACGCCCGCCCGCTCGTCATCGACCAGCAGGCGCATCTCAATCCCGCGATCATCCTGCTCGGCGTGTTCGGCGGCATCTACTCGGTCGGGTTCACCGGCCTCTTCGTCGGTCCCATCGTGATCGGCGTGCTCGCGGCCACGCTGGAGACGTTCCGCGAGGACTACGACGCAATCTGAGACCGGACCCGGCGTGGGGGTTTACTTCAACGCCCGCCGTACTTCGGCCATGGCAACGACCGCGACCTCCCGGCTACCGGACCGACGCGACGCCCTCCTCATCGCCGCCGCGGCGGTCGGGGTCAACCTGATCGGCGCGCTCGGCGTCCCGTTCACGACCGCCCGGAGCGCCTGGTTCGCGTCGCTCGAACTCCCGGCGTTCTACCCGCCGAGCTGGGCGTTCGGCGTCGTCTGGCCGATCCTGTACGCGCTGCTCGGCGCGGCGGCCGCGCTCGTGTACCTCGCCGGCCGCGACGGCGCGGCGTCGGCGCGGTGGGTGCGGACCGCGCTCGCGCTGTTCGGCGTTCAGCTCGTCGTCAACGTCGCGTGGTCGCCGGTGTTCTGGGGGCTCGAACGCGCCGACCTCGGTCTCGTCGTCCTCGTCGCCCTCCTTCCCTTGGTCGTCGCGACGATAGTCGCCTTCGATCGCGTCGACCGGCGGGCCGCGGCGCTCGTCGTCCCGTACCTCGCGTGGGTCTGTTTCGCGACCGCGCTCAACTACGCCATCTGGGCGCTCAACTAGCGCGGATCCTCGCTTCCCGTCCCATCCGCGTCGACCGCCGGCGGGCCGCGTTCCAGTCGCTCGGCGACGAACCGACGCTCGGCGCGGCTCAGTTCCGCGTCCGTCTCGCGGAACGCCGCCATTCCGTCGCGATATCGCTCGGGGTCGACGCGGGCGGGCGTCGCGGCCGGCCGCGCCAGTTCCAGTTCGGCGAGTCCGGTCCGCTCGCCGGTGTATCCGAAGCCGCACTTGTGGCACGCCTCGTAGGCGAACGGGTTGTTCACGGCGATCTTTACTCGGTCAAACCCGTCGGCGGCCAGATCGGCGACCGTCTCGTCGATCAGCCGCGGCCCGATTCCCTCGCCGCGCCGAGCGGCATGGACCGTGACGTACCGGAGCCGGCAGCAGTCGGGGTCGGTCCGGTCGGGCGAGAAGGAGACGGCCGCGATCACGTCCGTCTCGAACGCTTCGGGATCGACCGTGTCCGGCAGCGACTCGCTCGGCGTCCAATCGGGCGCGGCCGGGCCCCTGTCCGGCGTCCGGATCACCGACTTGCCCGGCGCGCCGACGACGAACTTCCCGGCGTACGCGAACGCCCGGTAGTCGAGCCGCAGGGTCGCGCCCTCGCCGGGGCGACACACGAGCGCGTACTCCATGGCCGTCGTACGGGGGCGAGCCCCTAAACGGGGTCGGTGGCCCTTTGTCCGTCGCGGGACTCCTTCCGCCCATGTACGGACTCGGCGACGTGGCGTTCTTCGACCGCGTGGCCCCGCTGTACGACCTCGCGATGCCGCCGGCGGACGGCGCGGCGCTGGCCGCCGGCCTCGACCACGCGACGCGTCCGATCGAGCGCCTCCTCGACGTCGGCGGGGGGTCGGGACGGGCGGCGGCCGCGCTGACCGGCCCGGAGATCACGGTCGTCGACGCCTCCGTCGAGATGCTCTCGCGGGCGCGTCGCGTCCGCGGGCTCGACGGTCTCGCAGCCGACGCGGGGCGGCTGCCGTTCCGAGACGCGAGCGTCGACGCGGTGACCGTCGTCGACGCGTTCCACCACCTGCCGGACCACGAGGCCGCGCTCGCGGAGGCGGCCCGCGTACTCGCGCCCGGCGGCGCGCTCGTCGTCCGCGAGTTCGACCCCGACCATCCGCTGGGGCGACTCCTCGTCGCCGGCGAACACGCGATCGGCATGGACTCGCGGTTCCTGACTCCGGACGACCTCGCGGCCGCGATGGACGCCGTCGGCCTCGATCCCCGCATCGTCGACCGCGGATTCGGCTACACGGTCGCCGGGGTTCGGCGGTGACCGGTCGGTACAGCGGGAGAAACGACCGATCTGTGGTACCGTGGCGCGTGCCTGCGAGCGGTCGCCACCGGCGACCGCGAAGCAGCACCGCGCGAGGGAGTCGGTCGCCGAAGCGAAGCGGAGGCGACCGACGAGGCTGGGGAGGCGTGAGGCTGTGCGGGGCGGGACTCGAAGGGGCAGCCGGGAGGCCGGCAGAGGGGACGTAAGCACCGCAGCGAAGGAGCGAGTGAAACGAGCGACTGAGCGAGGAGCACAGCGAGCGTCTGCCGGCCTCCCGGCTGGGGCTTCGGCGGTCTCAGTCGGAACGTCGGTGGCGACTATATCGTAGCGAACGGCTGGACCTTCGCCGGTAGTCGTGTCGATCAGCAGTTCATAAATCCCACTTGAACGACCGGCCGCTTAACTCGTTCTCGCGTCCGAGCGGACAGTTCCAACGGCGTCTCCAAATACGAAAGTCGGCCTCGGTGAATTCGACCGTCCGCCTCAGTCCTGCGTTCGACCCTGCGGCTCCGCACCGCGAGTCGGGTCCGCCGAACTCTCCTCGTGACCGTCGCCATGATCGTGATCGTGGTCGCCGTGGTCGTGGGCGTCGTTCGCCCCCGTCTCACCGAGCACCTCGGCCCCCTCGCCGTCGATCATGTCCATGTTCTTCAGGTTGTCGCGCTCCTCGAAGTCCTCGACGGCCGCCATCACGTCCTCCTGCGTGATCGTCATCCGGTCCTCCGTGAGCGCGCCGAGGACGGCCTCCCGGAGCACCATGCGGAGGTCAGAGCCGGTGAGTCCGCTCGTCCGGTCGGCGACCTCCTCGGGGTCGAAGTCGGCGATCTTCATCTCCTTCGTCACCACGCGGAGGATGTCGGCGCGCATGTCTCGGTCCGGCTTGGGGAAGTTGACGATCTCGTCGAACCGCCGCCACGCGGCGGCGTCGAGCTGGTCCGGGTGGTTCGTCGCGCCGATGAGGAGCACCTCGTCGCGGACCAAAGACACCTCGTCGATCGACTTCAGCAGGGTGTTGACCGCGCGTTTCAGCGCCGCGTGTTCGTCCGAGCGGCGGGTCTTCGCCACCGAGTCGAACTCGTCGATGAAGAGGATGCACGGCGAGAGCCGCTTGGCGACCTCGAAGCTCTTCTCGACGTTCTTCGACGTCTCGCCGAGGTACTGGCTCGTGATCATCGAGAGTTTGACCTCGACGAACGGGAGCCCGAGCTCGTGAGCGAGCGCGCGCGACACGGTCGTCTTCCCGGTGCCCGGCGGGCCGACGAACAGCAGCTTCCCGATCTCGCGGAGACCGATCTCCGCGAGGTACTCGCGGTGTTCGATCGCCTTGACGATCTTCTGGATCTCGCCCTCCTGATCGCCGGTCAACACGAGGTCGGCCAGCGTCGTCTCGATCTCCTCGGGCGCGCGGACGTTGACCAGATCGAGCATCTCCGCGTCCTCGTCCTCGTCGAAGTACTCGCCGAGGAGCGCGTCGATCCAGACGCGGTCGGCCTGAATGGGTCGGACGTCGGCTCTGGCCTCCTCGTGGCTCACGGGAGCCGTCAGCTCGTCCGCGGCCTCCAGCGCGGCGACGATCGTCGGGTTCCCGGCGATCCGGTCGTCGTCCGCGCGGTCGCGGTACCACTCCAAGCCCATCGCCGGCTGGGTCAGCGAGATCTCGCCGGAGAACTCCGTGCGTTGGGTGAAGAGGAGGTCGGAGACCGCCTCCCACGGCCGTTCGACCCCCGTCGCGGTACGGGTGGTCTCGTCGGTCGCCTTCAGCGGCCGCTCCACGCCGCCGGGGGCGTCCTCGGCGGCGTCGGCCGACCAGAACACCTGCCGGAAGCGGGGCGGCAGGTCGTTCTCGTCGAGGTCGCGGTCCTGCGTGTAGAAGTGCGTCGTCAACACGAACTCGACGACGTCGAGCGCCGGGTTACTCATCCGCGCGAAGTAGCGCCGGGACGCGGTTAAGAGCGTCGAAGCGCCGGCGGCTCATCGGCGTGACGGCGGAGTCGCGCGCGGGCCCCGCGACAGACGTGGCCGACCGATCGCCGTATCGAACCCTTATTAGCCCTGGTCCGCGACGTAACGCGCATGAGTTCCGAAGACGCGACCGCGTCGGGCGACCCCGCCGGCGACGGCGCGGCAGAGACCGGCGACACGGGCGACACGGACCACGAGAACGCGCTTCAGGACGTTATCGCCGTCGACCCCGACGACGTCGCGCAGGGCACGGTGAACCGGCTCGACGCGCATACGGGCGACGGGATCCGTCACCGCGCGTTCACCTGCCTCGTCTTCGACCGGGACGGCCGGATCCTGCTGGCCCAGCGCGCGCCCGACAAGCGCCTGTGGGACGGTCACTGGGACGGCACGGTCGCCTCTCACCCGGTCGAGGGGCAGTCGCAGGAGGACGCCACCGAGCAGCGCCTCGAAGAGGAGCTCGGCATCTCGCCCGACCAGTACGACGACCTCCGGGTGACGGACAAGTTCGAGTACAAGCGCTACTACCCCAACGAGGGCGTCGAGTGGGAGGTCTGTGCGGTGCTGAAGGTCACCCTCGACGACACCGGCTTGGACCCCGACGACGACGAGATCGGCGGCATGCTGTGGGCCGACTACGACCACCTCCACGAGAACCCGGCGCTGTACCGGCAGCTCCGGCTCTGCCCGTGGTTCGAGATCGCGATGCGGCGCGACTTCGCCTGAGCGGCCGGCCGGTTGCGGCCCGAAACGGCGACTTGAAGGCGCTCCCGCGACGCGATCCGGTATGACCGTCGTCGCCCTGCTGGCGAACCCGCCCCGCGAGGGGCTCGTCGGAACCGCGCTCGCCGAGTCGACGCCGCTGTCGCCCGCCGAGGCGGCCGACCTCTACGAGGCGCAGTTCCGCGACGCCGTCCTCGCGGTCGAGCGCTCCGGCGGCGAACTCCTCGTCAACTACCCCGCCGAGGACGAACTCCCTGCCGAGTACCAGACCGAGACGAGCGCGGAGGCGGAGCTGCGGACGCTCGTCGCGGACACCCTCGGCGGCACCGACGGCGTCCGCTTCGAGCGACAGGTCGGGTCCTCGTTCGGCGCGCGCGCCGGCAACACCGTCACGCACCTGCTCCGCGAGGAGGGCGCGGACTCGGTCGCGGTCGTCACGCCGACCGCGCCGCTGCTCTCGCGGACGCTCGTCGACTCGGCGGCGATGAAGCTGCGGACGACCGAGGTCGTGATCGGGCCGTCGACGGACGGGCGGGCGTACTACGCCGGCTTCACCGAACCGATCGACTTCGACGGGGCGTTCGAAGCCCCCGCGCTGCCGACGCTCGCCGAGCGCGGCCGCGACGCCGACCGCTCGGTGGACTTCGTGGAGCCGTCGCCCTCGCTGGAGACCGGGGAAGACCTTCTCGACGTGGTGCCGATGCTCCGGGCGCGGTTCGCCGCCGAGCGCGTGGTCCCCGATTACGCCGCGGCGTTCGTCCACCAACACGGCCTCGACGTCGTCGTCGAGGACGGCGAGCAGCGGTTGGTGCGGGACTGAGTCGGCTCCCGGCGGTGCGGTCGCGTTCGTCGGATCCGACACGACTTAGTCGGCCGACGCCGAGCAGTCACGTGTGGTGGGATGGCAGAGTGGCCCATTGCGCCTGCCTTGAAAGCAGGTAGCCTCACGGCTTCCTGGGTTCGAATCCCAGTCCCACCGTGACGCGTCGGGTGCCACCGCGCGCCGCGCGCGACTCGTGCGGGATTTGAATCAGAGAGAGACCGATCCGCCGCGAAACCGTATATGGTTACTTGTCGTTCTCGTCAGTCGATCATAATTACCGTTGTGCTCCGTTCTTCTGGCCCCGGAACCGCAACGACACCGCTAGTCGGCTGAAACCCCCGATAACACTCACGTCTGGTGTCGCGTGGTACCACGTGGCGCATTATCTTTAACAGGTTTCCTGTACATAATAGAAACAGGTGATACAACGATGAGCTACGAACTCGATCCTCTTCCGTACGATTACGACGCGCTGGAACCGCACATCTCCGAGCAGGTGCTCGAATGGCATCACGACACCCATCATCAGGGGTACGTCAACGGCTGGAACTCGGCCGAAGAGACGCTCGAAGAGAACCGTGAGTCCCACGACTTCTCTTCGTCCGGCGGAGCCATCCGCAACGTGACCCACAACTCCTCGGGACACATCCTCCACGACCTGTTCTGGCAGAACATGTCGCCGGAGGGCGGCGACGAGCCCGAGGGCGCGCTCGCGGACCGCATCGCCGAGGACTTCGGCTCGTACGAGGCCTGGAAGGGCGAGTTCGAAGCCGCAGCGGGCAATGCGAGCGGCTGGGCGCTTCTGGTGTACGACACGTTCTCGAACCAGCTTCGCAACGTCGTGGTCGACAAACACGACCAGGGCGCTATCTGGGGCGGTCACCCGATTCTCGCGCTGGACGTCTGGGAGCACTCCTACTACCACGACTACGGTCCGGCTCGCGGCGAGTTCGTCGACAACTTCTTCGAGGTCGTCGACTGGAACGAGCCGTCCACGCGGTACGAGCAGGCCGTCGAGCTGTTCGAGTAAGCGCGTCTCCGGACGCGTTACGCGCGTCGAGATCCGCATTTTTTCGTGACGCTTGCCGGGTAGTCGCGACTGTAGAAGTCGCTGACCGACACGAACCGCTGCGAAGCCTCGGCCGCTCGGCTGTACGACTCTGTTTCTGTTTGTAGATAGTCGACCGACACGAGCCACTTCGAAGCCCCAGCCGCGAGGACTCGCGCGGCTCGCTGCGCTCCTCGCTCGCTCACTTCGTTCGCTCCCTGCGGTCCTTACGTCGCCTGCGGCCTCCTCGCGGCTGCCCCTTCGAGTCCCACCCCGCACAGCACCTCTTACCTCCCCAGCCTCGTCAGTCGCCTCCGCGTTGCTCCGGCGACTGACTCCCTCGCGCGGCGCTCCTCGCGCCCTGCGGGGCGCTCGGAGGCGCGCGCCACCGCATCGGATCGAGTCGCTATCGGCAGCGTTTACGGACGCGGTCGCGTATCGCCGCCCATGCCCGAACCGAAGTCGGCGTTCGACGCCACCTACCCGTGCGACTTCTACGAGCCGGCCGAGCTGTTCGAACCGGACCAGATGTACACCATCCCCGAGATCGGCCGCCTGCTTCAGGGGCTCGAACCGGACACCGAGGTCGACCCCGACACCGAGGCGGTGCTAGTCGACTGGGCGGTGCCGTGGGTGATGGTCCACGCCGAGGACATGGTCGTCGCCGAGCCGCTGTCGGAGGACGGCCCGGGGTACTACGGGCTGGCGACCGAGGCGGGGGCGGAGCAGGGGACCGATCCCGACGCCGACGAGTCCGCGTGAGCGGGGAGCCGTCCGACTCGCCGGTGTACCTCGTCGCCGGCGGGTCCCGCGTCGACGCCGGGAAGACCACCTTCTCGGCTGGGCTGGTCACGCACCTCGCCGAGCGCGCGGGCGACGCGGTCGGCGTCAAACCCCGCGCGGGCAACGACTTCTGGTTCGACCACGACGACTACCGGATCGCGACCGACTCGGGCCGCCTCTACGGCAAGGACGCGCGAAAACTGGCGGCCGCGAGCACCCGCACGCTCGCGACCGTCGACGATCCGTCGTCGTCGCCCTCGGCAGTCGCGCCCGAGTCGATCAACCCCGTCCACCGGCTCTGGCGGCCGACGCCGGGGCGGACCGGGATGCTCGGCGACGCGGACCGCACCTTCCTCTGTGACCGCGTGACGACCGACTCCGGGACGCGGTTCGTCGTCAACGCCGCCGCCGAGGCGGCGGGGCTGCTCCCCGACGCGCTCACCGAGCGGCTCCCCCTCGACGACGCGACCCGCGTGCGCGACATCCCGGCGTTCAACGACGTGATGGCCGAGGCGCACCTCCCCGCGATCGAACGCCTCGCGGCGCGCGTCGCGCGGACGCCGGTCCCCGTCGTCGTCGAGTCGTACGCCGACGTGGCGGGGACGCTCCCGCGCGACGGGCCGGTCGCGCCCGATGCCGTCGCGGTCGTCGACCCCGGCCGCGCTCGGATCTACGCGGGCGACCGGTACGCGAAGGCCCGCGCGGTCGCCGCCGGCAGCCCGCGCGAGGGGAGCCGCGAGGAACACGTCGACGCCGTGACGGAGATGATCGAACCGGTCGCGACCGCCTCGCTCCCAGCGCTGTCCGGCGAGGTTCGAGGGGATCCCGACCGCGTCGCGTCTCGGTACGAATCGGCGTACGAGGCGCTCGTCGGTGCGGTCGAGGACTGAAAAAATCGGCGCGGTCGGCCCGCGCTCAGGCGTTCCGCTTCGTGTAGTGGTCCAGCGCGGACTCGATCGACGAGAGGTCGGCGGTCACCCGGCTGTCGGCGACGCGCATGAATCCGGGCGTGTACGACGACGAGTAGTCGAAGATGCGGTTGACGGCGCGCTTGGGAGCGGAGACCTCGGCGTAGTCGGTCACCGTGTACACCCGTCTGGCGGGGAACGCCGTCCAGAACGACCCGCTGGTCCACCGGTCGTCGTCCTCAAAGGTCGTGCCGATCCGACCCGTGGCGATGTACTCGTCGTCGGTGTAGAACAAGACGAGGTCCCCTTCGCTCATCTTCTCGAACGTCGATCCGTTGCCGCTGTCGTCGTCGACCGCCCACAGGCGGGCCTCGTCGAGGTCCGCGAGGGCGTCCGGTCGGTCCGGGTACTCGGTGAGATCCACCGCGGACCGGACCGTTCGGTCGAAGTTCTCCGGGTCGATCGGGACCAGGAAGACGTTCTCGCTCATTACCCTCCGTTTCGCCGGGAGGGGTTTAAACTCGTTCGTTGCGCTGTCAGGTCACGCCTCGGCGTCGACGTACAGGCGGTCCATCTTCGCCGCCATCACGAAGTCGGCGCGGGTGAGCCCGCCAACCTCGTGGCTCCAGATCTCGACCCCGACCTCGCCCCACGACAGCGCGATGTCGGGGTGGTGCCACTCCCGTTCGGCGAGTTCGCCGATCTCGTTCGTGAACGCCAGCGCGGTCTCGAAGTCGGGGAACTCGTAGCTCGCCTCCAAGTGGTGGTCGTCGACGACCTCCCACGCGTCGCCGAGTTCGGCGAAGTGTTCGGCGTACTCGTCGCCTTCGAGCGGCTCCGCGTCGTCGCCGGCCGGCTCGACCGGCTCGTCCGCGAGCGGTGAGGACATACCCCACGTTGGGCGACGAGCGGTTTGTACCTTCGGTAGACGGGGACGCCGCCGTAGCGACCGGCGGCCGGAGTCACCGGAACCGAGAGACCACGCCGCGAACGGCCCGTCGCAGTCGAGCGAGGCGACGGGCGTCGCGGTCGTTTCCACCCCGGTCGTCGCCGTCCGTTCCCGTCGCGCCCGGCTCCGAGAGCTCCCAGCCCGCCTTCTCGGCGGCCTCGTCGATCGGCAGGAACTCGTAGCCGGTCTCGGTCGCGACGCGCTCGTCGGCGCGCGTCGTGCCGACGAACACGCACCGCGGGGCGGCGCTCTCCTCGCGAACGTCCGCGAGCGTGCCCCACTTGTCCCAGTTCGCGAGCGCGTAGTCGTTGTCGACGCCGTGGCGGCGGGCGAACGCCGCGACCTCGTCGGCCTCGTTCGCGACGATCCCGACGTGGCGGCTCCACTGCCGCGCGTCGGCGAACGCCGCGGCCGGATCGGCGAGCGACCGCGCGGCACCGAGCGAGAAGACGAGCGTCACGTCGCCGTCGCCGGGCGTCGTCGCGTCGATTCCCATCTCGACCGGACCCAGACGACGAGCGGCCTAAACGCTGTGGGGAGGCTTATGCCCGGCCGACCCGTCGACCCCGACGATGGAGTTCGAATCCACTTTCGGCACGGCCGCGCCGCTGCTCGGGATGGTCCACCTCCCGCCGCTGCCGGGCGCGCCCCGAGCGCCCGATGACGGCCGGCGGGCGATGGCTGCCGCGGTCGACCGGGCGACGAGCGACGCGCGGGCCCTCGACCGCGGCGGCGTCGACGGGATCGTGATCGAGAACTTCGGCGACGCGCCCTTCTACCCCGACGAGGTCCCGCCCCACGTCGTCGCGGCCGTGACGCGCGCCGCGACCGCCGTCGCCGCGGAGACTGACCTTCCACTCGGGATCAACATCCTCCGCAACGACGCCGAGGCCGCGCTGTCCGTCGCCGCCGCGGTCGACGCCGACTTCGTCCGCGTGAACGTCCACACCGGTGCTCGCGTCACCGATCAGGGGATCGTTCAGGGGCGCGCCCACGAGACGCTCCGCCTGCGCGACCGCCTCGGCGTCGACGTCGGCGTCTTCGCCGACACCGACGTGAAACACTCCGCGCCGCTGACCCCGGAAGGGTACACCGCCGAGTCGTTCGCCGACACTGCCGAGCGCGGCCTCGCCGACGCCGTGATCGCCTCCGGATCCGGGACCGGCGAGGCGGTCGATCGTGACGCCCTCGACGCGGTCGTCGCCGAACGCGAGCGTCACGGCCTCGACACGCCGGTCCTCGTCGGCAGCGGCGTCACGTCGGAGACGGTCGGCGACCTGCTCGGCGTCGCCGACGGCGCGATAGTCGGAACCGCGCTCAAGCGGGGCGGCGAGACGACCGCGCCGGTCGACGCGGACCGCGTCGCGGACCTCGTCGCGGCCGCCGACGCAGTTCGGTGACGTCGCCCGGCCTCGTCGCTCTCGTCGGATCCCGTCGCTCTCGTTCACCGCTCGCTACCGACTCCCGTCGGGACCGTATCCGCGCTCCGCGAGGAACGACTCGACCTCGCTCCGGGTCGGCAGTCCCGGCTGCGTGAACCGGGCGGTACAGTTGATCGCGGCGACCGCGCCCGCGAACCGGACGCCGGCGGCGACGTCGTCGCCGTCAGCAAGCGCTCCCCGTGACTCCCCCGCGATCCAGCAGTCGATCAGCCCGGCGGTGAACGCGTCGCCGGCACCGGTCGCGTCGACGGCGTCGACGTCGAACGCGTCGAACCGAGAGACCTCCCCGCCGGCGACCGCGGTCATCCCGTCCGCGCCGTGCGTGAGGACGGCCCGCGGCCACGTTGAGTCCCCCCGCGGTCCGTCTCGCGACCGCGACGCGGATCCGGCAGTGCCGGTCTGTGCGGCCGCGATCCGCTCGACCGCGTCGGCCGCGGAGCCGAAGAAGGCGGGCGCGGCCACCCCGTCGGCGACGAACAGGTCCGCCGCGTGGAGAAGTCGGTAGACCGTCTCCGGCTCGGTCCCCCGGTCGACCAGCTCCTCGACCGACCCCGAGAGGTCGAAGACGAGCGCGGGTGGATCGGCGGTCTCGCCCTCGCGGAGCGCCGCGATCCGGTCGAGGACCCGCCGCGAGACGTGATCCGGGGCGTAGGCGGTGAGGAAGACGGCGTCGGCGTCGGCCGTCGCCGCGAGCGCGGCGTCGTCCAGCCGCAGTCCGCGGAAGCTCTCGCCCGCGGTGACGATGGCGCGCTCGCCGCCCGGGTCGCTGAGGATCAGCGACCGGGTGTGGGGGTCGTCGCCGACCGCGACGTGGGTCGCGTCGACGCCGGTCTCCGCGAGGTACTCCCGCGCCCGCCGCCCGTACTCGTCGTCGCCGACGCGGCTGACCAGTCCGGCGTCGCGGCCGAGGCGGTCGAGCGCGACCGCGACGTTCGCGCCCACGCCGCCGAACGCGGACGTGACCTCGCGGGCGAACGCGCCCCCGTCCGGCTCCGGGAGGTTACTAACCGCGTACCACTCGTCTATCGCCGCGGCTCCGATAGAGAGGACCGCGGGCGGGTCGCGGTTCGTCTCCTCGTCGTCGGCATCCGGTCCCGCCGTCACGGTTCGCCGAAGAACGACTCGTGGACGGTCATCGCCGCGTCGACGGCGATCGGTCCCTCGACGGTCGTCTCGCCGCCGGCGCGCCGGATCACCTCCTCGCAGGGGATCGGTACCACACCGCCGGAGACCGCGTCGAGCGTCTCGCCGTCGACGCCGAAGACGAGCCGGCCGATCCCCGCGTAGTGGACCGCGGTCGAACACATGGGACACGGCTCCGTGCTGGCGTACATCGTACAGGCCGCCCGCTCGTCGGCGTCGAGTTCGCGCGCGGCCCACCGCGCGAGCGTCAGTTCCGGGTGCGCGGCGACGTCGTCGGTTCGCGTCTCGTTTCGGGCCTCGCGGACTACCTCGCCGTCGACGACGAGCAGCGCGCCGAACGGGGTGTTCCCGGCCGCGACCGCCTCCTCAGCCAGTTCGATCGTCCGGGCCACGTACTCCTCGTCGGTCGCGTCCGTGGGGAGATCGACCGCGACCGGACCGCCGAGTTCGTTCTCGTCGGGCATACCCGCACGTGCCCCTCCGACCACCTAACGCTTCCTGCGGTCGCCGCCGGGAGGTCGCTCGCGATCATCGGGGCGTCCGTGTCGCCGCCGCCGAGCGTCGTCATCACGCTCGCGTCCGCGCCGGACCCTCCGCCACGCTCTTGACCGCTACGGGCGAAACGGGAGTAATGCTGGACAGGGTGCGAGCGAAACTCGCCGCCGCTCGCCGGCGGGTGCGTCGGATCGAACGCCGGGAGCTCGTGGAACTCCGCCAGTGGGCCGAGGACACGACCAATCTCCTCCACCTGACGACGCTGTTTCTCGTGCCGGTGCTCATCGCGCTCGTCACCCAGATAACGAACCTGACCGACCTATCCTTCCTCCTCTTCCCGCCGCTGGCGTCGGGGGCCTACACGCTCTTCGCCGACCCGGAGGGGAAGTACTCCTCGCCGCGGACGTTCGTCGGCGGCCTCGTGGTGGGGGCGCTCGCGGGGTGGGTCGCGCTGGAACTGTCGCTGCTCGGTATCGGCGGCGTCTCGGCCGGCGCGATCAGTCCGCTCAGCGCCGGGTTGTCGATCATGCTCTGTGGCGGCCTGACGTGGCTGGCCGGCGTCGAGGAACCGGTCGCCTTCTCGACGGCGCTCTTAGTCCTCGTGAGCGCGCGCGGCGACGCGGTGCTCGTGTTCGGCACCGCCGTCGACCCGGCGGCGGCCTACGTCGTGGGCGTCGCGGTGTCCGGCGGTCTGGTCGCGGGCGCGTTCACCGTCTGGCGCACGTGGTTCTACGAGGAGCGCGCCCGCTATCTCTACGGCACGACGCAGGCCGACGACCACGTGCTGGTGCCGATGCGCGGGGAGACGGACGAGGCGACCGCGTTCTTCGGGGCGCGGCTCGCCGCCGCCCACGACGCCGGGAAGGTCGTCCTTCTCGACGTCGTCGACGACGCGGCGTTGGCGGCCGCGGAGCGGGCGGTGCTCGCCGACCACGACGCCGCGACGCCCGAGGACCTCCCGGACTCGGTGCGGACGTCGTTCGACGGCGACTTCGAGGAGGCGGTCACGGACCGGGCGACGGCGACGGCGGCCGAGCGACTCGAACGCCACGCCACGGAGATCCGAGCGCGGCTCGACGTGCCCTGCGAGGTGGTCGTCGCGGCCGACGGCGATCCGACGCGGGTCGCCGTCGAGACCGCCCGCGCGACGAGCTCGGACCTGCTCGTGACGCCGTACGAGACCGAAGACGGCCTGCTCTCGCCGTTCACTCGGGGCGTCTTCGCCGGTCCCCTCGACGCCGTCGCGTTCCGGTCGGCGACCGGTATCGACACCTGGCGGCGCATCCTCGTCTTAGTCGCCCGCCCCGGCGACTCGGCGCACGCGATGATCGACTTCGCCGAGCGACTGGCCGGCGAGACCGGCGGGGTGAGCGTCTGTACCTGTATCGACGCCGAGTCCGACCGCCGACGGGCCGAGACGAAGCTGGCGAACCTCGTCGAGACCGCGGCGGGACCCGTCGAGACGCGGGTCGCGCGGTCGGAGGTGACGGCGTTCCTCGGCGCGAACGCGGACGCCTACGACCTCGTCCTCATGGGGTCGAGCGGGGACCGCTCCGTGGCCTCGCGGCTCGTCTCCCCGCCGACCTTCGAGCGCATTCAGGACGTCCAGTGCGACGTGGCCGTCGTGGACCGCGGCGACGCGGGCCGCGACGTGTAGGTGTTAGAGAGGGTGAGACCGCCGGCGACGCGCGCGGTGGAACCGCGTCAGTCGGTGGTGGCCGCGATCGGCCCGTCCGCGGGCTCCGCCCGGTCGTCGCGGATCAGGTCCGCGGCCCGCTCGGCGATCGCGATCGTCGGGGCGTTCGTGTTGCCGCCGACGAGCGTCGGCATCACGCTCGCGTCCGCGACGCGGAGCCCCTCGACGCCGCGGACGCGGAGCCGGTCGTCCACGACGGCCGCCTCGTCATCCCCCATCTTACACGTGCCGACGGGGTGATACACCGTGTGGCACCGCTCGCGGACGTGTTCCGCGATCTCCGCGTCCGACCGGGCGTCCTCGCCCGGCCACACCTCCTCTTCGACGTACTCCGAGAGCGGCTTCCGTGCGGCGATCTCGCGGGCGCGCCGCACGCCCTCGACGAGGGTCGCCACGTCCTCGCTCTCGGCGAGGTAGTTCGGGTCGATCCGCGGCGCGTCGAAGGGGTCGTCCGACGCGAGCGTGACGCGGCCGCGGCTCTCCGGTCGGAGCTGCGTCGCGCCGATCGACAGCCCCCGCCCGTCGGCGGGGTTCGCGAGCCCGTGCTCCATGAAGTACGAGGGCGCGAAGTGGAACTGGAGGTCGGGGCGGGGTTCGTCCTCGCTCGTGCGAACGAACCCGCCGGCCTCGCCGACGTTGGAGGTGAGCTTCCCGCGCTTGAACACGAACCAGTTGAGGACGTCCCGCAGCCCGCCAGCGTCGTCGAGCGTGCTCACGTCGTCGGCCGTCTCGTAGACGGTGAAGGCGAACAGGTGGTCCTGAAGGTTCCGACCGACGCCCGGCGACTCGACCGCCACGTCGATGTCATGGTCCGAGAGGTGGTCCGGGTCTCCGACGCCAGAGAGCATGAGCAGCTGCGGGGAGTTGACCGCGCCGGCGCTGAGGATCACCTCCTCGCCCGCGCCGGCGCTGCGGGTCCGGCCGTCCTGTCGGTAGTCGACGCCGGTCGCATGGCCGTCCTCGATGGTCACCGCCGTCACCTGCGCGCCGGTCTCGGCGGTGAGGTTCGGGCGGTCGAGGGCGGGCTTCAGGTACGCGTCGGCCGCGCTGTGGCGTTTCCCGTTCTTCTGCGTGACGTGGTACAGGCCGACGCCCTCCTGTGTCGCCCCGTTGAAGTCGTCGTTCCGGTCGTAGCCCGCCGCGGCGGCGGCGCGGACGAACGCCTCGGAGGCGGGCCGCGGCGAGGTCTGTTCGGTGACGCTGAGCGGTCCGTCCGCTCCGTGGTACGACGATCCTCCCGGGCCGAAGCGCTCCGCCCGCTTGAAGTACTCCAACATCGAGTCGTACTCCCACCCGTCGTTGCCCAGTTCGGCCCAGTGGTCGTAGTCGGACGGGTGGCCGCGGACGTAGATCATCGCGTTGTTCGACGAGCAGCCGCCGAGGGTCTTGCCGCGCGGCCAGTACAGCTCCCGGCCGCCGCAGTGCTCCTGCGGCTCGGTGTAGTACTCCCAGTCCGTCGAGGTCTTGAACAGCTCCGGGAACGCCGCCGGAATCCGGATGTTCCGCTCGTCGTCCGGCTCGCCCGCTTCGAGCAGCAGCACGGACGCCTCCGGGTCCTGTGTGAGCCGGTTCGCGAGGACGCAGCCCGCGGACCCGGCACCGACGACGACGTAGTCGTACTCGCTTTCCATCATGGACGATCATGTGCGGGACGGCCAATTAAGTGTACCCGTGTCACACACCGTCCGTCGGCGACTTTCGTCCCGTCTCGTTCCCGGAGGTTCGACGGAGCCGACCGCGACCCGCCGCCGTCGCTCGTCCCTTTATATACCTCCCGCCGCGTAGTCCGAGCGTGTCCCGCGTCACCGTCAGCATCGACCCGCACGTCCACTCCGAGGGCAGCTACGACGGGCACGAGCCGGTCGAGCTAATCTTAGAACACGCGGCCGAGATCGGACTCGACGCGGTCGTCATCACCGACCACGACGTGATCCGGGAGTCGAAACGCGCCGCGGAGATCGCCTCCGAGTACGGGCTGATCGGGATCCCCGGCGTGGAGGTGTCGACCGCGCACGGCCACCTGCTGGCGGTCGGCGTCGATCGGATGCCGCCGCGCGGGCGACCGTACGACGAGACGGTCCGGCAGATCCACGAGCAGGGCGGGGTCGCGATCGTTCCGCACCCGTTCCAGCGCTCGCGGCACGGCGTCCGCCAGCGCAACATCCCGACGCCCGGACCGGACCGACCGAGCGGCGACGCCGAGACCGCGGACGAGACCCCCGAGTCGGGCGTCGGCTCCGGCTTCGAGTCGGGGCCCGAGCCGGATCCGGGAGTCGCGCGCGCCGCGTCGGCCGCCGAGGTCGACGCGATCGAGGTGTTCAACGCGTGGCTGTTCACGGGGTACCGCAACCGGCGCGCGCGTCGGTTCGCGGCCGAACACGGGTATCCGGGCATCGCCGCCAGTGACGCGCACCACCTCCAGTACGTCGGCCGCGCGTTCACGGAGCTAACGATAGCGGGACGGGAGTCGGCGACCGAGGTCACCGCGGACGACGTGCTCGGGGCGATCCGCCGCGGCACGACCACCGTCGAGGGACGGCGCGCGCCGATCCGGATGGCGGCGAAACACTACGTCGGCGCTGCCGGTCGCCGGTCGGCGTACTACGCGCGAACCGGCGCGGCCCGGGGCGCGCGGGCCACGAGGCGGACCGCGGTCGACGGGGCGGTGGCGGCGAAGGTCGCCGCCCTCCAGTCGGTCCACCGCACCCGGCGGCTCCTCTCCTGGTTCGCCTAAGCGATCGGGAACGGGGATCGGCGCGCGTCGTTCCAGCGACCGCGACCGCGGAGAACGGGTTTTTGCCCGCGGCCGCGAATGGGTACGTATGAGCCACGACAGACGCGAGTCCGGGTTCAAGCGGCGGACCCGGGTCGCGGACGCGAGGGCGACCCTGCTCGACGCCGTCACGCCCAACGACCGGCGCGAGTCGGTCCCAGTCGCGGCGGCCGACGGTCGAGCCGTCGCCGAACCGATCGACGCGCCGTCGCCCGTGCCGGGGTACGACCGGGCCGCGATGGACGGATTCGCGGTCCGCGCGAGCGACACCTTCGGAGCCGGCGACCGCTCGCCCGCGGTCCTCGACGCGAAGCCGGCCGAAACCGAGTCGATCGCGCCGGGCGAGGCGGCGCGCGTCCATACCGGCAGCGCGGTGCCCGAGGGCGCGGACGCGGTCGTGATGGTCGAGCGGGTCGAGTCGGTCGGCGACGAGGTGGAGGTGTTCGACGCGGTCGCGACCGGCGAGAACGTCGGCGAGGCGGGCGAGGACGTCGCGGCCGGCCAGCGTCTCTACGAGCCGGGTCACGTCCTGCGGCCCTCCGATATCGGGCTCCTGCGCTCCGTCGGCATCGACGAGGTCGCGGTCCGAGAGCCGGCCGACGTCGCCGTGATCCCGACCGGCGAGGAGCTGGTCGAGTCCGACCCCGGTCCCGGCGAGGTGATCGAGACGAACGGACTCACGGTCTCGCGGCTCGTCGAGCGGTGGGGCGGCGAGGCGCGCTACCGCGACGTCGTCACCGACGACCCGGACGCGCTCCGGGAGGCTGTCGCGGCCGACCTCGACGCCGACGTGGTCGTCACCACCGGCGGCTCCTCGGTCGGCGAGCGGGACCTGATCCCGGAGGTCGTCGACGGCCTCGGCGAGGTGCTGGTCCACGGCGTCGCGCTGAAGCCCGGCCACCCGGTGTGTCTCGGGCGGGCGGAGGGGACACCGATCGTGTCGCTGCCCGGCTACCCGGTCGCGTGTATCGTCAACGCGGCGCAGTTCCTCCGGCCCGCGATGAAGCGGGCGGGCGGAGCCGACGCGGACCCGTTCCCGACGCGGCGGGCGACGCTGGGGCGGAAGGTCGCGAGCGAGCCGGGCGTCCGAACGTTCGCGCGGGTGGGCCTCTCGGCGGACGGCGAGAACGACGCGAGCGACGAATCGGCCGACACCGACGGCCTCCCGACCGCGACGCCGACCCGCGCGAGCGGCTCCGGAATCTTATCCAGCGTCGCGCTCGCGGACGGCTGGGTCGTCGTGCCGGAGCCGCGGGAGGGCCTCGACGCCGGCGAGGCCGTCGACGTGGAGCTCTGGGAGGTGAACGCGTGAGCGACCGCAAGGAGTTCCGCGATCTCGCGACCCCCGAGGCCGCCCGCGACGCGATCGCCTCGCTCGACCTCTCGCCGGACCCGGAGACGGTCCCGCTGCGGGAGGCCCGCGGCCGCGTCCTCGCCGAGCGGGTCGACGCCGCGATCGACGTGCCGGGCTTCGACCGCGCCTCGATGGACGGGTACGCCGTCCGGGCGCGCGACACCTTCGGCGCGGACGAGGCCGACCCCGCCGAACTCGACCTCGTCGGCGCGGTCCACGCGGGCGCGGCCCCCGACGTGACGGTCGAACCGGGCACGTGCGCGGAGATCTCCACCGGGGCGGTGATGCCGGACGGTGCGGACGCCGTCGTGATGGTCGAACGGACCGACGAGCTCGGCGCTGCAGACGGCGACGACGACTCGGATGCGGCCGACGCGGACGCCGACTCGGGCGCGACCGACGCGGACGACGACGCCGAGCCCGCCCGGATCGCGGTGCGAACCTCGGTCGCGCCCGGCGACCACGTGATGACCGCCGGCACGGACATCGCCGCCGGCGCGCGGGCGCTCGGTCCCGGAACGCGGCTGACGCCCCGCGAGATCGGCCTGTTGTCGGCGCTCGGCGTCGACGAGGTCCCGGTCGAGGGACGCCCGCGCGTCGGGATCGTCTCGACCGGCGACGAGCTCGTGCGCCCGGGCGAGGAGCTGAATCCCGACCGCGGCGAGATATACGACGTGAACTCGACGACGATCGCCGCCGGCGTCGAGGAGGCGGGCGGTGAGCCGGTGCTGTACCCCCACGCCGGCGACGACTACGAGGAGATGGAGCGACTGCTCCGGCGGGCCGCAGACGAGTGCGACCTGGTACTCTCTTCGGGGTCGACCTCCGCGAGCGCGGTCGACGTGATCTACCGCGTCATCGAGGCGCGCGGCGACCTCCTCCTCCACGGGGTCGCCGTCAAGCCCGGCAAGCCGATGCTCGTCGGGCGGCTGGACCGCAGGGAGGAGGCGGGAGACGAGGGGGCGGACGGCGGGGCCGACGGGGCCGGTGAGGCCGGCGAGTCGGCGTACATCGGCCTCCCCGGCTACCCGGTGTCCGCGCTCACGATCTTCCGGACGTTCGTCGCGCCCGCGATCCGGGAGGCCGCCGGCCAGCCCGAGCCGGCGACGGCGACCGTCGAGGGCCGGATGGGCGTCGGCGAGCGCTACGGCGAGGGGCGCATGCGGCTGATGCCGGTCGGCCTGCTCGACGTGTCGGACGGCGACCGCGCGGGCGACGCGGACGACCGCCCGCTCGTCTACCCGGTCGACAAGGGGTCGGGCGCGACGACGAGCCTCGTCGAGGCCGACGGCGTCGTCGCGGTCCACCCGGACACTGAGTACCTCGACGCCGGCGAGTCCGTCTCGGTCGACCTGTTCTCGCCCGACGTGCGCCCGCCGACGCTGCTCGGCGTCGGCGAGGACGACCCCGCGCTCAACCGCCTGCTCGACCGCCTCGCGAACCCGCGCTACCTCGCCGTCGGCTCCCGCGAGGGGCTCCGACGCCTCCGCGACGGCGTCCCCGACGTGGCCGTGACCGCGGGCCCGACCGACCGCGAGGTCGACGCCGAGCCGATCGGCGGGTGGACCCGCGAGTGGGGGTTGGTCGTCCCCGACGGGAACCCCGACGACGTGACGGGGCTCGCCGACCTCGTCGACCGCGACCTCCGCTTCCGGAACCGGCCGACCGTCTCGGGGCTCCGGCGAAGCCTCGACGCGGCGCTCGACGACCTCGCGGCCGAGCGCGACGCCGACCGCCGCGCGCTCGCGGAGGAGATCGACGGCTACGAGCGGACCGCGAAGGCGTTCGAGAGCCCGGTCCGCGCGGTCGTCGCCGGCGACGCGGACGCGGGACTCGGCCTCCGCGAGACGGCGGCGCGGCTCGGCTGTGAGTTCGTCCCGCTCGGCGAGCAGTCGGTCGTCGTCCGGGCCGCCCCGGACCGCGTCGACCGCGAACCGGTCGCGGCGCTTGAAGCGGAGCTGTCGGCGGGTGTGGGCGGTGACCGCCCCGCGCTCGACGCGATCCTCGACGACCTCCCGGGCTACTCGCGGAACAGCCGGAACGACCCCTGACCGACGACGACCTCCGAGCGGTTCTCTTCCCCGTCGTTCTCATCCGTCCCGCCGGCCCCGTCGACGGCGGTGGTGACGGTCATCTCGCTGACGCCGATCGAGCCGCCGGCCCTGACGACCTCCGCCTCGGCGCGGAGGTCGCCTGTCGCGGGCCGGAGGTAGTTCGCGTCGAGGTTCACCGTCGCCACGCCGCCGCCGAGCGGGTTCTCGAAGGTGGTGCGCTGCGCGACGCCGCCCGCCGTGTCGATCAGCGTCGCCGCGACGCCGCCGTGGATCGTCCGCCCGTCGGCGTTCGTGAGCTTGTCGTCGAAGGGGATAGAGAGGACGACGCGGCCGCGCTCGATCGTCTCGACCGACGTGTTCAGCCACGAGAGGTAGCCGTGTTCGTCCTCCAGCTTCCGCTCGACGAATTCCGTCGCGTCCGCCGGGAGCGGGTCCATCTCCGCGATGTCCGTGCGGTCCATGTCCCGGGCGTCGCCCTCGGACGGCTTGTAGCCCCCGGAAACGCGAGACAACGGGTCGGTGATTGGCTTCATCTCGTCGCCCGCGACTCAGCCGACGCCGAGCCGGACCGGGTCGTCACTCGGGACGACCTCGACCGTCACCGACGCTCCGACCTCGAATGTCGCGTCGGGGCAGACGACCTTGACACCGAAGCGGCCGCCGCGCGCCGCGAAAAGCGAGAGTCCGACGACGCGCTCGCCGTTCGCGAGGACGTCGACCGGGGCCCACTCGACGCGCGGCGCTCCCGGCTCGGTCCCGGCGTCGTGTTCGGTCGCGGTCCCGATTCGGGTGCCGAAGAGGGACAGCGCCGATCCGATCAGCACAGCCGACTCATCTCCGACTCCGAACGTCCCGCCCCCGGCGTAGTGCGTCAGCCCGCCGTCGAGGGAGACTCCCTCGTCGCTCGCGAGCGCCGCGAACGCCGGTGCGGACTCGTCCCCTCGCGAACGGTCCCGCCCCGCGCCATCCCGCCGCGGCCCGTCGAGGACGACGTGCGTCGGGCCGCGTTCGACGACCGAGCCGGTCCCGTCCCACGCCACCGGCTCGACGGGCGCGTTGACGGCGACCGGGAGCGACCCGCTCGCCCTGAGGGGGTTCGCGTCCGGCGGTCGGAAGCCGAGGTGGACGTGGTCGTCGACCCACTGCCCGAAGAAGCCGGAGCGCGTCGTCGGGCCGAGCGCGTCGCCGACGGACACCCGGTCGCCGGGAGACACCTCGGGGATCACGTGGAGGATCCGCGCGACGGTTCCCGGGGGTGCGCCGGCGCGAGCACACCACTCGTCCGCGAGGTCGACGGCGATCAGGTGGTCCTCGTCGGCGGCGTACGGGCGGTCCGGGCAGCCGACGCTCCGGACCTCTCGGACGGTTCCGGCGACCGGGGAGCGACCGACCCCGTCACCCGGGTACAGGTCGATCGCGCGGCCGCGGCGGTGGGCGGGGTACGGGGAGTTGAACCGCGAGAATTTCCGGTACCGTTCGACGACGCCCGCGGGAAGCGACACGGTCGCGCCCGGCGGGTCGGGGTCGTCGTTGTCGAGGTCGTCGCCGGTATCGGGGTTGTCACGCCCGGTCGGTGCTCCTGTCACGATTCCCCCGCCTCCAGCCCCTCGATGACGAACCGCGCGCCGCCGGCGTCGGACTCGGTGACGGTGAGCGTCCAGCCGTGCGCCTCGACGATGTCGCCGACGATGGCCAGCCCCAACCCGGTGCCGCCGCCGAGCGACACGCCGCGCTCGGTGACGTTCTCGCGCTCCGCCTTCGGGATCCCGGGGCCGTCGTCGCCGACGGCGAGCGTGACGCCGTCGCCGTCGGACGCGACGCTGACGGTGACCGCGACGTCCTCGCCCGCGTGTTCGATCGCGTTGCGGAACAGGTTCGAGAGCAGCTGTTCGAGCCGGTCGCGGTCGGCCAGCGCGGTCGCGTCGCCCTCGACGACGAGGGTCGCGTCCGCGGTCTCCAGCCGGGACCAGACGCGCCTGACGGTCCCGTCGAGCGAGACGCGGTCGAGGTCGTCGACCGTCTCGCCCGCCGTCGCCAGCGCGAGCAGCCCCTCGATCATGTCGTCCATCCGCTCGTGGGCGTTCGCGGCCCGCTCCAGCGAGCCGTCGGGGTCGTCGCCGCGCTGGCGGGCCAGTTCGACGGCCGCGGACGCGGCCGCGAGGGGATTCCGCAGGTCGTGCGAGACGACGCCGGCGAACTCCGCTAACCGCTCGTTCTGGCGTTCCAGTTCGGTCTCCCGCCGTTCGAGCGCCGCCTGTCGCTGCTCCCGCGCGGTCACGTCGCGGAGGAGGAAGACGTGCCCGCGGTCGGTGCCGCGCGGGTCCGTGATGGGGTTCTCTTGGATGTCGAACTGGCGGTCGCCGATCGCGATCGGGTGTTCGGAACCGTCCTCCAGTCGCGGGAACACCGCCGGCAGCGACGACCCGACCGCGTCCGGCGGGAGGAGCGCCTCGGCCGCCGGGTTGAGGTCGCGGATCCGCCCGTCCGAGCCGGAGACGATCACGGGGTCTTGCATCACCTCGACGGCGGTGTCGCGCGCGACGACCGCGGCGTCGAGGGTCCCGAGCCAGAAGACGGTCCCGTACAGGAACACGCCGTGGATCACGAACGCCGTCGGCAGCCACGAGAGGCTCGCGTAGCTCCCGACGTCGACGAACGTCGCGACGCCGGCCAGAAACGGGAACAGCGTCCCGAGCAGCACGACGAACGTCTGGAGCCGGTACCGGTTCCCGGTCCGCTCGTAGAGGTCGACGACGAGCAGCGCGCCGGCGACGCACAGTCCGTACGCGAGGAGGACGTACGCGCCGCCTACCGGTCCCAACCCGTATCCGAGCAGCGTGAACGGGCCGTCGACGACGGCCGTCACCGACCGCCGGGCCAGCCCGTGGGTCTCGCTCGACCACGCGAGCAGCACCCAGACGAACGCGGGCGTCGCGAGCGCGACGATCCGGCGCTCCGTCCGCCAGCGCTCGTGGCCCGTGAACGCGAGCGCGAAGCAGATCCAGAGGACGGGGAGCGCCCCGACGAGCGGCGTCGACAGGTTGAGCGCCACCGTCATCGCGACCTCGCCCGGGAGCGCGATCCGGACGGCGTACAGGAGGGCGACGCCGCCGCCACAGAGCAGGTAGAGCGCGACCTCCAGCCCCCCCGGCTCGTCGCGCTCGTGCCACGCGACCCGACCGAGCCAGAGCCCGATACCCCCCGCCAGCAGACAGGCGGTGAGGTACGCTTGGACCGGCAGGGCACCCAGGTCGCTCATCGATATCGGTATCACTCTCACCCCCGACAAAACTGTTGTGTCACGCGACGGCGTCGCGCCGCGTGCGGGCGGGGTCCGCGGGCGAGGCGAAACGGACGACGCAGGCGAACGCAAAGGGCTTCGGCGCTGCGGCCGTCAGTCGCCGTATGCGCGTGTACCGGGGAGAGTTCTCGACGCCGGCCGCCGACCGGGCCCCGACGGCCGACCTGCTCGCGTCGGCCGCGGACGGCGTCCCGGCCGTCCGCGTCACCGCCCCACCGCGGCAGGTCGCGTTCGGCCGCCGCGACGCCCGCGAGGACGGGTTCGACCGGGCGAAGCGCGCGGCCCGCGACGCCGGGTTCCCGGTCGTCGAGCGCGACGTCGGCGGGCGCGCGGTCGCGTACACCGGATCGACCCTCTCGTTCGGGGTCGCGGTACCGACGGGCGAGGGGCGCGGGTCGATCGGAGCGCGGTACGACGTCGCGGTCGAGACGCTCCGCGACGCGCTCCGCGACCTCGGAGCGGACGTAGTCCGCGGCGAGCCGCCGGCCGCGTTCTGTCCCGGCGACCACTCCCTGCGGGTCGCGAACCGCGGGAAGATCGCGGGGCTCGCGCAGCGCGTCCGCGCCGACGCGGCGCTCGTCGCGGGCGTCCTCGTCGTCTCGGCGGCGGACCCCGAGGCGATCGCGGGGGTGACGGGGCCGGTCTACGACGCGCTCGACGTGCCGTTCGACCCGGAGTCGGTCGGGAGCGTCGCCGATGCCGGCGGCCCGGACGACTCGGACGCCGTGGCCCACGCGGTCGAGGACGCGTTCGTCGACGGGCCGTGGGGCGACGGCGAGCGCCGGATCGTGCGCGTCGGCGGGGGAGACGCCTGAACCCGGCGCGCCGCGCGGTTCCGACGTTTCGACGTGCTTTTTATGCGCGGGCATCTGGGTTCGCGCATGGCTGAATTCAAAGTCGTCGTCGCCGACCCCGAGACCGGCGAGACGTTCCAGCGAGAGGTCGACGGACAGGACGCCAACCGATTCCTCGGCCGCGAACTCGGCGACGAGATCGGCGGCGACGCCGTGGGGCTCTCCGACCACACGATCGAACTCACCGGCGGCTCCGACGAGACCGGTCGCCCGATGCGCGAGGACGTCTCCGGCACGCGTCTGAAGGAGCTCCTCTTGGAGGGCGGCGTCGGCTTCGAGCCGTCCCGCGACGGCGAACGCAAGCGCATCACCGTCCGCGGCCGCGAGGTCGACGACGACGTCGCGCAGATCAACGCGAGCGTCGTCGACGGCGACGGCGACGTGGCGGCTGCGTTCGGCGAGGGCGACGACGAAGACGACGAGTAAGGACTCCCCATGCCTCGCGTCCCCTCCGACGGCGAGGATGTTTCCTCGATCCGCGTCTCGCTCGCCCGGAGCGGCGGCACTCGTCGCCCCTGCGTCAGGCTCCCGGCCGACGACGCGCTCGACGGCCGCGTCGAGTCCGGCTCCTGTGACGCGTTCGGCGTGAGCGCGGGCGATATCGTTCGGATCGCGATCGACCGCGAGGAGTACCACGCGCGGGTCGCGAGCGACTCGAAGGGGCGGTTTCTCCGCGGCGCGTTCGACAACCGGCGGCTCGCGCGTGACGCCGGCGAGGGGACGAACCGGCTGGCCGAGTGGCTCGACGCGAACGAGCGGGAGCCGGGCGAGAGCGTCGTCCTCGACGTCGTGGTACCCGGCGAGCTGTACGGCCTGCGGATCCCGGGTGAGCGGACCGTCTACGACGCGAACCGTGGTCCCCGCTCGTCGCTCGCGGACATCGCCCGCGACGTGGACGGGTAGGCGCGGCGGCCGCGAGACGCGCGGCGGCCGCGAGGCGAGACGCGCGCCGAGCCACCGCCCGCGACGGGTCGAACCGCTTATTCTCGCTCGGCTCCGATGTCTCTTCATGCAGGAGGTCGACGCGGATCTGACGACACTCGACCGCGCGATCATCAACGCGTTCCAGGGCGGCTTCCCGGTCGTGGGGCGTCCCTTCGACGCGGCGGCGGCCGTACTCCGCGAGCGCGGCGTCGACGTGACGGGCCCGGCGCTGTGCGAGCGCGTCCGCGAGCTCGACGAGGCGGGAACCTTATCGCGGTTCGGCGCGCTCGTCAACGCCGAGGAGATCGGCGGGGCGGCGTCGCTCGTGGCGATGCACGCGCCGGCGGACCGCTACGAAGAGATCGCGGAGACGGTCAACGAGTTCACCGCGGTCGCGCACAACTACGAGCGGGAACACCCCCATCTCAACATGTGGTTCGTGGTGAGCGTCGCGGACCATCCCGACCCGGACAAAGACGGGAGCGACCGCGTCGAGGAGGTGTTAGCGGAGATCGAGACCGCCACGGGCCAGGAGACGTACAACCTCCCGAAGCTCCGGGAGTTCCACGTCGGCGCGAAGTTCCTCGTCGACGGGCCGGTCCCCGACGGCGACGTCGACCTGTCGGAGTTGGGCCCCGACGTGGCTCCGAGCGACCGCGGGACGCTCACCCCAGACGAGCGCGACCTCGTCGTGGAGATTCAGGGCGGGCTGCCGGTGACTGAGACCCCGTACGCCGACGTGGCGGCGGCGCTGGACGCCGACGTCGACTGGGTGATCGAGACGATAAAGCGGTTCGAGCGGGAGGGGAAGGTGCGCCGCGTCGGCGTCATCCCGAACCACTACGCGCTCGGCTACACGGAGAACGGGATGACGGTGTGGAACGTGCCCGAGGAAGTCTTAGACGAGGTCGGTCCCGCCGTGGCGGAGTTGGACTTCGTCACGCACTGCTACGAGCGCCCTCGGCACGCGGGCGTCTGGGAATACAACTTCTTCGCGATGACGCACGGCCGCACCGAAGCAGAAAGCGAGCGCCGGATCGCGGAGGTGAGAGAGCTGATGGACGAGTACTGGGACGTCGGCGCGGACGACTGGGACACCCTTTTCTCGACGCGCATCCTGAAGAAGACCGGCATCCGCATCGCGGACCGGGCGGACAGCAACACGGCGTGACCCGCCGAACCGCGACGCCCGGAGGTGCGCCGTGACCCCGCTGTACCACGATTTCGCCGGGGAGACGGTGGTCGTCTTCGGCGGCGGCTCGGTGGGGTCCCGGAAGGCGCGTGGGTTCGGCGACGCCGCGCGCGTCGTCGTCGTCAGCCCGGCGTTCGACGAGCGACTGCGGTCGCTCGCGGACGGGCGGGGCGGAGATGGTGGCGGAAACGGCGAGGGCGACCCGGCGATCGAACTGGTCCGCGCCGCGCCGTCTCCCGGCGACGTCGCGGGGTGGTTCGACCGACTCGACCCGGCGCTCGCGGTCGCCGCGACCGACGACGCGGCCGTCAACGCCGCCGTGGAGTCGGCCGCGCTCGACCGGGGCGTGCTGGTCAACCGGACGGACGTCTCGGGCGACCGCGACGCCGGGAGCGTCGTGGTGCCCGCGACCGTCGAGGACGACCCGGTGACCGTGGCGCTCTCGACGGGCGGAACCAGCCCCGCGCTCGCGAAGGCGCTGCGGGAGCGGATCGAAGCGGAGATCGACGGCGCGGGGGAGATGGCGAGGCTCTCGGGGGAGATCCGCGAGGAGCTGAAATCGGACGGAATCGCGCCCGAGAAGCGCCGCGAAGCGGTCCGGCGCGTCGTCAGATCGCGGGGGGTTTGGAAGGGTTTACAAAAGGGGAGATCTTACGGACGGCAAGAGGCTGACACCGTGATCGAGGAGGTACTCGACCGATGAGAGAGACGGGCGCGATCGCCGGCGTGAGCGTCGCCCACGCCGACGCGACCGTCGACGAGATCGAGGCCGCCGGCGGCGACGGCGTCCGCGCGACCGTCTCGGACCTGCTCGCACGCGAGGGCGTCGAGGAGGCGTTCGCGGTACAGACGTGTAACCGCTCGGAGGCGTACGTCGTCACCGACCGCACGGTCGACGGCACGACCGCCCTCTCGACGTTCGCGCCGGAGGTACGCGGCGGCGCGGTCCGCCGGCTCGACCACGAGGAGAGCTTGGAACACCTGATGCGGGTCGCGTCCGGGCTGGAGTCGCTCGTGCTCGGCGAAGACCAGATCATCGGGCAGCTGCGGGAGGCCTACGAGGAGTCGAAGTCCGCCGGCGGCATCGGGCCCGTCCTCAAGGACGCGGTGACGAAGGCGCTCCACGTCGGCGAGCGCGCCCGGACGGAGACGTCGATAAACGAGGGCGTCGTCTCGCTCGGCTCCGCGGCGGTCCGGCTGGCGGCGAGCGAGATCGACCTGACCGACGGGACGGCCGTCGTCGTCGGCGCGGGCGAGATGGGCACGCTGGCGGCCCGCACGCTCGACGACACGCCGGTCTCAGAGATCGTCGTCGCCAACCGCACCGTGCCGAACGCGGAGTTCGTCGCGGAGGAGGTCGACACCCCCGCGGAGGCGGTGTCGCTCGCGGACCTCCCCGCGATGATCCCGGACGCCGACCTCGTCGTCACCGCGACCGGGAGCCCGGACCTGATCGTCCACCCGTCGTACGTCGACGACGCCGGCCGGCTCGTCTGTATCGACATCGCGCAGCCCCGCGATGTCGACCCGGCGGCGGGGGCCCGCGAGGGCGTGACCGTCTACGATATCGACGACCTCGAAGACGTCACCCGGCGGACCCGGGAGAGCCGCGAGCAGGAGGCCCGCGAGGTCGAGTCCATCATCGACGAGGAGTTAGCGCGCATTCTGAAGGCGTACAAGCGTAAGCGCGCCGACGACGCCATCTCGTCGATGTACGCCGGCGCTGATCAGGTGAAGGCGCGCGAGCTCGACCGCGCGATGTCGAAGCTGGAGGCACAAGGCGACCTGACAGAGGCGCAGCGCGAGACGGTCGAGGATCTGGCGGACGCGCTGGTCGGCCAGCTGCTCGCGGCACCGACCCGGTCGCTGCGGGATGCGGCCGGCGAGGACGACTGGGAGACGATCCGGACCGCGCTCCGCCTGTTCGACCCCGAGTTCACGCCCGAGGCAGACGAGGCGGCCGAGTCCGACGCCCCGGACGCGGGGATCGGTTCGCCCGACGCGATCCCAGACTCTGTCGCCGAGGAACTGGACGATTAGATCGGTTCCGGTACGACCCGGGTCCGTTCTGTCCTGTACTGTTCTGTCGCGGAGAGGTCTCTCTGAAATCGTCGCGACCGGTTAGCGAGTCGAGCGGGAGCAGCAGAGCGACGATCACCGAAGCCCCGGCCGCTCGGCTGTACGTGTTTTCCTCCGTTGAGAGTGACTCCGTGACCGTGACCACCGAAGCCCCAGCCGGAAGGGCGACACACGCTCGCTGCGCTCCTCGCTCAGTCGCTGACGCTCCTTCGCTGCGGTGCTTACGTCGCCTGTGTCGCCCTTCCGGCTGCCCCTTCGATTCCCGCCCCGCACAGCACCGCAACCGCACCTCACGCCTCCCCAGCCTCGTCGGTCGCCGTCGCTTCGCTCGGCAACCGACTCCCTCGCGCGACGCTCCTCGGCCGCGATACGGCCTCGGAGGCGCGCGCCACCGCAGCAATCACGAATAAACGGTCGTCTGCGACGCGGTCGCCTCCGAGTAAAATCGATCTTGGCGGACCGCCGCGCTTTATTTCCCGCCCGAATCACGAACCCGTATGGAACTCTCCGAGTACGTCGACCGACTCGACGAGCGACTCGACACGGCCG
Organism: Halorubrum sp. DM2; assembly: GCF_901686465.1. Taxonomy (NCBI): domain Archaea; kingdom Methanobacteriati; phylum Methanobacteriota; class Halobacteria; order Halobacteriales; family Haloferacaceae; genus Halorubrum; species Halorubrum sp. DM2. The sequence continues at coordinate 2,966,349 of NZ_LR594487.1, forward strand.
CGTACGCCGATGTCGACGCGAGCGCGAACGGACTTCAGGTGGGGCCGGACGATGCCGAGATCGAGCGCGTCGCCTTCGCGGTCGACGCCGCGCGGGCGACGATCGAGGCCGCCGCGGACGCGGGCGCGGACCTCCTCGTGGTCCACCACGGGCTCTCGTGGGGCGGCATCGAGCGCGTCACCGGACGGGCGCACGACCGGATCGCGGCCCTGATCGGGAACGACCTCGCGCTGTACGTCTCACATCTCCCGCTCGACGGGCACGCCGAGTTGGGCAACGCCGCGGGGGTCGCCGAGGAGGTGGGGCTGACCGACCGCGGGCCCTTCGGCGAGATCGGACCGGTCACGATCGGGACGATCGGCGAGACGCCGGAGCCGCGGTCGGCGGCCGCGATCCGCGAGACGCTCGACGGGTTCGAGGGCCAGCCCGACGGCGAGGCCTCGCCGACGCGCGTGATCGACTTCGGCCCGGACCGGATCGAGCGCGTCGCGGTCGTCACCGGCTCCGGCGCGGACTGGCTCGACGAGGCGGTCGCGGCCGACGCGGACGCGCTGATCACGGGCGAGGGGAAGGGGAAGCTGTACCACGAGGCGCGCGAGGCCGGCCTCACCGTCTTCCTCGCGGGCCACTACGCCACCGAGACGTTCGGCGTCCGGGCGCTGGAGTCGCTGTCGAGCGAGTGGGGCGTCGAGACGACGTACGTCTCGCACCCGACCGGGCTGTAGGCCGGCGCGGACGGTCGCGGCCGATCCCTCGCCGCGAGCGCTCGGCTGCCGGCCCGTCGCCGCCGAACGCAACCCTTACCGCTCGCGTCCGCGCAGTCGGGGTATGCGCGATCACTTCGAGATCCGGGACCACGACGCCGCCGGGCGGATCGGCCGGCTGGAGGTCCCGCGCGCCGACGTCACGGTCGAGACGCCGGCGCTCCTGCCCGTGGTCAACCCCAACGTGCTCACGATCGAGCCGTCGCGGCTCGAAGCCGAGTTCGGCGCGGAGATGCTGATCACGAACTCCTACATCATCCGCAGCACCGACCGCATCCGCGACCGCGTCGTCGACGAGGGGCTCCACGACTTCCTCGGGTTCGACGGGGCGATCATGACCGACTCCGGCTCCTTCCAGCTGGCCGAGTACGGCGACATCGACGTGACGACCGAAGAGATAATCGAGTTCCAGCGGCAGATCGGCAGCGACGTGGCGACGCCCGTCGACGTGCCCACGCCGCCCGACGCCGACCGCGAGCGCGCCGAGCGCGAACTGGCGACGACCCAGCGAGCGCTCGCGGACGCGGAGAGCGCGGAGACCGGCGAGATGCTCGTCAACGCGCCGGTTCAGGGGTCGACGTACGCCGACCTCCGCGAGGAGGCGGGCCGACACGCGGCGGGGACCGACCTCGACGTGTTCCCGGTCGGCGCGATGGTCCCGCTGCTCAACTCCTACCGCTACGCCGACACCGTCGAGGCGGTGCGCGCGGCGAAGCGCGGACTCGGGCCGGGCGCGCCGGTCCACCTGTTCGGGGCCGGCCACCCGATGATGCTGGCGCTCGCGGTGGCGGCCGGCTGCGACCTGTTCGACTCGGCCGCCTACGCGCTGATGGCGCGCGACGGCCGCTACCTCACCGTCTCGGGGACGGAGCACCTCGAAGACCTCGACTACTTCCCCTGCTCGTGTCCGGTGTGTGCCGAACACACGCCGGCCGACCTCCGCGCGCTCGACGGAGCCAGCGGTGACGGAGACGAGGGCGACGGAGACGAGGGCGACGGAGACGGCGGCAACGGCGACGACGGGCCGACCGCCGAGCGACTGCTCGCCGAACACAACCTCCACGTCACCTTCGAGGAGCTGCGCCGCGTGAAGGAGGCGATCCGGTCGGGCACACTGCTCGAACTGGTCGACCGCCGCGCCCGCGGCCACCCGGCGATGCTCGACGGCTACCGCGCGCTGCTCGACCACGCCGACGAACTGGGGCGGACCGACCCCGGCTCGAAGGACGCGTTCTTCTACACGTCCCACGAGTCGGCCCGGCGACCGGAGGTCGAGCGGCACCGCGACCGACTGGCTCGGCTGGCGACGCCCGAGCGACTCCTGCTCACCGAGTCGAAGGCCCCTTCCAGCCACGACTACGACGCCGTGTGGCGCGTGAAACCCCCGTTCGGCCCGTACCCGCCCGCGCTCGCCGAGACGTACCCGCTCACCGCCGAGGTGCCCGAACGGACCGACGACGCGGCGCAGGTCGCGGCCGCGGAGAGCGTGGTCGCGCTCGCGGCGGCCAACCCCGAGACCGCCCTCACGCTCGGGCACGACGCGTGGTGTGAGCTCGCGCTCGACCGGCTGCCCGACCGCGTCGAGACGGAGAACCTGCGGACGCTCGGCTGACGGGTGGAGCGTTCGACCGCGGACCGGTAGCGTCCACAAAAACGAGCCGCAGCCGTGACCGAGTCGGACCGAATCAGGTCGAGCCGGGTCACATCGGGTCAGACCGGATCGACCGTCGATTCGGTGATGTCGTGCGCGTCAGTCGCGGCGGTGCCCGAGCGGCTTCTTCTGGTCGACCTCGACCTCGACGTGGATCGAGTCGGGGAAGTCGCGGCCGACGACGTCGCGCGCGATGTCGTCAGCGCCGTGGATCTCCATCGAGCGCCGGTACACGTCGTAGCGCCACGGCGAGAACTCGTCGCCGGGCGCGAGGTTCTTGTACAGCGGGACGGTGACGGTCTCCGAGGGGGTCGCGTGCGGTCCCTTACACTCAGCGCCTTTGCGTTCGAGCGTCTCTTTGAGCTCTTGGACGGTCTCGACGAGCACGTCTCGGTCGCCGGACGCGAAGTCGAGTTTCGTGACGAAGGTCATGGCTGGGGGTCGTGCGTGGATGGCCGCCCGAGCGGTAAAAACGCATCTACCCGCGGTCGGCGCGCGCGCTCGGCCCGCGAGTCCCGCCCTGAGACCGGTCGATCCCGCCGCGTCGTTCGGATCTGTTCGGGAGTCCGACACGCTCTTTAGGGGTGATCGCTTACCTGCGGCCAATGACGGTCGAAGCGACCAGCGCCGGAGCCATCCTCTTCCGCGATACCCGCGGCGAACGGGAGTACTTGCTCCTGAAGAGCCGGCCGGGGGACTGGGAGTTCCCCAAAGGCGGGGTCGAGGGGGACGAGGAGCTCCAGCAGACGGCGATACGAGAAGTCGGCGAGGAGGCCGGGATCGAGGATTTCCGGCTGATCGACGGGTTCCGCGAGGAGTACGACTACGTGTTCGAAGCGAACGGGAAGACCATCCACAAGACGGTTCACCTGTTCATCGCGCGCTCGTTCGAGGCGAGCGCCGAGCTCTCGAAGGAACACCGCGACCTCCAGTGGCGCGACTACGACCAGGCGCTCAACACGATCACCCAAGACGGTCCCCGAGAGATCCTAGAGGAGGCCCACGAGTACCTCGACGAGCGGAAAGACGAGGAGAGCGGGAAGTACGTCTGACCGCCGTTCGCGCCCTTCCGGCCGCGACGACCGGACCGGTCGGTCGCGTCGCCGCCGAGCGGTCCGCTTTTGTCCGCCCCCGACGACTGTTCGGGCAGTGACGCCAGACGCCGAGTTCGGCTACGAGCTGCTCGTCTGCCGGTACGCCGAGTTGGCCTGGCACCCGAGCGAGGGACCTCGACCCGCGATCGTCTCCCGCCAGCTCGGCACCAAGGAGCGCCGCTGGGACACGCTCGTGATCGAGGTCGACCCGGCGGCGTTCGCGGCGCGGCGCGCGTTCGGCGACCGGACCATCGACTCCGACCTCCTCCACGTCGTCCGCGGCGCGCCGGCCGAGTGGACGTGGTACCGCGACGCGCTGCCCGACCCCGGCTACCCGTGGCGGTACGTCAGACAGGCGGTCCACCGCGCCGCGGGCCGGGACCTGATCGAGAAGCGCCGCGACGGGAACCGGATCCAGATCCGCCGGACGCGACCGTACCCGGACTGGGTCGAGCGGATCGTCGCGGTCGAGAACAAGCCGGGTCTCGACCGCTCGGCCGCCGACCGTCTCGCCGAGCAGCTCGAACACGACGTGACGACCGCGCTGGCCGACGAGGCGTGGCTGGCGACCGAGACGACCGGCGAGCGCGTCGAGCCCGCCCTGCTTCGGGAGATGCCGGTCGAGGCCGGCATCCTCGCGACGGACTTCTCTCAGGGCGTCGACGCCGACGTGACCGACGTTGCGTGGTACCCGAGCGACCTCTCGCCCGCGGACGGCGAGCGCCGCGACGACGAGACCGAGACGCTGCGGTTGGAGATAGCCGAGCGCGCCTACGGTAAGGGATGGCGCTCGTATCACGACACGATGCGGCCCGACTGTCGCCACTTCGAACTCCGCCGCGACGGGCGCGCGCTCGTCCCGCACTGCGCGGCGAAGGACAAGACCCCGACCGCCCGCGAGTGTTCCGGCTCCTGTCCCGAGTTCTCGCCGGAGCCGCCCCAGTGGCGGACGAAGGGGTGGCCGATCGAGGGCGGGCCGGGGAAGGGGTTCGAGCGGTTGTTGGCGCGGCGGCGGGAGCGCGAGCGAGACCGGGTCGAAAGGATTGAGTGAGCGCCGGCCGCAAGTGGCCGTATGCGGTTCCCAGACCCGTCACTCTCCGAGTACGCGGTCAACACGGCGGTCGTGGTCCTCACGCTGGCCGTCCTCCAGTACACCGGCTGGCTCTCGGACGACCCCGCCGGACTCGACCCGGCGCTCCTCGTCGTGGTCGCGGTGACGTTCCCGGTCTTCACGTACCTGCTGGCCGTCCTCGCCGCGAACGTCCGCTGGATTCCGGAGTGACAGACCGCCGGGGCCCCGTCGACGCCGTCGCAGTCGACGACACCGCTGCGCTCGACTACGCCAGCGCGGCCGCCAGCTTCTCGACCGGGTGTACCGGCTCCGGCACCTCGCCGGGACCCTCCTCCAACTGCGTCCGGCAGGAGGTGCCGGGCGCGACCAGCGCGTCGCCGTCGCTCGCCGAGACCTGCTCGAACAGGTTTTCGCCGATGGCCTTACTCATCGCGTAGTGTTCGGCCTCGTAGCCGAACGAGCCGGCCATCCCGCAACAGGAGGTGTCGAGCGGGTCGACGCCGTAGCCGGCGCGCCGCAGCACGCCGACCGCGTGGTGGTCCTTCTTCGTCGCCTTCTGGTGACAGTGGCCGTGGTAGGTGAGCGCCTCGGCGGGCGCGTCGAGTGCGAGTGACTCGTCGAGCCGGAAGGCGTCGACGTACTCCATGACCCCGTAGGCGTTCTCCGAGACTGCGGCCACGTCGTCGTCGGGCACGTCGCTGGCGTCGCCGTCGAGTAAGTCGTGGTAGTCGGACTGGAGCATGACGGCGTCAGAGGGCTCGACGACGACGACCTCCCACCCGTCCCGGACCTCGGGCGCGAGCGTCTCCACGGCGTCTCTGGCCGTCGCGCGCGACACGTCGAGCATCCCCTTCGAGTGGGGCGGGCGACCGCTGCCGTCGACGTCCGGAATCTCGACGTGGCAGTTCGCGGCCTCCAGCACGCGCACCGCGGCCTTCCCCGCGCCGGGGTTGACGTAGGTGGTGTACACGTCGGGGAACAAGAGTACGTCGCGGTCCGCCTCGTCGCGCGGGACGCCCGCGCCGCCGCGGGCCTCGAACCAGTCGGTGAGCGTCTCCGAGCGGAACTCGGGGAGGTCGCGCTCCCGCGCGATCCCGAGCGCCTTCTCCGCGAGGAGGCCGCTCCCGGGAATCTTGTTCGGGAGGTTCGAGAGGGGTGCGAGCGTCGAGGCGAGCGGCGCGAGGTCCTCGAAGCGACCGAGCAGCCGCGTGCGCAGGTCAAGCCCCTGCTCCTCGTGGTGGGCGTGTTCGACCTCCGCCTTCAGCTTCGCCATGTCGACGCCGCTCGGGCAGTCCACCTTACACCCCTTACAGCCGACACACAGGTCCATCACCTCGGTGACGAACTCGTCGTCGGTCGGGTCGTCGGGCAGTTCGCCGCTGATCGCGCCGCGGAGCATGTTGGCCCGGCCGCGGGTCGACTGGATCTCCTCCTCTGCGGCGCGGTAAGTCGGACACATGGTGCCGCCGGTCGTCTCCTGCGGCCCGCGGCAGCCGCCGCAGCCGTGACACAGCTCCACCATCCCCTGCATCCCGTTGTCGATCGCCCACTCCATCGCGGGGTCGAAGCCGGCGTCGTACTCGTAGTCGGCGTCGAACCGGAGGTTCTCGCCCATGTCGTGGTCGCCGCAGACGTTCCCGGGGTTGAGCAGCCAGTCCGGGTCGAACGCGGTCTTTAACTCGCGGAACGCCTCCCACAGGTCGTCCCCGTACAGCTTCCGGTTCCACTGGGTGCGCGCGCGGCCGTCGCCGTGTTCGCCGGACACCGACCCGCCGAGCCGGACCACGGCGTCGGTGACGCGGTCGGCGATGTCGACCATCGCCTCGACGTCGTCGACCTCTTTCGTGTTGATCAGCGGCCGGATGTGTAACACGCCCGGCCCGGCGTGCGCGTAGAAGGTGGCGAACGTGTCGTTGTCTTCGAGTATCTGCTGGAACTCGCGCGTGTACTCGGGGAGGTGTTCGGGCGGGATGGCGCAGTCCTCGATGAAGGAGATGTGTTTCTCGTCGGTGGTGCGGGAGAGTAAGATCGGGAGCCCCGCCTTCCGCATCTTCCAGAAGCGGTCGCGCTCGTCGGGCTCGTGCGCCTCTAAGGCGTCGACCGCGCGCCGCGGCTGGCCCGTCGTCTCGGCCGCGCCGTCGCCCGGCTCGGCCGCCGTCTCCGGGACGACCGCGTCGTTCGCGGCTCCGTCTCCGTCCGCGTCGCCCTCATCCGCCCCGTCCGCGCGGTCGCCGCCCCCGTCCGCCGGGACGCCCACGCGGTCCGCGATGAGGTCGGCGACCTTCCGACGGCCCTCCGCGTCGCTCTCGGCGTAGAACTCGACGAGCAGCACCGAGTCGGTGCCGTCGGGGAGCATGCCGACGACGTCCTCGAACTCCGGCGTGTCGGCCGCGAGCCCGAGGAGGACGTCGTCCATCACCTCGACCGCGGCGGGGTCGTGTTCGAGACACGCCGCCACGTCCTCCATCGCGTCGAGGAGGTCGTCGTACGTCAGCAGTGCCACCGACTTCGTCGCCGGGACCTCGACGAGCGAGACGGTCGCCTCCGTCACGGTCGCGAGCGTCCCCTCGCTGCCGGCCATCAGGCGGCCGAGGTTGACGACCCCTTCCTCGCCGTACTCGCCGCGGTACTCCGCGAGCAGGCGGTCGAGGTTGTAGCCGGAGACGTTCCGTTTCAGTTCGGGGTACCGCTCGTCGATCCGGTCCGCCTCCTCGTCGAGGATCCGAACGATCTCCGCGTGAATCCGCGGCAGGAGGTCGTCGGCGTCCGGGTCCGCCGACTCCCGTAACTCTTCGACCGCGACCTCGCCGAACGTCGTCGCGGTGCCGTCGGCGAGGACGGCCTCGACCTCCTCGACGTAGTGGTCCGTCTTCCCGTACTTCAGCGAGTGGGAGCCGGTGGAGTTGTTCCCGATCGCGCCGCCGAGCGCGGACTTGTCGCGCCACGCGGGGTCCGGAGCGAACTTCAGGCCGTCCGCCTCGACCGCGGCGTTGAGGTCGCCGACGTACGCGCCCGCCTGCGCTCGGGCGGTCCTCGCGTCCGGGTCGGTCTCGATCACCGCGTCCATCTCGCCGGTGAGGTCGAGGACGACCGCCTCGTTGACGGTCTGGCCCGCCAGCGAGGTGCCGCCGCCGCGGGGGAGGACGGGGATCCCCTCGCCGAAGCAGTACTCGTGGACGGCCGCGACGTCCGCGGTCGACTCCGGGATCACGACGCCGATCGGGGTGACCTCGTACGCAGAGGCGTCGGTCGCGTACAGCCGCTTCGAGTAGTCGTCGAAGCGCACGTCCCCGTCGACGCGGCGGTCGAGCGCGTCGACGAGGTCCGGCCGCTCCACGTCGCCGCCGGCGTAGTCGAAATTCCCGCCGTCCGTCGGGTCCGGCGTGTTGGTCGCCATGCGAGTCTCTCACGGTCGAGCGATGAAAAAGGCACCTCCGATCCCGCCGCAACATCCAACACGGAGGCTGCCGAACCGATCCCCATGTCAACTACCGACACGTCGACGTTCACGGGGCGACTCGACGACTTCGGGGTCACCGTCTCCGAGGGGTCGGCGGGGGAGTGCGCGTCGCTGATCGACGACGCCGCGGGCGAGCCGGCGGTCGGGGTGCCGCTGGGGAGGTCTGGACCGGACGCGCTCGCCGATTCGGCGGCGTCGCTGCCGGAGCGCGTCGCGACCGACCCGACGACCGCCGACCTGCGCGCCGCGCACACGGGCGTCACCGCGGCGTCGCTCGGGATCGCCAGCTACGGGAGCGTCGCGATCGAGGCCGACGCCGACGGGACGGAGCCGGTGAGCCTCTTCGTCGACCGCCACGTCGTCGTCCTCCGCGAGACCGACCTCGTGCCCGGCGTCCCCGACGCCTTCGCGTGGCTCGGCCCGCGGGCCCGCGACGAGTCGGTCGACGTGGTGTTCGCGACCGGGCCGAGCGCGACCGCGGACATGGGCGGGCTCGTCCACGGCGCGCACGGCCCGAAGGAGGTCCACGTGGTCCTGATACGCGAGGACGACGCGGACGGCGACTCGCTCGGGGCGACCGACGGGGCGGGGGTGGGGAAATGAGCAGCGACGCCGACGCCGCAACCGACGCGTCGACCGGACCGAAGCGGGAGACGAAGGCCGAGCGGATCCGCGAGCTACTGGCGACCGAGGGCGACGCCGTGGCGGCGAACACCCGCGGGTTCAACGCGGGACGCTACGAGTCGACCGGCCGCCTCGACGGCTACGAGGCGCTGAAAGACGAGGCGCGGGCGATAAAGGAGGACGCAATCGAGCGGCTCCCCGACCTCATCGACGAGGTGCGAGAGACGGTGGAGGCGAACGGCGGGACCGTCTACCTCGCCGACGACGCCGCCGACGCGAACCGGTACATCCGCGAGGTCGCGGCCGAGCGGGACGCCGAGCGCGCGATCAAGTCGAAGTCGATGACCTCCGAGGAGATCGAGGTGAACGACGCGCTCGACGCGGACGGCGTCGAGGTCGTCGAGACCGACCTCGGCGAGTGGGTGCTCCAGCTGGCCGACGAGGAGCCGTCCCACATCGTCGCGCCGGCGATCCACAAGTCCCGCGAGGGGATCTCGGAGCTGTTCGCCGAGCGGTTCGACCTCGACGACCAGCCGGAGACGGCCGAGGAGCTCACGATGTTCGCCCGCGAGCGCCTCGGCGACCTGATCGAGGACGCCGACCTCGGGATGACCGGCGCGAACTTCATCGCGGCCGACTCGGGCACCATGCTACTGGTGACGAGCGAGGGCAACGCCCGGAAGACGGTGACCGCGACGGACACCCACGTCGCCGTCGCGGGCGTCGAGAAGCTCGTGCCGACCGTGGAGGAGTTCGCGCCGTTCGTCGAGCTGATCGGGCGCTCGGGGACCGGTCAGGACGTGACCTCTTACATCTCGACGCTGACGCCGCCCGTCGGCTCGCCCGTGCCCGACTTCGAGGCCGACGAGACGCCCCTCGCGGACGGTTCCGAGGACGACCGCGCGTTCCACCTCGTCTTAATCGACAACGGCCGGCTGGCGATGCGCGACGACGAGACGCTGAAGGAGACGCTGTACTGCATCCGGTGTTCCGCCTGCTCGAACGCCTGCGGCAACTTCCAGAGCGTCGGCGGCCACGCGTTCGGCGGCGAGACGTACTCCGGCGGCATCGCCACGGGCTGGGAGGCGGGGATCGAGGGGCTCGACACCGCCGCCGAGTTCAACGACCTCTGTACCGGCTGCTCGCGCTGCGTGCCGGCGTGTCCGGTCGGTATCGACATCCCGTGGATCAACACCGCGGTCCGCGACCGGATCAACCGCGGCGAGGCGGACCCGAGCCAGCTCGACTGGGCGTTCGAGGAGCTGGTGCCCGACGAGGAGCCGGGCGGACTCGACCTCGGGACGCGACTCGTGGGCAACTACGCGACGCTCGCGGAGTGGGGCCATAAGACCGCGCCGGTCGCGAACCGCCTCGCGAACTTCGGTCCGGCTCGCGCGCTCGCCGAGCGGGTCGTCGGGATCGACCGCCGCCGCGACCTCCCCGAGTTCGCGCGCGAGTCGCTCGTCGAGTGGTTCGCGGACAGGGGCGGGAGCGCGGTCGACCCGGACGAGGCCGACCGCGAGGCCGTCGTCTACCCCGACACCGCGACGAACTACGTCGACGTCGAGCGCGGGAAGGCGACGGTCCGCGCGCTGGAGGCGCTGGGGGTTCACGTCCGAGTCCCCGACCTCCCCGGCAGCGGGCGGCCGCCGCTCTCGCAGGGGATGGTCGCCACCGCCGAGGCGGCGGCCGGGGACGTGTACGCCGGGCTGGCACCCCACCTCGACGCCGGGCGCGACGTGGTCGTGATCGAGCCGAGCGACCTCGCGACGTTCCGCCGCGAGTACGAGCGGTTCCTCCCGGCCGACTCCCACGAGCGGCTCGCGGGCGCGAGCTACGACGCGATGGAGTACGTGTTCGGCCTGCTGGAGGCGGGCGGCGACCCGGCGGCGCTGCGCGCGCCCGCCGAGGGGACCGGGCCGGTTGCGGCCGGCCGGCGGCTCGCGTACCACCCGCACTGTCAGGCCCGCACGGTCGAGGTGGGCGAGTACGCGACCGCAACCTTAGAGCGCCTCGGTTACGACGTGCGCGTCTCGGACACGGAGTGTTGCGGGATGGCGGGTTCGTTCGGCTACAAGACCGACTACTACGAGCTGAGCATGGACGTCGGCGAGCCGCTCCGCGAGCAGTTCGGCGACACCGAGCGCACCGTCGTCGCGCCCGGCACGTCCTGTACCGAACAGCTCGACGCCCTGCTGGAGTCGACGCCGATGCACCCCATCGAGGTCATCGCTCCGCGGGAGTGACGGCTCCCCGACCCGCGAAACACCGGAACGTCCGACCCGCGGGACTCCGGGGCGGCCGACCCGCGAGACCGCGGAGCGTCCGACGCGCGTCGTTCGACAACGAACGCTTAATAGGCGCGCTCGTGACCGTATCGAGTATGAACGCAGCCCCCGAAGAGATCACGTCGCTCGTCGGCCGCGAGGTGTACTCCAGCAACGGCGTCTTCGTCGGAGAGATCGAAGACATCCAACTCGACTTAGACGCCCGCGCCGTGACAGGCCTCGCGCTCGCCGAACTCAACCACGAGCTGTTCGCCGGGGAGGTGGGCGGCTCGACCGGCGTCATCGTCCCGTACCGCTGGGTCCGCGCCGTCGGCGACATCGTTCTGGTCAACGACGTGATCGAGCGCTACGACGCCGGCGAACCGGAGGAAGAGGCGGCCGAAATCGAAGCCCCCTCGGAGACTAGATAGGGGCGTCCCGGTCCGCTTCGTTTGTTTCCGCCCCCGTCTCAGAACGGGAGCGCGTCGCGCAGGCTGGCGATCACGCCGCGCTCCTCGCGACGCGCCTCGTCGAACACCGGGTAGAGCGCGTTGAGCAGCGCCGTCTCGTTTTCGAACTCCCGTTGCGGCACGCGGTCGAGCGCGTCCGAGACGGTGATCGACCGCCCGTGCGCGTCGTAGGGGATCGACTGGTCGCCGAGCGCGTCGCGGAGCTCCGCGGCCGTCGCGGGAAACGACACCTCCGCCTCGTCGATCCGGGCGTCGAGGGCCGCGATGCCGAACTCGATCGCCTCGGGCTCGTCGGTATCGCCGCCGCCGGGTGGCCGTGCTGCCATCGGCGCGGCCTACTTCCTCCGGCGGCTTGAAACCTTGTTCTTCTCACTCGGGGACCGACTCGGTCGGCGGGGCCGCGTCGACGACGGCGAGTTCCACGCCGTCCCCGGACCGGTCGAAGGCGGCGATCGACTCCTCGTCGTACGGCGGGACGGCGACGAGCACCACGCCCGCGAGATCGTCGGTCCGCGACACGCCGAGGAAGCCGTCCGGGTGCGAGAGGAACCGCGCGCCGCCCTCGCCGGCCGGCGTCCCGAGGTCGACCCCGAACACGGAGCTGACCGAGCCCCCCACCGACGGCAGGGTGAAGTGGGTCACCACCGGCGTCTCCGGGTCGAGACCGAGGTCGGTCTCGAACTCGCCGGCGGGCGTCGCAGAGAGCCGGAGGTTCACCTCGTCGGGGTCCTCGCTCGCGGCGCGCTCCCGGAGCACGGTCAACAGGTCGCGGGTGACGTAGATCACTGTTCGAGCGTCGCTACGGGACGGCACCTCAAAAGGACACGCACGAGTCGGCGTCGGCTCGACGGGGCTTCACTCAGAACGGCAGCGCCGACCGAAGCGTCTTCGCGTACAGTCCGGGGGCCTTGCTCCGGGAGTCCGAGAGCGCGTCTTCGAGGGCGACCGCGGCGCGCTCGTGGACGCCGACGCCGTGGCCGACGAGGACGCGCTCCGGATTCAGCCCCGAGAGCGCGGCCGTCGGCGGCGTGAGCCGTAACATCGGGTGGACGCCGAGCCGCTCGCGGTCTCCGCGGAAGTACGACCCGGTGCCGAGCGACTCGGGGACGATCAGCGTCTCGCCGTCGAACAGCCCGACCTCCTGCCACGGCGGGACCGACGAGTCGCGGATCCGGATCGCCTCGAAGCCGGTGTCGGCGAGCCGCGCGCCGAATCGCTCGACTTCGACGTCCGGGTCGAGGTCGTCGGCGACGCCGGTCATCCGCTCGGGGACGTACACCGGCACGTCGTGGCGCGCGGCGAGCACGTCGCTGTCGCGCACGTGGCGGTCGAGTCCGATCACGACGCCGGCGACGGTGCCCAGTTCGTCGAGCAGGTCGTCGACGCCGGGCGCGTCGACCGGGTCGACCACCCACACGTCGTCCTCGTCGCTCTCGTCGTTGTGGACCGCGAACGCGTGGCTCGCGCGCTCCATCGTCTCGTCGGGGTACGCGATCCAGCCGACGCCGCCGTCGTATCGATCGATCTCGTGAAGGTCCGGCTCGTCGCCTTTCATGCTCATACGAAGTCGTTCGGGCCGACGCCTTGTTAACCCGTCTCCGTCGGAACGGCGATCCGACCGGCCGGTTCCGGCCGACGGGAAGCGGGGGAACACGTTCGGGAACGCCCCCAAACGGATCGGGATCGTAACCGGGGGTGAGCGATGTTCGACGACCTCGACACGGACCGGCGGCCGCTGGTCCTCGTCTGGGAGGTCACGCAGGCCTGCGGGCTGGCGTGCCGGCACTGCCGCGCCGACGCGCAGCCGCGGCGACACCCCGACGAGCTGACGACCGCGGAGGGGAAGCGACTGCTGGAGGACGCGGCCGAGTTCGGCGACGGACAGCTGGTCGTCCTCTCCGGCGGCGACCCGCTCGCGCGCGACGACCTCACGGAGCTGGTCGCACACGGCGACGACCTCGGACTCCGGATGACGATCACCCCGAGCGGGACCCAGTCGCTCACGCCGGCGCGCGTCCGCGACCTCGGCGACGCGGGGGTCGCGCGGATGGCGCTCAGCCTCGACGGCTCGACTCGCGAGCGCCACGACGCGTTCCGCGGCGAGGAGAGCTTCGAGGACACCGTCGAGGCCGCACACGCCGCGTCCGACGCCGGAATCCCGCTTCAGGTCAACACCACCGTCTGCGCGGACACGGTCGACGACCTCTCCGCGATCCGCGACCGCGTCCGGGAGCTGGGCGCGGTCCTCTGGAGCGTCTTCTTCCTCGTCCCGGTCGGCCGCGGTCGCGTCCTCGACCCGGTCTCCCCGGAGCGCGCCGAGGACGTGATGGCGTGGCTCCACGAGGTCTCCGACGAGGAGCGGTTCGGCGTCAAGACCACCGAGGCCCCCTTCTACCGTCGCGTCGGGATCGAACGCGCGACCGAGGACGAGTCGGACGGGGCCGCACAGCGCCGCGGCGGGATCACGGCCGGGCGCGGGTTCGCGTTCGTCAGCCACACCGGCGAGGTGTACCCCTCGGGCTTCCTCCCCGAGTCGGCCGGCGACGTCCGCGAGCGGTCCGTCGTCGACCTCTACCGGAACGCGGACCTGTTCGAGTCGCTGCGCGACCCCGACGGGTTCTCGGGGAAGTGCGGGTCCTGCGAGTTCCGCCACGTCTGCGGCGGGAGCCGGTCGCGGGCGTACGCCGCCACCGGCGACCCGACCGGCAGCGACCCGCTCTGCCCGTACGTCCCCGAGGGATACGACGGGCCGCTTCCGGAGCGGCAGCGCGGGGAGGGGGGCGACGGCGACCGCCCGGAACCGGCGGACTGAGCCGGCGATCGGCCGACGGGCCTCGAACCGGCGTCAAGCGTACGCTCCGAACTGCCGTCAGGCGTACGCCTCGAACTCCTCGCCGAACGCGAGGAAGTAGCCGGTGCCGACGACGCCGATGACGGCCGCGACGGTGAACGCGACCTCGGGGCTGACGAAGTCCCAGAGGTAGCCGCCGACCGCGGCGCTCGGGATGACAATCGTGTTCCGGATCAGGTAGTACGTCCCGGTGACGCGGCCGCCGGACCCGCTCTCGGCCGGCCCGACGATCAGCGCCTTGTGCGACGGCAGCCCGGCGAACCGCAACCCCGAGAACGCGAAGACGGCGACCATCACCGCCCACAGCGGCAGCGCCGACCCCGCGAGCGCCGGCGCGTAGATCAACACGACGGGGAAGACGGCGTACACCGCGAAGCCGACCGCGACGACCGGCTTGAGTCCGACCCGCTCCGCGAGCTTCGAGGCCGGGACCATGATCAGTAGCGCGACGAGCATCTCGACGCCGAGCAGGTAGCCGAAAAAGGCCTGCGGGGAGAGGTCCACGCCGTAGGAGAACCCGCCGAGCGCGACCGTGGCGTCGAGCCCGACCTCGAAGAACTGGGTGACCACCAGCACGAAGAACACGTACACCATCCCGTTGGCGAACCGCACGAGCGTGTCCCCGACGAGCAGCGGGCGGAGGGGTTCGGGCATCTCGCGGAGGTCGGAGCGTATCTGGTCGAGTCCGGCGAAGGAGTCGCCGATGGAGTCGTCGCTCGCGTCGTAGAGGACGTGTTGGACGAGCGTACCGAGCGCGCCGAAGACGACCGCGACCGCGAGGACGAACTGGAAGCTCACGGTGAACTCCGAGCGAAGCCCGATGAGGACGGCCGCCAGCACCGGGCCGACGAGGAACGCCGTCCGCCGGAACGTCTCCGTGCTGGCGAACCCCGCGGCCAGCCGTGAGGGGGCGGTCGCCTGCTTGACGACCGCGAACGTCGCGCCCAGCCCGAACGACTTCCACGCCTGCGCCAGAATCAGGCCGACGAAAATCCACACCCACGGCTCGACGGTGACGCCCCCCACGCTGATCGCGCCGATACCGGGCGCGACCAGCCAGACGAGGAAGCCGACGGTCGACAGCAGCCCGAAGAGGGTCAGCGCGTACCGCGATCCGAGGCGGTCCGAGACCGCGCCGCCCGGATACGGGTACAGCGCCGAGATGACGTTCCCGAACGTGCCGAACAGGCCGACGACGAACCCGGACGCCCCCAAGGCGACCATGTACTCGGGGAGGAAGCGGTTCGTCATCTGGAACCCGAGACTGAACGCGAACATCGCGACCGACAGGACCAGCACGTCCCGCTCTAACGCGAAGAACTGCCGGAACCCGTCCAGCGCATCCGGAGCCGCTCCGTCGTCACCGTCGCCGTCCGTCGCGTCCTCCGGGTTGCCCTCGCTCACGGAAGGTCCTCCGGGGTCGTCGAACGGTCAAGGTCGTCGACTCCGAGTCGGCCGAGCGATACGAGAGCAGGAGCCATACTCGCGGTCCGGTTCGCGTCGATAAAAACCCGGGCGGTAGAGAACCGTCAGTCCCGCTCCGACTCGACGACCCGAACGAGTTCGCGAAGCTCCGCCATCCCGAGCGGCTCGATCCGTTCGCGGGTCCCGTCGGTCGTGTACAACAGGCTCGCGGAGACCGCCTTGTCGGGGAACCACTCGTCGAGGACGTGGTAGTACACGCTGAGCTGTTTCCGGTACTCCGGCTGTGCCCGCGGCGTCGCGTCCGTCTTGTAGTCGACGATCTCGACCCGATCGGCCGTCTCGTGGACGAGATCTGCGATCCCCGAGACGGTCACCCGGCGGCCGTCGACCTCGATCGGGAGCGTCACCGGCTCCTCGACGTGTTTCTCGCCCGGCAGGTCGTCGAGGAGGGCGACGACCCTCCGCTCGTGGTCGTTCGACGGCGTCACGTCGTCGCCGAGCGCGTACGCCTCGGCGAAGTCGTGGACGCGCGAGCCGAAGTCCATCCCGCGCGTCTCCGGTTCCGATTCGGGTTCGGGGCCCGCCTCCGGTCGTTCGTCGGCCTCCTCGAACACCGTCTCGTCCATCAGCGAGTGCGGGGTGTGACCGATCGGGCCCTCCGGGGCCGTCACCGCGAACGGCAGCTCCGCGTCGGCCGGCTCGCCGCGGTCGAACGGCTCGACGGCGGGGTCGACCTCCTCGACGGCGACCGGAAGCTCCCGGAGGAACGCGTTCGGCTCCTCGCCGGCCGCGAACACGACGTGGCTCTCCGCGCGCGACACCGCGACGTAGAGCAGCCGCCGCTCCTCGTCGTACTCCCGGGGCAGACAGCGCCGACGGACGTCGTGTCGCCAGCTGTCGTAGACGTGCGGATGTGCCCCCGCCTCGGAGTACCGTTTCCGCTGTCGGAGGCCGACCGGATCCCGGTACTCGACGACGCTCGATCCGCCGGTCCGCGGCGGGAACCGCCCCTCGTTCATGTTCGCCAGCACGACGATCGGATACTCCAGCCCCTTCGCCGTGTGTATCGTCTGGACGGTCACGGCGTCGTCCCCCGCGTTCGCGCTGAGGTCGACCGTGCTTCCGGCCTCGATGCCGCGCTCGACGAACCGGATCAGCTCGCCGCGGGTGACGGTCGTCGCGTCGTACGTCGACTGGATCGTGTGGAGGAGGAGGTCCGCGGTGTCGCCCGTGAAGCCGTAGCGGTCGAAGACGCGGCGTGCGACCGCGCCGACCGACTCCAACTCGCGGAGCGCGTCGCGGAACGCGGCCGCGTCGTCCGGGTACGTCTCCGTCTCCAGCGCGTGGTCGATCTCGTCGAACGCGTAGCCGGCCCGTTCGAGGACGACCGCCCAGCCGCGGTCGGCGTCCGACTCGAGGATCCGGAGCCACGCGAGTAGCAGCTTCGCCGGGTCGGTCCGGAACAGCTCGATCCCGCCGTCGTACGCCATCGGGAAGTCGTACTCGTCGGCGACGTCGAGGAGCTCCCGGCCGTAGTCTCGGGTCCGCGTGAACACCGCGATATCGCCGTACTCCGGCGGACGCGGCTCGCCGTCCTCCCCCTCGACGGCGTAGTCGTCGTCGCCGACGATGTCCTGGACCTTCGAGAGGACTGCCTCGTGTTCGTCCTCGTGGGTGATTCCCTCGACCACCGTGTTGTCGAACGCCGCGTTCGAGGAGAGTTCGACGACGTCGTCGAGCGGGGCGTCGACGTCCTCGCCGCCCGTCGCCGGCGTCTCGATGGCCCGCTCGGAGAGGTCGATGACCGACGCCGTCGAGCGGTAGTTCTCCCGGAGCTCGATCCGGGTCGGGTCGGCGGCGTCGAAGGAGACACGCTCGGCGTCGTCGTTGAGGTCGGCGGCGAACCGCTCCAACCGGTCCTCGAAGTCGAGGATGTTCCGCACGTCCGCGTACTGGAACGAGTAGATGCTCTGCTTCCAGTCGCCGACGGCACAGAAGTTCTCCGTCCCGGACAGGAGGAGGGCGAGCTTGAACTGGATCTCGCTGGTGTCCTGAAACTCGTCGACCATGACGTACTCGAACTGCGCTTCCTCCCGGACCCGCGGGTCCTCGCGGAGGAGTACGAACGCGAACAGCTGGAGGAAGCCGAAGGTGAGGTAGTTCCGCCGCAGGGCGAACCGGACGTACTCGACGTAGGCGTCGTGAACGAACGACTTGAGCGCCTCGCGGTCCTCGAAGAACACCTCCCGCGCCACGTCGTCGTCGAGCCGCTTCGTCCCGCGCCCGCCGCGGAGCGCCGACTTCGAGGGCGCGTCGCCGAGGTACGCCTTGTTCCGTCCGAAGCGGCTCAGGTCCTCGCGGAGCGGCGACTGCTTCCGCCCGTCGTTTCGAGGCTGATTCGCGGCGTCGAACAGCTCCTCGAACGCCGCGAAGTCGCCGTCGAGGTGCGACTCGCCGTCGCCGTACCAGCCGTCGGTCGTGGGGACGACCCCCTTCGCGGCGAGCTCCCGGATCAGGTCGAGCAGCTCGCCCGGCTCATCGAGGATCCGATAGAACGCGGCGTACTCCGGGTGGTCGTCGCGGAAGCCGCCGAAGAACTCCCGGAACCGCTCGGTCTCGACCAGCTCGTCGTCCACCACCCGCGTCGAGCCGGTGATCCGCTCGTCGAGGCCGAGGTGCGTCGGGGCGGCGTGGCCGTGTTCCCCGAGTATCTCGTTACAGTGCGAGTGGAACGTCCGGATCGGCGCGTCGGCCAGCTCCCGCAGCCCGTACTCGCTGCGGTCGACGATCCGCTCTTTCATCTCCGTCGCAGCGCTCCGCGTGAACGTCGCGAGCAGGACGTCGTCGGGCTCGACGTCGTCACGGTCGACGACGTTCCCGTAGCGACGGGCGATGGCGAACGTCTTCCCGGTCCCCGGGCCGGCGTCGACGAGGTAGGTCCCCTCGGTGTGCTCGATCAGCTCCCGTTGCGCGTCGTTGGGCGTCGGGTCGCTCATCGGTCCCCCTCTAACAGCAGGTCGCGGTTGTCCACTCGGCGGTAGTTCGGCTCGCCCCCGAGCCCGTCGACCGGGAAGCGCTCCTCGCCGGCCCGTCGCCGGTTCAGCTCTTCCAAGCGCTCGTCGACGAACGACTCGAACGCGTCGAGGTCCTCACGGAAGAACGCGCGCCTGCGGACGCCGTTGAGCGCCCGGATCGCCTGATCCGCGCCCTTCTCGGCGTCGACCGCACCGGACGTTCCGGCGTCGACGGCGGCGGTGAACCGCTCGGCGAACGCGGAGGCGCGAAGCTCGCCTTTGTCTGTCGTCTCGGGGAACGACAGATCCGCGACGGCGTCGGCGTAGGCCGCGTAGCCCAACTCCTCGAACGTCTCCCGACAGTCGGTGTACCCGTCGAGCAGTTCCTCGTAGGCGTCCCGGGAACCGACGTACTCGTCGAACGTGACGGGGTGATACGAGACCGTCGTGAGCGCGTCGTCGAGGTCGGCGTCGCCCGCGATCACGTCGTCCATCGGTTCGAGGAAGTGGAAGAAGGTGAACTCCAGCGGCTCGTCCGGTCGGAGGGTTCGGTAGTAGGTCAGGTACAGCGCCGCCTGGAAGTTCGGCGTCTCCGCCGGCGGATCGATCGCCGCGTTTGTGACCACCTGCGAGGGTCGCTTCTTGGACCCGCTCTTGTAGTCGAGCAGGTGCGTCGGCGTTCGCACGAGGTCGATCTTTCCCTTGACGCCGAGCGCGCCGTCCTCGAACCAGCGCTCGGTGAGCGGGGAGTCGACCGGGCGGTCGAAGTGGTCCGCGAAGAAGTTGTCGCCCCAGCCGGATGTCGCCGTGAGGAACTCGTCGGACTCCGGTCCGTTCTCGTCGAGGTACGCTGGGATTAGCTCCAGTCCGATTCGGTATCTCCGCCGGCGGAGGGGCTCGTCCGACGCCGAGAAGAACGCCTCGGTCTCCCCGAGCATGGCGTCGACGAGGTCGTCGAGGTCGGCCGCCGCGACGGCGTCGGGGTGGTTCACGTAGAACTCCGCGAAGTCGTGGAAGAGGTTCCCCTCGACGAACCGCTCCCGATCGGGCGAATCGAGGAGCCGCCCGAAGAGATAATCTCGCGGGCTGTTGACGTAGCCGTTGAGGGCGGACTGGCTGACCGTCTCGACCGTCTCAGCGTCGACCCCGAGCGGCCGGCGGTCGAAGCCGTCGCCGGTCTGTCGCGGCCGCCGTCGGT
Source organism: Halorubrum sp. DM2 (assembly GCF_901686465.1). Taxonomy (NCBI): domain Archaea; kingdom Methanobacteriati; phylum Methanobacteriota; class Halobacteria; order Halobacteriales; family Haloferacaceae; genus Halorubrum; species Halorubrum sp. DM2. The sequence continues at coordinate 2,986,239 of NZ_LR594487.1, forward strand.
GTTCGACCGAGTCGAGGTCGCTGAACCGCTCGAACCCCTCGTCGAGCAGGTCGCCGAAGTACAGACAGGGCGTGACGGGCTCCCCACCCGCGGCGTCCCGGACGAGGTAGTACCGCCGGTCGCCGCTCTGGAGCAGGCGCTGGAAGTCCCCGACGTAGCGCTCGAACTGCGTCTCGGCGTCCACCCACGGCCGCTTCGGGGCCCAGTGCGTCCACTCCTCGCCCATTCCGAGGTGGAAGACCACGGGTCGGTCCACGTAGGCCGATGACTTCGCGTCGGCGAGGAGGACGCCCTCGTTGTCCCTGTCGACGGGGACCTCGTAGGTCTGGAGGTAGTAGGCGAGCCGGTCGACCGCGCCCTCGGTCACGGGTTCGTCGGCGAGACCGAGCTTCCGTAGCTCCTCGTCGAAGCGCGTCAGCTCGACCCCGGCTCTGTCCGCGTACGCGTCGAGCGCCGCCGCGAACGTCCGGTCCTCGACGCCGTCGCGAAACTCCCGCAGCCACTCGACTCCGGGACCGTCGACCGTCGCCAGTCGCCTGTCGCGGTCGCGGACCGGAGCGTCGACGCCCAACTGCGAGAGCACCGGCCGGGCGTCGCCGACGGTCGTGTCGGACCCCCGGAAGCCGAGCCGGAGGAGCTGGACGAACGCCCTGTGGTGCGGGTCGTCGGCGAACCCCGGACCGCCGTAGAAGGGAATATCGGCCGCTTCGAGGGCGGACTCGACGAGCGAGGAGTACTGGCCGCCGCCGTCGAGGACGACCGCGACGCGGTCGGCGTTGCGCGCCGAGACGGCGTCGAGGAGCGCCGCGACGATGTCGGTCGCCGACTCGAAGACGTGGAAGGGCGGGCGGTCGAACGCCCCGTCGGTGAACAGGTCGACGCGGTCGAACGACTCCGGGAGGACGCCGCGCTCCAAGGTCGTCAGCCGGTCGTGGCCGACGACCGCGACCGACTGGCCGTCATCGACAGAGTACTCCGTGAGCCGCTTCGACGTGGTTCGGAGGTCTCGCATGGCCGCGACGACCTCGCGGGTCGCGTCGTCGACGTAGGCGTCGTACTCGAAGATCGCGTCGAGCCGCCCCTGCTGTTCCCAACACTGGAGCACGTTCCCCACGGCGTACGCGATCGCCTTCCAGTCGCGGTCCGTCTCCGAGACGAGTTCGAGGAACGCGCGGCGGTCCTCCGCCTGTTCACGCCGACCGGCCGCGAGGCGGCGCGGGGTGGTGGCGAACGTCCCGAAGTGCGGGCGGTCGAGGCGGCGGTTGATCGCGCTCGCGAGCGGGGCGTCGGGAGCGACGACGAGGTCGTACTCGGCGAGTTCCGCGTAGAGTGCGTCTGCCGACTTCGCTTCGCGGATAGGCACGACTACGCGAGAAACGGACGAGTCACAAAAAGATAGCGGGGCGGCGCGCTCGGTCGGGCTGAGAACGTCACGACCGTCGCCGCCGCGCCGTCACCAGTCGTACTCGTCTCGGGGGTCGACCGCGTCGCGCTCGCGGTCGAACACGTGCTCGCCGTCGACGAAGACGTGTCGCGTCCGGCTGTCGTTCTCGTAGAAAACCCCGTCCCAGACCGCCACGTCGGCGTCGGTGCCGGGCTCCAGCGTGCCGACGCGGTCGTCGATCCCGAGGATCTCCGCCGGGTACCGCGTCACCGCCTCAAGCGCCTCCTCGGCGGGGAACCCCTCGCGGACCGCGAGCCCGACGCAGACGTCGAGGTGCTGTTGGGGGAGCACGGGCGCGTCCGTCTGGATCGCGACCTTTACGCCCGCCTCGCGGAGGATCGCCGGCGTCTCGAAGGTGATGTTTCGGAGCTCGTACTTCGCGCCCGAGTACAGCGACGGGCCGACGATCGCGGGCACGTCGCGCTCCGCGAACTCCTCGGCGATCAGGTGGCCCTCGGTCGCGTGTTCGATTGAGAGCGACTCGATCCCGAACTCCTCGGCGATCCGGAAGACCGTCATGATGTCGTCGCTGCGGTGCGCGTGAACGCGGAGCGGAAGCCCCTCGGTGAGCACCCGCGCGAGGTTCTCCATGCCGAGGTCGCGCTCGAACGGCTCGCCCTCGTTGCGGGCGTGTTCGCGCCGGTCGACGTAGTCTTCGGCCTCCATCAGCGCCTCGCGGAGCGTGGCCGCGACGCCGGGCCGCGTCGACGGCTGGCGGCCCTGCTCCTCGCCGTGGAAGCGCTTCGGGTTCTCGCCCATCGCGGCCTTCATCCCGTCTTCGCGGATCAGCATCTCGTCGGCGGTCAGCCCGTGGGTCTTCATCGAACAGATGATCCCGCCGATCACGTTGCCGGACCCCATCCGCGCCGACACCGAGGTCACGCCGTTCTGGAACGCGTGTTTCAGCTCCTCGTCGCGGGGGTGGAAGCCGTCGAGCGCGTTGACGTGCGGGGTGACCGCCGCGGTCCCCTCGTTGACGTCGCCGTCCTCCGGCTCGCCCCACTCGGCCATGCCGGCGTGGCTGTGCGCGTCGACCAGCCCCGGCGTGACGTGGTGGCCCGAGACGTCGATCACGGTCGCTTCCGCGGGCGGCTCGCCCTCCTCGACGGAGACGATCTCGCTGTCGTCGATGACGACGGTGGCGTCGATCGTTCCCCGCTCCGTTGCCGTGTGGACGGTCCCGCCGACGAGCGCGTACATGGAACGAGGTTTCGCGGGGCGGTACTAAACGGTCAGGGCTGCGGCCGGTCGAACCGGTGACCGTCGCTGGGAGCCGACGGGTTTTCGCATCTGCCGCTCGCGGAGTCACGGCGATCAGCGGAGGGTCGCGGTCGCTCTAAGAGAAGTAAAAATCGGATGGGCGTACAGGACTGAACCGCAGTCTTACGCTCGCTCCGCTCGCTTCACTCCTGATTCAAATCCCTCTACCCAGTTTCGTTACTCGCCGTTCGGCTCGTGGCAGAAACATGGGCGCTACAGGATTTGAACCCGTGGCAACTTGGTCCGAAGCCAAGCACTCTGTCCAAACTGAGCTAAGCGCCCGTATCCGGAGTTACTTCCGAGACCGTGTTAAGTCCCGCGATTCGAAATCGGCGTCGCGCAGCCCGTCGGTCTACGGCTCGTTCCCGCCGGTCGATCGATTCGCGGATGTGACACGTCAGTCCCCCACAGCGGCGTTTTCTCCCGGTTTTGCGACCGAATCGGGCGGCTGAACGGTCGCGGAGGCACGCGGAGACGCGGAGCGGGCCTACGAGGGGCGATCAAAAAGAATATTATTCGGAGCGGGCATGTTTCGGTAGTAGATGTGTCCTGGTCGTACGGCCTCACAGCCGAACGAGCGGCTCGCGCCGACGTCGTCGCCCCCGAGGTGCGTCCATGTATGAGTTGACGCCGCAGTTCGACGCCGAGGTCGACCCCGGGACCAACATCCTGTTGACCGGTCCGCCGCTCAGCGGGAAGCGGTCGATGATGATGGACATCCTCGCCGCGGGGACCGACCGCGACGAGGGGGCCATCGTGGTCACCACGAAGGACGGTGCCGACCGGGTTCTCCGCGACTACGAGAAGCGGACGCCGTACGAGGGGAAACCCGTCGCAGTCGTCGACTGCGTCACGCGCCAGCAGGGCGGTGAGACGCGGGAGTCCGACCGGATCAAGTACGCCTCCTCGCCGGTGGACATGACCGGCATCGGGATCAAGCTCTCGGAGTTCCTTCAGGCGTTCGGCGACCGGGGCATCGAGCGGAACCGCGTGATGGTCCACTCGCTGTCGACGCTGCTGATGTACTCGGACCTCCAGACCGTGTTCCGGTTCCTCCACGTGTTCACGGGACGCGTCCAGAGCGTCGACGGGCTGGGGCTGTTCAGCATCGACTCGACGGCCCACGACGATCAGGCGATGAACACGCTCAAACAGCTGTTCGACGGGATCATCACCGTCACCGAGGACGGCGAGCCGGACATCCGGCTCGCCTGACCGGTCGGCCGCGCGCGGCTCTCGCCGCGGGGGATCCGCTTAATCGGATCGCGCTCGAAGCGTCGTCTATGCTCATCACCGACGACGAGGGACTCGACCGCCTGCTCGACGCGGAGACGATCGCCGTCGTCGGCTGCTCGACGACGCCCGGCAAGGCCGCCCACGACGTACCCGCGTACCTCCAAGAGCACGGCTACCGCGTGATCCCGGTGAACCCCTACGCGGACGAGATACTCGGCGAGCGAGCGTACGACGCGGTCGGCGACGTCGAGGAGACGATCGACCTCGTCGACGTGTTCCGCCCGAGCGAGGAGGTGCCGGAGATACTCGACGCCGTCCGCGAGCGACACGCCTCGCGCGGCGACGCGGGCGCGGCGTGGCTCCAACTCGGGATCAGCCACGACGAGGCGGCCACGAACGCGGCGGCCGACGGGATCGACGTGGTCCAAGACCGGTGTATCAAGGTCGAACACGGTCGCCTGCGCGGCGAAAAATAAACGCTGGCGGCGTCGGCGCGGCTACCCTTCCCACTCCTCGAAGCTCCGGTAGACGCCCTTCGAGAGGTAGCGCTCGGAGGAGTCGCAGAAGACGGTGACGACCGTCTCGTGCGGCGCGTCGATCTCGCCGTCCCGGATGTCGCGGGCGACGCGCTTTGCGGCGAGCGAGTTCGCGGCCGCCGAGGAGGCGACGAGCTGCCCCTCCTCGGCCGCGAGCCGTCCCATCTCCTCGTGGACGTCGCGGTCGTCGATCGCTTGGATCTCGTCGACGAGGTCGGGGTCGAACAGCTCGTTCGTGTCGATGTCGTGGGTGCCGATCCCCTCCGTCTTGTACTCCCCGTGTTCGACGTCCTCGCCGAAGAACTCGCGGTACGCGGAGCCGGCCGGCTCGACCGCGGTGACGTGGGTGTCCGCGTCTGCCTCCCGGAAGTAGCGGGCCACGCCCATCAGCGTCCCAGCGGTGCCGCAGCCGGCGACGACCGCGCCCACCTCGCCGTCGAGCGCCTCGTCGATCTCGGGGGCGGTCGTCTCGTAGTGCGCCTCGGCGTTGAGGGGGTTCGAGAACTGCTGGGGGACGACCGCGTCGTCGAGTTCCTCCGCGATCTCGTGGGCGCGCTCGATGGCGAGCTCCATCCCGTCCTTGCTCGGGGTGTTCACGACCTCCGCGCCGAGCGCGCGCATGAGCTGCTGTTTCTCCACCGAGAAGCGCTCGGGGACGACGAAGATCGCGTTCAGGCCGAGCTGCCCCGCCGCGACCGCGATCCCGATGCCGGTGTTGCCGGCGGTCGGCTCGATCACGGTGCCGCCCTCGCCCACGTCGCCGCGCTCTAACATTCGTTCGAGCATGTACTTCCCGATGCGGTCCTTGATGCTCGCGCCGGGGTTGAACGACTCCAGCTTGGCGTACACCGGAACGGCGTCGGGCGAGTCGTGGACGCGGACGAGCGGGGTCTCGCCGATCGTCTCCACCACCGACGAGAGGGGCTCCGCGTGAGTGGTCATGGTCCGGCAAAGGTTGCCGCGGGATTTGTGTGTTGCCATCGCTTCGTCCGGATCCGCGGCTCCGGGGCGGCGGCGTGACTTGCCGGGAGTCGGTCCCGGAGCGCGCCGCGGCCGACCCCGAAACGGGACACGACGGCGCGCCGGCGGTCGCCCGCGCGTGGGAACCCGCGCCGCGGATCGAACACACTTATGACGGTCGTCCGGCTCCGACACTGTATGAGCGAGACCGATGCGGAGGCCGAGGTGACGGTCGTCCTGCCGGACGGATCAGAGCTGACCGTTCCGGCGGGCTCGACAGTCGAGGACGTCGCCTTCGAGATCGGCCCCGGGCTCGGTCGCGACACCGTCGCGGGGAAGATCGACGGCGAACTCGTCGAAAAGCACGCCGCGGTCCACGACGGCGCGCGGATCGAGATCGTCACCGACCAGTCCGACGAGTACCTCACGGTGTTGCGCCACTCCGCGGCCCACGTGTTCGCGCAGGCGCTCCAGCGGCTCCACCCGGAGGCGACGCTGACGATCGGCCCGCCGACCGACGACGGGTTCTACTACGACGTGACCGACGTCGACATCGACGAGGACGATCTGGCCGCCATCGAAGACGAGATGGAGTCGATTATCGCGGCCGACTACGACATCGAGCGCGAGGTCCGGTCGCGCGAGGAGGCGACGGAGATCTACGCCGACAACGAGTACAAACGCCAGATCTTAGACGAGGAGGCCGACGGCGAGGAGGTCACCTTCTACGTCCAAGACGACTGGGAGGACCTCTGTCAGGGCCCGCACGTCGAGTCGACCGGCGAGGTCGGCGCGGCGACCCTCTTGGAGGTGTCGGCCGCGTACTGGCGCGGCGACGAGGAGAACGACTCGCTGACGCGGGTGTACGGCACCGCGTTCGCGAGCGAGTCGGACCTCGAAGAGTACCTCGAACTGCGCGAGCAGGCCCAAGAGCGCGACCACCGGAAGATCGGACAGGAGATGAACCTCTTCTCGATCCCCACGGTGACCGGCCCCGGCCTCCCGCTGTACCACCCGCCGGGCAAGACGGTGCTCCGGGAGCTGTCGAATTTCGCGAACGAGCTCAACCGCGACCACGGCTACGAGGAGGTCGAGACGCCCCACGTGTTCCGGACGGAGCTGTGGAAGCAGTCGGGCCACTACGAGAACTACAAGGACGACATGTTCCTCCTCGACGTCAACGACGAGGAGTACGGCCTGAAGCCGATGAACTGCCCGGGCCACGCGACCATCTTCGACCAGCAGTCGTGGTCGTACCGCGACCTCCCGCAGCGCTACTTCGAGAACGGGAAGGTGTACCGGAAAGAACAGCGCGGCGAGCTGTCGGGGCTCTCGCGCGTCTGGTCGTTCACTATCGACGACGGCCACCTGTTCGTCCGCCCGGACCAGATCCGACAGGAGATCGAGTCGGTGATCGAGATGATCTTCGAGGTCGTGGAGACGCTCGATTTAGAGGTCGAGGTCGCGCTCGCCACGCGACCCGACAAGTCGGTCGGAAGCGACGAGATCTGGGAGTCGGCGGAAGAGCAGCTTCGTGACGTGCTCGACTCGGGCGGCTACGACTACGACGTCGAGCCGGGCGACGGCGCGTTCTACGGCCCGAAGATCGACTTCGGCTTCGAGGACGCGCTCGGCCGCGTCTGGGACGGCCCGACGGTCCAGCTCGATTTCAACATGCCCGAGCGGTTCGATCTCACCTACACGGGCGAGGACAACGAGGACCACGAGCCGGTGATGATCCACCGGGCGTTGTACGGCAGCTACGAGCGCTTCTTCATGGTCCTCATCGAGCACTTCGACGGGAACTTCCCGCTGTGGCTCGCGCCCGAGCAGGTCCGGATCCTCCCCGTCTCCGACGAGACGCTCGGCTACGCGCACCGCGTGAAAAACGCCTTAGAAGACGAGCGATTCCGCGTCGAGGTCGAGGACCGCGACTGGACGGTCGGCCGCAAGATCCGCGCGGGCCACGACGACCGGCTTCCGTACATGGTCATCGTCGGCGACGACGAGCAGGAGGCCGGCACCGTCTCGGTCCGCGACCGCTTCGAGAACCAGCGCGGCGACGTCGACCTCGACGCGTTCGTCGACCACCTCGTGGACGAGCGCGACGCGAAGCGGACGGAGCCGGACTTCGTCGACGCCGAGTGAGTCGCTCTCGGTTCGGACGGCTCGGTCCTCCCCCTCGACTCAGGCCGGCTTGACGCCGGTGAACTCGAAGCGCGCGCCGCCCTCCTCGGACTCGACGACCCGAACCTCCCAGCCGTGCGCGTTGGCGATCTCCTCGACGATGTTCAGACCGAATCCCGTGCCGTCGGTCGCCGTCGTGTACCCGGTCTCGAACACTTGATCCCGCTCCGATTCGGGGATCCCCTCGCCGTCGTCGGCCACGTAGAACCCGCTGCCGCCCGGCATCGACCCGACCGTGATCGTGACCGCCTCGCCGCCGTGGTCGACGCTGTTACGAAACAGGTTCTCCAACAGCTGTCGGAGCCGCGCCTCGTCGGCCAGAATCCCGAACTCGTCGGCGGCCACGCGGAGCGTCCCGTCCCTGTCGTCGGTCGTCTCCCAGGCGTCGGCGGCGAGGGCGGCGAGGTCGACGGGTTCCGGGTCGTCGACGTCGTTCCCCTCGCGCGCCAGCGTGAGCAGATCCTCGATGAGCGTCTCCATCCGCGAGAGAGACCGCTGGACGGCATCGACGTGGTCGCTGTCGGACTCACCCGCGAGGAGGTCGATCCGGCCGCGCGCGGCCGTGAGAGGGTTCCGGAGGTCGTGGCTCACGACACTCGCGAACTCGTCGAGCCGGTCGCGCTCGCGTTCGATCCGCGTCGCGGCGCGCTGTCGCTCCAGCTCGTAGCTCACCCATCGCGTCAGCAGTTCGACGAACGTCTGCTGGGTGTCGGTGAACGGCTCGCCGCGGGGCGTCGTGGCGGCGAAACACAGCGTGCCGTACTGCTCGCCGTCGACTTCGACTCGCCCGCCGATGTACGTCTCCAGCCCGAACGTCTCGTAGGCGGGGTCGTCGGCCCACCCCTCCTCGGACGCGTTGACGACGGTCAACAGGTGATCGCGCTCGATCGTTCGCTTACAGTACGCCTCGTCGAGCGGGCAGGCCTCGCCGGGCTGCAACAGCGGGTGGTCGGCGTGGGACACCTCGACGTGTTGCGTCCCGTCCTCGATCCGCGTGAGGAACCCGTTCGGAACGTCGAGGTACTCGCAGCCGAGCGTCAGTATCGCCTCGACCTTCTCCTCGAAGGAGCGGTCGTGGTCCGACGACACCGCGTAGAGCCGCTGGATCGCGTGGAGGCTCTCCCGCTGTCGTCGCTCCAGTTCGCGCTGCTCGGTGACGTCGCGCAGGTACACGGAGAGACCGCTCTCGGAGGGGAACACGCGCGCCTCGAACCAGGTGTCTAACGGCTCGTAGTACGAGTCGAACGAGACGGGCTCTTGGGTCTCCATGGCGCGGTGGTACTCCTCGTAGAACGCCGTCTCGGTGGACCCGGGAATCGATTCCCACAGGTTACGGCCCTCGACCGACTCCCCCGGGCCGACCGCATCGTCGCTCATCGCGGACCGGAGGATCCGACGCCCCTGCTCGTTCGCGTAGGCGACCGCCCAGTCCGCGTCGAGAGCGAAGAACCCGTCCGCCATCCGATCGAGAACGGCTTGGAGATCCTGATCTGACGCCGATCCGCGCGGGTGGCCGGACATGCGTGCTACTACGCGTCGGGACGGTTTAGGCGCATCGGGACGGTTTAGTTGGCGCGGATCGACTCACGGCCCCGGTGACGGCGGGGACGCGCCGCGAGGCCGCCGTGCGCCGGTCAGTCTGGCGGCCGCGACGACGCGGGCGGTTCGTCGGGTTTTTGCCGACGCTCGCCGGAACTGGACGCATGTCAAACCGGCACGCCGCGCTCGACGCGGACGAGCGACCGCCCGAGGTCGGGGAGCTGACCCCGCCGGACCGCACGCTGATGGGTCCCGGTCCGAGCGACGTCCACCCGCGCGTCCTCAAGGCGATGAGCACCCCGCTCGTCGGCCACCTCGACCCCGCGTTCGTCGAGATCATGGACGAGGTCCAAGAGCTGTTGCGGTACACGTTCCGAACGGACAACAAGTGGACCATCCCCGTCTCCGGCACCGGGTCGGCGTCGATGGAGGCCGCGATCGGCAACCTCGTCGAACCGGGCGACACGATGTTAGTCCCGACGAACGGCTACTTCGGCGGGCGAATGAAGTCGATGGCCGAGCGCGCGGGCGGCGAGGTCGTCGAGGTCGAGGCCCCGTGGGGCGAGCCCCTCGACCCCGTCGACGTCGAGCGCGCGTTCGACGAACACCAGCCGGACGTGTTCGGGTTCGTCCACGCGGAGACCTCCACGGGCGTCCGCCAGCCGAACGTCCCCCAGCTGACCGACATCGCGCACGACCACGACGCGTTCGTGATCGCCGACTGCGTCACGTCGCTGGGCGGCGTCGAGCTGCGCGTCGACGACTGGGACGTCGACGTCGCCTACTCCGGCCCGCAGAAGTGCCTCTCGTGTCCGCCCGGCGCGAGTCCGCTGACGCTCAACGACCGCGCGATGGACAAGATCCTCGACCGCGAGGAGCGGTCTCGGTCGTGGTACCTCGACCTCTCGCTGCTTGAGGGGTACTGGGGGGACGACCGCTCGTACCACCACACCGCGCCGATCACGAACGTCTACGCGCTGCGCGAGGCGCTCCGCCTCGTCGCCGAGGAGGGGATCGAAGACCGATGGGACCGCCACCGCGAGGTCGCCGGCGATCTGAAGGCCGGACTTCAGGACCTCGGCCTCGAAATGAACGCCGACGACGAGTACTGGCTCCCGAGCCTGAACGCCGTCCGCGTCCCCGACGGCGTCGACGACGGGGCCGTCATCGAGTACCTGCTCGACGAGTACGACTTGGAGATCGCGTCCGGCCTCGGCGATCTGGAGGGCGAGATCTGGCGGATCGGCTGTATGGGTCACTCCGCCCGCCCGAAGAACGTCGAGTACGTCCTCGCCGCCTTGGAGGACGCGCTGGCGCGACAGGGGTACGAGGCGTAGTCGCGGCCGGTCCTCGCACCGGATTCAGTCTCTCACCGCGGGACCTTTTCGGTTCCGTCCGACGAGGTACGAGCCGTACAGCAGGACCGCGATCCCGACGAGGAACCCGCCGCTCACCTCGCCGAAGAGTTCGAGTATCGCGAGTCCGATAATCGATGTCTGTATCCCGAGGAGTCCGTCTCTGGAGGGCATGTGGCGGCCGTGTGCGCCGCGAGGCGTAAATCGGTCGGTCACCACGCCGAAAGCGCCGCGCGACCGTGGTCGTGGACGAGGATCGCGAGGAACGCGAGGACGCCGGTGATCGCGAACGCGCCGCCGACGTAGAAGACGGAGCCCATGCTCACCTCGACCATCAGCCAGCCGGCGATCAGCGGTCCCGCGACGGATCCGGGCCGCCAGACCAGTTCGCGGATGCCGAAGCTGGAGGCGACGCCGCCGTCGTCGGTCCCCTCGTCCGCGAACAGCGCCATGCTGGCCGGTTCGCGGAAGGAGTCGGCGACGCCGAGCAGTCCAGAGAACGCGACGAGCGGCAGGTACGCCGGCGGCAGATCACCGAGGATCGGAAGCGTCACCCCGGCTCCGAGCGCGGTCCCGATCGCCTCCGAGAAGGGGATCCCCATCGCGATCAGTCCGTACGCCCCCCCGCCGGCGAAGACGAACAGCGATCGGCCGTAGGCGTCGGAGAGCCGACCGGTGAACAGCTGGCCGACCATGTTGGTCGCCTTCTCGGCGGTGACGGTGACGCCAATGGCGATCCCGGTGATACCGAGTCCGCCCGTGGCCATCTCCGTGCTGGCGTAGATCGGGACCCACGTCCGCACCATCGTCACGGCGAAGGCGTACTGGGCGCGGAAGCTGGTCATCGTGAGGATCCGCCGGTTTACCGCGAGATCGGAGAACGGGAATCCCTCGATACGGGTGTCGTCGTCGTCGAGGAACAGCCACGTGACGACCCACGCCGCGACCATCAGCAGCGCGATGATCGTGAAGATGGGGCCGAAGCCGACCGCGTCGTATATCCCCCCGGCCGACAGCGACCCGAGGATCGAGGCCGCGAAGGAGGCGGCGTTCGCCTTACCGATCTTGTCGGCACGCGTCCCGACGTCGGCGATCTGTCCGACCAACGAGAGCGTCATCAGCCCCGCGCCGGTGACCACGAGCCCCTGTAGCGCGCGGACGAGGATGAACGAGCCGGACGAGTCGACGAGCGGGAACAGCGCGTACACCCCGGCTCCGACCGCGAGCACGCCCAACAGGACGGTCCGCTTGTCGAACCGATCGCCGGCCCAGGCGAGGGGGACCACGGCGACGGTCTGCGCGAGCGTGAACCCCGTGGTGTACATCCCGATGATGAACCCGGCCGAGACGGTGACGCCGAGCACCGTCGTCGCCTGCGGGTCGAGCGTGTTGATGTACGTCCCGAGCAGGGTGATGAGCGTGATGAAGCCGAATCCCTCGGCGAAGCGCGTGAGATAGAGGGCCCAGAACTGCGTGCGGCGGTCGGCGTTGCTCACACCCGGATGCGGTCGGACGATTCAAAAGGAGTTACGATTCGAAGGACGGCCCTCGGGGCCGCCAGAAGCTATTTCCGTCCACCCGGTCCCGTCCGAACCATGGGAGACGACGCCTGCGACCGGGAGTTCTGCCCGGCGTGTGACCTCGCGGTCGCGTGTACCGACGAGGAGTGTCCCGAGTGCGGAGCGCCGATAGGGCCGCGGGCGAGGTAGCGGGACCGCTGACGGTCCGACCCCAGCGCACTCGTCGAGGAGGGAATCACCGGATCACTCCGTGAGCGGGAGGACGATTCCGAACACGAACGGGGCGAGGAGCATCACGAGGACGCCGAGCAGCTCGGCGTCGACGAGCAGCGTCTGTTCCCACTCCGGGACCGGTGCGCCCGTCGAGCGGAGGTAGAGGTCGCCGACCAGTCCGAACGCGAAAAGCACCGCGCCGACCCCGAACGTCCGTTTCGTCGCGCGCGAGTAGTCGATGTCACCGTAGCGTCCCACCATATCGGACGGCTTGGTCATCCCGGACACAAATACCTCTCGGAGTCGCGAGTCACGCGGCCGAGCCGGCGGTCTCGGTCAGGGGGTTGTCGTCGAGACGCCAGTCCGCCCGCTTGCCCGTCCCGCCGGTGAGTCGCACCCGTCCTGCCGGAACCCCTGCGTTTTCAGGCGCGAGCCGCCAGCGTCCGAACGTGACCGCGAACGCGACGTTCGATTTCGACCTGCTGGCGCGCCTGACTGACGCCCCCGGTCCCGTCGGCTACGAGGATCGGGTGCGCGACGTCGTGCGCGACGAACTCCCGGCCGTCGACGCCGTGCGATCGGACGCGATGGGGAACGTCGTCGCGACCGTCGAAGGGAGCGCGGACCCCGACTACGAGGTGCTCGTCGCCGCGCACATGGACGAGATCGGGCTCATCGTGAGCCACGTCGACGACGGGTTCCTCTCCGTGGAGCCGCTCGGGGGCTGGAACCCGGACGCGCTCCGCGGGCACCCGGTCACCGTCCACACCCGGGACGGCGACTACGACGGGGTGGTGGGAATTAACGCCGCGCACACGGCCGCGGAGGAGGCCCCCGAGGACTGGACGCTCGACGACGCCTACGTGTTCACCGGTCTCGACCCCGACGAGGCGACCGAGGCGTTCGGCGTCGGCGACGTCGTGACGTTCGACAGCGACCTCCGCGAGATGGGCGAGTGCGTCTCCGGCTCCGCGCTGGACGACCGGGCGGGCGTGTATGTGATGTTGGAGGCCGCGCGGCTCGCCGACCCGGACGTGACCGTCCACTACGCCGCGACGGTCCAGGAAGAGGTCGGACTGCGGGGCGCGGCCGCCTTAGGCGTCGACGTCGACCCCGACCTCGTCGTCGCGCTCGACGGGACGCTCGAACAGTCGTACCCCGGCGTCGACCCGTCGAACGCGATCACGACGCTCGGTGACGGCGTCGGGATCAAGCGGAAAGACGCGAGCGTCATCCCGACGGCCGAGGTCGTGGAACGGTTCGAATCGGTCGCCGAAACCCGCGACATCGCCTTCCAGCGCGAGGTGTCTTGGAACATCGGGACCGACACCGCCGCCCTCCAGAACGCTGGAGGCGCGCGCCCCGTCGGCGCGCTCTCGATCCCCGTCCGGTACCACCACTCCGCCGTCGAGACGGCCGACGCGCGCGACGTCGAGGCCGCCGTCGACCTGCTCACGGCGTTCCTCGACAGCGAGGACGGTACGGACTACGCGCCGGACTGACGAGGCGGGATGCGGTCGACATGAGTAGAGCCAGTTTCACTGAAATTCTCAGCAGTTGACGGTGTTAGGATTATGTCACTCGCGGACGAACAAATATCGGCGTACCACATCGACATGGGGTACCCTGTACTGATCGATTAAGGCCGTGAAAATATCAACACCCAAGTATTTTATCAGATCCAACAGATACTATTTTAATTACTTTCTGTGGGATTGTAGCGATAACGCTGATCCGGCACACCGGACCGAAACAGCCGCACACTAGCGTTTGTGTTCGCTGTCGTCTAGTCAGAGTTTTTAACTAGTCTGTCGTGTTCGCGTCAGTATGCAAAAATCTCGACGGGACGTGTTGAAGGGTAGTGCAGGGACGACACTTCTCACTGGATTGGCGGGATGTTCAGCGAGCGATCGGATTCCGCCCAGTTTGAATCCGCTCGGGGATGCACCGGCGATCAAATTCAGGTTCGACGGCTTTGCTGGGCAACGCTACGAGATCACCCATACTGGTGGTGATACTGTAGATGCTACCCGTGTCCGTGTACAATATACGGAGGTTGACAGCGGGGAGCAAAAATACATCAAGTGGAATCTGTTTGGTAAAGTGAACTCAGAGCTGGACATCTCTCCAGACAAGACACTCACAACGCCAACAGGGGTTGAAGGCGGAACCAAGATTCGTGTGATCTGGGTACCGCAAAACGGCGACGATAACAGAACGATTGGTGTGTACGAAGTTCAGAAGCTGGATTGAACCGATTCACAGATCGAAATCAATGATCCGGTCTTGGGCGAATCTGTTGAAATCCTTCGGGAGCGATAGCGTTGTTCCCCCAATCGCTTAGTATCGGTGACGTAGTGATTGATCTGCTGAATTTGAGTGCGGTGGCGCGTGCCTGCTCGGCCGCGATGCGGCCGAGCAGCATGCGCGAGGGAGTCGACCGGTCGGAGCAACGCGGAGACCGGTCGACGAGGCTGGGGAGGTGTGAGGTGCGGTGCTGTTGTAAGGTGGGATTCGAAGGGGCAGTTGCGAGGCGGGCGCGGGCGTTCACGAGGGCAAAGCTCTCGTGAGCCAATCAGAACGCTCCGCGTTCTGATGACGACGCAAGCACCGCAAGGAGAGAGCAGAGCTCTCTCTCGTCATCACGAGATGCCGGAGTCGTCTCAAACGACCCGAGCGTGCGCCCACCTCGCGGCTGGGGCCTCGGTGGTCGTGTCGATCAGTGATTTACAAGCACGATTAAACGATCAAATAACTCTGTCAAAATGAATGGGGTCGGTCCTCAATAGAGCCACGGGTCCGCACTTCCTAATCGGCAGACTCGCTGGTAGGCGCTGAGAACGCGTTTGTGAGAAGCGGGCCGGGCGCGATTCCACCAAAGCCGGTCGCTAACCGTTTCACTGTGCCGTTTTCCGTACATGGGTTGCGTTGTCATAGTCGTGTTGATCATGCCGCGTCAAGTCGTTCAACGTACTCTGTTCGATTCTCCATCCGATCGCGGTAGCGTCGCCACCGCTCCTTCTCAGACGCCCAGTCGTAGTGATCCGAGATCGTCTTCACCGACGCGTTGACGCGCTCGGCGACGACCTCCGGCGGGATCCCGATGTTCAACTGCCAAGTGATCGAGCCCGTCCGGATCTGATGTGGCGACCGCGACGAGGGACACTTCGCCGCCTCGTGGTAGTCGACCCAGTCGCAGGTGTCCGGGTCCTTTCCGTGGGGGCAGGTGCCGTGAAGACACGGAATCGTCGCGCGGTAGCTCCACGCTCTGATCGTCGCCTCCCCGGCCCGACCCCTCGAACTCGCGAGCAACGGCTGTCTGCCGCTGTCGTCGCGGCTGTCGTAGCGATACTGTCCGACGTACTCGCTGAGGATACGCGCGACTCGGTCCGGGATTCCGACCGGACGCTCGCCGCGGATCTTGTTCTTCAGCGGCGTCCCCGATTCCGGTCGGTGCCTGAACTCCACCCAACTCTGTTCGTCGTCATCGTCGAGGCGGATGTAGAGGTCGCGGACGTCGAGCCCGCGGAGCGCGCCCTGGCGGGCACCGGTGTACCACGCGAGTTCGAGGAACGCGTGGCGTCGACGGGCGCGCTCGGCGTCCGAGTTGCGGTAGTAGTTCAGCAGCGCGAGCGCCGGGTCCCGGTCGAGTGAGACCTCGCTCGACCGCTCGTCGGGATCGAGATCGGGGATACGCACCGATTCGTGGAGCCCATCTCCGACGGCGTCGAGCTGTTCGAGGTACTCGACGAACATCCGGAGCGTCCACATCTCGCCTTCGAGCGTGACCGGCGCGATCTGGCTCGCCCGATGCTCGTAGTAGTCGTCGAAGTCGTAGCCGCGGAGCTCGCCGACCGACTCGATCTGAGCCTCCTCGGCCCACTCGCGGAAGAGCTTGAGGCGGTACTTCCACGCCTTCACGCTCGACTCCGTCGAGTCGGCGCGCCGGCGACGGAGATACCGGTCGATCGCCTCGCGGACCGACAGCGCCGACGGCTCTCGGGAATCCCGGCTCATTCTTCGGGCGGGATCGTCCCGTCGGAGCGCCGGCCGCAGGACGGGCAGGTGTAGCCGTTGACGAAGGCGTCGACGTGCCGATCGCAGTGGCCGCAGCGCCACAGCAGGTTCGTCACGCGACCACCTCGCCGGAACGGAACAGCGCCGGCGCGATCTCCGCCTTCTGTCGGGCCATGTCGACGAGCGCGGCGTCGGTCGCGAGCACGCTCGCCTCGACGGCCACCGTGTCGGTCGCGTCGGCCGTCCGGAGCCTGACGGTCGCCCGGCGGATCACCGCCGGTCCTCCGCGGCCTGCGAGAGCGTCACGTCGTCGAGACGGCCCGCCAGCACGTCACGGGCGTCGAAGCCCCCGCCGTCGCGAGGCGTCCGAGCGCGGCGCTCGCGGGTCATGTGTCGCCCTCCTCGTCGCCGTCGGCCCACGCGTCGTAGTCGGCGAGCGCGTCGCGGGCCGCGTCGGTGAGCGCGTAGTCGTTCGTTCGGCGGTTGCGCTGGGACTTCGCGACGAAGCCCTTCTCGACGAGCTGGTCGAGGCTGGGGTAGAGGCGGCCGTGGTTCACGTCGACGCCGTAGTACGTCTCCAGCCCGGACCGGATCGCGGTCCCCTTGCGGTGGTCCTCGCGATCGAGGAATCGAAGAATGTCGCGTTGGAACGCGGTGAGGTCGGCGAGCCCGCTCGGCTCGCCGGTGTCGCGCCCGTCGCCGTCGACGACGCTACGCATCGCGCACCCCCGCGGGGTCGCGACGATCGGCGAGCGGCTTCGCCGCGCACTCGGCACAGAGACCGCGCCCGGTCTCGGCGTCGAAGCCGTCGGCTCGGTCGCCGCAGATCTCGCAGTCGCCGCCGTTATGTCCGCCCGGTTCGTCTGCCGTCGTTGGGGGATTCATCCCCCGGAATGCCGTCGTTGGCATGGTTCTGTGGTACCATCACAGAACCCGACCCGGCCGGGTGTTGGAGCACCGCGGCCGGGATTCCTACAGTTTCATCGCGAGCCGAGGCTTCGTCACTCGGGCTCCGTATGTACTCAACATAGGCGACACAACTTATAGGTTGTGTATGAAATTGATAGTTCAATAGACTTTCCAAAGTTCTAATCGTGTGTAATAGGTTTCACCGAACCAGTAGTGGAGCCATGAGATATTCTGGGGACTGGATGGCACTCGTGGACGACAGGGTGCTCGAATATCTACGCGAGAATGGATCTGGGTCTCCTACAGAGATGAAAGAAGAGGGGCCGATCCGGTATTCGAGTCAATATATCGGTCGTCGATGTAAGAAATTGAAAGAAAATGGGCTCGTCCAGCACCTCGGGAACGGAGTCTACATCATCACCGATGATGGCGAAGCCTACCTCGACGGCCGGCTTGACACACAGGAATGGCGCTACATCGACGACGACGCCAGCGAAGTTACTGCCAGTAGCTCCGAAGATATCCCCGGTGAGTCGAACGGGGGCGCGACCTGAATGCGGTCGTTCGTTCCGTGGATGACGCAGCTCGATGAGCGCATTCTTGAACAGTTAGCCTCCGACGGTGCCGCGACCTCGTGGGAAGTCGGGTTCGAACTCTCCGGGACCGTGAGTCCTGGTCGAGTGACCGAGCGCTGTAACACGTTGGTCGACGCTGAACTTGTTGAGCGTGAGGACCGCGATATCGGGTTCGATCGCGTCGAGACCTACTGGTCGATCACGACGTGGGGGCGGCTGTACCTGAGTGAGGAAGTCGATCCCGGACTCGACGTACCTGAGCCGGGTCCTCGACCGCCTCATGCCACTCGACCGGGTGAGTGGGCCGGGTTCTAGTGAACGTAATGTGTCTTGAAGGACTACTCACAGCGATATACGCGGTAGCCACTGATAGTACCACAATTGGTCTTGTAATTGGGATTGCGACTACGTTCACTTCCGCTATTCTGACATATAATTATCGGCAAAACAAAGAGAAAGAGAAGCTTGTAGGTGCGTTAACCGCAGAAATTGGGCAAATGAGAGGGATCGAACAGTGCGCTAACTCTATGGAAAAGAGGAATTCAAAACCTTCTGAAGGAGGCCTTGATCCAGATTCTCTTCCTCCAGGGAAATCAATACCAACAGTGGTGTATGAGTCCAACGCCGGGCGGATTGGTCTACTAGATCAAGAGACTCAAGATAAGTACGTGGAGTTCTACTCAAAAGTAATCCAATATAAATCAATTATGTCCGCAGCACGCTCTGACGGTGGAGTGCCTGATGCCGATCTAGACGATTTGTACAATTCAATCGAAGAGTTGTCTGAAACGCGCAAAAGCTTGATTGATGAAGAGCATGGGGATAATCTGGAATGAACACATGGGTTGAGGAGATTATTTATGGAAGGAAGGATCACATCCTAGCAAGCGATGTTCCATCCCCGATCCACTATGTCTGAGGGGCATATACCATGAGTTCCCCGTATGACTTCTTGGACGCAGTTGATCGTGATTTTTCCTCTGCTGACGATTTCGTGTCTTATCTTGAGAAGGATTATAATCTCGGGGAAGTTCCAGAGAGTGTCAACTTTATCGGTGCGATAAACGACTGCCGGTCAGAGAAAGCCTTCATTGACTCGTTGGGTAGTCACTTTGATCGTGTAGATTCAACGGGAGACCTCTATCTTCTTAAGGGAGATACTGGCGAGGAATACGTCCCGTACTACGTTTATGTAGATGACGAGTTTCCTGTATTTATCACTACAGCAAATATCACTGACGAGATGCCTCCGACAATCAATTCATATCTTCAACAGAGTAAGGATGTCGGGAGGTTCTGGCTTTCAAAAAGACAGATGGAAGCGCTCCGCGAAGAGCTAATTAGTAGATACGACGGAGATATTCTTATTCCGTTTTTCAGTGCCAAGAGAGGTATGTTCTCGGAAATTGGAGCCAGAAAAAGACCGGGAACTAAAAGACGAATTACTTACTATGCGGATGATGGTCTAGAGACATATCGGGAGATGAGAATGGAATACGGTGTTCTCCCAACCATTCTTGAATTTGAACGACCCAATCACTTCAAATTTAGAGTGAAGGATAAAGGAGTGTTTGTCCACGAAAGTGGAAGTGTTCAGGAACTTTGGCGGACCCTGAAAAAGGAGACTGAGCACAAGTCACGTATAAAGGAGTACATCGACACTGGCGAAGCTACAGAGCCAGAGAGTACGGTATTCCAAAATAAGACAATCTCTGTCAGCCGTCCTTGGGGAATAAAAGTTGATCCGGGACTACACAGAGATCATCTGGACGGTTTTAAATCTCACCTCCAAAATGAGGAGTTAGAATTCGGAGTTTCTGAGTACAACTCCTACCCAGAGATACCAAGCTTCGATGCTGAGCTAATTGACCACAGTTCCTACGAAACTACGAAGCTCATGACAAAAGAGGATACTATACAGGTATATCCTCGTGAGCTAACCGATGTTGATCAGTCCTTTAGAATCTACAATTTCGTTAGCGATCACTTCGGACCGAAGTGTGAACCGGTAGCAGTAGAATGATCGGTCCGTCTGAGTTTGATGAAGAGAGTTATCTCGGAACTCTCAGCAAAGGGGATCGCAAGCGGTTTGACAAACTCTACCGAGAAAAGTGGCATAAGATCGATCCAAGTCGAGCGAAGACTCTATTTCGACGGGATTACAGAGATAAACATCAGGAAGAACAGAAGCTCTTTTCTGCTGTAGTGGATGGTTTTCCGCCTGACGAAAGTACCACCAGCACAGAAAGCGGCTATGAAACAACGCTCGTAAACCCCTTATATGAGTGTCTTGAGCAAACAGCAGATGTACTCCTAGCGAAGCCAACCTATCACGATGTACACTTGTGCTTTGTTTGCTGTGAGATTGGTGGAGAAAACAGGATAGAGTGGGTTGAACGAGTTAACCGGATCAAACAAATCTTTGATCAGGAAGAACATCGCCGTGAACTCATGGAACAAATTGAATGTGATGACCTTGATCTTGGCAGTATACAATACGCCACTGTATCTCGGCCGCAGGATCTGGTTGAGATTGACTTCGATTTACTTGAAGCGACCTTAGATGTCGATAACTACGTTATTCTCGAACATGTTGAAGAAGAAAGATTATTGACTCCAAAAAAGGGAGGAATTGCGTCTGAGCTTCTGAGGACTGAATTTGAGGATGGGTTAGACTACTCCCGAGCAGATGTCACAGAGATAAAATACCGTCTTAATGAACATCCAATCATCCCTCTGAAGCAAACTCTTCTAGAGGTCATCGTTAGTGGTATACAAGATGGAACGGACCAGCATCCACGGGAGTTTGAGAGAGAGGATTTTCACGAAAAGTATGATGCTAGCCTCGATCTAGGAGTGCGAACTGAAGGTCGGGAAGAAGTAATCGGAGATAATGTCGATGAACTCCTAGACGAAGCAAAGACGACAGATCTTGTATTCCAAAACTCAGAAGAGATCAACACAGAACGAGAATTCAGGTTTCGGACATCAAACGCTGTTCCTGAAGATATCAAAGATACTGTTGAACAGAAGTATACCCAGTTCTATGCGAAGCGTCAACGCGGCCAACTTGCGTTTGAGAGGGCAGAGCGAGACTTCGAAGAGGAAGATAGCGATTTAGGGGACTTCGAATGACTATAGTCATAGCATTCTCGATCTGACGCTCCCCTGTAATCCCTCCAATCCTGTTGTCCTTCGTCAGCGAGTTGAGCGATCGATACTACCTCACTTTCCTACGGCTTCCTCAACGATCTCGATCTCCTCGTCGGTGAGTCCGTACAACTCGTAGACAATCTCGTCGATCAGGGCGTCGGTCTTCGCGATCTTCTGGTCGAGTTCCTCGGCGCGCTCGACCGTATCGAGGTAGTTCGCCAAGTCGTCGGCCACGTCGTCGACGTCGGGCAACTCGATCGCCTTCAACCGGTCGACCAGCGAGTTCGTCTTCGTCGCTTGTTCGTAGAACCCAGCAATCTCCTCGTCGACGGCGACCGGCACGAAGTGCTCGATCAGGTCCGCCTCCGTCTCCGTGAGGTCCGTGATCCGGAACGCAGGCAGGAGGTCCGTCTCGGTGTAGCCCCACCGATCCGTTTCGTAGGCATCCTCGTCGTCGGGCTTGTAGCGAGCGGTGGCCTTGATCAAGACTGTGTTAGGGGACTCGCGATCGACGGTGGCAGTGCCAATTCGGAGGTTCTCGTAAGAGGTCGATGTTTCATGTAACATCGACTCAGGGTTGCTCGCAGGCTGAAAGAGGCCAATATCCGTTATTCCCGTGTTCCCTACGTATGGTCGCAGATACTGTAATAAGTTCAGATTCAGCTGCTTCCGATCCGACTTATATTCGCTCAATGCCCTTGCTAGTTCTCCAATAAGCTCAAGCACACCAGAGGGAGGGTCCTCGACTAACTCAGAAGAACTACTTACAAACTGTTCAGTATCAATCTCAACACCTGTGCTAACTATCGGAAGTTTCCGAAGGTGGACAGGCTTCACCTCATACTCATCAAATACCCAGTTGAAGTACCTGTCCAGAAGCTCAGAGTTTAATATCCCCAAAAGCGTGTCTAGTCTGTAGTCCTGATCGTCATCCAGAACCACATTTGATACACGGTTGAGATTATAATATTCATTCTCATCTAGCGTTGCGACCAATTTCCGATTCAGGCCTCTTCGCGTGCGTTGTAACAATATTTTATCATTCGTAAAGATATACTCTGGAGGAAGACTACGTGCTTTGTCACCATACTCTTCGATGAGTTCTGGGTCATACTGGATCCAGCGACCATCCCAAGAAAGTTCGTATCTACCGATGTTCCTTCCCGACACCATTTTGTGGGAATTCTTGTTTTCCTTTTCCTCTGAAACCATAACATCCCGAATATATCCAGTGTTGATTCCGACCGTCGTATAGGTTATATCTCCAAGATTAGTTTGGCATTTATCCATTTTTTCGACAATTTCTCTCCGCTTTGGGGATAAACTAATTCCAAATACGGAGTCATCTGCTTCCCTGAATTTAGACTGTTCAATGCTATAATCTTCAGAGATATCTATGCGATCCCCGTTTTCACGATTGAATCTGATTCTGGTATCGCCTTCATCATTAGATGGAATAAGATGTTGGATCACCGATTCTAATGTCACACTCTTGAATACGCTCTGTCCGAGGTAGAATATTTCAGATATTTTTGATTTATCCAGTATTACGTTTCTGAAGTTGGAAAACTTGTCTGCTGACAAGTACGTATTAGGGATAAGATATGATATATGGCCTCCTTTCCGACAGTATTCTATCGCCCTTTCTGTGAAGTATATATAAAATTCGAAGTTATATTGGTGTGACTGGTATTTTGATTCATAGTAAGACTTTTTCGATTTAGATGGGATCTTGCGATACCCATATGGCGGGTTCCCTACGACAATGTCAAATCCTGCTTTACTCCTCTTTTCGCCCTCTAAGTCGAAGAATACCTCGGGGAACTCCAGTTCCCAGTGGAAGAAGTCCTGCTCCGCCGCCGTCGCCTGCGCCGCCGTGAACCAGTCCTCACCCGCGATCTCCGCCCAGTCGTCCTCGTCTTCGATCGCACCCGCCATCTGCTCGTACGCGTCGTCGGGTACGTCGCAGCCGAACTCCTCGGCGGTGTGGACGTTCGCCAGCTCGAAGAGGCGCTGATACAACGGATCCTCGCGGATCTCGTCGTACAACTCCTCCATCGACTTGACGCTCTCTAAGGAGTCGTTGTCGAACGCGAGCAGGTCTGACATCAGCTCCATCACGTGTTCGAGCGTGTCCTGCCGGACTCTCGCGAACGCTTGCGTGAGCGTGAGCTGGCCGCCGTTCTCCTCGGTGTCGTCGGAGAGAACTTCTGTGATATCGCTGCCGACCAACGAGTTCCCCGCCTTGAGGTGGTGATCGAGGAAGGCGAGCGGCTGGTCCGCCGCGAGCGTTTCGAGCCACATCGAGAGCTTCGACAGCTCGACCGCCATCCCGTTCAGGTCGACGCCGTAGATCACCTCCTTCGAGATATCACGGCGGATGTCCTGCTCGTCGAACGACTGGATCTCCTGTTCGCGAACGACGCTCATCACCTGCTCGGTGAGGTATCCCGTCGCCTTCGTCAGGAAGTGGCCTGATCCCATCGCGGGATCGAGGATCGTCAGGTCCAGCATCGCGTCGTAGAACTCGACAAAGTACTCCGAGTCACTCGGTTCGAGCCCCTCCTCGCGGAGTTCCTCGTCGATCTCGTCGATCAGCGGGTCAACCGTCTCCTCGACGATGTACGTCACGACGTAGTCGGGCGTGTAGTATGCGCCCGTGGCCTTCCGCTCGCCCTCGTCGTTGACGACGTACAGCCCGCCCTCTTCTACGACCTCAACCGCGTCCGCGACCGACACCTCGTCGCCCGGCTTCCACACCTGCCCGCCGTCCTCCGAGACCGCGGCGACCCCCTCCGGCCCCGCGATTCGGAACTCGTGTTCGAGCAGCCCCTCGTAGATCGATCCGAGATGGCGCGTGTCGAGGTCGGCGTAGTCCGCCGGGACGTACTCGCCCTCGTCGTTCTCCGTGGTCGACAGCCGGAATATGACCTCCGCGATCGCCGGGTCCGAGACCTCGTTCTCCGCGAGGAACTCGTGGTCGTCGTGGTCGAACAGCCCCCCGTTGTACGGCGGGATGTCGAGTTCCTCTTCGCCCTCGTCGATCAGTTCGAACAGCCGCGTGAGCCGGTTCCAGATCGTCGTGGAGAACGTGCTGTACTCGTCGCGGAACACGGCACCCGACTCGACGTCGCCGCCCTCGGCCGTCTCGATGATGTCGCTCCGAACCTCTTCGAGGCTGAAGTTCTCGTGATACTCCGCGTTCGCGCTCGGCTCTTCCGGGTCGATCAGCCCGCGCGACTCCGCGTAGAGGACGAACATCAACCGGTACAGCAGCACGAGCGACTGCTCTTTCAGTTCGGCCCGCGCCGACTCGTCTTCCGGGTCGATCCCGAGGTCGTTGTTCTCGACGAAGCCCTTCCCGAGGACCCGCAGCGCAGTGAACACGTTGTCTTGGAGGTCCTCACCGAGTTCCTGCGCGGCGGTCTCGGACTCCGACCAGACGGTTTCGAGGAACGAGCTTCCGCCGATCTCGATGAACGCCTCGGGCCGGAAGAAACAGTAGAAGTACTTGAACTGCTGGAGGTCCCCAGATTCGAGCAGCTCCGGTAGGTCGACCTCGTAGTAGGTCTGTGTCTCGTAGTCTTTGGTCCCGTAGAGCCGCCACTTCTTTCCGTCAGTGAGGATCCCCCAGTCGAGATCAGTCGGCGTCCGTTCGAGGTAGTACTTTACCTGGTGTGAGGCGTCGCGATAGGGCCGTTCGTCGCTGAATCGCTTCTCGAAGTCGTGGCCCCACTGTTTGGCTTCGAGCAGCGCGGACGCTCCCGAGAACATCCCCTCTCGGTCGCCCTCGCGCTTCCGGTCAGCAGCCTTGTACCGATCTTCCTTCGACTCGTAGAGGAGCCGGTCGACATACCCGCCGCCGCCCGGAAGCGTTCCCTCGGAGATCGTGTCGAACCCGAGGATCTCCAGGACCTCACCGATCCACTGGTCGATCAGTTCGTCCTCGCCGTGAGAGGCGACGTAGTCGCCCTCCAGTTCCCAGAGTTCGCGGAGATCTTCGAACGCCGCTTCGGCCTCGTCGTCGGATTCCCAGTCGTCGAGGTCGGCAACGCGTTCGTCGAGATAGTAGCCAGAGAAGAGACTGGAGTTTCGGTAGGGACCACTCCCGAGCGTCGCTTGGCTCATGTAATATCAAATCCACCCGTCAGCGTGATTAAATAGATGGCGGAGAAAATCACATATTCTGAACTGTCGCGAGCCGGTCCCGAGTCGAAGCCCCCGTACAGCGATTAGAACCGATCCTGCGGTGCCGCCCCGGACGTAGGGGGGATCTCCCCCTTCGCATCTACTCCGAAGCGCGCGTGTGCGTAGGGTCCGGCGCGAGAGCGATCGACACTAATTCCGATTCACCCGTTCCACGAATCTGGATATCTGTGACACCAAATACACTAGAAAAACGCATTAATTTCGTGCGTTCAAGTGCTGCCAGCCTGAGACTGAACCGATGTCTGGTGAGATTCGGAAGCTACGAGATCTCGGCAACGGAAGCGGCGGGATGGTCATCCCGAAGGAGACGCTCCGGAGCTGGGGTCTCATTGACGACGACGATGGCGTAGTCGACGCACACCTCATGATCTCTCAGTCTGACGAGGCGATCAGCGTCAGACCGATCGGCATGAACGTCGGCGGTTCCGACGAGGAACCCTCGAAACCGAAGCGCGCCGGCGGTCGATCTATTCCCGGTTCGAAAGCCGATCTGTAGCGGTCCTCGGCCCCTCCCCCTCCCGTCACTTTAGGTACGCGCGCGCAGGGGTCAGTCTGTGCGTCCTCGCGAGGAATCCGCTACCGGCCGATCCTGAGCGATCGATATGTCGGCGATCACGGGATCTGTGACCAACTCGGTCAGCTGTTCCCGGCTCGTAACGAGTGATTTGGCTTTGTTGAAATCCTCAGAAGTTGATAGTTTTGTGTCTCCAATCGCTCAGTACAGTTATTCGGTTGCTCGATACGCCTGACCGCCACGAACGATTCCCAGTACTGCGAGGAGGGCATACAGAACAGGCATATTTACGAAACCGAGATTCAGATAGCCGAAAACGGCGAACGCAAGTGAGAGAACTCCAACAACGATCATAATGATTGAGTACACTTTCTGAAACTTCAAGAGCAGGAACACACCAGCGACGGCGATTAACGAGAAGAGGGCGCTGAGGAAATACGAATCGAGGTAGACAGAAACAAAAACTGCTCCGAAGAAAGCAATAACGATGAGCCCCACCCTATAGAGATTCCTCCGTAATTCCTGATCGATCACGTTGAGAGAGCTATATTCCAAGGAGAAACAGTTTATCCTTTTCGCAATTCTCATCGACCGGCTGTTTCAGGCGAGAATGTGTCTGAAGAAGAGGATTTCAACAAGGCCAGTGATTTGGCTCTGTTGAAATCCTCTTCTTCAGATATATTCTTACCTGATACAGCCGGTAGAATGAACCTGCGTATCAGTCGACAATTCGTCTCAATAGCAACAGCACTACGCAGAATGAAAGGAGTACTAGGCTTTCGCTGAAGGAAAGAAAGGACGTAAGATTGAGATATCCGATAACAGTGAGAAATAGAGTCAGTACCAGATAAGCCGTCTCGAATTTCGTTAAATCAAGCATGTATAACATGGCAGTTGACCCCTACATATAATTTCAGTTCTTCGCTGAATGTATCCAGCTAGTGGATCTCGGCATGAGGTCCATTTCGGCTCTGTTGGAATCCCATTCTTCAAATAAATTATTGACTGAAATAGCCGGTTGATGAGAGTTGCGTGCTGACCGCACGTCCATCTGGTAGATTTGTATGCTAATCTGCGAGCGTACTAGATACGGGGATTAATTTAGTATCTGCCACTCATGATTCTAGAATAGCGATACAAAATGGGCAAAGATAACGAAAACAGTCGTGAAAATCTGAGGCAGCAGGTGGTTGGGCAGAAACGAGATATGCTCTTGGAGAGAGTCTACGACACCACAAAGTTCGCAGATCTCGACAAAAAGATACGCGAACGAGGATACGAAGGGACAGAACCCATCGTTCAGCGTGGCATACGTTCGGAGGATCCATTTGACTTCTATCAAGTTATCCGCCACTATACTAACGAGGACAACCGAGCGATAGCCACGTGGATCGGCCTAGACCCTAAAAAAGTCGACAGCGGTGAGGTATCGTATGATATGATAGAGGAGTTGGACGAGATTCAGGACCTAGAAATGGATACACATGAACTATACCCGCTCATTGTTGCTTTTCTAAATGATGAGGGAATCGGGTTTCGAGTAACCAGTACTGGTATTGAAGAAAATGAGTTAGATAACAGTATTCTTCGAAACGCACTCAAAGAATCGTTCCAGACATCCAAAGAAGAAGAATAGGCTCTGTTGAAATCCCTTCTTTAGACAGATTCTCGCCTGAAGCAGCCGATCACTGAGGAGTGTATTTTGAGCGATTCGTGAGTTCCCTGTATTGACCGATTGAAAGCGTGAAAACTATCAACTACTGAGGATTTTGGCAGAGCCAGTGAGTTCCTAGAGAGATGTTCCGCTCGATGGGGCAAAACGGGACGGCTGTCGATCGCTAGATACGCCCCGATCTCCCCCTCCCCCTCCCGTTACCTTATATACGCGCGGGCGTGGCTCAGTCTGAGAGTCGCGGCGAGAAATTCTGTACCGGCCGATCACAGGGAGGGGGTAATCCGGCCGATCAAGAGATATCGAAGAGTGATCCCGGCGAGAGTTGCTACACCCGGTCGATGTGGTCGTAGACGCGTTCGGTCGTCTGGATACTCGCGTGTCTGAGCCGGTTCCGCACGTCGTAGAACGTGTTCCCCTCCTCGACGTTCAGCATTCGATACGCGACGCTGTGGCGTAGTGTGTGCGGCGTCACGTCTTCCGGCTCGCCGCGCCCGGTGAGCGTCATCGGACGCACGTCCGCGGCGACTGCGGCGGCTCGAACCACGTTTCGCACCGACTCGGTCGACATCCGTTCCGCCTGTCGCGAGGGCCACAGCGCCGGCGACTCCTTCCACCGCCCGCCGAGGTACATCCGGAGCGTCCGCACGGTCTCGTCGGCGAGCCCGATCTCGGTGTAGCTCGGCGATCGGTCGGTCGGGTAGTCTTTCTGGAGCCCGGCCGGAAGCGCGATCACGCCGTCGTCGAGGTCGACGTGGTCCTCGACGTCGAGCGCGATCGCCTCGCTCACCCGGAGCCCCGTGTCGTACAGCGTCGCGATCAGCGCGTCGTTGCGCGTAGCAAGGTACGTCGCGCTCGCTTCGACGGTTGCGCTCCGCATCGCGTCGACTTGGTCCGGCTTCAGCCAGACGGTCGCTTTCTCTTCAGTTTGGGTTTCCATAATTCGGTGTGTTTCACAGGATGTCGTTTATAAGTGGTACAGCGGAGGGAACGGCTCAGTTTGGGATTCTGTAACAAGAATCCCAAACTCGTCTTAGGCGTTGACACACCTCCGATCAACTCTCTCGGTCTGTTGCTCACTCATGCTGTCCTCCGTCGGTCGCGACCGGCACCGTCCGCCCGCCGAACCGGTCGAGCCCTGTCTGTTGCTCCGTCTCGCCACCGTCCGGCTGCCGGAGGTCTTTGTCAATCGCGCGCCGGAGCCACCCCATCTGCTCGCCGATACCGCCGAGGTCCGCTTCGGCGAACACGTCGACCACGTTGAGCTGCGGCCCGAGCGGCTCGAAGGCGATCTCGTCCTCGTGGGCGATCGCGTCCTGATAGATACTGGCGTAGTCGCGGCCGGCGAGTAGGAGCACCTCGTCTGCGTGCGAGTGGTCGGTAAACGGCGACCGGAGTGACCTGCTTACTTCTTCGACCAGCACTTGCCGGTCGCAGTCGTCGAGCGTGGTGTCGTACGGCTCGATCGTCCGCTTCGACCAAACGAGTCCGTGTTCGGCGCTCAGAATGACGACGCGGTCGGCGAAGTGTTCTGCGTACTCCAGCTTGAGCGCGAAGTAGTTGCTCGTGTAGAGTTCCCTCGCCTGCGAAGCCTCGTCGCGCTTCGCGTTTCCACAGCCGATGACGGCGATCGTCTGCGTGGTCTCGTCGGTGGATCGATCGCTCATGCCGAACCACCTGCCCACTTCGCGAGCGTGTGCTGTTCTTCGGGTTCTGGCACCGCGTAGTCCATCTTGTCCTCCGTATCGATCTCGTGGACATCGGCGAGATGCCATCCGAACGCGTTCCCCGAGGGGAACCGCTCGTCACACACCTTACAGCGGAACGGCTCGGAGATCCCGATGACTACCGGCTTCGGTTCCCCGAGCTTGTCTCGGCGGACGTAGTGCCACCCACTCCACTGTGGGTGTCCTACGATCGAATCGACGAGTTTCGACCGCAGAACACCGTCTATCTGATAGAGCCCCCGTTTCCAGTGGTCGAGGTTTTCGGAGTAGTGGAGGTGTTCGAGACGGCCGTGTGGCCCGCGGAACAGGTACGTATCGCTCGACGTCCACTCGTCGATGACTCGCACACCGACGCTACTGGTGAGGGTGTCGAGGATCGTATCTGCGAGACGATTGTCTCCGGATCGATCAGTCATCGCTACCACCCGGCTGCGGCATGAACCAGCGAACCTCCTCCCGCTCGAAGAACGACGCCCCGCAGTTTGGGCATTTTCGCCGGTAAGGGTTGAACGAGTCCTCGGAGACGGTCTCTTGCCAGCCACAATCACAAATATTCACGTCAGTCGCCATCAGCCACCTCCTCGGTTGCGAACAGCCCCCCGCACCAATGGCAGAAGTAATCGACATCCGGATCGTCGTCGACGGTGTCAAGATTCTCGTTGCCGCACCGCTCGTGTGGACACGAGATCTGATTGATCTCCCTGTCAAACTGCTCACTCGCCATCGTAGACCTCCGGTTCGAGACGCGCTCGTGCGTCGCACAGTCGATCCCAGCCGGCCACCGCGATCTCCGATCCCCGAAAGAGCCCGTACATCAGGCTCGCCGCGACGAGGTAGAACGTCGTGATGAACGGATAGATCACAAGTAGCGGAGCGAGTCGAGCCCGGCCGTAAGTCGTTCGCTCTCGCCACTCAGCCCGTAGGTGCGCGACATCGAGCCGCACGCCCTCAACGATGCCGACAAACGCGTCCGCGAGTTCCTCATTTCCCGACATCGGTCACCTCCATAGGAGTTCGCGCTCCGTCGACTGCGACATCGTTCGGAGGACTCCGATACTCAGCGCGTACCCGACGAAGAGCGCCGCCAGCGCTCCGGCTAACGCGACGTACCGGCCCGTTCCGATCGCGGTGATGTACCCGGCAACGACACCGCCGAGCGCCGCGAGTATCGGCCCCTGGTGAAGCACCTCCTCTTCGATCACTCTCACGCCCCATCACCTCCGGTGGCGCTCTCGTTTGTCTCGGTCGCCTCGTCGTCAAGACACCCCGGTGCCGCGAAGCGCTCGGTCGTCTTCGCGATGCTCTCCGGTACGCCGCTGAGCGTCTCCTCCAGCTCTTCGGCGGAGATCCCCGCAGGCGCTTCCACGACGATCGAGACATCACCCCTCTCGACGGTCGCCAGCGCTCGATCGCCGACCACGTCGACGTCGAGGACCGTAGGGTGTTCGGTCGCCGCCGTCTCCGGAGTCTGCCTCGTGGCGGTTCCGCCGTCCGTCGCGACCGACTCGCGGTTCTCCGCCGCGGTGCGATCTCGCTCAGTCATCGTTGGCCCTCACTGAGAACCCGCCTTCGCTCCCGGGCTCGTGGATCGTCGCCTCAGTCGAGCCCTCCTGAGCGGTGAACAGCAACTCGTCTCCGTCTTCGAGCCCCCACTCCATCGCGAGCGCCTTCGGAATCGTCACCGTGTAGCTTCCCTTCCCGTGCTGAACTCGCCGTCCTTCCGCGAGGAAGTGCGTGATACCCCCGTCCTTGTAGCCGTCTGTCTTACTCATTGGTAGTTTCTCCACAGAGCGCTTTCCCAGCGGTACACCCGTTGTAGCGGCACTTCGAACAGAATCGTAGACCTCCGTTCCCCCCGTCGCACGCGGGGCACTCGCACTCGCGCGAGGAATGCCGCTCTCGCTGTTCCTGTCCGCGGTCGTCGGTCCTTCCGGGAGCAGTCCCCACGGCCGCACGAGCCGATTCTGCCCGGCTCATGCTTCCCTCCAGTAGTCGATCATGTGGCTCGGGTGCTGCTCGTCGTGTTCCCATGGCGAGTCCTCACCGACCTCCAGGAACAGCGTCGTCTCTTCCCCGCACGTACAGCAGTACGCCGAGACGACACGCCGCTCGTCAATGTCGACCTCGTAGGGCTCCGGCGAGTCGTCACGCGACTTCTCGACATCCTCGATCGCCGGCGGCTCCGAATCCTGCTTCCAGCCGTACGGTGCCGAGACGGGGGGACTCATCGTTCCACCTCCCCGTTCGCCAGCTCGTCGAGTCGCTCGCTTACTGCTCCGCCGTCCGTCGCCGCTTCCGGCGACGACGAGGCCGTCTCCGACGCATTCGGCTCTCCTTCGGCCGTGTTCAGTGCCTCACCGTCTCGCCGTCCAACGACGAGCCACACGTCCTCGTAGCCCCAGTCTCTCCAGAGCAGACCCTCGTTCACCAACGGCTTGATCACTCGGGACTGAACGCCCGCCTTCGGGACGTTCAGCTTGTTCGCCAGCACCGACTCTGCGGTCCCGATCTCGATGCGTCCGCTGACCCCGGTCCAGTCGACGAGTTCCCAGTAGCCTTCCAGCGCCTTCGTGGGAACGTCGACCGCATCAGGGTCGGTCTCCGCTTCCGTCTCGCTGGCGTCGGCGAGCCTGTCGAGCGCGTATCGGACCGCGTCCGCCATCGAGCCGTGTTCCTGTTCAGCCTCTTGGAGTACTTGGAGCCGCTTCTCGTCGCGGATCGGCGCTTTCGCAACGCGTTCCTCCTCAGTCATCGAGCATCACCTCCTCAGCCTCAACGACGCGCTGGAACTCCTCGCGGTCGCCACCGTTGTCCGGGTGCGTCTCCGCCTTCCGCGCCCGTGCGGCCGACTCGACGACGGTCTCCGGCGCGTCCGGCGCGACGCCGAGAACCTCGTGCGCCGGTTGGCTCGTGGCAGTTCCCGCGACTACGTCGCCGTCGTCTCCCGGCGGCAGCCGGGCCGCGGCGAACTCCGAGTCACCCGTCTGTACCGGGCGCTGGCTCCGCATCCGCGTTTCGTGGACCCACTTCAGGACGTACCGGACGTTATCACGGAGCCGCGGCGACGCGTCGCACGCCACGGCGAACTGCTCGCTATCGGCAGTCCACCGAAGGACGAACCCGGGATCGTCCGGGTTGGCATTGTGGAGCGGGAGCCCGTTCGACTTCGTGTGAGCGTTCGAGATCTCGCCGCGCCACTCGTCGGCGTTCATCCGGCCCATCTCCGTCGCGAGCTCCTTCGTCGTCGCGCCGAGCGTCGCCTCGAAGCTCCGGTTCCGCTCGCGCTCTGACTCCGGCGTCCGCTTGAATCCCGCGGGCCAGTCGAGACGGCTCACGCGGCGTCACCTCCGTTCTCCTCGTCGTCGGGAGTGATTCGCGGTGCGACCGCGTACTCGACGCGGTCCTCGATCTGAACGACGATCGGCTTCTCCTTGCCGAAGCGGACCTCAACGTCGTTCTCCGTCTGAACCCGCTCGGTGATCTTCGGCCAGAACCACGAGCCGAAGCGCGCCGTGTCGAACCCCGTCTCGGTGACCACGCCTTCGATCGTCGTCGCCCACGGCGTGCCGCAGCTCGCGACGTTCAGATCGTTCAGGTCGGCCTCGACCACGAACCCGAGGTCGGTCGCTCCACACGCGCCGTCGACGGCACCCGCGAACTCCCATCCCTTCATCCGGGCGGTCGTTCCGAGTTCGACGTTGATCCACTCCTGCGACCGCGTCGCCGACACAGGGTTGATCTCCAGCGTCTCTGCGAGCGGCGGTTCCTTCAGCGTCAGTTCCTCGTCGGCTCGGTCGATCTCGACCTTAACATCCTGCCCGCTCGCCAGAAACATGGCGTCAAACTCGTCGATCGCGCCGACGTTCACGCCGACTTCGCAGTGCGCGCCGGCCGTCTCGATCTTCTGTTTGGGGATGACAGTCCGACCCATCGAGACGTGCGACTTGTCGAGCGCTCGCCCAACGATCCCCGTCGGGTGGAACTCGATGAGCGCCCACTCGGAGAGCGCTTCGAGGTCCTTCAGCAGCATCCAGAGGTCTTCAGCCGGGACCTCGTAGGTCGTGTGCCAATCCTCGTCGGCGAACGTCATCGCCTCGGAAGCGGCGGAGCGCCCGGACTCGTCGACGAGTCTCATGCCGCCACCCCGCTACGCCTGCGAGCACCCGGACGGCCGCATAATGCGCGCCGTCGCGCGCGCCGCGCTAAGTTCGCGGACACACACTCGGGTGCGTCACGTGGGCACCGATTCGAACGTCCCCCCGTACGTCCGTACGGTTCCGTAGATTCAGCGGTAGAGGCATTGTGAGTGCTAATATCCACCGAACCACCGCCGTACGGCCGGGGAGCCCGACCGTACGGTTCGTACGTTCCAATTGCTCCACCCGAAACAGTCGAAACGGAGGTCATCGGTCAACACCTCCGTCGGCCACGGCCGGCGGGCTCGCGTCAGCCTCGGCGCGATCGGCTTCGGCGTCGTCGACGCTGAACCACCACGGCGGCGAGAGGTACGTCTCGCCGGTGTCGAGGTCGGTGACGCCGAGGTCCTCGCGACTCCACCGCCACCAGAGCAGCGCGACGTGAGCGCACCAGTCACGGAAGTGGTGACCGTCACAGTCGCACTCGGCGACGAGGTCACCCTCGTAGACCGCGAACAGCACGCGGTGTCGCGAGAGCGCCGTCTCGTCGTCTCTGTCGCCGAGCAGAACATCGAACTCGGCGGGGTTCACGGGTCCGACCGCCGACGGCACGGCTTGTGCGCGCTGCCAGCTTGTCGAGAGCTTCCATCCGCTCGGGAACTGGAGTCGGTCCGGCTCACCGAGTCGGTTTGCGATCCGCTCGCGGAGCACGTCGACGCGGCTCATGGCGGCGAACACCTCTTCACGAAGTTGCCGACGCCACCCGCATGCCTGTCCTCGATGTGCTGACGGATCGCGTCGTGAACGGCTTGCTCTCCGCAACGGATCTTCGAGATCCACTCGTCTTCGTCGAACCGCGTGTTCACCGCGAAGTACGCCGCTTCGCCGTCGACCTCTTCGCGCTTGTAGCCGGACCACCCGGCGCTGTCCTGCCAGAGCCGAAGCTCTCCGTTCTCGTTGAAGAGTTCCGAAACGGTCAGCTCACGCCGCTCTTCGACGACGGCACTCGCCGCGTTTTCGTCAGCATCGAGATCGACATCGATCTGTCTCTCGACGCTGCTCATAGCACCACCTCCGAGCTACCAGCTAATCGGCCGAAAAATGTAAATAGAAGGTCTCTATCTTTTATTAACGGAGCGGGCCGGGCGCGATTTGAACACGCGACCGACGGATTAAGAGTCCGTCGCTCTCCCTAACTGAGCTACCGGCCCTCACGAGTTCGTACCGTGGTCACGGTAAAAGGCCTTTTCATTCGACCCCGACATCGGCGGACGTCGTCCGGTCGAATCGCACGGACGCGACCCGACGAGGGCGGTGATCGAGTCCCGCCGGGCGTTGGGGGAACGGTTATCTACTCACGGGGGGTATAGTTGAGGTATGTCTGATAACCCAATCAGCGATCGAATCGACCGCCGGACACTCCTCCGCGGAGCGGCGGCGGCAGGAATCGTCGGCGTCGCGGGCTGTTCCGGAAACGGTGGCGACGGCGACGACGGCAGCAGCGACGTCATCCGGTGGCACGCCGGCGGGACCGGTGGGACGT
Source organism: Halorubrum sp. DM2 (assembly GCF_901686465.1). Lineage (NCBI taxonomy): Archaea > Methanobacteriati > Methanobacteriota > Halobacteria > Halobacteriales > Haloferacaceae > Halorubrum > Halorubrum sp. DM2. The sequence goes on from NZ_LR594487.1 coordinate 3,020,944, forward strand.
ACTTCCCGCTGTCCGGCGAGTTCGAGGGCATCATCGAAGACGCCACCGACTACTCGGTCGAAGTCTCCTCGACGGGCGCGTCCGTCGAGAACGTCGGCAGCCTCGGCAACGGCGACGCCGACTTCGCGCTGATCCAGAACGACGTCGCCTACTTCGCCCGCAACGGCGAGGGGCTCGACGCGTTCGACGGCTCACCGGTCGAGAATCTCCGCGGCGTCGCGACGCTGTACCCGGAGACGATCCACGTACTGACCAACCCCGACTCCGACATCGGCTCGCTGTCGGACCTCGAAGGCATGCGCGTCAACACCGGCGACCTCGGCAGCGGGACGCAGGTGAACGCGCTCCAGATCCTCGAGTCGGCCGCGGGGCTCACGACCGACGACTTCGACGAGCAGAACACCGACTTCACGCAGGCGGCCAACCAGCTCCGCGACGGGGACGTCGACGCCGCGTTCGTCGTCGGCGGCTGGCCGGTCGGCGCGGTCGAGGAGCTCGCGACGAGCACCGATGTGGGCATTCTGAACCTCTCCGACGAGGAGCGACAGGCGGCCCGCGACGACGCCTCTTGGTTCGCGGACGACACCATTCCCGGCGGCACCTACGGCGGGATCGACGAGGACATCAACACCGTCTCGGTCCAGGCGATGATCGCGACCCGGGCGGAGTACTCGGCGGACATCGTCGAGGGCGTCACCGCGGCCATCTTCGACAACCTCGGGGAGCTATCGATCAAGACGGACTTCATCACGGTCGACTCCGCGCAGGACGGGATGTCCATCGAACTCCACGAGGGCGCGGCGCGCTACTTCGAGTAGACGCGTGATTCCCGGGTTCCGAGGTGCGCTGCGCGCGACCGCCGGTCGGCGGCGTATCGCCGCCGCCGCCCTCGTGGGCCTCCTCGTCGTCGCAGTCGTCGCCGCGACCGTCGGCGGTGTCCCCGGCGGCGACAGCGGTGCGGACCGCACGCTTGTCGTGACCTACGAGAACGGCACGGAACTCGCTGTCGCGCCGGTCGACGACGACACGGAAATCGTGATCGAGTACACCCACAGCGTCGAGAAGACGCTGGTCAGAGACGTGTACGTGGCCACCAACGACGGACTCCGGATGACGCGAATGGAGTTCAGCTCGTTCGGCGCGGGCCTGCCGTCGCGCGCCGACGTCACCGAGCGCGACGGCCGATACGTATATTACCCCCCACCGACAGAGTATCGCACGCTTCACCTGAAAACGGGGCTCGTCGCCGATCACGACCTGATCGTCGGCGACCGGCGCTACGACATCGCGGGACTGAGCGAGGGCGGCGCGGTCGAGCTCACCGTCGAGCGCCGCGGGCTGTTCGGGCTGTGACGCGGTCGCCAGTGACGCCGGAGGATGATACACCTGTGACGTCGAACACATCTACCGACATCGAACCGGAGGAGGACCCGAGCGAGGTAGCCGAAGAGGTCTTCGAGGAGATAGACAACCGACGATCGCTGTCGGGAGCCGCCGTCGTCGCGGTCGCCGCCGTCGGGATAACCTTCTCGGCGTTCCAGCTCTGGCTCGGCGCCCGCGGGTTCGTCTTCGACTTCGGGATCCCCGGGTACGGGACGATCGACTTGGGCTCGCTCTCCTCGCTTCAGATCCGCGCGATCCACGTCAACTTCGCGCTCGTGCTGGCGTTCCTGCTGTTTCCGGGGTCGAACGGCAGCGGCCTCCTGACCGGTCTCGTCGACCGCGCGGCTCGTGCGGTTTCCGACCGCGCGGGCGACTCGCCCGTTTCGACCGTGGTCTCGGGCGTCCGAGACGCGCTCTGGTGGGTCTTCGTCGACGAGGAGAGCAGTCGAATCACGCCCTCGGACCTTGTCTTGATCCTCTTTTCGACGTTCCCGACGCTCTACTACGTCACGCGGTACAGCGAGATCACGGACGTCATCCGGGTTCGCGGGCTGGGCGGGGCGGGCGGCCTCTCCGAGGTGTACCCGTGGCTCGCCCCGCTGGAGGTCGGACCGCTCGCGGAGTACACGCTCGCGTACCTGATGGGCGTACTCGCGATCCTCCTCGTGCTGGAGGCGACTCGACGGGCGCTCGGACTCCTCCTGACGCTGCTCGTGAGCCTCTTCCTGCTGTACGCGAAGTACGGCTACCTCCTCCCCCGAGACCTCCCCGTCGCCCGGACGTTCGCCACCTCGCAGCTCCGCTGGAACCAGATTGTCCAGAACCTCTGGTACACCGTCGAAGGTATCCTCGGCGTCCCGGTGGGCGTGTCGGTGCGGTTCATCTACATCTTCATCCTCTTCGGGGCGTTTCTGGAGATGTCCGGAGCCGGCAAGTGGTTCATCGACCTAGCGTACTCTATCACGGGCACGCGGAAGGGCGGCCCAGCGAAGGCGAGCGTCGTCGCGTCCGGGTTCATGGGGATGCTCTCCGGCTCCTCGGTCGCGAACACGGTGACGACCGGAGCGCTGACGATCCCGCTGATGAAACGCTCCGGCTACTCGCCGGAGTTCTCCGGCGCGGTCGAGTCGTCCGTCTCCTCCGGCGGCCAGATCCTCCCGCCGGTGATGGGCGCGGCGGCGTTCCTCATCGTCGAGTACACCGGCACGCCGTTCCGCGAGGTCGTGATCGCCGCGACGCTGCCCGCCATCGCCTTCTTCTTCGGGATGTGGGTGATGGTCCACTTCGAGGCGGCCAAACACGACATCGGCGGGCTCGCTCGCTCCGAACTGCTCGACCTCGGTCCGCACATGCGCCGCGGGTGGTTCTACCTCGTTCCGCTGGGGCTGCTCCTGTACTACCTCGTGATCGCCCGGCTGTCGGTCGGTCGCGCGGGCTGGCTCACGATCGCCGCGACGATCGGGCTGATCGCCTTGGTCGCCGCGTACAACAGACGGCTCGGTCCCTACCTCGTGGGCACGTTCGCCGCCGTCTACGCGCTGTTCGCGGGCTCGCTGTTCGCGCTCGGTACCACGCCGGTCGGGCTGTTGTACGGCGCTGAGACCGCCGATTTCGGGCTCGTCGCCGCGTTCGGTGAGGCCGCGTCGTCGCTGCCGACGATCGCGACCGTCGTGGGCGTCGCGTTCCTGCTGGCGGACCCGAGCGGCGACGCCCCTCTGCTGGAGTTGGACGACTCGGTCGAGAACTCGATCGACTGGGTCGACGAGCGACTCGGCACCGGGATCGGCGGTACCCGGGTCGGACGGTTCGGGTCGTTCGTGGTGAAGGCGATGGACTCGGGGGCGCGGACCGCGACCCTCGTCGTCGTCGCCGTCGCGGCCGCCGGGATCATCCCCGGCGTCATCGGGATCACCGGGCTCGGGGGGAGCCTGCGCGCGCTCATCTTGGAGGTCAGCGGCGGGTCGCTCGTCCTCCTGTTGATCCTCGCCGGGATCGCGGCCGTGATCGTCGGGATGGGGATGCCGACGACGGTGATGTACATCATCATCGTCGTGCTGCTCGGTCCCGTTCTCCCGGACTTCGGGATCGCCATCCTCGCGGTCCACCTGTTCGTGCTGTACCTCGGATTGATGGCCGACGTGACGCCGCCGGTGATGGTCGCCGCGTACGCCGCCGCCGGTATCGCGAAATCGGATCCCTTCGAGACCGGCAAGCAGGCGTTCCTGCTGTCGCTCAACAAGATCCTCGTCCCGTTTGCGTTCGTGTTCTCGCCGGGGATCCTCCTGCTCCGGACGCGGGACGGCGAGGGATCGATCCTGACCGGCACCGACGTCGCCGACCTCGGCTTCTTCGTCCCCGAGGTCGCGGTTCCGATCGTCGCGACGTTCGCCGGCGTGTACGGGCTCGGCGTCGCCATCATCGGCTACTACCACACCGACGTCCGGCGGGGCTCTCGCGCCGCGCTCGTCGCCGCCGCCGTCCTGCTATCGATCCCCGGAATGGTGCTGCTACCGGCGTCGGCGGCGCTCGGTCTCGTCGGCGTCGACGCGTCGCTGTACACGGTGTCGAACGACGTGATCGCCCGCGGCGCCGGTGCCGTGATGCTCGCCGTCGGGCTGATTCGGAACCGCCGCCGCGCCGGAGAGAGGGGCACCTCGACCGGGACCGCTTCGGGCGTCACCGCGACCGACGCCGGCGATGCCGCGGTCGAGTCGTAACGAGCAGAAGTAACTGCGCGTCGCGGCCGGGGGCGGGTCGTTACCGTCGCGTGTCGCGGGCGCTATTGCGGGGGACAGAGAGAGCGCACTCGTTAAGTGTCGTGCCGCGGAATTCCCTCTAATGAGTAGTGGGGCATCCGGATCCGCGCGGACCCGGTACGCCATCCTCGGCTGTGGGAGCGTCGGTCACGCCGTCGCGGAGGAACTGACCGAGCGCGGGAAGGACGTCCTCATCCTCGACCGCGACGAGAGCCGGGTCGAAGCGCTCCGCGATCAGGATCTCAACGCGCGCGTCCAGGACATCGCCGACGCCGACGTCGTCGACGAGATCGGGGACCGCGACATCGTATTGATCCTCGCGAGCGACGTGGAGGCGAACAAGGCGGCCGTCTCGGCGGTCAGGGAGACCGGCGGGGACCACTACGTCGTCGTCCGCGCCTCCGACCCCGTCAGCGAGGACGAACTGCGCGAGCGCGGCGCGGACGTCGTCATCAATCCCTCGACGGTGATCGCGGACAGCGCGCTCCAGTCGCTGGAGACGGGCGAGCTGGAGTACATGGCCCGTCAGCTCGCGGAGATCATCGAGGAGGGCGGCGATCGGATGGCGATCCTCACGCACGACAACCCGGAACCCGACTCGATCGCGTCCGCGACCGCGCTTCAGGCGATCGCCGAGGCGTTCGGCGTCGACGCCGACATCGTCTACTCCGGCGACGTCGGCCACCAGGAGAACCGGGCGTTCGTCAACCTGCTCGGGATCGACCTGCTGGCGCGGGCCGACGCCCCGGACCTGTCGGAGTACGGGACGGTCGCGGCCGTCGACCTCGCGAAGTCGGCCGACGACGGCTTCGACTTCGATGCCGAGATCGACATCTACCTCGACCACTTGGAGGCGGAGGTGCCGTTCGACGCCCGGTTCGTCGACGTGCGGACCAACGTCTCCTCGACGTCGACGATCCTCACGAAGTACCTCCAAGAGTTCGACCAGTCGCCCTCGGAGGCGGTCGCGACCGCGCTGCTGTACGGGATTCGCGCCGAGACGCTCGACTTCAAGCGGGACACGACGCCCGCGGACCTGACGGCGGCCGCCTACCTCCACCCGTTCGCGAACCACGACACGCTCGAGCAGGTGGAGTCTCCGTCGATGAGCCCGGAGACGCTGGACGTGCTCGCGGAGGCGATCCAGAACCGCGAGGTTCAGGGGAGCCACCTCTTTTCGACGGCGGGGTTCATCCGCGACCGCGAGGCGCTCGCGCAGGCCGCCCAACACCTCCTCAACTTGGAGGGGATCACGACCACCGCGGTGCTGGGCATCGCCGACGACAACATCTATCTCGCCGCGCGCTCGAAGGACATCCGGCTGAACATCGGCAACGTTCTCGACGAGGCGTTCTCCGAGATGGGCGACGCCGCCGGCCACTCGACGCAGGGGTCGCTCGAAATCCCGCTCGGCATCTTCACCGGTATCGAGGCGAGCGGCGAGAACCGCGACACGCTCCTCCACCTCACCGAGGAGGCGGTCCGCCGGAAGCTGTTCGACGCGCTCGGCGTCGAGGGCGGGAGCGGCGACGGGTCGAACGGGTCCTGAAGCCCGTCGACCGCGGCGTCTCGGCGGGGTCGTTTTCCGGCTCGGGAGCGTAGGACCGTTCGCGACGCCACATGTACGTCCCCGACGATCCGCCGGCGAACTGTCCCGCGTGCGGCGATCCGTACGACTCCGTCTCGCGCCACGCGGACGGGTTCGTGGCAAACCTCTTGGACAACGACCGCTACCAGCGGGTGTGTTTCACGCCCGTGAGCGACGCGGGCGGCCCCGCGCTAGACTGTTACCACCACACACACGAACAGGCGGGTACCGACTGAGAGGACGCCGACGGGCCGCAGGGGGACCACTCGGGGGGACCGTCCCGCTCAGAAGCCGTCGCTCTCGGTGATCGAGGTGTACGACCCGATCAGCGCGCCGGAGAGGTCGACGCCTTCGAGCGTGGCCCCCGTGTCGATCACGGAGTTACGGATCTCGGAGTCGGTGATCGTCGCGTCCTCGAAGACGATGGTGCGGTCGAGCGTCGAGTCGGTCACCGTCGCGCCCGACATGACGTGGACGACGTCGCCGAGGTCGCTGCCCTCGACGGTCGCGTCGTCGGCGACGAGCGTCCCGCCGTCGAGCGCGTACTCGACCGCGTCGAGGTAGCTCTCCGCGGTGCCGATGTCGAACCACGCGCCGTCGAAGGTGTACGCGTGGACCGCGCCGCGCTGCTGGAGCCACTGGAGGAACCAGCCCGGCTCGTCCGGGTTGTTGTCGTCTTCGAGGTACGTCGTGAGCTTCGGCAGCGTCTCGGCCGGGAAGGCGTAGCAGGCGATGGAGACGAGCGTCGACTGCGGGTCGTCGGGCTTCTCTTGGAAGTCGATCACCTCGTCGCCCTCCAGTTGGACGAGGCCGTACGACTTCGCGCGCTCGCGGTCGCCCACGTCGTAGGCGGCCAGCGTCGGCGTACCCTTGTCTTCGAAGAAGTCGGCGAAATCGCCCAGATCGAAGCTGATCATGTTGTCGCCGGCGACGACGATCAGGTCGTCCTCGACGTTCTCGCGCTCGACGAGCTGTTCGAGCGCGCCCACGACGCCGAACTTCTCGTCTTCCTCGACGGTCTCCTCGACAGAGAGCGTCGGCTTCTCGAAGGGACTGTCGTCGAGGTACTCCGCGAACGTGTCGGCGAAGCGCTCGTTCGTCGACACGAACACCTCGTCGATCCGATCGTCGGCCTCCAAGTCCTCGAATATCTCGTCGATGACGGTGTTTTCTCCGACGGGGAGGAACATCTTCGGCCGGTGTTCGGTGATCGGCCAGAGCCTGGTCGCGTAGCCACCCGCGAGTACGACTGCCTTCATACTCGCTCCCTCTCACCCCGGTGACATACCTCTTGCGCCCGACGGTCGGTCGAGCGTGCGCGACCGTCGGACGGAGCGACGATCGGACGGAGCGACGACCGGTGCGACTGCGACCGACGGCGGACCCCGGACGGTTTTACTCGCCGCGCTGCGAACGCTCACTCATGGAGACGACACGCCAGCGCATCGCCGACGCGCTCCGCGAGGAGCCGCGGACCGCGAGCGACCTCGCGGCGACGCTGTCGCTACCGACGCCGACCGTGTACGAACACCTCGAACACGTCTCGCGGTCGATCACGGAGGCCGACGGGGACGGCGGCGAAGAGTTCCTCGTCGCCCCGCCGACCTGCCGCGAGTGCGGGTTCGACGGGTTCGACGACCCCGTCAACGAGCCGTCGCGGTGTCCCGAGTGTAAGTGCGAGCGGATCGAAGAGCCGACGTTCGTGATCCGCTGACCCGCGGACCGCGTCTGCCGATCGTCGAGTCTACAGTTCGTCGAGCAGGGTCGCGGCCGCGTCGGCCGACGAGCCCGGGCCGCGCGCGGTGATCAGGTCGCCGTCGACCGTGACGCTCGTGTCGGCGTCGAGTTCGGCGTCGAACGCCGCGCCGGCGAGGACGACCTCGTCTTCGACCCAGTACGGAAGCTTCCGCCCGTCCGGCATCACGTCGCGGTCGTCGACGATGTCCTCTTCCCACTCGTTCGGGAACCCGGTGATCGAGCGCCCCTCGACGAGCGGTGTCCCGTCGGCTTCGCGCGTGAACGCGAGGATGCCGACCGCGTGACAGACGACGAGCGCCACGCTCTCCTCGCCCGCGACCGCGTCCAGCAGCAGCTGACGGGCGTGTCGGTCCTGGTTCACGTCCCAGACGGTGCCGTGGCCGCCGGGGAAGACGACGGCGTCGTGGCCGTCGGCCTCGACCGCGGCGATCGGTTCCGGATCGTTGAGTCCCGGGTGCTCCTCGTCGACCTCGCGGAGTTCGGCGACCCGCTCCTCACCGCCCGCGGCCTCCGGGTCGAGCGAGCGCTCGTCGACGACCGGCGGCGACCCGGACGGCGTCGCGACGGTCACGTCGACGCCCTCCGATTCGAGGGTCGTCAGCGGCTCGATACACTCCTCGGCCCAGTAGCCTTCCTCGCTTACCACGAACAGCGCACTTGTCATGTGTACCTCGCAATTCGCGACCTCCACGGAAAAGACGCCCGTGGCCGGCAGCGACGCGGGGCGGACGTGTGGTTTATAAATAGGAACGGTAGTGCGGTGGCGCGTGCCTGCGAGCGGTCGCCACCGGCGACCGCGAAGCAGCACCGCGCGAGGGAGTCGACCGGTCGGAGCAACGCGGAGACCGGTCGACGAGGCTGGGGAGGCGTGAGGTGCTGTGCGGTCGCGGTGTGGGGTGGGGCTCGAAGGGGCAGCCGCGAGGCGGGCGCAGGCGACGTAAGGACCGCAAGGAACGAGCGAAGCGAGTGACTGAGGACCGCCCCGAGCGTGCGGCGTCCTCGCGGCTGGGGCTTCGATAATCCTGATCCTGGTGCGATCAGTTCCGTCGTATCGATCCGAAAAAATATCGGAGACGCTCGTGTCTTACTCGTCGCCCTGGGCGTCGACGATCACGACCTCGCCGTCCTCGACGGTGACGTTGATCAGCGTCTTCACGTTGTAATCGGTGTCGTCCAGCTCGTTCGGGCCGGCCTTCTTGATCACGGCGACGACGTCGACGACCTCCGCGCCGACCTCGTCGGTGAGCGCGTCGAGGATGGCCTTCATCGTGCCGCCCGTCGAGAGCACGTCGTCTAAGACGAGCACGCGGTCGCCCTCCTCGACGTCGTTGATGTACATCTCCGACTCGGAGTAGCCCGTCTCTTGGAACAGCGGGACCTCTCCCTCCAGTCCGTACTGGCGCTTGCGGATGACCACGAGCGGAATGTCGGTCATCAGAGAGAGCGCGGTGGAGATGTGGATCCCCATCGCGGCGGGCGTGACGATCTTGTCGACGTTCTCTAGCTCCGCCTTCCGGATGATCCGGATGACGATCTCCCGAAGCAGCTCCGGTTCGAGCATGGGAACGCCGTCGCTGATCGGGTGGACGAAGTACTGGTACTCGCCTTTCTCGATGATCGGCGCGTCGAGGAGCGACTGCCGCAACTGGTCCATGTCGCGGGTACTCGGGCGGATTAATAAAGCGTGGCGGTTGCGGGATCGAGGTGAGAGTCGATACCACGACGATACTGTGTGACTGGTCGCCCCACGGCCGAGACCCCCGAAGCCCCGGTCAGTCGCTACGATGAAGCCAACCCTGTGACCGACACCCCCGAAGCCCCGGTCAGTCGCTACGATGAAGCCAACCCTGTGACCGACACCCCCGAAGCCCCAGCCGCGAAGCCGTCAGACGCTCGCTGTCGTTCGAGACGCCGAAGGCGTCTCGTGATGACGAAACGGCTTCGCCGTTTCGAACCACGCGCCTCACTCGGTCGCTATCGCTCCCTCGTTCGGTGCTTACGTCGCCTCTGACGGCTTCGCGACTGCCCCTTCGAGTCCCGCCCCGCACCGCACAGCACCGCACCTCACGCCTCCCCAGCCTCGTCGCTCGCTCCGGGCTCCCTCCGGTCGCCCGTCCGCTCGCGACTCCCTCGCGCGGCGCTGCTCGGCCGCGAGGCGGCCTCGCAGGCGCGCGCCACCGCACAAGGTGTGAAGGTGCGATCCTACTCGAACTCCGGCTCGCGCTTCTCCAAGAACGCCTCCATTCCCTCGCGCTGGTCGTGCGTCCCGAACAGTCCGGCCCACGCCCGTCGTTCGAGGGCGAGCCCGGTCGCCGCCGAGCCGTCGCCGGCCGCGTTCAGCGCCTCCTTCGCGGCCCGCAGCGCGGTCGTCGGCTTCGCGGCCAGCTCGCCCGCCAGCTCGTCGATCCGGTCGTCGAACGCGTCGTCGGCGACGACCTCGCCGACGAAGCCGACCTCGGCCGCCTCGGCGGCGTCGATCCGCTCGCCGAGGAAGATCAGCCGGCGCGCGACCTCGTCGCCGACGAGCGCCGGGAGCCGCTGCGTGCCGCCCCAGCCGGGGATGATCCCCAGATCGATCTCCGTCTGGCCGAGGACCGCGCTCTCGGCGGCGACCCGGAGGTCGCAGGCGAGCGCGAGTTCACAGCCGCCGCCGAAGGCGTAGCCGTCGACGGCGGCTATCGTCGGCGCGGGGAACGTCTCGATGGCGTCCGTGACCCGGTGGCCGAGTTCGGCGTACGCCTGCGCCTCGGGGGTCGACAGGTCGACCATGTGGCTGATGTCCGCGCCCGCGACGAACGCCTCGTCGCCCGCGCCGGCGACGACGAGAGCGCGCGCCTCGCGCTCGGCCGCCTCGTCGAGCGCGCTCTCGATCGCTTCGAGCGTCTCGGCGGTGAGCGCGTTGAGCTGTTCGGGTCGGTCGACGGTGATCGTCGCGACGCCGCGGTCGTCGACATCGAACGCGATGGGCTCGCTGCTCATACGTTTCTCGTCGCGGGGCGGGATGAAAACGATTCGGCAGGCGGATCCGGCGTTCGGCGGACGGATCCTCGTCTCGGTCGTTAGACCTCTTCGCGGCTGTCGATCCCGGTGTAGATGAACCACGCCGTCGTGTACACGCCGACGAACAGCAGGTACCCGACGACCAGACCCCCGAGCTGTCGGCTCGCGAGGCCACCGGGAAGCGTCCGCGAGAGGATCCCGAGGGCGATCGCGAAGACGACGAGCGAGAACAGTCCGGAGAGGGCGTACACGCCGAGGTCGGATGTGAGGCGGTCGCGCACGCCCTCACCAACGAGTTCCCGTTACATACCCCCATCGGTCGCCGGCGCGCCCGCGCCGCGAGACCGACGACGGCCGCGCTCGGCTCGACCCGTTGCGCGGATTGCAACCCATATATGCCCCCGGCTACACGTGACGGTATGAACGGGAACCGGTTCGGCCGACTCTTCCAGCTGACGACCTACGGCGAGAGCCACGGCGACGCGATGGGCGTCACCGTCTCCGGCGTCCCCGCCGGCGTCGAGCTCGACGAGGAGGCGATCCAAGCGCAGCTCGACCGGCGCAAGCCGGGCCAGTCGATGATCACTACCTCGCGAGGCGAGCCGGACGAGGTCGTCGTGAACTCCGGCGTTCAGGACGGGTACACCACCGGCACGCCGATCGGGATGGTGATCCAGAACAAGGACGCTCGCTCGGGGAAGTACGAGCCGTACGTCACCGCGCCGCGCCCCTCGCACGGCGACTACACCTACTCCGCGAAGTTCGGCACGCGCAACTGGGGCGGCGGCGGGCGCTCCTCGGCGCGCGAGACGGTGAACTGGGTCGCGGCCGGCGCGGTCGCCGAGCAGGTGCTCGACGCCTCCGACCACGACGTCGAGATCAAAGCGCACGTCAACCGCATCGGCGACGTGGAGGCCGACGCGGTGAGCTTCGAACAGCTCCTCGAACGCTCGGAGGAGAACGACGTGCGCTGTGCCGACCCCGAGGCCGCCACCGAGATGCAGGAGCTGATCGAGGAGTACCAAGAGCGGGGCGACTCCATCGGCGGCTCGGTCTACTTCGAGTGCCGCGGCGTCCCCCGCGGGCTCGGCTCGCCGCGGTTCGACAGCTTCCCCGCCCGGCTCGGACAGGCATTGTTCGCGATCCCGGCCACGACGGGCGTCGAATACGGGCTCGGCAGGGACGCGACGGATGTGACCGGCAGCGAGCGCAACGAGGACTGGACGTTCGACGACGGCGAGTCGTTCGACCACGTCGAGAGCGACGAGGGCGACCCCGTCCCGGTCGGCAACGACCACGGCGGGCTTCAGGGCGGGATCACCACCGGCGAGCCGATCTACGGCGAGGCGACGTGGCACGCGCCCACCTCGATCCCGAAACAGCAGCGTTCGGCCGACTGGGAGACCGGCGAGGAGAAGGAGATACAGGTCGTCGGCCGCCACGACCCCGTCCTCCCGCCGCGGGCCGTCCCCGTCGTCGAGGCAATGTTGTACTGTACGGTCCTCGATTTCATGCTGCTGGCCGGTCGGATCAACCCCGACCGCGTCGACGGCAACCCCGGACAGTACGACACCGACTACCACCCGAGCAGTCCGGACAACGAGTAGCTCGCACCGGCTGGGCGGTATCGAGCCTCTCCGTCACACCGTGACGACCGCGTCGACGACGACCAACAGCACGAACCCGACGAGGAACGCCGTGGTCGCGGCGTCGGCGTGCCCGTGGCCGTGCGAGGAGGGGATCAGCTCGCGGAAGACGACCGCGAGCATCGCGCCGGCGGCGAAGCCGGACGCGATCGGAAAGAGCCCGGTTCCGAGCCCGACCAGCAGGTAGCCGAACACCGACGCGACGACCTGCGGGACGACCCCCGAGAGCGCGGTGTACCAGAACACCCGCAGGTTCGACATCCCGGTTTCTGCCATCGGCACCGCGAAGGCGAACCCGTCCGGCACGTTCTGGAGACCGATCACGACCGCGAGCACGAGCGCGACCTCGTTCAGCCCGGACGCGAACGCGACGCCGATCGCCAGCCCCTCCGGCGCGTTGTGGAGGGTGATCGCGCCGCCGATCAGTAGCGCCTTCCGGAGGGTCGCGTCGCGGTCGCCGACGACTCCCGCGTCCTCGTCGCTCGCCCTCGACGACTCGACATCGGTCCCGCGGTCCCCCGACGTCCCGTCTCCCTCGGGGTCAGCGACCGGGTCACCGGTCGGCAGCCCGGCCTCGACGGCGTCGTCGGCCGTGGCACCCCCCTCCGGGAACCACTCGCGGTACTCGGCGTGGAGGTGCGGGATCAGGTAGTTGCCGCCGAGCAGTGCGAAGCCACCGACGAGCAGCCCGGCCATCACTTCCGTCAGCGTCCCCTCCTCCAGCCCGGGAATCACGAGGCCGAACACGCTGGCGGCGACCATCAGCCCGGCCGCCAGCCCGAGCGCGGCGTCGTAGGTCCGGTGGGTCACGCGGGCGCGAAAGAAGATCGGAACCGCGCCGAGGGCGGTCGCGAGCCCCGCCACGGTGGTCACGCCGAGTACGGTCGTGAGCGTCGTCATACGATCCGCATCCGGACACGGGGTAATAAATTGGATCGAACGACCGCGGTGGGACGGGGCCGCGCCCCGGACCGCCGGTCAGCGCGGGGGTCCCGCCGCGATCCCGTAGAGGTCGCGCCCGTACCCCGCGAGCGCGACGACGAGCGTCACGACCGCACCCGCCGGGAGCACGGCGAGCCAGCCGACGGTCGCACCGACGCCGAACCGCACGCCGAGTCCGACGGCGACCCACAGGGACGCGGCCGCCGCGAGGGCCAGCAGCCCGCCCGTCACCCGTCGGTCCTCGCGCCCGAGCGCGACGCCGGCCGTGGCGCTGGCGGCCGCGATCAGGTGGAAACCGACCGCGAGCGGCCACGCCCGGATCGACGGCGGCAGTGTCGCGAACGGGCGCGGCTGGTCGAGGAAGTACGCCCACACCGGGTACCCACCGACGCCGACCACTCCGTCGCCGCCGAGCGTCGCGAATCCCCAGAGGCTCACCAGCGTCGGGTCGCCGCTCCCGCCGGGAACGACCGCCATCGGGACCGCGAGCAGTCCGACGACGAGGAGCCACTCGACGCGGCCGCTGGTCGACGGCGAGCGCGACTCCGCGAATGAGTCCGATTCTCGCTCCGGCAGCGTTCGGGAGTCGGCGTCGGCCTCACGTTCCGACTCTCTGACGCCGTCCGGTCGCTCCATACGAGCGGTTCGACGCCCGGAAGTAAGTATGGTCGGGCCGTCGGGAGGATTTTAGCCGCCGCCGAGAGAACGACCGCTCATGCCTGCCCTCCGTTCGATCCGTCCCGCGCTCGTTGCCGTCGCGAGGAGCCCCGTCCTCGTCGGCGTCGCGGCGCTGTTCGCGCTCGCACAGCTTCCGGACCTCATCGTCGGACCGACGGCCAGCCCGGGGCTTTCGGCGGCGGTGTCCGCGGTGACGTTCGGGGCGCTCGTCCTCGTCGCCCCCTTCTTCCAAGGCGGACTGCTCGCGATGGCGGACGAGGCGCTCGACGGGGAGGCCCGTCTCGGGACGCTCGCCTCGGCGGGACGCGACCACTACCTCCCGCTGCTGGTCGCGTATCTCGCGGCGCTCGGCGTGAGCCTCGCGTTCGGCTTCCTCGTCGCCGTCGGTGCGTTCATCGGGGTCGCCGGCAGCCTCCTCAGCGAGCCGACCGGGTTCGTCGCCGTTCCCGCCGACGACCTCGGGCTCGTCGCGGTCCTCGCGATCATCGCCGTCGGACTGGTCGGTGCGTATCTGATCGTCACGTTCCTGATCCAGTTTTACGCGCACGCGGTCGTCGTCGACGACGCGGAACTCGTCGCCGCGTTCCGCCGCAGCGTCCGCCTCGTGCGGGCGAACGCCGCCGTCACGTTCGTGTACACCGTCCTCCTGACCGCCGGCAGCGCGGCGTTCGGGCTCCTCGTCGCCGCCGCGTCGCTGTCGCTCGCGCCGCCGGCGTCGATCGAGAGCGCGCCGGCGTGGATGCCGATATTCGAGGTCGGAGTCGTCGGAGCCGTCGGGATCGGCGTCGGGGTGGTGGTTGCCACCGGCGTCCTCGGCGCGCTGTACGCGACCTACTCCGTGGCGTTCTACCGCGCCCTCTCGGACCGGACGCCCGAGGTCGGGCGTCAGGCGTAACCCGTCGCCGCCCGTACCGCGCGTGTGAACACCGACGACGGCGGCCACTACGACGCGGCGGTCGACGCGCTGGCGGTCCGGGAGTACGAGCGCGCGGGGAACCGCTACACCCGCGGCGGGCGGCGCGTCCTCGCCGATCCGCGGCCCGAGATCGACCCCTTCGAACCGGACGAGAAGGGCTGGGTCGGGCAGGGGCTCCAGCAGCTGCTCGCGGCCGCGGTCGCGTACCGGGTCACCGGCGCGGACGGGCGGGCGACCCAGCGCGCGGTCGAGGGGATCGCCGCGAGCCGGGACTTCGAGACGGTTCTGGAGGGACCGGGACAGGCGGCCTGCCTCGCGGAGTTCGTCGCCGACTTCCGGGTCGCCGGCGGCCTCGACGGTGCCGCGGGAGCGTACGACGCGGCCACCGAGCGCTACGAGGCCGCCGGCGAGGAGATCGACTCGCCGCAGGCGCTCGCGACGACGCCGCTGTTCGAGGCGGCGGCCGCGACGATCAAACAGGTCGCCCGCGGGCAGGCGGACGGCGAGATCGCGATCAAGTGGGAGGACCTCCACGGGGCGGACCCGAGCCGTCCGGGCGAGTTCCTCGCGCACCGGGCTCGGTTCAAACGTCAGCGGTTCCCGGAGCTACTGGAGCGCGCGGTCGACGACAGGCACCTCGCCGCGCCTCGAGGGACGACGGAGTACAACAACGAGACGCACGAGTGCCCGAACTGCGGGTCGAACCACGTGAACTGGGCCGGTACCGGAATCGTCTGTCTGCGGTGTTCGACGCCGACCGAGAGCATTTAACCGCCGGGGTCGAACCGGTCGACCGAACCCCGATGTCGCCCTCCATTCCCTCGTTCGAGAGCGCCGACCGGTCCGCCGGTCCCGGCGAGTCGGACGGATCCGGCGCGCTCGGTGCCGACCGCGGGCTCCGGATCCGGATGCTCGTCGCGACCGCGCTGGTCGTCGCGCTCCCGTTCGCGTTCGTGTACGCGTTCGTCTTCCTGATCAACGCGGTCGGACTCCCGCTCCTCGAGTGGGCGAACGAGCGCCCCTACACCGGCGAGGTGTACGTCGACCCCGTCTTCCTCGCGGTCGTCGTCCTCGTCGGCCTCGCGGTCCAGTACCGGTACGGGCCGCGGACCGTGCTCCGGTCGGTCGGCGCGCGACGCGTCTCCCCCGACGAGTACCCCGAACTCCACGCCGCGGTGACGCGGCTGGCCGCGCAGGCCGACGTGCCCGACCCCGACGTGGCGGTCGCGCGCACGGAGCTCCCGAACGCGTTCGCGGTCGGGACGCCGGGCGACGGCACCGTCGTCGTCACGACCGGACTCCTCGACCGGCTCGACGACGCGGAGCTCGACGCCGTCCTCGCCCACGAGCTGTCGCACCTCGCGAACCGCGACGCGAGCCTGATGACGGTCGCGTGGGTGCTGCCGACGGTCACCTACTACGTCGCCATGCTCGCCTTCTACGTCCTCTACGGTCTGGTCAAGTTCCTCCGGTTCGGCGGTGGCGGAGGCGGCGGCGACCGCGACGGCCGAGCGCTCGCGGTCGGCCTCGTCGTGATCACCGTCAGCGCGCTCCTGACGCTCACCGTCTCCGCGATGTTCTGGTTCGGGAGCGTCCTAATCTACCGCGTGCTCTCGCGGTACCGCGAGTACGCGGCCGACCGCGGGGCCGCGGAGATCACCGGCTCGCCCGCCGCGCTGGCGAGCGCGCTCCGGACCGTCGACGAGGCCATGCCCGAGGTGCCGGACCGGGACCTCCGCGAGCTCGACGGCGGCGCGGAGGCGCTGTACCTCGCGCCGCTGGAGGCCCGGGCGTTCGGTGACGAGGAGCTCGTGAGCACGGACGTGTTCCCGGAGACGCATCCGCCGACCCGGGAGCGGATCGCGCGGCTCCGCGAGCTGGCGGGTGAGTCGGCGTGACGGGCGACGGCGACCCCTCGGCGACGCCGACCCGCCGGCGGTTCCTCGCGGGCGCGGCGACCGCGCTCGCGGCGACGACCGCCGGCTGCGGCTACGTTCCGGGCGGCGGCGACCTCGCGTGGGAGGAGTCGCTCCGGACCGGCGGGCTGGCGTTCGGGTCCGACAGACGGCACTGCGCGACGGCCGACCGGCTGATCACCGTCGAGAACCAGTCGGGACGCACATACGACTTCGAGGACGAGGAGTGGCGCGACGTCGAGAACGCGGCCGTCTCGGTCCTCGAACCCGACGGGACGGTCCGGAGCGTCGGCGAGACCGAGCGGCAGGCCGTCGGCCCGCCCGCGGTCGGCGGCGAGGTCGCCTTCCTCCCCGTCGAGCGCGGGTCCGTGACGGCGGTCGACCTGTCGCGCGACGAGTCGGGCGACGGAACACCGGTGGGTGAGGGTGCGACGGACGAGTCGGACGACTCGGTCCGGTGGCGGGTCGACATCGCGTCGGTGTCCGGGGACGAGGAGGGAGAGACGAGCGAGCCGGTCCTCCGCGGCGTCCGGGCGAGCCACGCGCTCGCCGTCGCGATCGGGCCGCGGGGCATCGCGGCCGTCGACGCGGAGACGGGCGAGCGCGCGTTCGCGATCCCTGACCTGTGGACCGACGGGAGCGGCCGGGGACCCGCCGACCTGACGCCGCGCGTCGCGGTCGACGGCGAGACCGTATGGGCGCTCGTTCCCGAAGCCGCCGCGACGACCGGAACCGGCGACGCCGCGATCGTCGGCTACGACCGGGCGGGCGGTCGCCGCGCCGATCGCGCCGTCGCCGCCGACCACGAGTGGATCGCGGTCGTCGACGGGACCGTCGTGGTCGGGGCTCCGGGCGTGTCGATGAGCGGGTACGGTCGGGACCTCGATCGCCGGTTCGGACTCGACGTGCGCGCTCCGAACGCCCGACCGGCGGCCGTTCAGGCCGATCAGGGAGCAATCTACTACTCGCGCGGACGGGCGGTCACCGCGGTCGACGTCGCGCGGGGCGAGGTCGCGTTCGAGCGGTCAAACCTGCCGCAAGGAAACCTTGCCGTCGACGAGCACGGGGCGTACGTCACGGGAATCGAAAGAGCGCGCGACGCCGGGACGGAGCCCCGGATGGTCGCAGTCGGTACCGACGGGTCGGTGCGGTGGGAGGCACCGTTCCCGGACGGGGTCGATCCGAGGGACCTGTACGCGTTCGGCGGGCGATTGGTCGCCCTCGCGGACGACGCGGCGTACGGGTTCCGCGCGGCCCCGGGCGAGCGGTGGTCGCCGTTCGGGTAGGAAGCGATGGGTCGCGGATTCGACCGGGACGCGTCAGCCCAGCAGGCTCTCGCCGTCGAACTCGGCGTCGGCGTCGACGTCCATGAGATCGAGGACCGTCGGCGTTACGTCGAAGAGGTTCGCGTCGGTCAGGTCGATGTCGGGCTCGGTCGAGTACAGAAGCGAGTTCTCGAACTTGTGCATCCCGTTTCGGGGACCCTGCGTGAACACGGCCTCCTTGCCCCCGAAGCCGGACTTGAGGTCGAAACCGTCGGCGGGGATGACGACCAGATCGGGCGCGATCTCGTCGTGGTCGCCGTCGAAGACGGTCTCGCCTTTGACGATCCGCTTGCACACCTGCCGGCCGTCGGGACCGGTGAGCGATTCGAGGTCGGCGATGAGCTCCTCGCGCGTCTCCTCGTACTCCGATTCGGAGACGACGCCGTTCGGCTCGCGGCCCTCGACGTTGAGGTAGAAGCGACCGGGGATGAGCGAGTAGGCGCGGGCCTCGTCGTCGATGTCGGCCAGCGAGTCGTGGTCGTCGTCCTCGTAGGAGAGCCACCCCTCGTCGGCGAGGAACTGGTTGCAGTTCACCTCGTGGGTCAGCTCCGTGAAGCCGTGGTCGGAGGCGACGATCAGCGTCGTGTCGTCGTCGAGCGCGTCGCGGATCTCGCCGAGATAGTCGTCGAGGGTGCGGTAGAACTCGAGGAACTCCGCTTTGTACTCGCCGTCGTTCGCGTAGTCGCCGAACAGGAAGTGGTTCACGCGGTCGGTACTCATGAAGACGCCGAAGAAGAGGTCCCAGTCGTCCTCGGCGAGGTAGTGAGAGAACGCCTCGTATCGGGCGTCGAGCGTCGCGTGGGCATTCTCGATGAACTCCGTCTTGTCGTCGTCGTGTCCGAGTTTGGCGTTGACGTCGATCCGGTAGTCGAAGCCGTCGAGCGTCTCCCGGACCGACTCGTCGCTCGCGGCCGCGTCGAGGTCGGGCGAGAGGAAGCCGGAGACCATCCGCTGGACCCGCGTCGACGGCGGGAACGTGACGGGGACGTTCAGGACGGTCGCGTCGCGGCCGGCGTCGGTGACGCGGTCCCACAGCCGGGTCGCCCGGACGTGTTTTCCGAGCGGGACGTACGTCTCGTAGGAGTCGACCTCGCGGTCTTGGAAGCCGTACACGCCCGTCTCGCCGGGGTTCACGCCGGTCGTGAGGCTCGGCCAGCACGCGCTCGACTCGGGCGGCACGATGCTCTCCAACCGCCCGCCGGAGCCGGTCTCGGCGATGTCGGTCAGGTTCTCGAAGACGTCGGGGTGGTCCTCGACGAGGTCGAGCGGTACGCCGTCGATCCCGAGGAAGACGACACGCCCGTCGTCGTCGCCGCGGAGCCGATCGAACAGACCCATAGGCGGTCGTTCCGTGGCGGCGGCCATATCCCTTGTGTTCCGGCGAATTCCGCCGCCTATTCGGTGTGCCGGCGAGTGAGGCGGATTCAGAAGGCCTATTGACCCCGACGGCGACACCTCTGGCGTATGAGCGAGGACTTCCCGGCGAGCGTCGACGTCGATTACGCCGACGGCGAGGGCGAGGACCCCGAGGACTACCCGTCGATCCAGCACAAAATCGAGAAGGCGGTCGAGGTCACCCGCCGCGGACTCGAACAGTACGACAATCCGGCGGTGATGTGGACCGGCGGCAAAGACTCCACGCTAACGCTGTACTTCATCAATCAGGTCGCCGAGGAGTACGGCTACGAGAAGCCGACCGCCGTCTTCATCGACCACTTCCAGCACTTCGATTCGATCACCGACTTCGTCGAACACTGGGCCGACGAGTGGAACATCGACCTGGTGTACGCCCGCAACGACGACGTGGGCGCGTACGTCGACGAACACGGCTTAGAGCCGGGCGACGACATTCCTGTTTCGGAACTCTCCGAGCACAACCAGCATCACATCCGCGACATCTTAGAGTTCGAGGAGGACACGTTCCCGTTCCTGTTGGACACGTACGTGGGCAACCACCTGCTGAAGACGGTCGCGCTCAACGACGCGTTAGAAGAGTACGACATCGACGGCGTCATCTCGGGGGTCCGCTGGGACGAACAGGAGGCTCGCGCCGACGAGACGTTCTTCTCGCCGCGTCACGACCCCGACCTGTTCCCGCCGCACGACCGCATCCAGCCCATCCTCCAGTTCGCCGAGGCCGACGTGTGGGACGCGTTCTGGAACTTCGTGGTACCCGACACGGTCGAGGCGTTCCCCGACGAGGGCTACGTCCCGCAGGCCGACGACGACCTCCCCGAGGGCGTCACCCAAGAAGACGTGCCCATCTCGCCGAAGTACTTCGCCGGCTTCCGCTCGCTCGGCAGCGAAGTGAGTACTGATAAGACGACCGAAGAGCCTGCGTGGCTCCAAGACCTCGAAGGAACGACCGAACGCGCCGGCCGCGCCCAGGACAAAGAAGACCTGATGGAGCGCCTGCGCGACCTCGGCTACATGTGATCGCCACCGGGAACTGAACTCCACCGACCGTTTTTTCGCGACTCGCTTCCGATCCGTGTCCAACCCTCAGCGTCCGCTCTCGGCTGCCTCGCCGACCGACGCGGTGAAGCCGACCTCACGGAGTCGCTCCGCGAGCGGGAGCCCGATGCCCGACGCCGGCGTCAACACGCCGCCGTCGAACGGGGAGTCGACGTCGCCGCGCGCCAGACACGTCGCCGACTCGCCGAGCATGCGCGCGGTCGCGCCGTAGCCGGGGTCCCGGTCGGCACCGAACTCGGCCGCGACGGTGAAGGGACCGTCCGCGGCCGTGCCGCGTCCGAGGACCCGTATCTCGAAGCTCCCGGCCTCGGCCTCCTCCCTCGTCGGTCCCTCGCCGGGGTCGGGGAAGACGTACCGGCGGAGCGCCGAGCGCATCGGGCCGACGGACATGGCGGCGGTGAACGCGCCGAGACCGCCGGCGACGAGTCCGGCGACCGCCGCGCCCCGAACCCCCTTCCCGGTCGGAACGACCTCGGTACACCGGAACTCGCGACCCCACGGGTAACCGAGCAGCGCGTTGCTGCGCCGCACCACGCGCTCGTTCACCGCGGCCATCGGCGACGGGGCCGTCCACCCGCCGCCCAGCGGGTCCCTCCTGGGCCACCGCTGTGCGCCCGGATCGACGCCGCTCCGCTCGCCGGCCGGTGCCAGCGAGTAGGGGTTCCGAAGCGTCTCCCGGGCGAGCGGATCGGTCGCGGCCGCCTCGAACAGCTCGCCGAAGCTCGCCAGCGTACCGCCGCTCACGCTCCCGCTGCCCCCGTTGAGATAGATCCGGACCGTCTCGCAGGGCGCGCCGAACGTCTCCGCCGCGAACGACTGGACGAGCAGGGTTCCGATGTCGGCGGGCACGGAGTCGAATCCGCAGCCGTTGACGATCCGGGCACCGGAGTCGACCGCCGCCTCGTGGAACCGGTCGATGGTCTCGCGGGTCCAGTTCACCTCGCCGGTGAGATCGCAGTAGTCCGTCCCGGACTCGACGCACGCCTCGACCAGCGGCGAGCCGTACGTCGTGTACGGCCCGACCGTCGTACAGACGACTCGCGCGTCGCGAGCCATCGCGCGCAGGCTCTCCGGGTCCGTCGCGTCGCCCACGACGACGGGCACGTCGTCCCACGCGTCGCTGCGACGGGTGAGGTCGCCGACGAGCGCGTCGAGCTTCTCTCGGTTCCGTCCGCCGACGGCTATAGAGAGGTCCTCCGGCGCGTACCGCTCGGTGAGGTACTCGGCCGTGAACCGCCCGGCGACTCCGGTCGCTCCCCACACCACGACGTCGTATGTCGGATCGGCGTCGGTCATCCGGCGTTCGTACGCGGCGGCGGCCGGTAAACTTCCGGGGTGGCGGGCCCCTTCGGTCGGACGACCGGGCGCGACGCGGCGGCGGTCACGCGGCGTCGCGGAAACCGCGTGACGCGCTACCTCTTTACATCACCGGCCGCTATGAGGGGTATGGCCGTTGGCACTCGGTTGTCACTACAGCTCGCCGACTTCGGAACCCGATCGCTCGTGACCCACAGCCTCATGGCGGTGGGGTTCGTCGGCGCGGTCGTCTCGGGGATCTTCGTCGAGGGACAGCTCGGTACCATCTCGATGGCGGCGTTCATCAACTTCACCGCCGGCCTGTGGATCTCGCAGTCGATCCACTCGCTCGGTAACGCCGCCACCGACGACGAGTACGAAGGCGTCCTCAAGGAGATCTTAAACCGTGTCTAGTGAGCCCGGAATCGACGTCGGCCGGCTCGGGCGGACGCTCGTCCTGATCGGGTTCGTGACGACGGTGTTCCTGTTCCTCATCGCGAACCGGCTGTCCGGTGACACCTTCCGGATCGGTGCCGTGGCGATCGGGACCGTCGCGCTGATCACCGCCATCATCGGCTTCATCATCGCGGCCGGCAGCGCGGTTGAGGGGCACTGAGCGGTACGTTCTGTACCGTCAGGAGGTGCGCACCAACGGTTCGTACCATTCTCGGTTCGCGTCGTACCAATCGATGAACTCGTTGACGCCCGCCTCGATCGACCGCGAGGGCTCGTACCCGATCCGTTCGGCCGCCTTCTCGACGGACGCGTGGGTGTGCTCGGCGTCCGCCTCGCGGGCGGGTTCGTACCGGATCGGCAGCTCCGGCGCGATCTCGTCGCGGACGACCTCGGCCAGCTCCCGGATCGAGATGTTGTCCGAGCTGCCGACGTTCAACACCTCGCCGTCGGCCGACCCGTCGGTCAACAGCGTCCGGTTCGCGTCCACCACGTCGGAGACGTAGGTGAAGTCCCGCGTCTGCTCGCCGTCCCCGTAGATCACCGGCGACTCGCCGTTGTAACACCGCGAGACGAAGTTGGATATCGCCATGTTCGGTCGCATTCGCGGGCCGTACACGGTGAAGTACCGCAGCGCTACGGTCGGCAGTCCGTGGAGCTCCGTGTAGACCCGGGCCACGTGTTCCTGCGCGAGCTTCGTCACGCCGTAGGGACTCACCGGCTCGGTCGGGTGGTCTTCGGTGTACGGCAGCGACTCCGGCTTCCCGTACACCGACGAGGAACTCGCGAGGATCACGCGGTCCACGTCGGCCGCCGTGGCGGCCTCCAGCAGCGTCACCGTCCCGCCGACGTTGACGTCTGTCACCTTCCGCGGCTCGGCGACGCTGGTGCGCACGCCCGCCTGCGCCGCCTGGTGGACGACGGCGTCCGCGTCGGCGACGACCTCGCGGACCGCCTCCGCGTCGCGGACGTCGCCGTCGCGGAACGCGTAGGTGCCGTCGGTCTCGCTCGCGACCTCGCGGTGGATGTCGAGAGTGTGCTCTTTGAGACGCGGGTCGTAGAACGACGCGAGGTTGTCGAAGACGGTGACGTCGTGGCCGTCGCGGAGGAACGCCGTCGCGAGGTGGCCGCCGATGAACCCGGCACCGCCCGTCACGACGACGTGCATCGGGTGACCCTCCGTGTCGGGGACAGCGGAGTCGCTTCCGTGAGCGCGGGGATCGCGACGTGACGAGGGGGCGAGGACGCGTTCATGAGGGGGGTCACGTCGGTGGGTCCGGCCCGTCCATCTCGATCTCGATCGCTCGTCCGGTGTCGGCCGACCGTTGCGCCGCCTCAAGGATCTCGACGGCGGCGACGCCCACGCGACCGGACGCGCGCGGAGTCGCGCCGGTCCGACAGGCTTCGAGGAACGATTCGACCTCCAGACGGAGCGGTTCGGCGGCGGGCGCTTCGTACCGCCGAACCGACTCCTCGCGGGTCGGGATCTCGGCGTCCGCCGCCACCGTGTTCTCGTACAGTTCCACGACGGTGTCCTCGAGGTAATCGACGTACCCGGTCGCCTCCGAGCCGGCGACGACGAGGTCTCTGCGCTTGCCGAACGCCGGGACTCGCCACGAGACGTCGATCGTCGCCGTCGTCGATCCGTACGTCAGGGTGAGCGTGGCCGTCTCGTCGACGGCCGCCGTCTCCGCCTCGTTCACCGCACAGAACACGCTGTCCGGCCACTCCCCGAGCAGGTACGTGTAGATGTCGACGTCGTGGACGGCGAGCGAGAAGAGGGTCCCCGCCGTCTCGCGCGGCTGCCGGAACGAGTACCGACTGGTCGAGAGGTACTCCGCTCGCCCGAGTTCCCCCCGTCTGAGGCGGTCCCTGAGCTCGTTCAGTCCGGGATGATATCGGAAGATGTGCCCGGTCGCGAGCGTCCGCCCCTCCTCGTCGGCGGCCGCGACGATCGCGCGGGCGTCCGCGCCGGTGAGCGCGAGCGGTTTCTCGACGAGGAGATCGACGCCGGCTCGCAGGAGGTCGACCGCGATACCCCGGTGCGTCGGTGACGGCGTCGCGACCACCGCCGCGTCGACGCGTCCGCTCAGGTCCGCGTGATCGGTGACGTACTCGAGGTCGTACGTCCCGGCGAGGTCGGCGACTCGCTCCTCGTCGAGGTCACACAGGACGACGTCGTCGACGACGCCGGCGTCTCGCAGTTCGGCCCCGACGCGGGCGTGATTGCTCCCCCAGTACCCGGTCCCGACGACGCCGAGGTTCACGCTGCCGCCCCCTCGAAGTAGCGTTCGACCGCCGTACAGACTCGGTCGACCTCCTCGTCGGTGATCCGCGGGTGTATCGGCAGCGAGACGATGCGTCGACAGACGGACTCGGTGGCCGGCAGCGAGCGCTCGCCGAGCCGTTCGACGACCGGGTCGTGGTCGTAGGCGGGGGTCGGGTAGTGGATGCCGGTCTCGATCCCGGCGTCGCCGAGGTGTTCGCGGAGCGGGTCGCGGTCCGCGGCCGGCACTCGGATCACGTAGAGGTGATACACGTGTTCCGCGCCGGGCGGTTCGGTCGGCGTCTCCACTCGGTCGAGGTCCGCGAGACGCGCCGAGTACCGTCGCGCGGCGGTCGCCCGTCCCTCGTTCCAGTCGTCGATGCGGTCG
Source organism: Halorubrum sp. DM2 (assembly GCF_901686465.1). Lineage (NCBI taxonomy): Archaea > Methanobacteriati > Methanobacteriota > Halobacteria > Halobacteriales > Haloferacaceae > Halorubrum > Halorubrum sp. DM2. Next base: position 3,045,730 of record NZ_LR594487.1, read on the forward strand.
AGCTGTTCGAGGCCCACCGCGGCGTGGACCTCGCTCATCCGGTGGTTCAGCCCGAGCACGCGGTGGCGGCCGTCCGCGTCGCGGCCGTGGTTCCTGTGACGGCGCGCGCGACGCGCCACGTCGGGGTCGTCGGTGACGAGCATCCCGCCGTCGCCCGCGACGGTCATGTTCTTGGTCGGGTAGAAGCTGAACGCGCCGGCGGTCCCGGCCGTTCCGGCAGTGAACCCGTCGCGGGTCGCGAAGTGGGCCTGGCAGGCGTCCTCGATGACGGCCGCGTCGTGTTCGGCCGCGAGTTCTCGGATCCGACGCACGTCGGCCATACACCCGTAGAGGTGGACCGGCAGGATCGCCGCCGGATCGGACGCGGCGTCCAGCGCTTCGGAAAGGGCCGCGACGTCCATCCCGTAGGTCTCCGGGTCGACGTCGACGAAGACCGGCGTCGCGCCCACGGAGAGGACCGGGCTCACCGTGGCGAAGAAGGTGTGCCCGGGGACGAACACCTCGTCGCCCGCACCGATACCGGCCCCCTTCAGCGCGAGCAGGATCGCGGCGGTGCCGCTGTCGACCGCGACGGCGTGGTCGACCCCGCAGGCCGCCGCGAACCGGTCCTCGAACCGCTCGACGACCGGCCCCTTCACGTACCGACCGCTGTGGAGGACCTCCGCGACTCGGTCGACGATCGCCTCGTCCATCTGGATGTCGGTGAACGGGACCGGCTCTGGCATGTGATCGGATCCCTCGGGAGATCGGGCATTGTAATGCGTCGTGTACCGGTCCGGTCGGACGCGTGTCGCCGTCGATACCACGTCGAACCGCGGGTAAGCACCGCATAAGACGCGCTCGCGTCAGATCCGTCTGACCGTGAATCCGGCCGCTTCCCAGTCCGGCACGGACAACACCGCCCGGGTGTCGACGACGGACGACCCGGCCATCGCGTCGCGGACGCGCTCGGGGTCGAGATCGGTGAACGCCTCGTGACCGGTGACGACGACCGCCGCGTCGGCGTCCGCCACCGCCCGGTCGAAGTCGACCAGCCCCAACGACTCGTCGTCGACGTGCGGGTCGTGGAGTCGCACGTCGATACCGCCTCCCGACGACCCCGCGCCGCCGTCCGTCGGGGCGGCCCGCTCCTCCTCGACCGCGTCCCGCAGGGCGGCGGCCACGGCGAGCGCGGGGCTCCGACGGGTGTCACCGACGCCGCGCTTGTACGCGACGCCGAGCAGCGCGATCCGTCGGCCCGCGAGCGACCCGAGTTCGGCTTCGAGGAGCTCGACGACGTGGTCGGACATGCCGTCGTTGACCGCCCGCGCCACCGGCACGAGACGCAACGAGTCCGAGTCGTAGCCCAGGAACCACGGGTCGACCGGAAGGCAGTGGCCGCCGACGCCCGGGCCGGGGTGGTGGACGTCGACCCGCGGGTGAACGTTCGCCAACTCCCTGACGCGCCGCGAGTCGACCCCGTAGTCCCGGCTGACGAGCGCCAACTCGTTCGCTAGGGCGATGTTCACGTCGCGGAACGTGTTCTGTGTCAGCTTCACGACCTCGGCCGTGGTCGCGTCGGCCGCGGTGTAGATCTCGCCCTCAACGAACGACTCGTAGAGCCGGACGGCGGCCTCCGTCGAGACGCCGTTGACGCCGCCCACGATGCGGTCGTTCCGCTTGAGCTCCGTGATGATGTTTCCGGGGAGCACCGTCTCGGGGCAGTACACGAGCGCGAAGTCCGTGCCCGCGGACAGCCCCGATCGCTCCAGAACGGGACGGAGCACGTCGACGGTCGTCGTCGGGGGGACGGTCGACTCGAGAACGACGGTGTCGCCGGTCCTGAGGTGGGGAGCGATCGCGTCGGCGGCGGCTCGAACGTACTGGAGGTCCGGCACGCCGGCCCCTCGGTCGTAGGGCGTCGGGACCGCGATGACGTGGTACTTCGCCTCGTCGACCTCGTGGGCGACCGTCAGCTTGCCCGACTCCAGCGCCTGCGTGACGAAGGCTCGGAGGCCGGGCTCCTCGATGTGGAGACCGCCGCCCCGGAGACACTCGACGACCGCGTCGTCGGTGTCGTACCCCGTCACGTCGTGCCCGTAGTTGGCGAACATCGCCGCCGTCGGCAGTCCGACGTAGCCCAAGCCGTGGACGAACACCGTGCTCATCGCGACGCCTCCGGCTCCGCGGTCGGTCGGCCACACAGGGCGTCGAGAACGCGCTCGGCCGCCGAGCCGTCGCCGAACGGGTTCGGCCACTCGGCGGTGTCCGCTTTCAGTGCCCGGACCCCGTTGCGTATAGCCCTCGGGTCGGTGCCGACCAGCGTGTTCGCGCCGACCTCGACGGTCTCGGGGCGCTCGGTGTTCTCGCGCAGCGTCAGGCAGGGGACGCCGAGGACGCAGGCCTCCTCTTGGACCCCGCCCGAATCGGTCATGACGAACCGCGCCGCGTCTTCGAGCCTGAGGAAATCGAGGTACTCCTGCGGCTCGACCGTCCGGACGCGCTCGGGCAACGAGTCGAGATCGGCGATCTGCCGTTCGGCGCGCGGATGGACGGGGTACACGACGTCGAGGTCCGACTCGGCCGCGGCGGCGGCGACGCCGTCGAGCAGGCGCGCGAACCGGTCGGGGTCGTCGACGTTCCGCGGCCGGTGGGCCGTCAGGAGCGCGAACTCGCCGGCGGCGAGCCCGAGGTCGTCGAGGACACGGCTCCGGGTCCGGGCGATGTCCAGATGCCGTCTGAGGGCGTCGACGACGGTGTTCCCCGTGATGAACACCCGGTCCGCGTCGGTCCCCTCCCTGCGGAGGTGCGTCGCCGCGGTCGCCGTCGGGGCGAACAGGTAGTCCGCGACGCGGTCGGCGACCACGCGGTTCGTCTCTTCGGGCATCTCGCGGTCGAAGCTGCGCAGTCCGGCCTCGACGTGACCGAGTTCGACCGGTAGCTTGGCGGCGGCGAGCGCCCCGGCCAGCGCCGAGTTCGTGTCTCCTTGGACCAAGACGACGTCCGGGTCGACGGTCCGGAGCACGCCGTCGAGTCCGGCGAGCATCTCGCCGGTCTGCTCGCCGTGCGTCCCCGATCCCACGCCGAGATGGTGGTCCGGGGCCGGCAGTCCCAGCTGGTCGAAGAAGGTGCCGTCCAGTCGCTCCGAGTAGTGTTGCCCGGTGTGTACGAGGGTGTACGGGTGACCGCTTCGCTCACAGGCCCGGACGACCGGGGCGAGTTTGACGATCTCGGGGCGGGTGCCGAGTACGATCGCGAGGTGCGGTGTCGTCGTCATCGGTTCACCCGAACGACGCGGCCGTCTTCACCGACCGGCCGGCGTCCAGGGGGGCCGATCGGCTGCCGTCCGGAGGAGCCGACCGGCTGCCGTCCGGAGGAGCCGACCGGCTGCCGTCCGGAGAGATCGGTCGGGAGGCGCTGGCGGTCGTCGGTTTCCGGCGAGCCACCGGACGTGTCTGTGTCGCTCATCGGTGGTCGGATCACGTGATCCGGTCTCCACAGCTACGCATAGTTAGCCGGCGTCTACTCGGACGCGGCCGGGTGTCTCCGTGGCCGGGTCGAGCGGTCCGTCCAGCAGGGCGACGAGTGCCATCACCAGTGCGCCGACCTCGTATGCGCCCTTGAACTGCTGTTCGGGCACGTCCGTGCGACCGTCGAACGTCACGAACCGCATCGGAACCCCGAGTCCGCTGTGGGCGGTGAGATCGACTCCCAAGTCGTTCGCGTCGTAGATCCAGTCCATCGCCCGCCGGACGGCCGTCGCGTACGACCGGTCGCCGCCGGCCGCGCGGTAGTGAGCGACGGCGGTGACGAAGAAGGACTGGTGACACGAGAACAGCAGCCGCCACTGGGGCGGGCTCGCCCCCCCGTCGCCGACGCGGTCGCGTGCCGCGAACGCGGCGCGCTCGCGCGCCGAGGGCCCCATCCAGCGGAACGCGCCGTCGTCGCGCATCCGCTCGTCGACGGCGTCCGTCAGCACCCGCTCCGCGTTCTCGAGGTAGCTCGTCCGGCCGGTCACTTCGACGGCGCGACAGAGCCCCCACAGCGCGTACATCTGGTTCTGATGGCGTCGAGTCGTTGGGTTGTCGAACGAGAAGCGACCGCTCGCGGTCTGCCGGTCGACGACCGCCCACATCGCGTCGTCGATGGCCTCGCGCACGCGGTCGGTCGGGAAGTGCTCGTACAGCCGTGCCCAGCCGTAGAGCAGGAGGCAGTCCTCGGCGTGGTCGAAGTCGGCGTCGCGGGCGGTCTCAAATAGTCGCTCGGCGGCCGGTCGATAGGTGTGCTCGTCGAACATGGTCCCCGCGAGCGCGAACGCGTCGGTCAGCGGGCCGACGCCGTAGCTCGGCATCGCCGACTCGATCGTTCCGTCCTCCAGACGGGCGAGGAAGTACGAGAGCGCGCGTTCGATCCGCGAGTCGTGGGCGGTCGTGCCGAGCGCCGAGGCCCGCCACTGCATCGCGCCCATCAGGGCGAACGGGGCGTACCGCCACTCCACGTCGTCTTCCGGCGTCCACCGGAAGCCGGCACCGACGCCGTCCTCGTCGAACTCGTAGCGGAGCGCCCGCTGAAACGTGCCCTCCCGCTCGTTCCAGAAGCCGTTCTCGTCGGTCGGGCGGAACAGGCAGTCGAGCGCGGCGTCGAGCGAGTCGGCGAACGGCATCGGCCGGAGTCCGAAGACCAGATACGACGCGGCGTCGAGCCAGTCCGTCGCCCCGAGCGCGGTCGTGGCCGTCCGGGCCGCGTCGACGAACTGGTCCTGATAGCGGTCCGGAAGCTCGTTGATCAGACCGTGAAGCCGGTAGGGGTACTGGAAGATCGGCTCGCGGTCGGCGACGCGCCACGTCGGCGACACCAGCTCAGTCGCCTCCTCGGGCGTGAAATACCGGAGTTTCGGCCAGTTGTGCCGCTCGTACGGCGACCGCTCGGTCGGCACCGAGACGACGGCCAGCCCGTCCCGGGAGACGACGCGACCGAGCTCGGCGGACAGCGCCGCCGTGTCGAGGAACTTCCAGTCGAACGGACCGATCGACACGGCCCCGTCGAAGGCGTCGTCGGGGAAGGGCAGCCGCGGCGACTCCGGGTCGGTGTGTTCGTACCGTTCCACGTCGTCGTCGAGGACCGAGCGCGCCCGGTCGCTCGCGGCCGGCGAAAAGTCCAGTCGCGTCACCTCGGCCGCGTCGACACCGGCGGTCACGTTCGCCTCGGAGGCGACGTCGAGCACGCGCTCGCGCCGTCCGAGGAGGTCCCACGCCGCCAGTCGCTCGGCGTCCCGGAGGTACTGGACGTTGGGAGGTGCCGACGGTTGGACGACCCACTTCGCTAAGAGCTCCTCGCGCATGCCCTGCGTTCCCGACAGTCGGATGGTAAGTATGTGTCCCCTTCCGACGGCGGTCGCCTCCGAGACCGGCGAAGGACGGGGATAACAATAGTCGGCCCGGCCGCGGAACGCCCATGGTATCGGTCGCGTTCTTCGGGAGTCATCCCCTCGGAATCGAGTGTCTCGACCGGCTCCACGCACACTCCGACATCGACGTCGAACTCGTCGTCACCTACCCGCCGGACGAGACGCACTGGTGGGACGGCTCCGTCCGCGACAGGGCCGCGGCGCTCGGCTACCGGACGCTTCCCCTCGCGGACGAGCGGGACGTGCTGAACGTCCCCGTCGACTACCTGCTCAGCGTCTACTACCCGAACATTTTGGACGCGGAACTCCTCGATCACCCCCGCGAGGCCGCGCTCAACCTCCACCAGGCGGAGCTCCCGCGCTACCGGGGATCGAACGTCTTCACGCACTCGATCCTGAACGCGCGGCGAGACGACCACTGGCGACACGGGACGACGCTCCACGTCATGGTCGAGGCGGTCGACGAGGGGCCGATCGTCGAGCGCCGGTTCGTCGACATCACCGAAGCGGACACGGCCCGGTCGCTGTACGAGAAGACCCGCGCGGCGTCCGTCGCGCTCTTCGAGGAGGTGCTCCCGGCGATCGTTTCGGGGGACGTTCACGAGCGCGCGACGCCTCAGCGAGAGTTCGACGGGGCGCGCTACTTCCATGCGAAGTCGAGTCTCGACGGGCGCAAGGAGATCCCGGTCGATCGACTCGCCGATCCGGACGCGGCGACCGAAGTATACGACTTGGTTCGCGCCCTCGAATTCCCGCCGTTCGAGCCGGCCTACACGACGATCGGGGACGAACGGGTACACCTGACGACGGGGGAGTACGAACGGTTTCGAACGGAGTGACGGGCTCGGAAAGGGCGTAGTCGGCCGCTACTTTTGCGTGTCCCCACGGACGCCGTCGTATGGACTACCGCCGGCTCTCTCGGTTCGCACGGACGGCGAGCGACGCCGGGCGGGCCGGCCTGTCGGAGCTCGGAACGCGACTCCGGGTCCGGACCCGCCACGCGGCGTTGCGGGCCCGATACGGCCCCGGAGCGCCAGAGCCGTACGCCACCGTTTCGGTCGATCCGGCGGCCGTCGAGTACCTCCTCACGCCGCGGTTCTACGACGAGTGGCTCGGTCGGCGCGGGACGTACGTCGTCGGCGGCGACTGGGACCGGCGGTATCGGTCGCCGTCGTCGACGTATCCGAGCACGACCGCCCTCGGGTTCGAAGCGCCGACGCTCGCGCGGTTCGAGAACTACACGCTCTTCCGCTCGATCCGGGCGCACTTCACCGAGGGGACGCCGTGGAGGGAGACGGACATCTATCGGTACCGCGCCGGGCGTCCGCGGTACGGCACCGGAGCGGAGGTGTTGGAGGACCTGCGGGCGACGGACGACCTGTACGAGGCCGTCGAACGCGACGGGTACCGGCGGCAGTCGGCGCTCGGCGAGGACGGCCCGGGCGACGCGCCGCCGGCGTTCGACGAGGTCAGGGTCGACATCGGTCGGGACGGGGCGGTGATCTTCGACGACGGTCGCCACCGGCTCTCGGTGGCAAAACTGCTCGATCTCCCGCAGATTCCGGTCAGGGTCGTCGCGCGTCACCCGCGCTGGCAGCGTCTCCGGACCGAGGTGGCGAGGGCCGCCGACCCGTCGGCGCTGAGCGACGCCGCGCGTCGGCACCTCGATCACCCGGACCTCGCCGAGTTCCGTCCGCTCTGACCGGCCCGACGGCTCGGCAGCGCTGATCGACTCGACGAGTGGGTCGGCGTCACTCCGCCGACAGCACCTGCTCGTACGCGTCTCGCAGCCGGGCGGCGTCGCGCTCCCAGTTGTGCTCCACCTCGACGGCCCGGCGGCCGTTGGCACCGAGTCGCCCCCGCTCGTCCGGGTCGGCGCGGAGCGCCCGGTACGCCGCCGCGAACGCGCTCGGATCCCCGGCGGCGACGACGCGTCCGGCCTCGGTCTCGTCGACGACCCGCTTCAGCGGAGCGACGTCCGAGACCACGACCGGTCTCGCCATCGCCATGTACTGGTAGAGCTTGTGCGGCAGGGTCGTCTCGGTGTGGGGCGTCCGGTCGTGCGGAACGAGACAGACGTCGCACGCGGCCATGTAAGCCGGCACGTCGTCGAAGGGAACGCGACCGGCGAAGGTCACGCGGTCCTCGACGCCGAGGTCCGCGGCGAGTTCGCGGAGCCGCCTCCCGACGGGACAGTCATGGTCGCCGACGAGGAGGAGACGCACTTCGGGGGGTCCCGACTCGACGGCCGCGATCCCCCGGAGCGCCGTTTCGAGGCCGCGGTGCGGGCCGAACGACCCGACGTAGCCGACGACGAACGAGTCCCCGTCGACGGCGGGTGCCGGGGGCGTCGCGGGGTCGAACGCCTCGACGGAGACCGTGTTGCCGACGACCGTCACGTCGGTCGGGGGGACGGCGCAGTCGCGGACGTAGTGCCGCTCGGCCTCGGCCGCCACGGTGAGCAGTCGGTCGGCCCCCTTCGTCCAGTGGCGTTCGAACCGCTTGTACCGCCACACCGGGAACGCGAGGCGTTCGAGGAAGTCGGGCGGCGACCGCCACCACGCCGGGTCGGAACGTCGCCACTGACGGACCGCTTCCGGGTAGTTCTCGTGGCAGTCGACGACGACGGGAGCGTCGAGGTGGTCACCGACGCGGAGGGCCGTCCCCGCGAGCAGCAGGTCGTGAACGTGTATCACGTCGATCCAGTCGCCGTGTGCGGCGACCGCCGCCGCCCACTCCGGTCTGTACCCCGTCAGCGCGACCGAGAGGTTGCGCCGGAGTCGATCGAGGCCGGTCCGCTCGCCGGTTCGGACGCGCACCACGTCGATGCCGTCGATCGTTTCGCGGTCCGGCCGGTCCGGCTCGGTCGGACACAAAAGGCGCACGTCGTGACCGGACTCGCCGAGGGCGTGCGCCTCTTTGGTCACCCGGATGTCCGGGGGAAACGAGTCCGGAAGGATCATCGCGACGTTGGCGGTCACGGGGTCGCCTCCGCGAGGGTATGGACTGGCGGACCGCGCCGTCGGTCACGGCTCGGTCGAGCGCGAGCGACGGACCCCGGACCGGTTCTCGTCACGACGGCCTCGATGTGGTCGGGTATCGGGGTTTAGTATACACTCGTTAATCCCGCTGTGCGGACCGAACGCCGGGGTAGTCGCTGTGTACTTATCCGCTAATGCGGGGAACGGCCTCGCAGTGTGCCACAAGTCAGTGCGCTGATACCCACGTACAATAGGGCCGAGCACGTCGGCGGTGCGATCCGGACCGTCCTCCGCCAGACGTACGACGACATCGAGGCGGTCGTCGTCGACGACGGCTCGACGGACGAGACGCCGAGCGTGCTCGACCGGTACGCGGACGACCCCCGCGTAGTGGTCCGGACCAACGAGCGCAACCGCGGTATCGCGGGGAGTTTCAACCGCGCCGCGGCGGCCGCCGACGGCGATCTCCTGTGTATCCTCGGCGACGACGACCGGTGGCATCCGGAGAAGGTCCGCAGACAGGTCGACCGGATGAACGCGCTCGACGACGAGTACGCCGTGGTGTACACCGGCGGCGTCGCCACCTCGGTCGAGAGCGGCGACATCGTCACCGAGTTCCGTCCCGACCGGCGCGGCGACATCTACCCCGGCGTTCTCCGGACCTTCTCGCTGAACCCGCACTCGAGTCACATGATCCGGCGGTCCTGTTTCGAGGCCGTCGGCGGCTTCGACACCGAGTTCCCGCACGGCGTCGACTGGGAGATGAACATCCGGCTGGCGCGCCGGTACAAGTTCGACTACGTCGCCGAGCCGCTCGTGAATCGGCGCATCCACGACACGAACGTCTCGCAGTCGGCCGAGTCACAGGCTCGGCTGTACGGGTGGATCTACGACAAGTTCGCCGAGCAGTACCGCCGACACCCCGAGGCCAGTCGGGAGATACGCACGAGACACCACCGGCTCAGCGCCCACGCCGCGATGCGACGCGGCGACAGAGCGGGAGCGGTCGTCCACTGTGCGAAGGCGCTCCGGCTCTCGCGGTCCTGGCTCGTGCTCGCGCTGCTCGTCACGATGCTGGCCGGCGCGCGGAGCTACCGAGCGCGAGAGCGGGCGTACGAACGACTCGCCGGACTCGCGGACCGGTTCGCGGGCGACGGGGACGCGTCCGGCGGGCGCAACGAGATCGATCCGACCGACGGCGACGGGATCGGTCCCGTGGGGGACGGCGGCACCGGCCACGATACGGACGAGTTCGACCGACTCGCGCGACGCTGGTGGGAGGGAGGACGCTCCGGCGTCGGGACGGGCGGCGCGGCGTACTCGCCGGGGCGGTGACCCGCGGTCTCGTTCGCGGCCCGAGCACGGACGGCCGCTCGTCGAGTTCACGCCCGGAGGCCGGTCGGTACGCGGATATCATCGTCGCGGATGCCGCGTGTCAGGACAGTCGACCGTACGCGGCTCCGGCGAGTCGCAGCCCGGGACGGCCGAGCGAAGACGCGACCGCCCTGCCGCCGGTCGTCGCGTCCCGACCGTACCAGGCCGCGCGGGCGTACGAGGCGGTCGCGGCGGGCGACCAGACGGCGTCTTCGAGCAGCTTCTCCGCGCGGAACCGATGGGTCTTCGCGAGCGCCTCCTCCCTGAGCGACGGGTGCTCGTCGTAGAGGGCCTCGTACTCGCGGACGATCTCGAGGCGTCCGTGGAAGACGCCCATCGACTTGCCCCGCGAGTCCGGGATCACGCCGCGCACGACGAGCGGCTCGTCGAGGAACTCGAACTCGGTCAGGCGCGCCAGCTCGAGCATGCGCCCGAAGTCGTCGGCACCGGGGCGGTTCTTCCACGGGAGCGTGGCTTCGACGACCTCGCGGTCGGCCAGCATCGTCGTCGTCTGACACGGGTAGAGGTCGAACGAGAGGGCCGCGTCGAGGACGTCGCCGCGGACGGCCGGGTCCGGTCGCACCGTGCCGCCGTCCTCGAACTCCATCCCGCAGTAGGCGACGCCGGCGTCGGGGGCGTTCTCCAACAGCGCCACCTGCCGTTCGAGCTTCCGCGGGTGAAGTCGGTCGTCGTCGTCGAGGTACTGGAGGTACGTCCCCGACGTTCGCCGGGTCCCGACGGTCCGTGCGACGTTCGAGCCGCGGTTCTCGTCGAATCCCAGATACGGGACGTCGTACGCCTCGGCGACCGGTTCGGCGTGTCGCTCGCCGGAGTCGTCGACGACCAACACCTCGATCGGTTCGTACGTCTGGGCGCGGACGCTCTCGATGGCCGCTGCGAGCCTGTCGTTCCGGTAGTGGGTCGGGATGACGACCGACACGAGCGGGGCGGGACGAGACATCGTAATCGTCCATCAGAAACCCGCCCGGACACATCAGTACCCGCTCCATACCGGGCGTCTCCCCGACCGTGACCGAGCGACCCCGGGCGTGGAGGCGACGGCCGCCCGCACGACGGTGATCGCGACCCGGCTCGCCGGAGGTCCCGACGCCCGAGCCCGCGGTAGCAGCTCTATAATAATGGGTCCCGCCTTAGTGGATGGGTTCAATGAACGAGTCAGCGGAGCTCGGAATCGAGCTCTCGATACGGGAACGGCTCGCCGCGGTCAAGCGGGTGGCGGGGTTCAATCCGCCGCTTGCGGCCGCGATCATCGTACTCAGCGTCCTGACGGCCGCGCTCGAAGGCGTCGGGATCGCGTTTTTAGTTCCGATCATCGAGCAGGTACAGGGGTCGGGAGCCGGCGGCGTCCCCGACGGCGGCCTCATCGGCAGCGTGTTCGCCCGCGTCTACGGGGCAGTCGGTATCCCGTTGACGCTGGCGACGGCCGTCGGCGGCGTCGCGCTCGTGATCACGGTCAGGGTCCTGCTACGCATCGTCGTCGGCTGGCTCGAAGCGATCCTCCGCACGCATTACATGCGTGAGCTGAAGACGCAAGCGTTCGAACGCGCCGTCGGCGCGCAGGTGTCGTACTTCGACGCCCACGGCTCCGACGAGGTGCTTAACGCCATCGTCACGCAGTCGAAGTACGCGAGCCGAGTGATCCGCGACATCACCGGCGGGTTCAAACAGCTCCTCTTGGCGGTGACGTACACGGCGATCGCGCTGTATCTCGCGCCGGTTCTGACGGTCGTCGGCGTCGGCGTGCTCGGCGTTCTGGTGTTCCTCATTCGGACGGTGTTCGACTCGGCGCTGTCGATCGGCTCCCGCGTCGCCGACGCCAACGAACAACTCCAACGGGCGATCCAGACGGGGACACAGGGGATCAGGGACGTGAAGCTGTTCACGATGACCGAGGAGGTTTTCGGCGATTTCCAGGGCGTGATCGACGAGCACACCCGGGCGAAGATCAAGCTCCGGCGGAACCGACTCGCGTTCAACCAGCTGTACGCGCTCGCGGCCTCGCTCGCCATCTTCGCGCTCATCTACTTCGCGGTGTCGTACGCGTCGCTCACGCTCAGCGCGCTCGGGATGTACCTGTTCACGATGTTCCGTCTCGCCCCGCAGGTGAGTAGCCTGAACAAGACGTTCTACAAGATAGAGGAGAACCTCCCGCACCTCGTTCGGACCTGGCGGTTCATCGATACACTCGAAGACTACGAGGAGGTCGACGAGGGTGACGAGTCGGTTCCGGTGCCCGTCACCGAGTTCTCGTTCAGGGACGTCGACTTCCGCTACCGGACGCGGGCGACCGCGATCGGTGCCGACTCGGGGCAGACGCGCAGTGACGGCGGCAGCAGTGTGGGTGCCCACCAACCCGCACCCGCCGCCGACGCGCGGAGCGAACCCGAACCGCCCGACCGGGGCGAGCGAGTCCTCGACGGCGTCTCCTTCGAGGTCGAGCGGGGCGATTTCGTCGCGTTCGTCGGTCCCTCCGGGGCCGGGAAGTCCACGATCGCCTCGCTGAGCGCCCGCCTCTACAACCCCGACGGGGGCGCTGTCGTCGCGAACGGTCGGTCGATCGATCGGTTCGATCTGACGGAGTGGCGGTCGAACGTCGCGGTCGTCCGCCAGAAGCCGTTCATCTTCGACGAGTCGTTGCGGTACAACGTGACCGTCGGCAACCGCGACGCGACCGAAGCGGAGATGGAGCGGGTCTGCGAGCTCGCGTCGGTGACCGAGTTCCTCGACGAACTCCCCGACGGGTACGACACCGTGCTCGGTGAGGACGGGGTCAAGCTGTCGGGGGGACAGCGACAGCGCGTCGCCATCGCTCGGGCCCTGTTGAAGGACGCGGAGATACTGGTGCTCGACGAGGCGACGAGCGACTTGGACACGAACCTCGAAGCCGCGGTCCACGCGGGCATCGAACGGGGGCAGGACGACCAGATGCTCGTTGTCATCGCACACCGCCTCTCAACGGTCGTCGACGCGGACCGGATCCACTACGTCGAGAACGGCCGCATCCGCGAGTCGGGCGCACACGGGGAGCTCGTCGCGGGGGACGGCCCGTACGCGGACATGTACGAACGACAGTGAGCGGCGTCGGCCGCGCTCTCCTCAACGCCGCGACCCGAGTCAGAACCGCTCCGCGCCCGAATCGGAACGGCGTCCACGGCCCGATGCCTCGGTCCCGGCCGCGTCCCGCTTCGCCAGCCACTCCGGATGTCTGACGTAGACGACGGCGGGCACGGAGTCCACGCCGAGCAGGTCGGCGAGCATCAGCCGGTGTTTCCCCTCCACGAGCAGCGGCTCGCCGTCGCGGCTCACGTCGACCGCGATCTCGTGACGCATCACGCGCGGGAACGCGTCGGGGCCGGGAGCCACCTGATTCCGCCGGGCGAGTTCCAACTGGGACCGGTACCCGTCCCGGCGGAGCGTCTCGTACAGGTCGTCGAGGCGCTCACACCGGCGACGAACGGCCGCTTCCGTGTCGCAGTCGTGCCAGACCGCACGCCCGGCGTCAATCTCCTCCGTGAGTACGGCGAACAGGGCCGTCTCGTCCCACGGCGTGTCCGCCTCGAAGTGGTTCCGAAGCGACCGGTATAGGACCGTCTCGCGCATCTCGTCTCCGCCGTAGAGCCGGACCGACGGGTGTCGCTCGGGGTCCGCGGAGAGCGGTCGGCGGTCCCAGTTACCGCCGCGGACGCGGCCCAGCGACTCGAACCGGTTCTCCCAAGGCGGGTAAGCGCGACCGGTGAGCCGGTCAACCGATTCCGGCCGCAGTTGGATCGGTCTATACGGCCGCACCACGCGAGCGTCGTCGCCCACGCGGACGGCGTACCGCTCGCGGTACTCCGCCGCGAGCGTCCAGTAGAGTGAGGTGGGGACCGAGCCGGCGAGTCGGCCCGTCAGGAACGCCCGCGCCGCACCGTGGAGGACTCTGTGGGAGACGCCCGCGGGCGTCCGGTCGGTCGACTCGTCTTCGCTGTCCATGCGTCGGCGGCGCGTGCGGGGTAGTCAGCGACGACCGATCCGTCGCCGCCCCGCGGCCACTCTGGAGGTCGCGACACATCCATAAATAGCGATGGGTCGGGTTCCGCTCTCACCGCTCGTCCGCGGCGGCCGACTCCGGGCGGTCGACACCGACGAACTCGAAGCGCGCGCCGCCGTCGTCCCCCTCCGTGACGGCGACCTCCCAGCCGTGCGCCTCGGCGATGCGCTGGACGATGGCGAGTCCGAACCCGGTCCCCGTCTCGGAGGTGGTGTAGCCGCTCTCGAACACCGTCTCGCGCTCGTCCTCCGGGATTCCCGGCCCGTCGTCCGCGACGTAGAAGCCGTCGGTGAGGTCACCGACGACGACGCGCTCGCCGCCGTGTTCGTCGGCGTTCCGGAACAGGTTCCCGAGGAGCTGGCGGACCCGCCCGGGGTCGGCGAGGATCTCACCGTCGGTCTCGACTGCGACCTCAACCGGCGTTCCGTCCGCGTCGCCCGCGTCCTCCGCCGTCTCGAACGGACCGTCGCCGCCGGCCGACTCGAACGCCTCGTCGCTGTACGCGGCGGTCAGTTCCCCGAGGTAGACGCGCTCGAACGACCCGACCGTCTCGCCCTGCCTCGCGAGCGCGAGCACGTCGTCGATCAGCCGTTCCATCTCGTCGAGCGCGCGCTCGCAGTGATCGAAGTACGAGTCGGTCCCCGTCTCGCGGGCGAGTCTGAGGTACCCGGAAAGGACGTTGAGCGGGTTCCGAAGGTCGTGCGAGACGATCGAGGCGAACTCGTCGAGGCGCTCGTTCTCCCGTTCGATGCGCCGTTCGTACGCCTTGCGCTCGGAGATGTCGCGACTGCTCGCCAGAAATCGGTCCTCTCCCCGGACGTCGATCCGCCGGACGTTGACCTCGACGGGGAACGTCGAGCCGTCGGCGCGCACGAACGACGTCTCCAACCGAACCGTCTCGTCCATCTCCAACCCGTTCCAGAGCCGCTTACCCTCCTCCGGGTCGAGTTCGTCGTCGACTTCCCACACGTCCATGCCGACGATCTCGTCGCGGTCGTACCCGAGCGCCGTCGTCATCGCCCGGTTGGCGTCAACGATCTCCCCCGCCTCGTCGTGGATGTCGATCATGTCCGGCGAGCGCTCGAACAGCGCCTCCAGCCGCGCGGACGTGTGTTCGAGCCGCCGCTGCCGCCGCCGCTGGTCGGTCACGTCCCGGGAGATGCCCAAGATTCCGTCGAACTCGCCGTCGATGACGAGCCGCGTCAGCGCGTAGTCGATGATCATGCCCGAATTGCTCGGAACGTCGAGTTCCGTGGTCCCCGCCAGCGACTTCCGATCGCCCTTGACGAGCGCGGCGAACGGGTCGCCGTCGCTCGTCTCTCTGATCCGCTCGACCAGCGTGCTCCGCTGCCCGACGAGCCCCTCCGGTGTGGTCTCGTACACCTCGGCCAGCCGGTCGTTGACGAGCGTGAACCGTCCCTCCGCGTCGTACACGCAGACGGGCTCAGGTAGCTCGTCGACGATCCGGCGGTACCGCCCGAGTTCGCGCTCGCGCGCCTTCTCCTCGGTGACGTCGATGTGGATGCCGACGGCTCGTCGAGGCTCGCCGTCGTCGGTCCGCTCGACGACGCGGCCGCGGTCGCGGATCCACCGCCACTCGCCGGACTTCGACCGCATCCGGTAATCGCACTGGTAGAGGTCGGTCTCGCCGGCGAAGTGTCGCTCGATGGCGTTCCACGCCGAGTCGAGGTCGTCCGGGTGGACGCGCTCCTCCCACGACGCGAGTTCGAACGCGATCTCTTCGGGCTCGTGTCCGAGCATCGCCGCCCACCGCTCGTCGAAGCGGACCTCGTCGGTCTGGACGTCCCAGTCCCAGACCCCGACGTCTGCCCCCTCGACGGCCAGCTGGAGGCGCTCGGAGAGCTCTCGGAGTTCGCGCTCGCGCTCCCGCCGTTCGGTGACGTCCCGGACGTACAGCGCCATCCCGTCGTCGGTCGGGTACGCGTTCACGACGAGGTCGGCGTCGAGCCGGTCGACGTGCTGTTCGAACTGGACGGGATCGCCGGTCGCCGCGGCCTCGCGGAGCGTCGCCTCGGCGTCGGTATCGGTGGTCCTCGGGAACGCGTCCCAAAGCCGCTCGCCGAAAATCTCGTCCGCGTCGAGGTCGATCAGGTCCACCGCCCGGTCGTTGAGGTACGACACGCGCCAGTCGTCGTCGACCTCACAGAACGCGTCGGAGATCCGCTCGAAGTGGTCGACGGTCCGGCGGTCGCCCCGGGTCGGGGCGACGACCTCGTCGACGGCGGCCGCGAGCCGCTCGTACTGGTCACCAACCTCTCCCCTGCGGAGGTATTCGTCGACACCGGCCGAGATCGCCTCGCTGGCGACCGCCTCGGACCCCCCGCCGGCGAACAGCACGAACGGGACGTCGCCGTGTCGGCTCCGAACGGTTTCGAGCAGTTCGACGCCGTCGGTCTCGGACGTCTCGTAGGCCGAGACGACGCAGTCGAACCCCGTCGCTGACAGCGCGTCGAGCGCCGCGTCCGGGCCGTCGACCGCCGTCGCGTCGACCCGCTCGTCGCTGCGTTCCAGCGTCTCGGCCGCCGGCCCCGCGAACCCCGGTTCGCCGTCGACGAGGAGGACGCGGACGGACGGCGCAGCGCCGGTCGACGACCCCCGCGGCTCGCTCGGTTCGCTCATCTGCTTAGGTGTTTTTAATCCGACATGATAACCGTTACGCTCGACGCGACGCGAACTCCGACGGACCGACAACCGATCCGATCGATCGGAGCGCCGACGCACTCCGTCGGTTTCGTCACAGGCGTTCGAGACAAGATACGCCGGGCGAGCGATCGAGGATTTATCAGAATTCCGAAATTAATTCGGGTCCCCGGAAACCCTCGGATCCCCGGTGGGTCCGTCGTGGTGGCCTCTCTGCGGCGTCGTTCACGTTTCCGTCGTATCGTCCCGTGTCCGTTTCGCTGCGTCGCTCCCACGACCGCCTCACTTCACCTTCGTCGAGACCGCGATCCCGGACCCGACCGGGAGTATCGCGGTCTCGACGGCGTCGTCCGAGCGAACGGTGCCGACGTACTCGCCGATACCGCGCGTCTCCTCGTCGACCGCGGCGTCCGGGAGCGGTTCGCCCGCCTCGAAGTGCGCGACGAGGTCGCCGAAGTCGATCGGTCCCCGAGCGATGTTGTCGGCGACGACCACGCCCCCGGTCCGGACCTTCGGGAGGGCCGTCCGGTAGGCGTCGGCGTACCGTCCCTTCTGGTGGTCGATGAGGACGACGTCGAAGGGGCCGTCGTAGCGGTCGACCGTCTCCATCGCGTCGCCGACCTCGAAGGTGACGCGGTCGGCGTAGCCGTGGTCGCTCGCGAACGCCGCGCCGCGCTCGGCCTCGTCGGCGTCGAACTCGGTACAGACCACGCTCCCGACACCGCCGCGGAGGAACCACGTGGCGGAGTAGCCGAACCCGGACCCGAACTCGAACACGCGCTCCGCGTCCGTCAGCCGCGCCAACAACCGGAGGACCGCGCCCGCCTCGGGACCGATGATCGGGAACCCCCACTCGTCGGCGAGCTCGGCCATCTCCGCCTGAACCGCCGTGTGTTCCGGGGCCGTGGCGGTCAGGAACCGGCGCGCGGGATCTGTGAGCACGTCCATGCGGGCGGGTCGAACGCCCGACACTTAAATCGGGTCGGCGGGTCGAACCCGATCGGGCCGACGGCCGGACCGGCAGATCGGAGCCTCGCCCGCCGAACGGCTCGGTTCGCTGTCCGCCCGCCGAACGGCTCGGTTCGCTGTCCGCCCGCCGAACGGCCCGGCCTGAAAACTGTTAAGTTCCGCTCGGCCGACCGATTCAGTAATGTACGACCCTGAGGAACTCGAAGCGATCCGCGACGCCAAGTCGTCGTGGGAGGAGGGCACCTACGGGGAGACCGTCGACCGGTTCGGGGAGCGCGAGGAGACGTTCACCACCGACACCGGCGGACAGGAGGTCGACCCCCTCTACACCCCGGCTGACGCTGAGACCGACTACCGCGAGGACCTCGGCTATCCCGGCGAGGAGCCGTACACCCGCGGCGTCTACTCGACGATGCACCGGGGGCGGCTGTGGACGATGCGCCAGTACGCCGGGATGGGGACCGCCGCGGAGACGAACGAGCGCTTCCAGTACCTCATCGACGAGGGCTCGTCGGGGCTGTCGATGGCGTTCGACCTGCCGACGCAGATGGGGTACGACTCCGACGCCGCGATGGCCGAGGGGGAGGTGGGCCGGTCGGGCGTCGCCATCGACACCCTCGACGACTTCGAGACCGTCTTCGGCGGCATCCCGCTCGACGAGGTGTCCACGTCGATGACGATCAACGCCCCCGCCGGCGTGCTGCTCGCGATGTACGTCGCGATGGGGGACAAGCAGGGCGTCCCGCGCGAGGAGCTCCGCGGGACGATACAGAACGACATCATGAAAGAGTACATCGCGCGGAACCTCTACATCTACCCGCCGAAGCAGTCGATGCGGCTGATCACGGACATCTTCGAGTTCTGCGCGGCCGAGACGCCCGCGTTCAACACCATCTCCATCTCGGGGTACCACATCCGCGAGGCGGGGTCGACCGCGGCCCAGGAGATCGCCTTCACCCTCGGCGACGGCATCGAGTACGTCGAGGCCGCGCTCGACGCCGGGCTAGACGTCGACGAGTTCGCCCCGCAGCTCTCCTTCTTCTTCAACGCTCACAACAACATCTTCGAGGAGGCCGCGAAGTTCCGCGCCGCCCGCCGGATGTGGGCGAAGATCATGGACGAGCGGTTCGACGCCCAGAACCCCAAGTCGAAGCAGCTGAAGTTCCACACCCAGACCGGCGGCTCGACGCTCACCGCCCAGCAGATCGAGAACAACGTGGTCCGCGTCTCGTACCAGGCGCTCGCAGCCGTCCTCGGCGGCACGCAGAGCCTCCACACGAACGGAAAAGACGAGGCGCTCGCGCTCCCGACCGAGAAGTCCGTCCGCACCGCGCTCCGCACCCAGCAGATCCTCGCCCACGAGTCGGGGGCCGCGGACACGATCGACCCGCTCGCCGGCTCCTACTACGTCGAGGACCTCACCGACGGGATCGAGGAGGAGGCGTTCGAGATCTTAGAGGAGGTCGACCGCCGCGGCGGCATGTTGGAGGCCGTCGAGAGCGGCTGGGTCCAACGGCAGATCCAGGACGTCGCCTTCGAGCGCCAGCAGGAGATCGAGGAGGGCGAGCGGATCATCGTCGGCGTCAACGAGTTCGAGGTCGACGAGGAGCCGGAGATGGACTTAGAAGAGGTCGACCCCGATCAAGAGCAGAACCAGCGCGAGCGCCTACAGGGAGTGAAGGCCGACCGCGACGGCGACGCGGTCGACGAGGCGCTCGCATCGATTCGCGAGGCCGCACAGGGGACCGAGAACGTGATGCCGCACATCGTCGACGCCGTGAAGGCGTACGCGACGGTCCAAGAGATATCGGACGTGCTCCGCGACGAGTTCGGGGAGTACAAGCCGGGGCGGTGATATTAATACGATCTACTAATTTTTGAGATGTATGCCAAGCGGTTTATTCGGATTTAGCCTGAGAGATATATATTCAAGAGTTATTCCGGGCGCAGTTGGTAGCATAATCGTTGCTGGACCATACATGCTGTACGGGTATTATGAGACGAACCGTAGCCTACCTCAAAATGTGGCATCGGATATAACAGTTATTGTGCCAGTACTGCTGTTAGTCTGGTTTGGCTTTGGGGAAGCAATACGATATTTTCGTAGGGCAAACGGGGGAGTTCCACGCGAATTTAGAGAGCAGTATCAGTACTACCATCCGCAAACAAATAATTCGTATCTGATAGAATCTCTCCTAATGAAATTAAAAATATCCTCGTGGGATACCCCGGATATGGTTTGGACTGATCAGTGTCAGTTCTTTTGGGATGATGTTGCCGAAAGGTTTGATCTTGATACGCGAAAATCGGGACACATTCAGGTATATAAGATATTACAAAAGGATCTCAGAGGTGACCTAAGCGTGGACACATTACGGCATAAGTCACTATACGAACTGAGTAGAAATATCAGAATGTCTATAATTATTTCATATGTTTTATTAGCAATAATTATTATACAGCAGTACGCCTCAGGGAGTGCTGTTCTTAGTTATAGTATGTTGTGGATAGTTATTTCAACCATAATAATTACAGCCGCATCACAGATATATAAGATTATTTTTGTTGGACTTGTCCATGAATATATCAATGACTTACTCACGGAGTACTACATTAAGTACATATCAAATGACGTGAGCTGAATCATTTCGATTAGTTCGCGCCGCGAACGACGTGGCCGTACTTCAGTAGCGCGACGAACACCCCGCCGCCGAAGGCGTTGCCGATCGTCGCCAACACGAGGAACCCGGCGTAGTCGGTCAGCGTGATCGCGTCCGAGACGAACAGCCCGAACAGCACCTCGACGTTGCCCGCGATCGAGTGCGGGAGGTGGAGGAGGCCGATCGTCCCGGTGACGATCAACACGAGGAGGATCCGGGCGGTCGTGTCCTGCGCCGCCGTCACGAGCCACGCCAGCAGGCCCATCAGCCACCCGGCGAAGACGCCGCCGACGAACAGCCACGGGAGATCGTGGTCGACGAGCTTCAACGCGATCTTCTCGAAGGACGCGGGGTCGACGACGCCGAGTTCCGGCATCAGCAGGATCACGAGAAGGGTGAAAAACAGCCCGCCGACGAGGTTTCCGACGTACACCAGTCCCCAGAGGCGGCCGAGCTGTTCGAACGACGCCTGCCCGTCGAGGACCGGGATCACCGCAAGCGTCGTGTGTTCGGTGAACAGCTCCGACCGCCCCAAGATCACGAACATGAAGCCGATGGAGTAGACGCTCGCCAACAGCAGCTCGGTCGGCAGGTCACCGAATCCCCCCGGGGACAGGGTCAAGATCACCGCCATCATCAGCGGGCCGAACCCGATGTCGAGCCCCGCCGACAGCCCCGAGAGCAGGAGGCCGGACCGCTCCCGCCGCATTTCGTGTAGCCCGGTTTCGAGCAGCGAGTCGAGGACGCTCCGGGACGACATCTGGTCCGTCGAACCGTCGTTCTGTGAATTGCTCACTGTTGGAACCGTTCGCCGTTACTCTCGGAACTCACCCAAAGCTTTGCGTTTTCTGAGCGAGGCGCGGACGCGGACCCCGCGCACCGTATAAGTCGGCGGCACTCGTCTTGGGACGTATGCGCTTCGACCACGTCGGCGTCGCCACGCGCGACGCCACCGACTTAGCCGACCTGTTCGGCGGCCTGTGCGACGCGCCGGTCGCCCACGAGGAGACGTTCGACGACATGCGGATCGTCTTCCTCGAACTCGACGGCGGCGGCTACTTCGAACTGCTCGAACCGGACGCCGGCGGAACGATCGGGGATTACCTCGACCGCGAGGGGCCCGGCGTTCACCACGTCGCGCTCGCGGTCGACGACCTCCCGGCCGCGCTCGATGACGCGCGCGACCTCGGCATCGACCTCGTCGACGAGGAGCCGCGCCCCGGCGCGTGGGGCCACGAGGTGGCGTTCTGTCACCCCGGATCGACCGGGGGCGTCCTCGTCGAGTTCGTCGAGCACTGAGGTCGCGGCGACGCCCGCGGCGGCCGCGTCCGAAAACGTTGGACTTTCGTGAACGGGCTACGGAGACCGTGTAATGCCCGAACGCTCCAGAGGGGTCACGTCGGTCGTCTCGACGGTTCTCCTCGTCGCGATCGTGGTGGTCCTCTCGGCGACCCTCTCGGTGTTCGCGCTGGGCGTTACGGACGAGCTTCAAGACCCGGGTCCCTACGTCTCGCAGTCCAGCGGACAGCTCGTGGTACAGGAGGGTTCCGACGGCGGGATCGTGCGCATCACGCACGTCGCCGGGGATCCGGTCCCGGTCGAGGAGACGGAGATAGCCATCGACGCCACCGACACCTGCGGGGAACGCGAACGGCTGATTAATCTGCCTGAGGATCCCTCGAACAACGCCGGGCGATTCGCCGACTCGAACGTCGCATCCGGGCCGATCAACGAGAGCATCGTCTCCGGGCAGACCGGGCTTGACCTCGGAGTTCTCGACTCGCGCACGTCGAACACGCTCGGAGCCGGGTCGCATCTGGGCTTCCGGCTTACCGGGGGGGAGTGTCAGCTCACTGCTGGCGACCGAATCGTGGTCCGGGTAGTCCACGTCCCGTCGGGCTCCGTCACGATAAGTCAGGAATTCGCGGTCTGAGCGATCTACGCGCCGTCTGCTCCGTCCGCGTCGACCGCCGGATCGTGCGTCTCGTACCAGTCGAGGATCTTCTCTAACCGGTGGATCGCGCGGTCGGGGTCGCCGATGTTGTGGTGTTCCTCCGGGTAGACGACCAGCTCCGCGTCGATCCCCTGCTTCCGGGCGGCGACGTACAGCTGCTCCGACTGCGAGGAGGGACACCGCCAGTCCTCGCCGCCGGCCATCACGAGCAGCGGCGTCTCGATGTTGCCGGCGTCAAGGACTGCCGTCGACGCGTCGTACGCCGCGGGGTTCTCCCACGGGAGGCCGAACTCCGCCTCCAGCCAGACGTGCGTGTCGTCCGTCCCGAACGCCGAGCGGAGGTCGTAGATGCCGTGTTCCGGCGCTGCCGCGGCGAACAGGTCCGGCTCCTGCGTGACCAGAAAGCCCTGCGCGATGCCGCCGTACGAGAAGCCGTAGCCGAACACGCGGTCCGGGTCGATCCAGCCGCGGTCCGCGAGCGACGCGACGCCCGCGGCGATGTCGTCGACCTCGGCGGTTCCCCACGCGCCGGTCAGCTCCGCGGTGAACGCCCGGCCGCGGGAGGTGCCGCCGCGGTAGTTCGGCCGGAAGACGAGGTACCCCCGGCTCGTCAGCGCGGCGTGCGCGAAGCTGAACACCGGCTCGTCGTACGACATCGGCCCGCCGTGGATCGCCACCACCAGCGGGTGATCGCCCTCGTCGGGGTCGACCTCGGGGTCGTGGTAGCACACGCCGTCGAGCGTCCAGCCGTCGGACTCCCACTCGACGCGGCGGGCCGTCGGCATCGAGAAATCCTCCGTGAGCGACTCGTTGACGCGGGTGAGCCGCCGGAGGGAGTCCGGCTCGGCGGCCGCGTCGAGGTCGTCGACGTCGACCGCGTACAGGTCGCTCCCGTCGGTCGGGTGCGAGAGGACCGTCACCGCCGTCGAGCCGTCGTCGTCGACGTCGAACGCGGCCATGGCGCGGTCGCGGCCCTGCGCCTCGAAGACGCGCTCCGCGGTGCCGCCGGCCCCCTCGTCGTCGACGTCGACTCGGACCAATCGAGTGCTGCTCTCGTCTGCGATCCGCGTGTATATCGCGCCGTCGACCCACGTCGGCTCGCCGCCGCGGGCGACCGTCCGGTCGAGGTCGGCGGTGAGCGAGACGGGATCTCCGCGGTCGCCCCCGTCGCCGGCGTCGACGAGGTACACCTCGGCCGGGGCGGGCGGGTCGTCCGGGTCGCTCGCGACGGTCGCGATCCCCTCGCCGTCGGGCCGCCACGCCGGCGCACCGTGGGCGAGGTCGCCGCCGGTGAGCCGCTCCGCGTCGCCGCCGTCGGGAGAGACGACGTAGAGGTCGCGGACGGTGGTGTCGTCCGGGCGGTCGAGGCGACAGGCGGTGAAGGCGATCCGGCCGTCCGGTCCCCACGTCGGATCCATGCCGGCGAGGTCTTCGAACGCGCCGCCGCCGTACGCGTCGTCGAGGCGGCGGGCGTCGCTCTCGGGGTCGTCGAGGTCGACCACGAAGAGGTACCGCGTCACGTCGTCGGTCCACCCCGCGCCGTTCACCTTGTGCTGGAGCCGCGTCGTCTCGATCGGCCCGCCCTCCTCGCGCACCTGATCGAGGTACGCCGACTCCTCGTCGGTCGGGTCGCGCGACTCGATCACCAGTCGGTCGCCGTCGGGCGAGAAGTCGAACCCGGCGACGCCCTCGTCGCGCTCGGTGACCTGCCGGGCGTCGCCCCCGAGCGCGAGGTCGAACAGCCACACCTGCGGTTTCGGCTCCTTGTCGCCGTTTCCGAGGGGTTCGTCCTCGTCCTCGGAGCCTCCGTGGTCGTCCGGTTCGTCGTCTTCGCCCTCCGAGTCGTCGCCCGCCGCGTCTTCGTCGTCTCGCTCGCGCCAGCCGACCCGTCGCTCGGCGTCGCGCTCCCGGGCGGCCACGAACGCGAGGCGGTCGCCGTCCGGTCCCCACGTCGGCGCGGAAGCGCCGGACGCGCTCGTCAGCCGGTGCAGCTCGCGGGAGCCGTCCGTCGGGACGACGAACAGCGAGGAGACCGCCTCGTCCGCGGCCTGGTCGTACTCGGTCGCGGTGAAGGCGACGCGGTCGCCGGTCGGGGAGACGGCGACCTCGCCGATCTGGGTCAGGTCGTAGTACGCGTCCAAGGGCAGTTCCGACATGGAGGCACTCAGCGGCGGGCGGAGGATATACGTTCGGGCCGCGGAACCCGCGTGACGGCGACCGAGGTACACCCGGGGTGACGGCGACCGACTTAACCCCGACGCGGTCCGACGGCCGCCGTGTTCCGTGACCTCTCGCGACCGATCGAGACTGGGATGCCGACCTACCCCGGCGACCCCGACGTGACGCTCGCGCCCGACGCGACCCACGAGGCCGACGGCTACGCGACGAGCGAACTCCGCACCGGGACGCACGCGGGGACGCACGTCGACGCGCCGCGACACACCCTTTCAGACGGGCAGGCCATCGACGAGCGGGAGGTCGGCGCGTTCGCGTTCGACGCCCGCCTCGTCGACCTCCGGCCGCTGGATCCGCGAGAGGCCGTCGGTCCCGACGCGCTGCCCGAGCTGTGCGTGCTCGACGACAACGTCGACCTCCTCCTCGTTCGGACCGGGTGGGCGTCACGCTGGGGGTCGGAACGGTACCGCGACCACCCGTACCTGACCGCGGCGGCGACCGAGCGCTGCCGGGAGGCGGGCGTCGGCGTCGGGCTCGACACGTTCGGGCCGGACCCGACCCCGACCGGCGGTGGAGACGGCGAATCGACCGAGATCGACAGCGACGAACCCGACGGCACTCCCGCACACGATGTCCTGCTCGGCGGCTCGCTCCCGATAGTCGAGAACCTCTGTAGACTCGACGGGCTCCCCGAGCGGTTCCGCCTGTACGCCTTCCCGCTCCGGCTGCGCGGGGGCGACGGATCGCCGGTGCGCGCGGTCGCGGAGTGGGAGGAGTGAGGGACGGACGGCCTCGCGCGCGCCATACCAAACCCGTTTTAAGCGTCGGCGACGAACCGCGCCTTAAGGTCGATATCCATGGAAATGCCACGCCGCTTCAACACGTACTGCCCCCACTGTGACTCGCACCACGAGCACGAGGTGGAGAAGGTTCGATCGGGTCGCGCGACCGGAATGAAACGCGACGCTCGGCAGCGACGCCGCGCGCTCGCGACGATCGGCAACGCCGGCGGGTACTCGAAGGTGCCCGGTGGCGACAAGCCGACGAAGAAGACCCACCTGAAGTACCGCTGCGGCGACTGCGGGAAGGCCCACATGCGCGAGGGATGGCGCGCCGGCCGTCTCACGTTCCAGGAGTAAGCATGGCGGGAAACTTCCACCGCGTCGCCTGCGGCGACTGCGAGAACGAACAGGTCGTCTTCGGCAAGGCCTCCTCCACGGTGTCGTGTGCGGTCTGCGGCACGACCCTCGCGACCCCCACCGGCGGAGAGGCCACGCTCCACGGCGAAATCGTCGAAACCGTTGAGGCGCGGTAACAGCCTCACCGCTCCGTCATGAAGTACAGCGGCTGGCCCGAACCCGGCGAGTTGGTGGTCGGCGACGTCGACGAGATCGCGGACTTCGGCGTGTTCGTCGACCTCGACGAGTACGAGGACAAGCGCGGCCTCTGTCACATCAGCGAGGTCGCCTCCGGCTGGATCAAGAACGTCCGCGACCACGTCCGCGAGGGACAGACGGTCGTCGCGAAGGTGCTGGAGGTCGACGAGTCGTCGAGCCAGATCGACCTGTCGATCAAAGACGTCAACGAGCACCAGCGCAAGGAGACGATCCAAGACTGGAAGAACTCGCAGAAGGCCGACAACTGGATGGAGATCGCGCTCGGCGAGGACGTCGACGACGACCGCTACACCGCGGTCGCCAACGCCCTCCTCGTCGAGTACGAGAGCCTCTACGACGCCTTCGAGGCGGCCGCGATCAGCGGCGACGAGGCCCTCGAAGACGTCGACGTCGACGACGACACCGTCGACGCGATCGTCACGGCGGCCCGCGACAACGTCTCCGTTCCGTACGTCGACGTGACGGGATACGTCGACCTCGAATCGGCGGCCCCCGACGGCGTCGACGATGTCCGCGACGCGCTCGCCGCCGCCGAGGGGAACGGCGAGATCCCGGACGGCGTCGAACTCGACGTCGGCTACGTGGGCTCGCCCGAGTACCGGATCAAGGTCCGCGCGCCGAACTACAAGACGGCGGAGTCACAGCTCGAAGCCGCCGCCGAGCGCGCCCGCGAGTCGATCGAAGCCGCCGGCGGCATCGGCGGGTTCCACCGCGAGCGACGCGAAGACGACGAGTAACCGCGAGCGGCGCGACGCCGCGACGCCTTTTCACCCGTGAAATCAGATATCCGCGTCTGCGCGAACTGGGAGGCCGTTCACGACCGACCGGTGTACGCGCTCGGCAACCGCTGCCCGAAGTGCGACGGTCCGACCGAGAACAGCGCGCCGGCCCCGTTCGGACCGGAGGACCCGTACGGCGAGTACCGGCGGCGGGCGCGGCGACGCGGCTCGGAGTAGGACTCCCGCGCATCGGCTGTCGCGGACGGCGTCCGCGTGCGAATAGCCACGCTCTTGTGAGCGCCGCACGGACGGGTGCGGTATGGAGGACATCGAGATCGACGAGGTCGCGACGCCGGAACTGGACGACCCGGTGTTGATCGAGGGACTACCGGGCGTCGGCCACGTGGGGAAACTCGCCGCCGAACACCTGTTAGAGGAATTCGACGGGGAGCTGGTCCGCCGGGTGTACGCCACGGAGTTCCCGCCGCAGGTGAGCGTCGACGACGAGGGGGTCGCGGAGCTGACCTGCGCCGAGTTCCACGCCGTCGAGACCGACGGTGCCGACCTGCTCGTGTTGACCGGCGACCACCAGGCCGGGTCGAACGCGGGTCACTACCGGCTCACCTCGACGTTCCTCGACATCGCGGAGGAGTTCGGCTCCGAGCGGGCGTTCGCGCTCGGGGGCGTCCCCACCGGCGAACTCGTCGAGGAGTACACGGTCCTCGGGGCGGTCTCGGACGCCGCCCTCGTCGACGACTTGGAGGACGCGGGCGTGGAGTTCCGCGCGGACGAGCCGGCCGGCGGCATTGTCGGCGTCTCTGGGCTCGTCTTAGGGCTCGGCGGCCGCCGCGGGTTCGACGCCGCCTGCCTGATGGGCGAGACGAGCGGCTACCTGGTCGACCCGAAGAGCGCGCGGGCCGTGCTGGAGACGCTGGAGGCCGTCCTCGACTTCTCGGTCGACTACGAGAGCCTGGAGGACCGCGCCGAGGAGATGGAGGAGGTCGTCGGAAAGATCCAGGAGATGCAGGAGGGCCCGGCGGTGCCGGACGACGACCTGCGGTACATCGGCTGAACGGGCTCGGTCGACGACTTCGTTCCGTTCTCTTCGCTCGTTCGCTCCCGCTCGGTGATCGGAACCTCGCTCGACGACCGGGACCCCCGCTCGACGACCGGAACCCCCGCTTCCGGCAGAGCTAAATCGGATCGTCGATCATCGTTCGTGTATGACTGACGTACGCGTCGCCGGGGTCGGACTCACGCGCTTCGGAGAGCATCCCGACCGGAGCGGCCGCGACCTGTTCGGCGAGGCCGCGCTGCGGGCGTTCGAGGACGCAGATGTCGACAGGTCGGACGTCGAGGAGCTGAACTACGGGAACTTCATGGGCGCGCTCGCGGAGCATCAGGGCCATCAGGCACCGCTGATGGCCGAGGCCGCGGGGGTCCGGTGTCCGGCGACGCGCTACGAGTCGGCGTGCGCGTCGGCCGGCGTCGCGGTTCGCGAGGCGGTGCGGACGGTGGCGGCGGGCGACGCCGACGTCGTCCTCGCGGGCGGGATGGAGCGCATGACGAACCTCCCGACCGACGAGGTGACGGAGGGGCTCGCCATCGCGGCCGACGACCTCTTCGAGGTCCGGGCGGGCGTGACGTTTCCCGGCGCGTACGCGCTGATGGCGAACGCCTACTTCGAGGCGTACGGCGGGAGCCGCGAGGACCTCGCGCACGTCGCGGCGAAGAACCACGCGAACGCCGTGCCGAACGAGTACGCCCAGTACCGCGAGGAGATATCCGTCGACGAGGCGATGGACGCGCCGCCGGTCGCCGAGCCGCTCCACCTCTACGACGCCTGTCCGATCACCGACGGCGCGAGCGCGCTCGTGTTAGTCTCCGAGGAGTACGCGGCGGAACACGACCTCGACGCGTCGGTCGCGGTGACGGGCACGGGACAGGGGACCGACCGGATGGCGCTCGGCGACCGGGAACACCTCGCGCGGACGCCCGCCGCCGACGACGCGGCCGACGCGGCCTACGCCGACGCCGGAATCGACGCCGGCGCGGTCGACGTCGCGGAGGTCCACGACTGCTTCACGGTCGCCGAGGTGCTGGCGCTGGAGTCGCTCGGCCTCTTCGAGCCGGGCGAGGGGATCTCCGCCGCCCGCGAGGGGATCACGACCGCCGACGGCGACCTCCCGGTGAACCTCTCCGGCGGGCTGAAGGCGAAGGGCCACCCGGTCGGCGCGACCGGCGGCTCGCAGATCGCGGAGCTGACGCGGCTCCTCCGGGGCGACCACCCCAACAGCGGACACGTCCCCGACGCCGAGGTCGGCGTCGCGCACAACGCCGGCGGCACGGTCGCCAGCGCGGTCGTCCACGTGCTGGAGGTGGCGGAATGAGCGACGAGGACGGGTCGGCGGACGCGGCCTCGACGGACCGCGAGTACGCCGAGTGGCTCGACGCGCTGGCCGACGGCGACGGGTTCGCGCTCGCCTGTCCGGACGGCCACGGGTCGCTCCCGCCGCGGCGGGTGTGTCCCGAGTGCGGCACCGCCGACCTCTCTCGGGAGTCGCTCGACGGGACGGGGACCGTCGAGACGTACAGCGTCGTCCACGTCCCGTCGCCGCGCTTCGCCGACGACGCCCCGTACGCGACCGCCGTGGTCGACTTCGGTCCGACACGGCTGACGGGCGTCTACCGCGAGGGGGGCGACGCCGCCCCGGACCCCGCGATCGGCGATCGGGTGACGGTCGACGTGGGCGAGCGCGTCACCGACGGCGAGCGGCTCGTCGTCTTCCGCCCCGCGAACGAGGAGTAACCGACACGAGCGGTCGATCGAGAGGGACGGTCCGACACGCGACCAAACTGTTATAATACCGTCATGGGTACGTGAGACGTATGTCCGACCGCATCTCGGTCCTCCTCGTCGACGACGATCCGGACCTCCTCGCGGTCACGGCCTCGTACCTCGAACGCGAGGCCGACCGGATCGCGATCGAGACCGCGGGGAACGCGGCGACGGGGCTGGAGGCGCTCGACGAGTTCGACGTCGAGTGCGTGGTCTCCGACTACGAGATGCCCGGCCGAGACGGACTCGAGTTCCTCCAAGCGGTCCGCGAGCGCGACCCCGAACTCCCCTTTATCCTCCACACGGGAAGGGGATCCGAGGAGATCGCGAGCGAGGCCATCTCCGCCGGCGTGACCGACTACATCCAGAAGCGCGGCGGGACCGAGCGGTACGAGCGACTGGCGAACCGGATCGTCGAGGCGGTCGAGAAGCGCCGCGCCGAGCGGGACGCCGACCGGATGCGACGGCAGTTGGCGGCGATCACCGACCACTCGCGGGACGCAATACTCACCGTCGACGACGACAGCACGGTGCGGTTCGCGAACCCGGCCGTCGAGCGGCTGCTCGGATACGCGCCCGAGGAGCTCGTCGGCGGACCGCTAACGAGGCTGATGCCGGATCGAATGCGCGACCTCCACGAGGAGGCGATGGCCCGGTACGTCGAGACCGGCGAGTCGACGATGGACTGGACCGCGGTCGAGTTCCCGGGCCGACACCGAGACGGCCGCGAGGTTCCCCTCTCCATCTCGTTCGGAGAGTTCGAGCAGGACGGCGAACACAGGTTCGTGGGGATCCTCCGGGACGTGACCGAGCGCGAGCGACACCGCGCGTTCGTCGAGCACTCCAGCGACATCGTCGCGGCGTTAGATGCCAACGGAACGTTCCAGTACGTGAGCCCGTCCGTCGAGCGGATCTTGGGACACGACCCGGAGGAGATGATAGGCGAGAACGCGTTCTCGTACGTCCATTCCGACGACCGGGAGGCCGTCTTCGGGCTGTTCGAAGAGACCCTGGACAGTGAGTCCCCGACGAGCCCGATCGAGTACCGGCTCCGGTGTGCCGACGGCGGCTATCGCTGGGTCGAGTCCGTCGGGAACAGCCGGCTCGATGACCGCGCCGTCGGGCGGTACGTGGTCAACACCCGCGACGTCTCCGATCGCAAGGAGCGCGAGCGGACCCTGGCGCGGCTCCGCGAGTGGACGCGAGAGCTCAACTACGCCCGGACCGCGGAGGAGGCGGCGGAGCTAGCGGTCGACGCGGTCGACGACTTAGTCGACGCCGGGCTGAGCGGGATCCACCTGCGCAGCGACGACGGTGACCGGCTCGAACCGGCCGCGCTCGGCGATTCGGTGCCCATGCTGTTCGACGAGCAGCCGACCTACGAGCGGAACGCGCCCCCGGAGACGCGGGCCGCCCTCGCGTGGGAGGCGTTCCGCGGGGACGAGTCGGTCGTCATCGACGAGGTCTCGGCGTATGAGCCGTTATCGGAGGAGACGCCGGCCGAGAGCCTCGTGTTGCGGCCGATCGGCGACCACGGACTGTTCGTCATCTCCGCGCCGACGGCCGACGAGTTCACCGACACAGATGTCCTCGTCGCGGAGATCCTCTCGGAGCACTTGGAGGCCGCGCTCGACCGCGCGGAGCGGGAGCGGCGGCTGGAGCGGCTCCACGGCGCGACCCGGAGGCTCATCCGCGCGGAGTCGCGCGAGGAGATCGCCGAGCGGGCGGTCGAGGCGGCCGAAGACGTGTTGGGATTCTCGGTCGTCACCGTCCGGGTCCACGACGCGGACGCCGGGGGGCTCGTTCCGGCGGCGGTCTCGACGGCCGCGGCGGAGCTGTTACCCGAACGCGAGACGTTCACGGCCGGCGGCGGGAGCCTCAACTGGGCGGCGTTCGAGGCGGACGAGGTGCGCGTGTACGACGACATCAGGGAGATGGACGCCCTCGACGCGGACACGCCCCTCCGAAGCCTCATGATCCTGCCGATCGGCGAGTTCGGAACCCTCTCGATAGGTGAGACGGAGCCGGGCGTGTTCGACGGGACCGACGAGTTCCTCGCGCGGATCCTCGCGACCGCGGTGGAGACCGCGTTTCAGGCAGCGGAACGCACCCGCCGGCTACACGAGCGGAGCGCGGAGCTGGAGCGTCAGAACGACCGGTTAACGGAGTTCGCCAGCGTCGTCTCGCACGATCTTCGGAACCCGCTCAACGTCGCGCAGGGGCGGGTGGAGCTCGCGGCCGACGAGTGCGACTCCGAACACCTCACCGCGGCCGCCGCGGCTCACGAGCGAATGGAGGCGCTGATCTCCGACCTGCTCACCCTGGCCCGCGAGGGCGAGACGGTCAGCGAGACGGAGACCGTCCGACTCGCCGATGTCGCCGAAGGGTGTTGGGCGAACGTCGACACGTCGAACGCCGCCCTCGCCGTCGAGACCGAGCTGAGCGTCCGGGCCGACGAGAGCCGACTCAGACAGCTGTTGGAGAATCTGATGCGTAACGCCGTCGAACACGGGGGCGACGACGTGACCGTCACGGTCGGAACGCTTCCGGACGGATTCTACGTGGCGGATGACGGGCCGGGAATCCCGGAGGACGAGCGGGAGGCGGTGTTCGACGCCGGCTACTCGACCTCGGAGTCGGGGACCGGGTTCGGGCTCCGGATCGTCGAGCAGGTGGCCGACGCGCACGGGTGGTCGGTCCGCGTCGCCGAGAGCGAGGCGGGCGGCGCGCGGTTCGAGATCACCGGCGTCGAGTCCGCCGCGTGAACGGAGAGTCGATCAGTCCCGCGTGACCAGTTCGACCTCGTGGCCGTCCTGGTCCTTCGTGAACGCGTAGTTGTGGTCGCAGGACGCGGGGTCGCGGTAGTCGGGCGCTTCGCGGGTCAGCAGCGCGTCCCAGGCGTCGTCGAGGTCGTCGACGCGCACCGCGACGTGGCCCCAGCCGTCGCCCATCGTGTACTCGCGGCCGTCGTAGTTGTACGTGAGTTCGAGCTTCATCGCCTCCTCCGGGGCGTCCTCGGGCGCGACGAAGTAGTTCGAGAAGGTGTCGGCCTCCCAGCGGCCCGGGACCTCGGTGTACTCGAACTTGCGGGTCCAGTAGCCGAGCGCCTCGTCGGCGTCCTCGACGCGGACCATCGTGTGGTCGATACTCCACTTCGCGCCGTGGTCGCGCTTGACGATCTCGATCTCGTGACCGTCGGGGTCCTTCACGAACGCGTAGCGGTTCCCGCAGGACTCGGGGTCGCGGTAGTCGTCGACGCCCTCCTCGATCAGCCCGTCGTACGACTCCTGAAGCGCGTCCTCGGGGACGCGGACCGCGATGTGGCCCCACGCGTCGCCGATCTCGTAGCTGCGGCCGTCGTGGTTGTACGTGAGCTCCAAGAGCGCGCCGTCCTCGTGGACGTCCTCGGGACCGAGGAAGACGTTGGTGAACGTGTCGGCCTCCCAGCGGCCCTTCTCCTCGTAGTTCAGGTGCGTCTGGTACCAGTCGAGGCTCTCCTCTAAGTCCTCGACGCGGATCATCACGTGGTCGAAGGTTCCGTCCATACGCGACAGATTGGTCGCTCGAGTCAAAAGCGTACTGAAGCCCGAACCCGGCGCGGGACGTGGCGGCGGCTCGGCCGAGCAAATCACGGACTTCGTCGAGTTTTATTAACACTCCACGGCGTGGATAGATACCGTTCGACGACTCATTCCTCGTGTTCGTCGCCGTCGGCGACGGACGCGTTCATGCCAAACGAACCGACCAGCCCGTCGACGCCAGACGGCACGGCAGAGCAGCATCGTTCGGTACCGACCACCCGCGCGCTCCGCGGGGTCGCCGCGTTCGCGGCGGGCGCGCCGTTCACGGCGGTCGTCGCCGCCGTCGAGGTCGCCGTCGCGACGGCGGCGCTCGGCGTTCCACGGTCGACCGCGCCGGTCGCGGTGGGACTCGTCGCGTTCGCGGTGTACGCCGCGGACCACGTCGCCGACGCCGAGGGCGACGTGGGTTCGACGCCCTCGCGGGCGCGAATCGCCCTCCGCTACGGCGATCAACTGATGACGGCCGCCGCCGTGAGCTACGGGGTCGCGCTCGCGCTCGCGGTCCGCGCCGGCCCCGCGGCGCTCGCGCTCGTCTGCGTTCCGGGCGCGGTGTGGATCGGCTACGCCTCCGACTGGCTGCCGGCCCTCGGCGACCTGGCCGCGCCGCTCGGGGAGATATCCGTCCCGCGGCTGAAAGACGTCTTCCTCCTCAACTCCGCGGCGGTCGCGCTCGCGTGGGCGGTCGCCGTCGTCGCCGCCCCGCTCGCGTTTGGCGGCGTGGCGATCGAGGCCGTCGGAACGCCGACGGTCGCGCTACTCCTCGCCTACGTCGCGGTCCGGTCGTTCGTCGACGTCGAGATACCGAACGTGCGGGATATCGCCGCCGACGCCGACCGCGGCGTGTCGACGCTCCCCGTCGTCTGCGGCGTCGCGAGGACGCGTCACGTGCTGCTCGGCGTCGACGCGGTCGCCGCCGGACTGCTGGCGGCCCTCGCCGCGACCGGGACCGCGTCGCGGCCGGCCCTCGTCGCGCTCGCCGCGGGCCTCGCCGTCTCGGTGGCCGTCACCGCGCTGGCCGACCGACTTGACGGGGCGACGCTCGGCGTCGCGCCGGACAGTAGCTACCTCGTCGCGGGCACCGTTCTCCTCGTACTCGGCTGGTGAGCGCCGCGCACCCGGTTTCGCGGGCGCGTCACCCGATTTTTGGTCGAAATAATTCGACCCGATGAGTTATAAATCCAATAACCGTGGGACACGACATGACAGCGTTGAGCCCCCTCTCAATCGCGCTCCTCGTCGCCGTGACGGTCGGGCTGGCGGCGGCGATCCTCGCGTGGCGGGAGCGGCCGGAACCGGGCGCGACGTGGCTCGCCGTCCTCCTCGCGGGACAGGTCTGGTGGGCGACGTTCCTCGTCTTCGAACTCGAGGCGGCGACGCTCCCCGGGAAGGCGCTGTGGTACGACGTCCAGTGGGTCGGGGTCGTCGCGATTCCGGTCGGGTGGCTCTTCTTCGCGCTGGCGTACACCGGATACGACCGGTACGTGACACCCTTCTCCGTCTCGCTCGTGTCCGTCATCCCCGTCGCCACGGTCGCGGTCGCCGCCGCCGGCGATCCCGGGAACCTCCTCGCCGTCGACCGGGCCGTGCGCGAGACCGCCGTCGGGACGTTCCTCGACGTCGCCCCCGGACCGCTGTACTACGTCATCGCGGGCTACACCTACCTCCTCGGCGCGGTCGGGTCGGTCCCCCTGTTTCAGCTGATCCGCGACGACGCCCGGCCGTTCCGGGGACAGAGCGCGGCGCTTCTGATCGGCACCGCCGCGCCGTGGGCCGGCAGTGTCGCGTACCTCACCGGGGCGATCCCGATCCCGGGACTCGACCCCACGCCGATCGTGTTCGCGGTCTCGGGGGTGACGTACCTCTTCGCGCTGTCGCGGTTCCGCCTGCTGACGCTCGCGCCGGCCCCGCGCCGCCGCGCGCGCCAGCTCGTCTTCGAGCAGCTCCACGACCCCGTGTTCGTCGTCGGCACTGAGGACCTGCTGGTCGATCTGAACGAGAGCGCCTCCGAGACGTTCGGCATCGACCGCCAGGCGGCGATCGGCGAGCGAGCGGGCGCGGTCGTTCCCCGATACGACGCGGTGCGCGAACTCGACGACGACCGGGGGTCGCCGCGACCGATATCGTTAGTCGGACGCGACGGGCAGCGGCCGTACGAGGTGACGGTCAGGGGCGTGGTCGACGACCACGACCGCACCACCGCCAGAGTGATCGCCTTCCACGATGTCGGGGCGTACCTCGGTCAGCAGCAGCGGCTCAACGTCCTCAACCGAGTGTTCCGCCACGACGTGCGGACGGAGACCAACCTCATCTTGGGGTACGCCGAGCAGTTACGGGCGAACCCGACCGACGAGCGCGCACTCTCGATCATCGAGGAGAGCGCGGGGCGGATGCTCGAACTCAGCGAGCGCACCCGGACCGCCGGGAAGCTGTTCGACCCGACCGAGGAGGGGAAGTCGGGGCCGCTTCCGGACGTCGTCGACGAAGTCGTCGCGGACGCGCGGAGCCTCGACCCCGACGCCCGGGTCGAGACCGGTCGGATCCCGGACGTCACCGTCCCATTGGTGTTGCGTGTCGTCTTGGAGAACCTCTGTTCGAACGCGGTCCGACACAACGACGCGGAGACGCCGTGGGTGCGGATCGACGCGGCGGTCGCGGACGGGTGGGTCGAGGTCACCGTCGCCGACGACGGCCCCGGTATCGACCCGGCCGAGTACGACGTGTTGGACCGCGGAACCGAGACGCCGCTCCGGCACGGCAGCGGGATCGGCCTGTGGATCGTCAAGTGGGGCGTCGACCACCTCGGCGGCCGGATATCGTTCGCCGAGCGCGAGCCGCGGGGGACGACGGTGACGGTGTCTGTTCCAGTCGATCGGTCGGGAGCGGGCGGGAGCGACCGCGGGGAGCGAATCGCCGGATGCGACCGGACGGACGACGAATCGGGTGCGGCGGAATCGCCGTCGAACGAGGGTCGATAGGCACTTGCCGCCGGAAGGCGACCTCGTCGTATGGACGCTACGGCCACAACGTATCTCCCGTACGCGCTGCTCGCGATGGGCGCGTACGCGCTGGTCTCCCCGCTGATGCGCGTCGCCACCACCGGACCGAACGCGATCCCGAGCGACGTCGCCGTCGTCGTCTCGAACTCGCTGCTGATCGTGATGGCCGTCGGCGTGATCGCCTACACCGGACAGGGGTTCACGACGCACCTCGCCTCGCCGAAGCTGCCGCACGTGCTCGCCGCGGGCTTTTTCCTCGGCGTCGGGATCCTCGCCTTGTACCGGTCGCTCTCCTTGGGTCCCGTGAGCGTCGTGACGCCCATCTTCGCGATGTTCCTCGTCTTCTCGTCGGTGATCGGCTTCCTCTTCTTGGGCGAGTCGTTCACCCTTCGGAAGGGGCTCGGCATCGTCTTCGCCGCCGCCTCCGTCTATCTGGTCTCCGGAGCATAGCAGCGACCCGACCGCGCCGCCCCCTTCCTCGATCCGGAACCGCCTGCCGCGTGACGAAACCCCTTTAGTTGCCAGCGGAAAAGGAGCGCACCCGCCGTGTCTCGCCTGTCGAACCTCCCGAACCCCTTCCGCGCGCTCATCCTCTACATCGGGTTCGCCCTCGCTCGGGTCGGCCTGATCGACCGCCACCGCGTGGTCCGGACCACGGACCTCGCGTGGCCGCGGATCGTCACGGGGATCGCGCGGATGTCGAAGAACGCGGTCGACGTCGCGATGGTCGGCGTCGCGGTCGGCACGAGCGCCGTCGCCGGCGTCGGGTTCGCGGGCCCCTACTGGGGGCTCGCGTTCGCGTTCGGCGGCGGCGTCGCCGGCGGCACCATCGCCTTAGTCTCCCAGCGGTTCAGCGCCGAGGCGTTCGTCGAACTCGGCGACGCCGTCCGGTCGAGCGTCCTCCTCGCGGTCGCGATCACCGTCCCGGTCAGCGCGGCGTTCTGGGCGTACGCCCCGGCGTTCATCGACGTGCTGAGCAGCAACGAGCGGGCGATCGCCTACGGCGCGGACTACCTCCGGGTGGTCGGACTCGGCGTCCCGTTCGCCGCGCTCAACCTCGTCGGCAGCCGCGTGCTGGTCGGCTGCGACGACGCCTACACCGCGATGCAGGTGCGGGCGGGCGGCGCGGTCGCCAACATCGTCCTCAGCGCGCTGTTCATCTTCGGCTTCGGCTGGGGCGTCGAGGGGGCCGCGATCGGTACCGTCCTCTCGAACGTCCTCGCTGTCGGAGGGTTCACCGTCGGGCTCGTCCGCGGCAGCGCCCCGCTGATCGGGGAGTTCCCGGTCGCGATCGACCCGACCGGCTCGTATCTGAACCCCGACATGCTCCGCGACCTCGTCGAGATCGGCGTCCCCGTCGGCGCGCGCAACCTCGTGTGGACGGCCGCGGAGTTCCCCATGCTCGCCATCCTCGACGTGTTCGGCGAGAACACCGTGGCCGCGTTCGTCATCGCCCGCCGCATCTGGGGGATCATGAACACCCCCGGCTGGGGGTTCGGCCTCGCCTCCTCCAGTTTGGTCGGGCAGGAGCTCGGCGTCGAGCGCCCCGACGAGGCGGAGGCGTACGCCCGCGACATCATTCGCTTCTCGGTCGCGACGTACGCCGTCTCCGCGGTGCTGATCGCCGTCTTCGCGACCCAAATCGTCTCGCTGTTCGCTCAATCGCCGAACAGCCCGGAGATACCGATCGCTGTGAACCTCGTGTACGCGGCCTGTGCCGCGGTGATCTTTCAGGGTGTCTCCGGCGGCGCGGCCGGCCCGCTCGACGCCGCCGGCGACACGAAGATACCGTTCGCCAGCCAGTTCCTCGGCATGTTCTGCGTGTCGATCCCGCTCGCGTACGTCGGCGCGCACGACGCGACGCCGGCGATAACGGTGCCCGAAACCCTCGCGATCCCGGCGGTGGAGGTCCCGCTCGTCGGGGTCACGATTCAGGCGGCCGAGGTCCCGTTCGTCGGGTTCACGATCCCGGAGGTCGCGCTCCCCGCGATCGGCCTGTGGGGCCTGTATCTCGCGTTCATGGCCGAGACGACGATCCCGGCGCTGATCAACTACCTGCGGTTCCGCTCGGGGAAGTGGAAGAAAATAAGCGAGGCGTACCGCCCCGAGGCGACCGCGGACGACTGAGGCGAGGCGACCGATCGCGTCGCGGTGCGCTACGCAAACGTCAGCGTCTCGTCCGTGATCTCGATATCGCTGGGATCGCCGTTGAATATCCCGTACTCACCGGAGATTCCGATTCGTTCGCGGTAGAGGATCGACCCCGACGGCTCGTGTATCATCTGGAGTCGTATCCGGTCATCATCAGGGTAGTTGCCGTCGTCGCCGGCCAGTCGACACGCCACGTTGATGTCGGAGCAGGCGACGTCGTCCGGGATCGTGTCGTTGTTCTGGTTGTTGTGAACGATCGTTAGTTCAACCCGTTCGCCCGGTCGGAGCGACCTGTCGAGCGTGCCGGTGACCCGCTGATCCCCGTGGTCGAGGTGGACCACGATCTCGTCGGCGTCCACGGTTTCGCCCCCCTCGTTTGTGAGCCCGAGTTCCCAGCGGAACTTGTTGTAGTCCGGCTTCGAGGCGGGTTCCTCATCGAAGGTCAACTCAAGAGCGGCGAAAGTCGGCTTCTCGCCGAGGTCGTTTGCGACGCTGAGCGCGAACGCACCGACAACTGCCGCGAGAATAACCGTGATTGCGACGATCAGAACTACACCGACGGTCGGCGTAACGGCACGTTCGTCTTCCGGCACCTCCATTTGTAGCATGCTTATGTCACGGTTTAAATAATAATTGTGTTTCAGATTTCAGCAACGATATTCGAGCGAGTTTAAGATAGTCGATCCGCGACCACGCTCCCCGTCGAACCCGGCTCATTCGGCGTGTAAAACCAAGGGTGGATGATTTGAGTAAGCCGACAGAGGGCTGTTTGAGACAAGTATTCCTGCCGACACTGCTGAGCGCTGTGGTCCGCGCGGCCGCTGCTCCCCGTCACCGGCAGCTGACCTCCGTGCGGTCTCTAGTCACTTCTCGTCGACGTGGCGGACTTGAACGGCGACGCCGCGGGTCGACCCCGCCATCTCCGGCCCGGACATCTCGGCGCGGCCGACCGCGAACGCCTTCGGTCCCTCGATCACGACCTCGTCGCCGACGCGGATATCGTCGTCCGCGTCGACGACGCCCGGCGCGAGCACGGAGCCGTGCGGGACGAACGCGTCGATCTCGACCCGTTTGGTCGACGCGTCGCTCTCGACCCACCGCCGCGCGCCGGCGAGGGTGAAAGAGAGGGTGCCGTACTGAGGGACCATCGTCGCCAGCTGCTCGCCCGGCTCGCCCTCGCGACCGGCGTCCGGGTCCGACCCCCACACCTGGAGCTTGGGGTAGCGGCCGGTAGTGCGGATGTCCGCGCCGCTCCCCGCCTCCGATCCGCCCGACTCGTCGCCCGCGCCGCCGAACAGGTCGTCGCCCGCGCCGTCGCCGAGCAGGTAGTCGGCGAGCGCCCGGACCGTGTTGTGTTCGCGCTCCCGCTTGCTGTACGCCGGCTCGCCCTGTAGGGCGGCGTTCAGCTCGCCGAGCGACTCGTCGGTCGTCGGGTGGTCGACGCAGGTGTACTCGAAGGGGACATCGATCTCGGGGTCGGCCTCGACGCGCTCGCAGATCTCCCTATAGCCGTCCTCGGGGACGTGCGCGACGACGCGGGAGTAGTCGTTGCGCGTCAGATATCGCCGCAACACCTCCGCGACGAACTCGATCTCGTCTTCGCTCCAGTCGCCGGTGACCACGGAGTCGTAGTGCTGTGCGGGGTAGGTCGTCTCCAGTTCCTGTGGGACCACGCCGATCGGCGAGGTCATCGAGACGGTGTGGCCGCGCCACTTGATCGCGTCGTGGAACTGGCGGTGGCTCTGGGAGTCGCTGTACGGTTTCGTCGCCGAGCAGGGAACCAGAACGAGCGGCTGGTCGTCAAAGCGGTTCCGGTAGCGGCTCGTGACGCGGTCGGCGAACCGGCGGATCTCGACGCGGTCGAGCGTCTCGGCGCTCGCCGCGGTCACCTCGGCGTCGCGCATGAGCGGCGTCCGCTCCTCCAGATAGGCCCACTGGTCGTCGAACTCGCGGAACGCGGCCGTGAGCCACCCCTCGTGGCGGGCCTGCCCCTCGACGTAGTCCCGCAGGCGACCGCTCCGGATCCGCTCGCGGACCCGGCGGAGTTCGGCGCGGAGCGCGTTGACGTTGTGCTCGGCGCAGTCGGCGCGCGTGAACTCGCCTCGCGGTTTCGCGCAGGCCGGGCAGGCGCACGGCAGTTCGTCGAGGTCTTCGAGGAAATGTTCCGCGTCGGCGGTGAGGTACATCCCCTGCGTCCCCTTCGTCCGGGCGAGCGTCTCGTCGACGAGGTCGACGCCCGCGTACGCGAGGACGGCGACGTTCCGCGGCGTCGCGACGCCGGAGAGGCCGAGCGCCGTGTCCGGCGGCAGCGCCGCCTTCGCCCGAACGATCGCGTCGCGGAACGCCTCCCCGTGTCCGACGAACCCCTGCGCGTCGGAGAGGAGGTACGCGTCCGCGCCGAGGTCGCGCGCGACCTCGCTGTCGACGACCGCCGCGGTCGGGAACGCGGCGTCCGGGTGGTCGACCGCGAACGACTCGCGCACCTCGTCGCGCGTCCCGGCCGGGAACGACCGGTGGGGAAGCACCGTCAGCGCGCTCTCGTCGCCGTCGGGCGCCTCGCGGTCGCCGGCCCAGAGGCTCCCGGCGTCGTCGAGGATCGGGTCCGCGAGCGCCGGCGTGGTCACCGGTTCGGCGAGGCGGACCTCCCCGATCCGGGCCGCGCCGTCGCGCTCGTGGACCTCGAAGTAGTCGGTCATACCACCACTCGCGCGGGGACGGTCAATTCTCTTGTGTTCCGTCCGCGCCGGCCGGCGGTCGAGCCGATCCGGGCGACCGCCCCGATTCGCGAGAGCGATAGCCGCGGGCTAATCGTTTTATTTTGACCGACCATCCGCCCGGACAATGAATCAGCGGTTCGACACACGGCAGGCGGACGGGAGTCGACTGCGGGAGCTGCTCGTGACGCTCGGCGTCACCGACCCGGACTACGGTGAGGAGCGCTCCAAGGGGGGAATCATCCGCACCGCCGCGGCGCTTTTCGTCTCGCTCACCGGCTTCGCGCTCCTCGTGCCGAACGTGACCCCGCTCGTCTCGGGCGGGGAGCCGCCGATCGGCGTCGCGCTCTCGGTGCTCGGAACGGTCCTCTCGGTCGCACTCGTGGCGGTCGGGGGGATGCTGTTGCGGAGTTCGTTCACCACGCGGAACGCGGTCCGGATCGCGGTCTGGAACCTGTTCGGGGTCACCGTTCTCGGCGGGATCATGCTCGGGATCTTCCAGTACCAGGCCGCGATGGCCTCGCCGGTGACCGCGCCCGTGTTCACGATCGCGAAGGTGCTCGCGATCGGTGCCGTGGCGCACGTGATTATCGGGGTCTACGACGCCCGACGGGTTCGGGCACAGCAGCTGGCCAAAGAGCGGCGCAAGCTCTCGGTGCTCAACCGCGTGATCAGACACAACCTCCGCAACGAGACGACGGTGCTGGGCGGGCACGCCTCGCTCGTCGCCGAGGGCGTCGACGACCCCGACCTCCGCGAGTCTGCGGAGAAGGTCGCGCACAGCGCCGCGGTGATCGGCGGGTTGGCGGAGGACGCGAAGCGGCTTCAGGCCGCCTTCGAGCGTCGGCCCGGGGAGCGGACCCCGGTTGATGTCGATTCGGTCGTCGAGGACGCGGCCGACGCGGCCCGCGAGGCGGGCGCGGAGACGGTCGCGGTCGACGTCGACGCCGGTCCCGCGCTCGCGGACGACCGGCTGGCGACGGCGGTCGAGGAGCTGGCGACGAACGCGGTCGAACACGGGGCGAGCGAGGTCGCGCTGTCCGCCCGCGAGCGCGACGGCGACGTGGAAATCGCCGTCAGCGACGACGGGCCGGGGATCCACGAGTCGGAGAGCCGCGTGATAACCGGCCCGGACCCCGAGACCCAACTGGAGCACGCGAGCGGGCTTGGCCTCTGGATCGTGCGCGCGACCGCCGACGCGTTCGGCGGGTGGCTCTCGATCGAGACGACCCGCGCCGACGACGAGGGCGCGAGCGCGGACGAGACCGGGACGACGATCACGCTCGGCGTGCCGGCCGCGTGAGCGAGGATGTGGCCGGCGACGCGTCGCCGTCTCCGCCGCGACCCTCCCGCGACGCCCGCCGCAACTGTTAGGCGGAACGCGGCCGAGGGATCCGTATGGACCCGACCGGCCCGTGGGACCGTGGGCGCGTCGACGAGTTCCTCGCCGACGCCCGCGTCCCGGTCCGACTCGGCTGTCGCACGCCGACCGACCGCCCGTGGATCGTCTCGCTGTGGTTCGCGTGGGATCCGGTGGCCGGACCTCGCGGCGACGACGCAGGCGACCCCGACCGCCCGAGCGGCGCGATCCGCTGTGCGACGAGCGCGACCGCCGACCTCGTCGAGTTCGTCGAACACGACGACGAGGTCTCCTTCGACGTATCGACGAACGACCCGCCGTACAAGGGCGTCCGCGGCCGCGGCCGCGCGACGGTCGTCCCCGACGAGGACAAGCGGCTCCTGCGGTCGCTTCTGGAGAAGTACCTCGGCGGGGTCGACAACGCGACCGGCGAGCGGCTCCTGCGCCCCGAGCGCGAGGAGGTCGAGATCCGGATCGAGCCCGAGCGGCTCCACACGTGGGACTACTCGGAGCGGATGGGACCGGCGGCGGAGTAAGCCGGTCGCGGCCGCTCCGCGTCGGCCGCGTTCCGGCGGTCCCGCTCTCCGACAGGCGATCGTTTAAGCGGTCGCCGGGCCACCCACGGGTATGAGCGTTCTCGACAACGACGAGTACCGCGCGTTTCGCCGCGACCTCCACCGCCACCCCGAGCCGGCGTGGCGCGAGTTCTACACCACCGCCCGCATCGTCGAGGCCCTCCGCGAGCGGGACCTGACGGCGCTTCACGTCGGCCGCGACGCGCTGGCGACCGAGGAGCGCCTGAACGTCCCGGACGACGAGGAGCTAGCCGAGTGGGAGACGCAGGCCCGCGAGGCGGGTGCGGACCCCGAGATCGTCGACCGGCTCTCCGGCGGCTACACCGGCTGCGTCGCGGTCGTCGAGCGCGGCGACGGTCCCGTGGTCGGCCTGCGCGTCGACATCGACGGCCTCCCGATCACCGAGTCGGAAGCGGGCGACCACGTCCCGGCCGGGGAGGGGTTCCGCTCCGAACACGAGGGGTTCATGCACGCCTGCGGCCACGACGCCCACGCGACGATGGGGCTCGGCGCGCTCGACGCCGTCCTCGACTCCGACTTTTCCGGCACGCTGAAGGTGTTCTTCCAGCCGGGCGAAGAGCAGGTCGCGGGCGGCAAGCCGATGGCCGAGTCCGGCCACCTCGACGACGTCGACTACCTCTACGCGGTCCACGTCGGCTTGGACCACCCGTCCGGCGAGATCGTCTGCGGGGTCGAGGGGTTCCTCGCGGTGCGGCACCTCCTCGCGGAGTTCGAGGGCGAACCCGCCCACGCCGGCGCGCGGCCCGAGCAGGGCCGGAACGCGGTTCAGGCGATGGCGGCAGCGGTCCAGAACCTCTACGCCATCCCGCGGCACGCCGACGGCCCGACGCGGGTGAACGCGGGCCTCGTCGGCGGCGGCACCGCGACGAACATCATCCCCGAGGAGTCGCACATCGAGGGCGAGCTTCGGGGCCAGACGACCGAACTCGCCGAGTACATGTCCGACCACGCGGACCGGATCCTGAAATCGGCCGCGGAGATGCACGACTGCGAGGTCGAGGTGTCGACGCTCGGCGAGGCCCCCAGCGCGACGAGCGACGACGCGCTCGCCGGGCTCGTCCGGGAGTCCGCGGGCGACGTCGCGGGCGTCACGAGTATCGTCGACAGCGACGACCTCGGCGGCTCCGAGGACGCGACGTACCTGATGAACCGCGTCCAAGAGCGCGGCGGACTCGCCTGCTACCTCGGCGTCGGCACCGACCACCCGGGCGGCCACCACACCAGCGACTTCGACGTCGTCGAGGACGACATCGCGATCGGCATCGACGTGATCGCCGGTGCGATCCGGCGCGTGGCCGAGACGCGGCCGTAACGGGACCGAGCGCCGATATCGTTATTTAACCTGGACCGGTCAGCGGCACCGATCGCTTATACCTGAACATGGCGGTTGGCGCGCGCCTGCGAGCGGTCGCCTGTGGCGACCGCGAGACAGCGCCGCGCGAGGGAGTCGGCGGCGACCGGCGGGAGCCGCCGACGAGGCTGGGGAGGCGTGAGGTGCTGTGCGGAGCGGTGCGGGGTGGGACTCGAAGGGGCAGTCGCCGGCGGCGAAGCCGCCGGCTGCCCGAGGCGCGTAGCGCCTCGCTGCCGCGAGGACGGCGCACGCTCGCTGCGGTCCTCACTCGGTCGCTACCGCTCCCTCGTTGCGGTCCTTACTTC
The DNA here is from genome assembly GCF_901686465.1 of Halorubrum sp. DM2. Classification (NCBI taxonomy): domain Archaea; kingdom Methanobacteriati; phylum Methanobacteriota; class Halobacteria; order Halobacteriales; family Haloferacaceae; genus Halorubrum; species Halorubrum sp. DM2. The sequence goes on from NZ_LR594487.1 coordinate 3,089,950, forward strand.
GCCTGCGCCGTCCTCGCGGCTGGGGCTTCGGTGGCGTCTGTGTCTGTCTGTGATTTATAAGCAGTGGCTCTGTTGAGATCCTATTCTTCAGGCAGTTTCTCGTCTGAAACAGCCGGGCGATGAGACTGCGTATTGAGCGATAAGCCACTAATGTGTGTCAAGAATCAGTGAGAGCGTGTATTTAATAGAATACGAGAATTGAGCCATCACATGGAATTAGTCAGTATATTAAAACGCTGGAAGGTGGCGGTTTCTCTCCTCGCAGTATGTATTGTCTGGATTTTTCTTGGGGTTAGTAATGGAGGATCCTCTATTCCAGACGCGCCTTACGAGGTCGCTCTCCTCGTGATGTTTCTCCTCACAGTTGGGATGCTGATTCACGAGGTACGACAGTCAACATCGGCCTGAGAAGCACTTCCTCTGTATTGACCGCAGGGGGACAGAACCTATCACCTTTTAAGAATTTCAACAGAGCCTAACCAGTCACTACGCCGTACAGCTGAGCACCCAGAATTTCGCCGACGTTCACTGATCGCCCGCAGTCGACTCAGAACGTCAGGTGCGAACTCGACGACGGTCCCTCGTCGTCGCCGTCGTCGTCCGGTAACCCCTCGTAGAGGTACGTGAGGTCGTCGTCGGTGAGGAACACCGCGCCGTCGCGGACCGCCACGTCGATCTCCCGCAGCGTCGTCCCCGCGGCCTCGCCGTTGTCGCAGGAGCCGTCGCAGGCGTCGAACGCCGATCCGTGCTTCGGACAGACGACGGACCCGCCGCGGGTGACCGCGCCGACCGCCTCGCGGTGGAGCCGCTGGTCTTCGTGGGTACAGCGGTTGATCCACGCCCGAACCGCTCGATCCAAACGCTCCGCCTCACCGCCCGGCTCGTCCGCGCAGGGCACGAGGAACACCTCGCGGTCGGCGTCGCCCTCGCGGGCCGTGAACGCCCACGATCCCTGCTCGCGAACGGTCTCGACGGTCGTGAGTCGGTAGTCGCTCATGCGGCGAGTCGGCGGTCACTCATGCGGTGAGTCGCGGTCGGTCGGCGTCTCAGTACTTCGCGTCCGCGCCGGTCGTCTCGTACACGCGGTCCATGATGCCGTCGCGCTCGCGGGTCCAGTTCGCCATCGCGGCGGGGCTGGTCGGGTACTCGTCGTAGTGGCCAATCAGCTCGTCCGCCAGCGACTTCGTCTGGTAGAAGTTCCGGATCGTCCCCCAGTAGCCGAAGCTCTTGACCGCGGCCTTCACCTTCAGCCCGAAGGACATCGAGGTCGACCCCTCGTAGAGCGCCTCCGCGAGCTTCTCGCCCGGCAGCGACGCGAGCAGGCCCATCAGGTCGTCGACGTCGACCGCGGTCGAGAGGACGTTGTACACGTCGAGGCCGGCGTACCGGCCGCCGAAGTGGTCCATCACGCGGGTGTTGTACCGCCAGAGGTTCTCCTCGCTCACGTCGCCGTCGGAGACCGCCTTCACGGCCTGCTCGCCGGCGTACTTGCCCGCGTACGCCGCGCCCGCAATTCCGCCCCCGGTCGTCGGGTTCACGTGGCCCGCGGCGTCGCCAACCGCCATGTAGCCCGGCGCGACCGCCGAGTCGTAGGGGCGTCGGGTTGGCAGCGCGGCCCCGAGCTTGTCCGTGACCTCCGCGCCCTCGAACTCGGGGCGGTCCCGGAGGTCCTTCTTCAGCGACTCGACCAGCTGCATCGGCTCCTCGTTCATCTGGAAGCCGAGCCCGGCGTTGATCTCAGTCGCGGTCCGCGGGAAGTACCAGAGGTAGCCCGCGGCGCGGTCGGTCGCCTTGAAGACGAGGGCGTCGTCCCACTCGACCGGCTCCGGCACCTCGACGACCTCGCGGTACGCGGAACAGAACTGCGAGTAGCGAACGTTCGTGTCGAAGGTCGTCCCCTCGAAGTCGACCTTGTCCTGGAGCAGCGAGAGCGACCCCGCGCCGTCGATGACGACGTCGGCCGCGTATGTTACCGGGTCGCCCTTTCGCACCGCCCGCAGCCCCGTGACGCGGCCCGTCTCGTCTTGGACCACGTCGTTGATGACGGTGTCGTAGTGGAACTCTACCCCGGCTTCCTCGGCAGCGGCGATTATCTGGCGGCCGTACTCCCAGCGGTCGATGACGGCGAGTTCGCCGGGGACGGGGATCTCCAGAACCGTGTCCTCTTGGGGGATCTCGAAGCGACCGTGGTCGACGCCGGTGTTCGTGAACGCCGGCTCCAGCCGGTCTTTCGGGATCGCCTCGGGGAACGCGTCCGCGCCCTTCAGGGCGTCGCCGCAGGCGATGTGGCCGGCCTCCTCCGCGTCCTTTCGCTCGACGATGACGACGTCGAGCCCCTCGTTCGCGATCGTCGCGGCGGCGTAACAGCCGGCGGTCCCGGCCCCCGCCACGACGACGTCGTACTCGTCGATATCCATTACCGGAGCGTGTCGTGCGCCCGGCAAAACTCTTTGCTCCCATTTCGGTCGTATTCGAGAGAACGAATTTCGGATCCGGACGTGGTATCGTCGCTGACGAGTCCTGTTGAACGGGAGGACCACAACGCGGATCGGACGCCCTACTCTTCGGTCTCGTAGTGTTCCCCCGCGGCCTCGGGGATCTGGGTCCGGCCGACCAAGGCGAGCACGACGATCACGACGACGTACGGGATGGTCTGGACCAGCGTGTCCGGGACCGCGTAGCCGAGCTGTTGGAGCCGGATCTGCATCGCGTCGAGACCGGCGAACAGCGCGCCCGCGCCGAGCGTTCCGACCGGGTTGTAGTTGCCGAACAGATACGCGACGATGGCGATGAACCCCTTCCCTTGGACCATCGTCTCGCCGGAGCCGACGAACTGGCCGATCGACAGCGCCAGTGCCGACCCGCCGACGCCGGAGAGAACGCCCGAGAGCAGCACGCCCGCGTAGCGCACCTTCGAGACCGAGACGCCGACCGTGTCGAGCGCCTTCGGGTTCTCGCCGGCCGCACGGAGGTGTTTCCCGAAGGCGGTCCGGTTCAGCAGCCACCACGACCCCGCGGTCGCGAGCAGCACCAGCGTCGCGGAGTACGCCCAGCCGACGTTCGCGCCGAGGTTCGGCGTGTTGACGCCGCCGAAGAACACCGTCGACATGAACGGCGCGAGCCCTAAGGCGATGAGCCAGACGGCCAGTCCGGCGATGATCTGGTCCGCCTTGAACTCGATACAGACGACCGCGAACACCGCCGACAGCAGCGTCGACGCGGCGATGCCGGCGATAAAGCCGATCGCGAGCGCCGGAACGCCGAGGACCGCGTTGCCGATCCCGACGACCGACGCGGCGTACACGGAGACGAACGCCGAGATGATTAACAGTCCCTCCAGCCCGATGTTGATGACGCCCGACTTCTCGGCGAAGATACCGCCGAGCCCGGCGAGCACGATGGGGGCCGCGAGCCGCGCCGTCGACGTGGCGGTGCTCGTCGAGAAGACGATCCCGGCGAGGTCGCCCGCGATCGAGTCGGGGAACAAGAGCCCGAGAATTCCGACCAGCGCGAACGCGCCGACCGTGCCGACGACGAGCGAGCGCACGTAGTCGGACTCGAACAACCCCTCCATGACTCGCGTCGACGACAGCGGGTTACGCATCGGTCTCACCTCCCTCGCCGCCGGCGGTCTCGTCTGACTCCGTCGGCGCTGCGACGCCGCCTCCGCCGAGCCCGGCGTACCGACCGATCATCCGGAAGAACTCCGGCATCGCGACGAAGAGGATGATGAGCCCGCGCAACACCGCGACGAGCTGCGTGGGCACGTCCGTGCGGAACCCGATCTCCAAGGCCCCGCCCTTCAACACGCCGAAGAGGAACGCGGCCGGCAACACGCCGATCGGGTTGTTCCCGGCCAGAATCGAGACGGTGATGCCGTCGAAGCCGAGGTCCGGAATCGAGGCCAGCCACCGGCCCTCGGACATCAGCACCCACACCGCGCCGCCGACGCCGCCGAGCGCGCCCGACAGCGTCATCGCCCGGACAGTCGTGAGCTTCGCGTTCACGCCGCCGTACTCGGCGGCCGCGGCCTGAACACCGCTCGTTCGGAGGTCGTAGCCGAGCGAGGTGTGTTCGACGAAGTAGTAGAGCGCGCCGATGAAGCCGACCCCGATCAGCAGCGCGACGAGCGCGAAGTCGCTGGAGGCGGGGAACAGCCACGGTCGGAGCTGCGCGTACTCGGGGACGTACTCGGTGGCGACCACCGAGGAGCCCTCGGCGCGGAACACCTCCAACACGAGCACGTACGCGACGTTCGCGGCGACGAAGTTGAGCATGATCGTCGTGATCACCTCGTTGGCGTCGGCGTACGCCTTGAGCGCGCCGGGGATCGCGCCCCACAGTCCGCCGCCGACCGCGCCGGCCGCGGTGCCGACCGCGATCAGCACGACCCCGGCGACGGGACCCGCCGGGAGCAGCGGCGCGAGCGCGAGGATCGCGAGCGCGGTCGCCAGCCCGCCGACGACGAGCTGCCCCTGCGTTCCGATGTTGAACAGTCCGGCGCGGAAGGCGACGGCGACGGACAGCCCCGTGAAGATCAGTAGCGTCGTCTCGGAGAGCGTCAGGCCGAACGAGAGGTTGAGCGGGGTCCAGCCGGCGTTGAACAGCCCCGGCTCGCCGACGGCGAACGGGTAGCCGAGCGCCCCGTTGAACAGCACGACGTACACCTCGACGGGGTCGTAACAGAACCCGATCCCGGTGAGCGGCATCGTCCAGGCCGCGGTCGAGCACTCGGCGATCCGACCGGAAACGAGCACGATCGCGAACCCGACGGCGATCGACAGGAAGATCGCGGCGACGCTTATGACGAGCCGCTCCGCGACGGTCCGGTCGACGAACGGCGCGACCAGCCGGGCGAGGACGGACGTCGTCCGGTCCGCGTCCGGGTCGCTCACGCGTCCACCCCCTCCTCACCGGCGGTCGTCCCGTCGATTTCGCCCCCTGAATCGTCGATTCCGCCGCCCGACTCGTCGGTCGCGTCCTCGTGGAGCGCGGCCCCCTCGACCGAGTCGTCGTCGAGCGGCTCACCGGCCATCAGCAGGCCGATCTCCTCCTCGGTCACCGTCGCGGGGTCGACGACGCCGGTGAACTCCCCCTCGTGCATCACCGCGAGCCGGTCCGAAAGCCCCTGTACCTCGTCGAGCTTCGAGGAGACCAAGAGGACGGCTTTCCCCTGTGACCGGAGTTCGAGCAGCCGGTCGTGGAGGAACTCCGTGGAGCCGATGTCGACGCCGCGGGTCGGGTGGGTCGCGACGACGAGCTCCGGGTCGCGCTCGAACTCGCGGCCGACGATGAACTTCTGTTGGTTGCCGCCCGACAGCGACTCCGCTTCCGCGTCCGCGTCCGGCGGCCGAACGTCGTACTGCTCGATGACGGACTCGGCGTGGTCGCGCGCGGCGCGCCAGTCGAGCCGGCCGCCGCGCGCGAACGGCGCGTCGTGTTGGCTCCCGAGGATGCCGTTCTCGGTGAGGTCGTACGACATCACCAGCCCGCGCTCCTGTCGGTCCTCCGGGATGAACGCCATTCCGCTGTCGATGCGGTCGCGGCGGGTCTTTCCGACCATCGACTCGCCGCGGTAGCGGATCTCCCCGGCCGCCGACTCGCGCAGCCCCGTGATCGCCTCGACCAGCTGCGACTGGCCGTTGCCGTCGACGCCCGCGACGCCCAGAATCTCGCCGGCACGGAGCTCGAAGGAGAGGTCCGAGACCGCCTCGACGCCCCGGTCGTCGTCGACGCTCAAGCCGGTCACTTCGAGCACCCGGTCGCCCGGCTCCTGCGGCGTCGTCGCGGGGTCCATCAGCACCTCCCGGCCGACCATCATCTTCGCGAGCTCCTCGCGGGTCACGTCCGCGGACGCGACCGTGCCGACGTTGACGCCGTCGCGGAGGACGGTGATGTCGTCGGCCGCCGACAGCGCCTCGCCGAGCTTGTGCGAGATGAAGATGATCGTCTTGCCCTGTTCGGTGAGCTCCTCGAAGACGCCGTACAGCTCCTCGACCTCCTGCGGGGTCAACACGGCCGTCGGCTCGTCCATGATGAGCACGTCCGCCCCGCGGTACAGCGCCTTCAGGATCTCGACGCGCTGTTGTTCGCCCACCGAGATGTCGGCGATCGTCGCGTCGGGGTCGACGTCGAAGCCGTACCGCTCGCTCAGTTCGACGACGGCCTCGCGGGCCGCATCCCTGTCGACGCGGAGGCCGCCCCACGTGGTCGGCTCGTTGCCCAAGACGACGTTCTCCCACACCGTCATCGGGTCGACGAGCATGAAGTGCTGGTGGATCATGCCGACGCCCGCGTCGATCGCGTCCCGCGGCGAGTCGAACGACTGTGGCTCCCCGTCGAGACGGACGGTCCCCTCGGTCGGCTGGTAGAGACCGTACAACACGTTCATCAGCGTGGTCTTGCCGGCCCCGTTCTCGCCGAGCAGGGCGTGGACGCTCCCGCGTTCCACCGCGAGATCAACGTCGTCGTTCGCGACGACCCCGGGGAATCGCTTCGTGATACCGTCCAAGTGGACCGCCGGGTTCATTCACCCGTAACTCCGCACCGGAGCCTAAAAACGCGCGGATTTCGGGCTGACGCTCGCGGTACTGTCGGATGACCGACCGGAGCGCGGAAAAATCGCGGACGAAAAACCGACGCCGAACGCGTCGAACGAGTCGCGGTGGAAAACCGACGCCGAACGCGTCCTCAGTTGCTCGTCGTGTCCGGCACGTCGATGTTGCCGGCGATGATCTCGTCGCGCGCGTCCGAGACCGCGGTCACGATCTCGTCGGGCACCTGGTCGCCGATCTCCTGTCCGTAGACGCACTCGACGCCGTTGGACTCCAGCCCGAGCGCCGTCGTCGAGCCGCCCTGGTGGTCGTCGTCGACGACGTTCGAGATCGACTCGTACACCGCGGTGTCGACGCGTTTCACCATCGAGGCTAAGATTACGTCGGCGAACGAGTCCTCGGTGACCGACTGGTCCTGATCGACGCCGAACGCGAACCGACCCTCGGACTGCGCGGCCTGAAAGACGCCGACGCCGGTCGCGCCCGCGGCGTGATAGACGATGTCGGCCCCGCTCTGGTACATCGACAGCGCCTGCTCCTGTCCGGCCGTGGGGTCGCTGTAGCTACCGACGTAGCTCGTGGAGACGTCGACGTCGTCGGACGCGTAGTCGACGCCGGCCTCGAAGCCGGCCTGGAACCGCCGGATGACCGGGCTGTCGACCCCGCCGATGAACCCGACGTTCGTCGAGTCGGGAGCGGTCGAGCCGCCGCCCGCGGAGAAGTCCGTCTCGGTCAGCCGGCCGGCGAGGACGCCCATCAGGAACGACCCCTCCTCCTCGCGGAACAGGTAGTTCGCGACGTTCGGCGAGTCGACCACGGTGTCGACGATCATGAAGTCCTGGTCGGGGAACTGCGACGCGGTCTCGGTGAGCGCGTCGCCCTGATTGAACCCGATACAGGAGACCAGGTCGTAGTTCGGGTCCGTCGAGCTCGCGTACCGCTGCTGGTACTGGCCGAACTCGCCGGTGCCGTCCGGCTCGGACTCGGCGTACTCGATGCCGAACTCCTCTTCGGCGTCGACGATGCCCTGCTTGGCCGCGTCGTTGAACGAGTTGTCGCCCAGCCCGCCGTCGGAGTAGACGATGCCGACCCTCGCCGGGGGCGAGTCGGAGCCGTCCCCGCCGTCGGACCCGTCCGAACCGTCCTCTCCGTCGGAGCCGTCCATGCCGTCGTCGCCGTCGGACCCGTCCCCGCCGTCGCTCGGGCCGCCACTACACCCGGCGAGGCCGATCAGGCCCGCTGCGCTTGCCGCCTTGATGAACCGCCGCCGCTCGAAGTCGGATGCCATCTCGTTCGTACACCCGTCGGAACAGGGCATAAATTCACCGTTCCCCGGCCACCGAGGCGACACGTTCGTGAAAAGAAGCGGCGGTATTGCGCCGGGATCGAGGGAATATCCGCGTCGTTCGATCCACGAACCCGGATTCCTCACGGTCGTAGATGACTGACGGCGCTCGGAACGTGCGGGGGCTTACGCCGCCGCGACCGCGTCCTCGACCACGTCCTCCACGTCGGCGACGAGCGCGTCGACGTCGTCGCTCTCGGCGTACACCCGGACGTACGGCTCCGTTCCGGAGGGACGCACCAGCGTCCACGAGGCGTCGTCGAACTCCAGCCGGACGCCGTGGTCGGTGTCGACCGCGGCGTCGGGGAACGCCCCCGGCAGCGCCGTCTCCAGCCGGTCCATCACCGACTCCTTCGCGTCGTCGGGACAGGAGACGCTCACCTTGCGGTACGGGCGCTCGGTGACCGGCTCGCGGAGCGCGTCGAGCCCCTCGTCGGCGACGAGGCGGGCGATCACCGCCGCGGAGGTCACGCCGTCGATCCAGCCGCCGAAGCCGACGTGGATGTGCTTCCACGGCTCGGCCGCGAAGACGACGCGGGTGTCGTCGCCGCCCGCGCCGTCGGCGTCCGCCGCCGCCTCCCGCACCGCGGCGATCCCCTCGTGGAGCGCGCCGAGGCGCACGCGCTCGACGCGGCCGCCGGCGTCGCGGACGCGCTCGTCGATCCGGCCGGAGGCGTTCGGCGTCGTCACGACCACGGGGTCGGTGGCGGCGCTCTCGCGGGTGTACCGCTCCGCGAGGACCGCGAGGACCGTGTCCTCGTGGACGACCTCGCCGTCGGCGTCGACGATCACGATCCGGTCGGCGTCGCCGTCGTGGCCGATACCGAACGCGAACCCCTCGGTCTCGCCGTCGGCGCTGGCGCTTCCGTCTTCGGCGGCGGGGCGGCCCGGCTCCGCGACGCCCTCGTTGGCGTCGGCGACGAACGCGCGCAGGTCCGCGAGCGTCTCCGGGGTCGGCTTGCTCCCGCGGCCGGGGAAGTGACCGTCGACGTTCCCGTTGAGCGTGACCACGTCCGCGCCGAGCTCGCGGAGGACGGTCGGCGTCGCGGGCGCGCTCATCCCGTTGCCGCAGTCGACCGCGACCCGGAGGCCGTCGAGGGGCGCGCCGAACCGCTCGGCGTACTCGCGCACGTCGTCGAGGTAGCCGGTCAGCGGGTCGGCCCGGGTCGCCTCGGTCCACTCGTCCCACGGGGCGACCGACTCCTCGTCGGCGACCCGCGACTCGACGGCGCGCTCCGCCTCGCGGTCGAACTCGGTGCCGTCGCGGAACAGCTTAATCCCGTTGTCGGTCGGCGGGTTGTGCGAGGCGGTGAGCATCACGCCGTACCGACCCTGCGAGGCGTGCGCGAGCGCCGGCGTCGGGAGTTGACCGGCGCGGCGGACGGCCACCCCGCCCGCGGCCAGCCCGGCCTCCATCGCGGCCGCGAGCGCCGGCCCGGTCACCCGCCCGTCGCGGGCGAGGACGACGGTCGATTCGGGGGTCGACTCGCCGGCTCCCCCTCGCGATCGGATCTCGGCACCCACTGCCCGCCCGACGGCGAGCGCGAGCGCCGGCGTGACGCGGTCCTCGACGCCGCCGCGGATCCCGGCGGTTCCGAACAGGTCCATGTCGACCACCTCGGTGCCCGGGAGTTAGTAGGCGTCGGTTGCGGACGGGGCGTTTAAGCGGGGCGCGGTCCCAACGTCTGCCGATGACCGACCGCGTTCGCGCACACGTGTTCGTCTCGGGTCGGGTTCAGGGCGTCTACTACCGGGCCTCGACTCGCGATACGGCCCGCCAGAACGGCGTCGACGGCTGGGTTCGGAACCTCGACGACGGCCGCGTCGAGGCCGTCTTCGAGGGCTCCGAGGGCGACGTCCGCGACACCGTCGCGTGGTGCGAGACCGGAAGCGAGGCCGCCGAGGTCGACGACGTCGACGTCGAGTACGGCGAGCCGGAGGGCGAGGACGGGTTCGAGGTCAGGTGGTGACCGCGGGGGAGCGACCGCGGTCGCCGCGGGTGGTTCAGTCGTCGTCCGCGGCGGCCGGACCCGCGGCGTCCCCGGCGCTCGGAACTTCCCGTACGCCGAGTTCCTCCAGCGCTCGCAGGACGACGATCGCCTCGACCACGTCGCGCTCCTCGGTGTAGGGGTCGTCGACCGCGTCGAGCGTCGCCTCGGCCTCGCGAGCCAGCCGCGCCTCCAACTCCGTCTGGTCCGTCTCCGCCTTCGTCGCCGACAGCAGCGCCTCGTGGTCCTCGCGGAGGTCTAAGGAGACGTGCGCGGCGTTACACCGCGAGAGCGGATGCGTGTCCATCTCGATTGCGAGGTCGCTGACGAGGTCCCAGTCGTCGGCGCAGAAGCGGAGCGTCACCGTCCCGACCACGTCGCGCCACGCGATCGGGCCGCCGTTCTCCATGAGCCGGAGCGCCCGCGGCGGCACGGCGATCCGGGTGTGGGTGTCGTCGCGCCCACAGAGACAACAAGGGGTGTTCTTCAGTCCGGCGTACACACGTTCGCTACGCGCCGGAGAAGGGAGTGCGTTTCGCCCGCGAGGACTCTCATGTGAGACGACAACGTCGATCACCCACAACCAAACGAGGCGGTGGCGCGTGCCTGCGAGCGGTCGCCACCGGCGACCGCGAAGCAGCACCGCGCGAGGGAGTCGCGACCGAAGGGAGCGACGAGGCTGGGGAGGTGTGAGGCGCGGTTGCGGTGCTGTGCGGGGTGGGATTCGAAGGGGCAGCCGCGAGGGCGAAGCACGACGACGTAAGCACCGCAAAGAGCGAACGGAGTGAGCGACTGAGGAGCGCAACGAGTCGCGCGAGTTCTCGCGGCTGGGGCTTCGGCGGTCTTCGTTGTGACCCGATATCGACCGCCGTCACCGTCGGGTTCTCCGCTCGTAGACGCCACAGCGCACAAAATAGCAGTTCTCGAACTATCCCGACCTTAGCTTGTCAGGAACCGATCGCGACGCACCAACAGGAACGCGACGACGACCACCGGAATCGCCACGTAGACGAGCGGGACCAGACCGAACGTGAGAGTATCGAGCGCCGCTCGACAGAGGACGAGTACCGCAACCGTGAGCGTCCCGTACCACCCGACGGATCGCTGTTGGTAGACGCGAACCGCCAAGAAGAGGAACACGGCTCCGAGAGCGACCCACGTCACCCCTGCGTATAGCTGATAGCTGAGTCCGCCATCAACGACCGGTCCCGAGAACTGAACCAACAACGCGTACCAGAACGAGACGAGCCCGAACACCACCAGCCCGGCCGCGAGGCCGAGAATATCTGCTGGCGGAGCGTTTTCGGTGGCCTTCTCTCGGAGGGTGGAAGCGGTCCGGCTCATATGGGAGGGTGACGGCACGATCTCGGCGGAGACCGTTATTCCCCAGTCAGTACTCCTACGCCTGACACTCGGCGAGCCACTCGTGGGCCCAGTCGTCGATCTCCTCGAAGACGGGCGCGAGCGACTCGCCCTTATCGGTCAGACTGTAGTACGTCGCCACGGGCGAGTCCTCTTCGAGCCGTCGATGAACGAAGCCCGTCTCCTGGAGGTCGTCGAGCACGCGCGAGAGCGTCCGGGCGTTCGCGTCGGTCTCGCGTTTCAGCTCGTTGAACCGCGCCTCGCCGCTCAACAGCTCGTGGAGGACGACGAGCCGCCACTTCGAGCCGATCTGCTCGATCGAGTCGACGACCGGACAGGGGGTCTCGGGCGTGGTCGACGCGTCCGTCTCCGCCGACGCGCCCGTCCCCGCTGCCGCGTCCGCTCCCGCCGCCGGCGATTCGCTCGCGTCCGCCTCAGCCTCGCTCGCGGCCGCGTCGGCCTCTTCTGCCGCCGTGTCCGCCGTCTCCGTGCCGGCGAGTTCCTGCGATGACATCGGTGTTACCTACTAACCGTGTTGTCCGGGAAGCGATATATAGGTTACGTCCGTATAGCAGGTTACACGATGTTAGCTGAAATCACGACGCTACCGCTCCAGTTCGACACCCCCCTCGCGGGCGAGCTCTTCTTACTCGGCCGCCTCATCTTCGGCGTCACGCTCGCGTTCATGGGGCTCAACCACTTCATGGACCTCGAAACGATGGCCGGCTACGCCGAGTTCAAGGGGCTTCCCGCGCCGAAGTTCTCCGTGATCGCGTCCGGTACGGTCCTCGTCCTCGGCGGGCTGGGCGTCGCGGCGGGCGCGTTCCCCGTTCTCGCGGCCGGCGCGCTCGCGTTCTTCCTCGTCGTCTCCGCCGTGACGATGCACGACTTCTGGTCGATGGACGACCCCGAGGAGAAGCAGAACGAGATGACGAGCTTCCTGAAGAACGTCTACGGCGCGGGCGCGGCGCTCGCGCTGCTCGCGGTCGGCGGCACCGCGTGGCCGTACGCGGTCGGTCTCGGCCTGTTCTGAGGCGAGACCCTCGGTGAGCGGGTCCGACCGCCGGAACGGCTAACCGTCTCGCCGGCGAGGCCGGTGACATGAGCGACGCGCCGCCGACGACCGGACTCCACCACGTCACGAACATCTGTACGGACATCGAGGAGACCCAGTCGTTCTACGAGGACGTCCTCGGCTGGCACACGGTCAAGCGGACCCAGAACTACGACGACCCCGGTACGCCGCACTACTACTTCTCACCCACCCCGGAAGGCAAACCGGGAACCAACGTCACCTACTTCGAGTACCCCGACTCGCAGGGGACGCCCGGCCCGGGCGCGAGCCACCACTTCGCGTTCGGCGTCGAAGACGAGGCGACGCTCCGCGAGTGGCGGGACCACCTGCGCGAGAGCGACGTGCGCGTCTCCGAGGTGAAAGACCGCACCTACTTCAAGAGCATCTACTTCACCGACCCCGACGGCCTCGTCTTCGAGTTGGCGACGCAGGGACCGGGGTTCACCCGCGACGAGGACGACCCGGGGAGCGAGGTGATCGACCCGTTCGACGAGGGGTACGAGAACTGACCGGCCAGCCCTTGCGACCGAAGACCGCGGACTCCCACCGACTCACCCCTCGCCTTCGACGAGGGCCGCGAACCGGTCGAGTGCGCGCCGACAGACGGGGACGTACGCGGCCGCGACGAGCGGGACCTCGACGACGACTCGACACCGGTCCGAGCGCCCCGTATACCGGTCGACGCGGTGCCCGGTCGCGGGGACGCCGGCGACCCGCCAGTCCCAGCGGAGCCGCGTCGCGGCCGTCACCCGAAACGGGACCCAGACGCCTGCGATCCGGACTCGGCCGGTCGTTCCGGTCTCGACGTATCGGTCCGCGCTCTCGACGCCGCCGACGGACGGGCTCCACTCGGGCCACCGCCGGGTGTCCCGAAGCGCTCTCGCGGTCGACTCGGGCGGTGCGGCGACCTCGCGGCCGACCGCGAGCGTCGTCCCGTCTCTGACCACCGTCGATCGGTCGCGCGGCCCGGCGTTTCCGAACACGACTCACGCTTTGACGGCGGCGCGCTTCACCGTCGCGGTTCTCGGATCGGTTCCGTGCGTTCATCCGGTTTATCGGGGATAATACGGCGACAATTCGCGGTTCGTCCACCGATCGGATCGCGCTCGCGCCAGAGAGTATTAATACCTTATATGGTATGAGGACTCATTATCTCTTTCCACGAAGGGTTAATACGGAGGTCCGGGGTATCGGGAGTCAATATGGCAGACGACCGCGACAGCATGAAAGACGTCTCGCACACAGCACCGAACGACACCTCCGCGGACGCCGTCTGGGAACGAGGACGGGGACCGGTCGAAGAAGAGGAAGAAGAATAACTACCGCAGCCCCTGCGTCCTGCCGGAACCGTCGCCTCGCTCCGCTCCGATCCGCACACTGACACGAGAGCGGCAGGTACTCGCTCCGATCGCCGGCGTCCGGCCGACACCCTCTTTGACCTCGTCTTTATATACGACCCATGGTCGGAGTCGCATTCGGACTGGCCGGGATCGGGGTGGTAACCGTGTTGTTGGCGCTCAGCGCGTTCTTTTCGAGTTCGGAGACGGCGATCTTCTCGCTGCCGGCGGAGTGGTTCGAGAAGCAGGCCGCCGCGGACGACCCGCGGGGACACGTGTTGAAGGAGCTCTACGACGACCCCCACCGACTGCTGGTGACGCTGCTCGTCGGGAACAACGTCGTGAACATCGCGATTTCGAGTATCGTGACCGTGTTGGTCGCCAGCTACCTCCCCACCGGCGCAGCGGTCGTGGTGACGACCGCCTGTACGAGCGTTCTCGTCCTCGTGTTCGGCGAGATCGTCCCCAAGGCGTTCGGGCTCGGGAACGCCGAGACGTGGTCGCTGCGGATCGCGTCGCCGGTGCGACTCGTCGAGCGCGTCCTCTCGCCGCTCATCACGCTGTTCGACGGGGTCACGCGTCGGATGAACGCGTACATCAGCGGCGACGCGAACATCGAGAAGCCGTACACGGACTGACCCCTTGCCGTCCCTTATCTGCCCGGTTTTGCCCGGATTTATCGAGAGGGACCTTCGACGTCGCCGGCCCCTCCCTCGTCGACCTTCGGCTCCGTCGTCGCGACGCCGAGCTCCTCCGCCTCCGTGGGCGCTCGACCGAGCATCGCCCGCAGCGACGACCACGCCTGCCGTCTGTCCCCGCCCTTCGAGAGGGGGATCCCCGCGAACGACGCCGCCGGGTGCGTGGTCTCGGGACCGAGGTGGTCCATGTGGGCCGATATCCACGTGAACGCGGTCGAGAAGACGGTGAGAACGACGAATGAGACCCACGACTCGGTCGCGGACAGACCCGCCGCACCCACGACGACGCCGGCGATCACGTAGACGAAGGCGACGAAGATCAGTAGCACCGTCACCGTCGCCAACAGGTCGTTGACCGCGGTGACGCGGGCGTTGTAGTCGATCCACTCGGCGTAGCTCCGAAGCAGTCGCTCGTCGAACTCGGCGTCGCTCGTCGGCGTTTCGTCGCCTCCAAGCCACGAGCCCTCGCTCCGCTCGGCGGCGATGACGGCGTCGACGGCGCGGAGGTCCAACCCGCCGCGGAGGTCCGAGGCGGTGTAGGTGACCGCCGCCAGCCCGGTCGACGCGAGCAGGAGGAGGCCGCCCGCAACGGTGAACGGATTGAGGAAGGCGGCCAGATCCACCGTCGTCTGGACGACGATCGAACCGCCGGTGACAACGATCCCGATGAGCAGCAGGTTCGCCTTCAGGATCTCGATCGCCTTGTTGTCGATCTCGCGGAGTCGCTCGACCTGATAGTCGAACGTGGTGCGAAGCTCTTCGCGGGTCGTCGCCGCGACGGCGGGATCGATCACCGCACCCCCGACCGCCCTCTCTGACACGGGACCCTCGGATCCCCCGTCAGGGTGATCGGCCGCCGCGACGCCGCCGGCGTCGTCCGGCGCGTCGTTGTGACCGCCCGCGGCTCCCCGTCGGTCGCTCATGAAGGGTCCATTCTCGAAGCGCCGTGGTAAGGCTACCGGCGACGGAAGGCGGCGTCGGCCGGCGCATCGTTCTCGCGGCTGATACCCGCGGGCGTGGGTTTAACCCGAGCGCCGGCGGAGGCGCACGCATGATCGAGGTGTCGGGGCTGCGGAAGACCTACGGCGACTTCGCGGCCGTGGTCGACAGCGACTTCGCCGTCGAGGAGGGGGAGGTGTTCGGGATCGTCGGCCCGAACGGAGCGGGAAAGACGACGACGCTGAAGGTGCTCGCCGGGCTCGTCGAGCCGACCGACGGCGAGGTGACCGTCGCCGGGTTCGACGCCTCCGACCCCGAGATGCGCCGCCACCTCGGATTCCTGCCGGAGGAGTCGCCGCTGTACGAGGAGATGACCGCCCGGTCGTACCTCCGCTTCTTCGCCGACCTCTACGACGTGCCGCGAGACGTCGCCGACGAACGGATCGAGGCCGCGCTCGACCGCCTCGAACTCGACCACCGCGAGCGCCGCCTCGGCGACGTCTCGAAGGGGATGAAACGGAAGGTCGCCATCGCGCGCTCGCTCGTCAACGACCCGGACGTGCTGGTGTACGACGAGCCGGCCTCCGGGCTCGATCCGGTGACGACGAACTCCGTCCTCGCCTTTACCCGCGAGCTGCGCGAGACGGGCAAGACGGTCGTCTTCTCGGCGCACAACCTCTACCACGTCGAGTCGGTCTGCGACCGTGTCGTCGTCATGAACGAGGGCCGGATCGTCGCCCGCGGGAGCGTCGACGGGATCCGCGAGCAGCACGGCGAGACGACCTACCGCGTGTTCACCGACGTCGAGCCGACGGCGACGCCCGCGCTCGCCGACCTCGACGCGACCACCGAGGAGGTCGGCGACCGCTTCCGGACCGCGGTCCCGAGCATGGACGCGGTCGCCGCCGTCCGCGAGGCCGCCGCCGACGCCGGCGGCGAGGTCGTCGACATCCGGAGTCACGAGCCCAGCCTCGAAGACGTGTTCCTCGACATCGTCGGGCGGCCGATGCCCGGTCGGTACACCGGCGACCTCGGCGGTGAGTCCGACGAGTCGGCGGGAGGCGACGCGAGCGACGCCGACGGAGCTGAGGCGGAGACGGCGACCGCGACGGAGGCGACCGAGTGATCGACCGGCTGCGCCGCGTCGGCCGGCGGCTCGCGGTCGCCGTCCGCCGCGTCCTCCGGGTCGCCAAGTGGGAGTCCGCCCGCGCGTCCGGGGGCGTCGACCGTCGGACGCTCGCGGCGGGGATCGCCCTACTGCTCGTCGCCGGCGGCGTCGTCGGCGTCGGCGTGGCGACGGGCGTCGCGGGTCTCGACGTCGACCGCGACGTCTACCGCGTCGGCGTCGACGCCGAGTCGCCGTACGCGGACGCGATCGACGAGGAGTCGTCGCTCCGACCCGTTTCGGCCGGCACGGCGTCGCTCGGCGACTCCGCCGACGCGGTCGTAGTGACGGTGGTGCGCCCCGGCGCGGGCGACGACGGGGAGATCGACTCGGCGGACGTCGAGGAGGTCGTCGTCCGCGCGAGCGACACGCGGAAGGGGAAGGCAGCGGCCGCGACGGTCCGCGAGGCGGTCGAGGCGCACAACGAGCGCCTGATGCGGGCCGAGCCGAACCGGACGGCCGCGTTCCCGGTCAGCGTCACGCTCCGGTACGTCGGGCGAACCACCGGGCTCGACGACGGCGCGACGCTCGGCGGGGGCGGCGGTGGCGACGGTGGCGACGGTGGCGGATCGGGAGACGGCGCTGGCGGCGGCGGAGGCGACGGCGGAGGCGGCGGTGACAGCGGGGGCGACGCGACGGGCGACGACGGGAGCGGCGACGCGACGACCGGTGACGGTGGCGGAGACGCCGCGAGCGACACCGGTTCCGTCGACGGCGACGCGGGATCGGGCGACGGCCGGTTCGCGGTGCCGTCGATCGGCGGCGGTGCCTTCGGCGCGGACACGGTCGGGTCGCCCGGGTCGATCACGCCGCCGTTCCCGTTCACCTCGCTGCTCTTAGCGTTCGCCTTCCTCGTGCCGATGAACTTCCTGATCCAGGCGTACGGCTCGTCGATCCTCGACGAGCGGACGAACCGGCGCGGGGAGCCGCTCTTGGTCACCCCGCTGTCACCGGCGGAGATCGTCGCCGGTAAGACGCTGCCGTACGCCGCGGCCGCCGCGGTCGTCACGACCCTCATCGCGCTCGCCGTCGGCGGCGGACCGCTCTCCGTGCTCGCCGTGGCACCGGTCGCGGCGGCGTTCCTCGGGGCGACGTTCGTCGGCGCGATGTTCGCCCGCTCGTTCAAGGAACTGACCTTCGTCACGGTGGGCGTGAGCGTCCTGTTGACGACCTACGCGTTCGTCCCGGCCATCTTCACGAACGTGACGCCCGTGGCGCTCGTCTCGCCGCTGACGCTCGTCGTCTTCGACCTCCAGGGAGAGGCCGTCTCGGTCGGCGAGGCGCTCTTCTCGACGGTGCCGATGGCCGTCGGCGCGACGCTGCTGTTCGGGCTCGGCGTCGGCGTCTACCGCGAGGAGGACATGTTCTCACAGAAGCCGGTCGGGCGGAAGTTCCTCGACGCGCTCGCCGTGCGACTGTCCCCGGTCCCGGTCGGCCGCGGAGTCCTCGACCGAGACCGGCTCCGCGCGCTCGGCTCCGTCGCGTTCCTCACCGCCTGTACGATCCCCTTCGTGTTCGTCGCGGAGCTGCTCGCCGTCGCGGTACTGTTCGCGTTGCCCGTCACGGTGTCGATTCCGGTGTTGCTCGTCGCCATCGCGTTCGTCGAGGAGGTCGCGAAGAGCGTCGGCCTCTACGCCGGCTTCGAGCGCGGCGTCTTCGAGCGGTCGGACGCCGTCGGCGGCGGGAGCGGCGACGGGACGCTCCGGGTCGCGCTCGCGGTCGGGATCGCCTCGGGGACCGGCTTCTTCCTCGCGGAGAAGGCCACCGCCGTCGTTCAGGCGGTCGGCCTCACCGACTTGTTCCTGGGCCGCGCCGCCTTCGGCGACGTGACCGGACTCTCCGGGCTGCCGCCGCTCGCGCTCGCGGCGCTCTTTTTCGCGCCGCTGGTCCTCCACGTCGTCACGACGGGCGTCGCCGCCGTCGGGGCGAGCCGCGGGCGGACCGCCTACGCGCTGGCGCTCACGGCCGCGACGCTGGGACACGCCGCGTACAACGTCGGGGTGGTGAGCCTTGGATAGCCGCCTGACGATCGCCGGGCGGGAGCTCGCCGGGCTGCGCGCCGAGAAGACGATCCTGCTGGCGATCGGGATCCAGCTTTTCATCGCGATGTTCTCGTCGTTCCTCGTCGTCGGCCTCGTCTCGATGTACGACCCGGGCGCGCTCGACGGGGCGGAGATCGAGGTCGCCGCCGCGGGCGACGCGGTCGACGACTTGGAGCGCGCCGCCGCGGAGGTCCCCGGAGCCTCCGTCACGCCATACGCCGACGCGGACGCGGCGCGGAGCGCGTTCGAGCGGAACGCGGCCGACGCGGTGGTGGTCGCGACTCACACGGAGTCCGGACGAGTGTCGACCGCCGTCACCGCGCCGGACGCCACGGTCGAGACGACGGTGATCGTGGTACAGCTGCGCGAGCTGTTGCGGACCTACGAGCTGGACGAGCGAGACCGCCGGGCCTCGTTCCTCGACGAGTCGCCGCTCCCGCTCCCCGACCGGGGGGAGACCAGCCCGTACTTCTCGTTCACCTACACCGTGTTGATCCCGGTGTTGGTGTTCCTCCCCGTCTTCATCTCGGGGTCGCTCGTCGTCGACTCGATCACCGAGGAGCTCGATCAGGGAACGATGGAGCTGCTCCGGGTCGCCCCCGTCACGCTCGCCGAGATCGTCGACGGGAAGGCGGCGGCGGCGATCGGGATCGCCCCCGGACAGGCGCTGCTGTGGCTCCTCCTCTTGGAGGTGAACGGCACGTCCGTCGCGAACGTCGGCCCGATATTGGCGCTGATGACCGCGCTCACGACGCTCGTCGTCGCCGTCGCGGTCGGCATATCGGCGGTCGCGCCCGACCGCCGGGCGGCGCAGCTGCTCTACTCCGTCGCGGTCCTCGTGCTGTTCGGTGGCGCGACCGCGATGGCCGGCGGCCCCGCGAACGCGGTGGCGCGGCTGGCGATCGACAGCGCGGACGCGACGACCGGGCTCCTCGTTGTCGCGTACGCAGTCATCGCCGGGGGCGCGTACCTCGGCGTCCGCCGCGTCGTCGCAGTCGAGGGGTTCGGTCGCTAAGCGCCGGGGGGTTCGAGCGGTGGCGAGTCCGGTCGCTGAAGGACTCAATCACCGATCCGCTCGTCGAGCTGTGTCGCCGTCGGGAGCCGCCAGCCGTACACCACGGCGAGGAGCCGGACGCCGACGGTCACCGCCGCGCACGTCGCGGCCGCGACGCCCGAGGGCGCGCCGAGCGTCCCGACCAGCCAGTACGCGACACCGCCCAACACGGCACAGCTCGCGTAGAAGTCCTCGAAGAGGATGAACGGGGGTCGATCGAGGAGCACGTCGGCCAGCGCGCCGCCGCCGACGGCGTTGATCGTCGCGACCGCGACCACGCCGAACGCGGACACGCCGGCGTCGGTCGCGACGATCGCGCCGGTGGCCGCGAAGGCGGCGAGTCCGACGGCGTCGGCGACGACCGTCAGAGGGTGTTCGTCGGGGGAGGCGAGCCGCGCGCTCAGCGCCACTGCGAGCGCGACGCCGACCAGCCCGAGGAGGATCTCGACCGGCGAGCGCAGCGCGAGCGGGACGCGGGCGACGAGCAGATCGCGAGTGACGCCGCCGGCGAACGCCATCGCCAGCCCGACGACCGCGACGCCGAAGAGGTCGAACTCCTCGCGGACTGCCTTGCTCGCGCCCACTAAGGCGAACGCGACCAGTCCGACCGTGTTCATCGCGGCGAACGGGTCGCCGAAGAGCGCCGTCAGGACGCCCCCCGTCACCCGCCGAACGCGCCGAGGCTCGACTGTAGCTCCCGCTCCGGTACGGCGTCGGTCAGTTCGTGGCCGACGAGGTCTCGCGCGTCGACCGCGTACGTCGATCCGCCGCGGTCGAGGACAAGCACCCGTCCCTTCCAGCCGCGGACGGTCCCCGCGGCCATCGTCTCGGCGACGGGGCGCTCGTCGAGGTCGAGCCCGTAGTCGAAGTCGAACCGCTCGATCGGGTCGAACCGGTCGAGCAGCGCCTCCCACGCGGCCTCGTCGACCGCGCGCCCGAACCCGTCGAGCTTCGTCGGGACGCGGACGCGGTCGACGAGGTCGTCGCCGGCGGCCAGCTCGGACTCCACCTCGCGGGCGATCCGACCGTTCGGGAACGTCCGAATATGTGCCGCGCGGTCGGCCCCCTGTTCGTGGAGACGCGTTCGCAGTCGCCACTCCCTAGTGACGCCCACTTTCAGCACGTCGGGCGCGAACGCGGCGAGGTACATCGCGTGCGTCTCGTGGCAGTCCATCTCGTCTTTCAGACACGTCCCGGTACACCGGGCGCACACCCAGACGTGACTGTGGTCGTCGCAGTGGGGCGCGTCGGGCGCGTCGCAGGCGATATGGTCGCCGTCGTGGACGGTCCCGGCGCAGCGCCGCTCACCGAGGCCGAACGCGAGTTCGGTCCCCGGGGCGGCCTCGACGTAGTCGACGCTCCCGCCGCTCGCGACGTAGAGTCCACCGCCGACGGGCCCGTCCGCATCCTCGGTCTCGTCGACCGGATCGTCGTCCGACGGCGACGAACTACCGTCCGACGCCGACGGATCGCTTCCGACGCCCGTCTCGTAGCCGACGACCTGCACGCCCAGCGGTACGGGGAGCCGGGGCTTATAGCCGTCGTCGGGCGTCCGGGTCGCCGCGTCTTCCGAACGGGCGAGACGCGGCCGCGGCGCGCGACGAGGTATTTTGTTCAGGGACGACGCAGACGCTACCATGCTCGACGCGGCGCTCGCGGCGACCGAGACCGACGACGGGGTGGCGCTCTCGCTGCGGATCAAAAACGGCGGGGCAGAGCCGGTCACGCTCCAGTTTCGGACCGGCCAGCGCGCGGAGTTCACCGCGTACCCGACGGGCGAGTCCGGTGACGGGACGAGAGACGGTCCGGCAAGGGGCGACTCGTCCGGCCGCGACCCGGTCGACTCGGTCTGGCGGTACGGCGCGGGCCGAATGTTCACGCAGGCGCTCGCCAGCGAGACGCTCACCCCGGGTGAGTCGGTCACCTACGAGGGAACGTGGCGGAACCCGCCCGCCGGAACCTACCGGATCGTCGGCGAGGCGGCAGTGACGGACCGCGACGTGCGCGCCGACGCGGTCGTCGTCGTGGAGGCGTGAATTTGGCTCTGTTGAAGTCCTCAGAAGGTAATCGGTTTCTTTTCTCGATCGCTCAGTACAGGGAACTCACATCGCTCAAAATACACTCCTCAGTGATCGGCTGCTTCAGGCGAGAATCTGTCTAAAGAAGGGATTTCAACAGAGCCTATTCCTCTTCTTTGGATGTCTGGAACGATTCTTTGAGTGCGTTTCGAAGAATACTGTTATCTAACTCATTTTCTTCAATACCAGTACTGGTTACTCGAAACCCGATTCCCTCATCATTTAGAAAAGCAACAATGAGCGGGTATAGTTCATGTGTATCCATTTCTAGGTCCTGAATCTCGTCCAACTCCTCTATCATATCATACGATACCTCACCGCTGTCGACTTTTTCAGGGTCTAGGCCGATCCACGTGGCTATCGCTCGGTTGTCCTCGTTAGTATAGTGGCGGATAACTTGATAGAAGTCAAATGGATCCTCCGAACGTATACCACGCTGAACGATGGGTTCTGTCCCTTCGTATCCTCGTTCGCGTATCTTTTTGTCGAGATCTGCGAACTTTGTGGTGTCGTAGACTCTCTCCAAGAGCATATCTCGTTTCTGCCCAACCACCTGCTGCCTCAGATTTTCACGACTGTTTTCGTTATCTTTGCCCATTTTGTATCGCTATTCTAGAATCATGAGTGGCAGATACTAAATTAATCTCCGTATCTAGTACGCTCGCAGATTAGCATACAAATCTACCAGATGGACGTGCGGTCAGCACGCAGCTCTCATCGACCGGCTGTTTCAGGCGAGAATATATCTGAATAATAGGGTTTCAACAGAGCCTCAGTCGTGGGTTTGTACCGAGTCTGGTCTGTTGTTTCCCTTTCTGAAGTGGCGAACTCCGTACTCCGCTCCACCCGCGACAAGAGCCAGTGCGACCACGACGACCCATCCAATCAGATACCAACCAAATGGTGTGGGGCCAACAGGAGTTGGAGTCACAGGTGGGGCAACATACACAGACCACGTTCCATATGCCGAGACGGTGAGTGTCCCGGCGACGATGAACGACGGGGTAACGAGCTGCTTCGTAACCAGAAGCAGAGTCGGTATCGCTCCGAGCAACATAGCGCCAATACTGTTGTAGACGAGGAATAAGTCAACGCGCGTCGTGAAACCGAACCATATCCAAAGCATCCCTGCGATTAACAGATGGAGAATACCGCCGAACAAAGCGAAACCGAATGCTCGACGAGACGGGAGAATAGCCGTAACTGGTGGGACCATGACGAACTGATAACAGACTGCCATGATAAGCCTTCTCCGTGGTATGAATGACTCACGCCGTGTATGAGAAGCAACAAATGTTCAATAGGCAGATCTCGTCGACCAGGCGTTTCAGGCAAGAACATACCTGAATAATAGCATTTCAACAGAGTCATGAATTTATAAGTGCCGCGCAGTGCGACGCCTCGGCATGCGCACCGCAGCCCTCCCACCGGTCGTCGCCGCGGTCGTCGCGCTCGCGGTGAGCGGAATCAGACGGCTCTCGGCGATCCTCCTCGAATCGTCCGTCTCGATCCGGCCGGCCGAACGGCTCACGACGTACGTCATGAGCGGTCGGTTCGTCGGCTTCGCCCTGATTTACGGCCTGCTGTTCGGCGTCGCGTTCGCGGCCGGCCGGCGGGACTCGGATGTCTCCGCAACGTCGACCGCGCTGGCGACGGGCGCGAGCGCGACCGTCGCGTTCCTCGTCGGCTCGGCGGTCGTCCTCTCGTATCTCTCCGCGGACCGCAGCGTGGTCGTCACCGCCGTCTTCGCGCTCGGCGCAGGTCTCGGGATCGGGATCCAGTTCGCGGTCGTCACGTACGCGGGGATCTCGCTCGGCGACGCCCGCCGCGACGGATCGAATCCGACCGCCGCCTGACCGCTTACTCTCCCGGTCCCTCGCCGTGAACCGCGCGCTCGACCGCGGCCGCCAGCCGCTCGCGCGTCCGGTGGCTGGACTCGGCGTCGGTCTTGACCTCGATCAGGTGCGACCCCGCCGCCTCGTGGGCGCGGGAGACGGCGGTCGCAAGGTCGTCGGCCACCGCGGCCGCACGCTCTGCCGAGTCTTCGCCGCGGTCCGCGAGCGCCTCGGGACGCGCGTCGATCCGGGCGTATTCGAGCCCGTGAAGCTCCGAGAGCGGCTCGAACGCCAGCCCGTGCGGCGTCTTGAACGACTCGGTGAACGGGGGTTCGAACGCCTCGATCGGCAGTTCGTGGAAGATGCCGCCGCCGTCGTTGTTGATCGCCACGACCGTCGCGTCGACGTCGCAGCGGTCGATCGCGAGCAGACCGTTCGAATCGTGGTACAGGGCGAGGTCGCCGAGGACGAGCGTGAGGTCGTCGGTCGTCCCGGCTCCCGCGCCGAGCGCGCTGGAGACGATGCCGTCGATGCCGGAGACGCCGCGGTTACCGAGCGCGGTGACGTTCGCGGTCGTCGGCCCGACGAACCGGTCGAGGTCGCGGACGGGCATCGAGTTGGAGACGAACAGCGTCGCGGGGTCGGGGAGCGCGCCCGCGACCGCGCGGAGCGCGTCGCCCTCGTGGAATCCGGCGACGGTGTCCGACTCACCGGCACCGCTCACGTCGGCCTCACGGGCGTGAACCGCCTCGGCGGTCCGGTCCGCCGCCTCCCACTGCGCGCGCCAGTCCGGGTTCCCGCCGCCGCCCGCGACGAGCCGCGAGAGGCGGGCACAGAGCCGGCTCGGCTCGCCGACGACGAGGTCGGTGGCGGCGAACTCCGCCTCGCGCCAGCGGCCGGCGGGGTCGACTTGGTACTGGTCGGCCCCCGTCTCGGCGAGGTACTTCCGGAGCCGCTTCGAGGTCGGCGACGCGCCGAGCCGGAGGACCGCGTCGGGGTCGGCCCAGTCGGCGCTCGGAGCGTCGCCGCCGTCGTCCGCGTCCGCTCCGTCGCCCGCGAGGTCGGCCGAGAGGTACGCGTCGTAGCCCCCGATCACGGGCGCGACGCGGGTGTGGCCCCCGTACCGGAGCCCGGAGAGCGGGTCGGCCAGCACGGGGAACCCGGTGGCGTGCGCGAGCGCGGTGACCGACTCCGGGTCGATCCCCGGCGGGTCGGCGGGACCGGCGACGATCAGCCCGCGGTCGGCGTCCCCGAGGGCGTTCGCGAGCGCGCGCAGTTCGTCGTCACCCGGCTCGGGCGCGCCGGGCGTCACGTCGACGTAGGGGCCGTCGCGTCCGCGCTCGGCCGCCGCCGGGAGGTCGTCGGGCACGTCGCCCGGTATCGGCGTCGGCTCCAGCGGCTTCTCGAAGGGGACGTTGAGGTGGACCGGTCCCTGGTCGGCCCCCTCCGCGGCCGCGACGGCGCGGGCGACGGTGGTGCGAAGCGACCGGAGCGCCCGGTCGTCCGCGGCCGGCTCCGGGAGGTCCTTGTAGTACCGGACTGCGTCGCCGTACAGCTTCTCCTGGTCCGCGGTCTGGTTCGCGCCCGAGTCGCGCAGCTCCGGGGGGCGGTCGGCGGTGAGCGCGAGCAGGGGGACGCGGGCGTTGCTCGCCTCCATCACGGCCGGGTGGTAGTTGGCGGCGGCGGTGCCCGAGGTACAGATCAGCGGCGTCACCCGGCCGGTCCGCCGAGCGCGGCCGAGCGCGAAGTACGCGGCGGAGCGCTCGTCGAGCTGGGAGAACACGCGGAGCTCGTCGTGGCCCGCGGCGGCGACGGTCAGCGGCGTCGAGCGGCTGCCGGGCGAGGCGACGACGGCGTCGACGCCCGCGGCGACGAGCTCGTCGACGAGCGCGGTCGCCCACAGGACGTTCCGGTTCGGCGCGGTCATTACCGCCGCTTCGGTCTCCGGCGTAAATACTCCGGCGGGTTCGGTCGCGGTTGGGTTCGGTCTCTCTGAGTTCTACTCCGACTCGGTCTCTCTCCCGGTCACCTTTCGGATACACGAGGAGCCGAACGGCCCGAGTTCGCCGGCGTCAAGCTTGACGAAGTGGCCGGTCGAGATCGACGCGCCGCACCGGCGACACTCGAAGTCGCCCTCGCGGGCGACGACCTGACTGTCGTACTCCACGTACGTGCCGCCCCGGCGGATCCGGAGCCGAGCGCCGTCGCGGTCGATGACCCCCCGCTTCTCGGCGGCGTCGAGGATGTCCCGCGTGAGCGCGGGGCTGGTCGTGATCGTCTCGATCCGGTCGACGGCCGCGGCGAGGTCGAGCTCCTCGCGTTCGAGGTGCGCCAGCAGCTCGACGCCGAGTTCCAGTTTCTCGTCGCGGGTCGTCGGCTCCGTCACGGCCGGCGAAACGGCACGGTCGGTCTTAAGTCGGCGGGATGACGGTCCGACCTCTGACCGAGCCGCCCGCCGACCGGTCCCGGCGTCGCCCCGCCGAGCGCTCCTGCCGACCCCGCCGATCGCTCCCACCGACACCGACTTTCCCGCGCGGCCCCGATCGGAGCCCATGCTCTCTGACACCCCCGGACTCCACCACGTCACGGGGATCGTCGGCGACCCCGAGACCCATGCCGCCTTCTACGGCGAGACGCTCGGCCTCCGCCTGCTCCGCCGCACGGTGAACTACGAGGAGATCCTCCAGTATCACCTCTACTTCGGCGACGCGACCGGCTCGCCCGGCTCCGTGTTCACCGTCTTCCCGGACCCGACGGGCGATCCCGGACGGACCGGGAAACCCGGCTACGAGGCCGTCGCGTTCGCGGTGCCGCCGGACTCGCTCGACTACTGGCGCGACCGCCTCGCCGACCGCGGCGTCGAGGCGGGACCGATCGACGCCGAGGCGCGCTTCGGCGACCGCGGGCTGACGCTGGCGGACCCGTCCGGCACGCGGATCGAGCTGATCGCGGACGCGGACGGGAGTGAGAGCGGGAGCGGCGACGGCGAGACCGAGAGTGGGCCCGAGAGCGACGGAGCCGACCCGTGGACCGACAGCCCCGTCCCGGTGCGGCACGCGATCCGCGGGCTCTGCGGCGTGACCGCGCTCCCCGCGGACTCGTACGGGACCGCGAGCGTGCTGGAGACGCTCGGCTTCGAGTACGAGGCGGAGTCGGCCGATCGGGTGCGGTACCGCGCGCCGGGCGACCGCGCGACGGTCATTGATCTCCTCGACCGCGACGCCGCGTACCTCCGCGAGGGGCCGGGGACGCTCCACCACGCCGCGGTGCGCGTCGCGGACCGCGAGACGCTGCTGGAGTGGCACGAATTGTTCCGGGAGCGCGGGTACGACGTGTCGCGCGTGAAGGACCGCCACTTCTTCTACTCGCTGTACGTCCGCGGTCCCGGCGGGCTTCTCGTCGAACTGGCGACCGAGGCCCCGACCGACGACGGGCCGCCGGGGCCGGGCCTCGCGGACCCGGACGCGACCGGGCACGCGACGGATCTGTACCTTCCGCCGCGCTTCGAGTCGGACCGCGACCTGATCGAGTCGCAGCTCCCGCGGTTCGACTGGCCGGAGGCCGGCGATTCGGACCACCGAGACACCGGCGACGCGAACTCGCTGCGATGAGCCAGCAGATTCGCGGCGTCTCCGGGCCGCACGCCGAGGCGACGCTCGTCACCGGCGGCGCGCCGGCCGCGGCCGCCGAGGCCGCGGTCGTGCTGGTCCACGGCCGCGGCGGCACCGCAGAAGGACTGATTCGGCTTGCGGACGAGTTCTACCGGTCGGGAGTCGCCCTCCTCGCGCCGGGCGCGGTCCGGTCGACGTGGTACCCGGCCCCCCACGAGGCGTCGCTGTCGGCCAACGAGCCGGCGCTGACCTCCGCGGTCGACTGCGTCGCGGCCGCGGTCGACGCCGCGCGCGACACCGGCGTCCCGACCGATCGCATCGTGCTCGTCGGCGTCTCGCAGGGGGGGACGGTCGTCGCCGAGTCCCTCCGCCGTCGCCCCCGCCGGTTCGGCGGCGCGTTCGTCGTCTCGGCCGCGCTGCCGGGCGACGACCTCGACTCGGCCGAGGTGGAGGGCTCGGAGCGGGAAGGGGACGGTAACGGCCCCCTCTCCGGGACCCCGGTGGCGCTCGACAGCAGCGAGGCCGACCCGTACGTGCCCGCCGACCGCGTCCGGGCGACCGCGCGCGCCTTCGAGCGCGCCGGTGCCGCGGTCGACCTCCGGATCGACCCGGGGGACGGCCACGGGCTCTCGGACGCGACGATGGGCCGGATCGGCGAGCGACTCGGGGAACTGCTCGGCGACAGTCACTGACACCGCCCGTCCGAACGTGTTCGCGCCGCTCGACATGCGTCCGTAGCGTCGAGGGTGAACTGCGATGACCGAACTCGACGTCAGAGAGATTCCTCCGAACGAGCGACACGACCGGATCCACGACGCGTTCGACGACTTGGAGCCGGGCGAGTCGCTCACGATAGTGAACGACCACGACCCGAAGCCGCTCTACTACGAGCTGTCGGCGGAGGTCCCCGCGTTCGACGACGAGGCGTACGCGGTCGAGCGCGAGGGGTCAGAGCGGTTCGTCGCCGAGCTGCCGAAGGTGGCGTCGGCGTCCGAACCGGAAAAAGTCCGGATCGAGAACATCGACGGCGAACCGGCCGCGCAGGCGTTCCCCGAAAGCGAGCCGAAGACCGTCCGGCTCTCGCTGTCCGCGGGCGAGGGCGTCGCGGAACACGACCACCCGGACAAAGACGTGCTGTTCCACGCGCTGGAGGGCGTCTTCGACGTCGCACTCGACGGCGAGGACCACCGCGTCGAGGCGGGCGAACTGCTCCGGTTCGACGGCGAGCGGCGCGTGGAGCCGACCGCGCGCGAGGACGCCACCGCGCTGATCGTGTTGGCACCGCGGGGCGACCCGTAGCCGGACCCGGTCCCCGTTGGGATCGACGGAACGGGGTGAGGCGTCTGTGCCGAACATATTCGCCGCGTTCCCGATCGACGGGGCGACGCACAGGGCGTTACAACCACACGCGACCGATCGACGACCGAACGCATGACCGACGACACCACACTCGATCGACGACGGTTCGTACAGGCGACGACCGCCGCGAGCGCGACGCTCCTGCTCGCCGGCTGTTCCGGCGGCGGCGACGGCGGTGACGGCTCGGACGGCTCGGACGGCGGAGACAGCAGCGACGGGGGCGACGGCTCCGACGGTTCCGGCGACAGTGGCGACGGCGGCGACACGCAGTACCTCGGCGAGGAGCCGGACTACGGCGGCTGGCTCGGAGACGCCAACAACTACGAGCAGACCGTCGACGCCACCGGCCAAGATCAGGTCACGGTCGACGTCGGCGCGGGGGACGGCCTCGCGTTCGGCCCGGCCGCGGTGGCGGTGAGCCCCGGGACCACCGTGGTCTGGGAATGGACCGGAGCGGGCGGCGGCCACAACGTCGCCGCGGAGTCGGGCGACTTCGAGAGCGAGACCGCGACGGAGGAGGGACACACCTTCGAGTACACGTTCGAGGAGACGGGGACGTACGAGTACGTCTGTACGCCCCACAGCTCGGTCGGAATGAAGGGCGCGGTCGTCGTCCAGTAGTTCCGCCGAGAGCCGCCGTCCCAGCCGTCTCTCGGTAGGCGATCGCACGGCGAGCGTTCGGCCGGACCGACGCGGGCGTCAGTCGGTGGTCGGCTCGCTCTCGGAGACGACCGCCTCCTCGCCGGAACACGGCCTAGAGTATGAGACGCTTTACCGGCTTTCTCGCCCGTTTCGGGGTTCGGGGACCGGTGAGCGAGCTCGGTCCCGAACCTACCGGCCGGCGTCCGCCGCTGACGTCGGTTCGCGCCGATCGCGAGTCCTGTCGCCCCGACGGCGCATCCCCCGGACGCGGCCGGCGGCCCGCGCCAGCGTGCCGGCACCGTGAAGCAGCGCCGACCGAACCGGGAAGCCGACGTAGTTCGTCGGAGTGACCGCGTCGCTGAGGATCGTCAGCCACTGCTCCCGCCTGCTCAGTCCCTTCTTGGTCCACAGGTACGGCTGCTCCACCTCTTGGCGGTACGTCTTCGTCAGGTAGTCCGACACCGAGTCGGCGTAAGGGTGATCGACCACCAGCTCCGGGTCGTAGTAGATGGGAGAGACGGAGAGCACCCGTTCCGCGAGTTCGACCTCCTCGTGACCCCACGGGATCGCCTCGTCCCACCCGCCGACCTCGTCGAACACGTCCCGGTGGACCCCCATGTTACAGCCCCAGAAGCGCGTGACGTAGCGCGGCTCGTCGCCGAAGTCGTAGTGGTTGGTGAGCTTCCCGGCGAAGATGTCGTCTCGGGGGTGGACCGTCCGCCCGGCGACGGCGGTCTCGGTCTCGAAAATCTCCGACATCCGGGAGAGGTACCCGTCTCGCGGCCGGGAGTCGTCGTCGAGGAACACCAGTTTGTCCGATTCGGCGCGCTCGATGCCGGCGTTCCGAGCCGCCGTCGCCGTCGACTCGCTCTGGAGACAGACCTCGTAGTCGGAGAAGGAGTTCGCGGCCAAGTAGTCGAGACACTCGACTTTGTCCCGTGATTTCAGCGTGGGGATAATGACGCTAATCTCGGTCATGCGACTCCGAACGGACCTCCGAGGCTTCGTTATGGACGGCCTATCGATCCCTCCTCGTCGCTCCGACCCGGGTTTACCGGACCGCCCCGGCGGCCGATCGCCGGATCGAATCGGTCCGCGGACGGTCGTCGGGGGCGACTCGGCCACGGGCCGGCGTACACATGCTCCCGAGGTCGACCGCCCGGGGGGAGCCCGACCGTCTCGCGCTCGACGCTCCGCCGCGACGCGCGGTCGCGGTCTCGACCGGTAACGTCCGACTACCCGCGGATAGGATGGTGGTAACTACACGACCGACCGCCGATCGACGGGTACGATCGGGTTATCCGGAGCCCCGAGTACCCAGCCATGGTACCCGAGACACTGACGGACGCCAGTCGAGTCGCGAACCTGGCCAAACACCAGACGCTCAAGCGCCTGAACCGGCGACGAAGCGCCGGCGAGGTGCCGGTCTCCCGGCTGGACGAGCTGCTCGACCGCCACGGCGGAGCGCACTCGAAGGCGTTCGTTCACGCGGGGCTGAGCGACGTGAAACGGGCGTTCGACACCGACCCCTACGCGTTTCTCCGATCGAAGCTCAACGAGCACTTCCGGAGCGTCCTCACCCCGGGCTTTACGGACTACTTCGCCACGTCCGGCGTGTACCACAAGCAGTACTCCCGACCGAAACACGGCACGTTCGGGCCGCTTTTCCTCCAAGACGCCGACTATCGGACCGACGACGCGATGAAGTCGATCTTAGTGGAGGGTCCCTACCGGTTCGACGGCTGTCGACACTCGGACAGCTACCACGAGGACGGCTGTTTCGCCCGACTCGTCGAGGAGGACACCCTGATACTCGACGTCGGGACGCCGTGGATCACCTGTTCGCACCTCCACTACTTCGAGAGCCGCGCGGACCTCGACTACGTCGCCGAGGAGACGTTCGAGGGGGTGATCTGCTCCGAGGGGGCCGGCTGCGAGCCGATCGAGCAGACCTGCGGGGTCCGCACGTCGCCGTTCTACTCGTGGAACAAGCCGAAGCTGACACGCGATCTGGAGCGGGACGGCGTCCTCCACCGGTACGACCTCAACGGGCTTCGGGTGCTGTTTTTCACCTTAGGAGACCTGAAGTCGTCGCTACTACCGCGGCTCGACGCGGACCCGAACTACCTCGTGACGCTGTGACGCCGCCGCCGCGCCGACCCGCCTCGCGGCGGTAGCCGACGGATAACAAAACTCGCGACCCCGGAGGTGTCGGTATGAACGACGACTCCCGGCCCGACCGGCCGGAGACGGGCTTGGACCGCTTCGATCGTGGCGACAACAGGCGGTTCGACCGCACGCTCTCCGGACTGTTCGACCGTCTCTTCGGGACATTCGACCACCTCTCCGAGACGTTCGACCACCGATTCGCCGGAATCGTCGCCCGCGGGCGGTCGGCGTTCGATCGGGGGACGAGATGAGCGTCGTCGAAGGAGTCGACGGGGAGTCGGCGTCGGAGCCGAACGCCAGCGAGTCGAACGTCCCGTCGTCGACGGAGGTGCTCGTCGTCGGGCCGGCGGGATCCCGGACGGAGGGGACGGGCGGCATCGGTCGGTACATCGCGGAGCAGCGGCGGCACCTGAAAGGCCGGGTCTCCTTGGATGTCGTCGACACCGCCGTGCGGACGCCGGAGCGACCGGTCGAGTACCTCCGGACGGCGGCGGTCCTCCTGTCAGTGTGGGTCGGCTTCCTCGCCCGCCGTCGTCCCGACATCGTTCACGTCCACACCTCGCACTCGTTTTCGTTCTACATCTCCGCGCCGTACGTGCTCGTCGCCGGGCTGCTGTGGAACCGACCCGTGATACTCCACGTCCACGGCTCGTCGTTCGACACCTTCCTCGAAGACGCGTCGCCGCTGGCGGCTCGTTTCCAGCAGACGGTGTTCGGGGCCTGTACCGCGGTCGTCGCCCTGTCGGACCACTGGCGCGACGTCCTCGCGACGCGCGTTCCGCCGGAGCGGATCGTCGTCGTTCCGAACGCCGTCGACCCGGACGAGTACGACCCCGATCCCGCCGCCGACCCGCCGCACCTCGTGTTCGTCTCGAACCACATCGAGCGGAAGGGGATAGTCGAGGTGACGGAAGCCGTCGACGAACTTCAGGACTCGGGGCTCCGGTTCCGGGCGACGATCGCCGGTAGCGGACCGCTCTCGGGCCACGCCGAGGCGGTCGCCGAGGCGCACGACGCCGTCGACTACGCCGGGTTCGTCTCCGAGGAGCGGAAGCGAGGTCTCCTCGGCGAGGGGAGCGTCTACGTCCTCCCGACGAGCGCGGAGGGACTCCCGATCGCCGTCTTGGAAGCGATGGCCGGAGCGAACGCGATCGTCTCGACCGACGTGGGGGGGATCCCCTCGATCGTCGACGAGTCGAACGGCGCGCTCGTCGCTCCCGGGGACGTCCGGGGCCTGACCGACGCCCTAGAGGAACTGCTCTCGGACCCGGAGCGGACCGAACGGATGGGTCGGGCCAGCCGACGCCGCATCGAGGAGTCCTACGCGTGGCCCGACGTCGTCGACGAACTCCTCTCGCTGTACGCGCGCGCCCTGAGCGACGCAGAGGGTGCGAACGACGACAGCGCTGCGAACGACGACGGCAGTGCGGACCCCGACGGCGCGGGCGTCGGCGTCGAGACCTGAACGACGACGGCCCTCCGCGAGGCGACGGGCCGCCGGAGACGTCAAGAAAGCCGTTCCTGTCGGGGGTATGAGCCGCATAATAATCAGTACGGGTCGTGTCGAAGGCGCGTATGTCGAACCACCCTTCCGACGGTTCCATCCGGCGGGTACGCGACGAGCGGGGGACTTCGTCGGTCCCCCCGAACGTGCCGGAGGGTGTCCCCGAGCGGCGGGAGCTCAGAGTCGGTGCCAAGGCCTTCGTCACGGACCGAGACCGGGTACTGCTCGTCAAGGAGCGCCGCGAGGACGGCTCGACGTTCTGGACGCTCCCGGGCGGCGGCGTCGAGTCCGGGGAGTCCTTCGCCGAGTGTCTCCGCCGCGAGCTCGACGAGGAGATCCGGTGTCGCGCGACCGTCGGGGAGCGGGTCGGCCGCTGCGTCTACCGCCACACGAGTCGACCCGCGACGACGGTGTACTCGGTGTTCGACGCGACCCTCGGATCGGAGCCGGAACCCAATCCGACTGAACGCGTCCTCGACCACGCCTGGCTGGAGCCGGCGGACCTCCTGCCGACGACGCTCGACCCCGTCGAACGCTTCATCCACCAGTCGGTGGCGGGGACGGACGGGGACCGATAAGCGTCCACACCGACTCACAAATGACAGAAACCCGGGAAAACGGACTGAGCCAAGACGCACTGTTTAGCCTCCTCAGCAATCCGCGACGGCGGTTCATCCTTCGGTATCTGAACAGGACCGACGAGAGCATCCAACTACAGGACCTCGCCGCGGAGGTCGCGGCGTGGGAGAACGAGACGGACCGAGAGGCGCTGACCAGCAAACAGCGGAAGCGGCTGTACGTCTCCCTGTATCAGACGCACATCCCGAAGCTCGAAGAGGCCGGTATCGTCGAGTACGACGGCGACACCGGTCAGATACGGCTCACC
The DNA here is from genome assembly GCF_901686465.1 of Halorubrum sp. DM2. Lineage (NCBI taxonomy): Archaea > Methanobacteriati > Methanobacteriota > Halobacteria > Halobacteriales > Haloferacaceae > Halorubrum > Halorubrum sp. DM2. The sequence continues at coordinate 3,123,593 of NZ_LR594487.1, forward strand.
GACAGAGGCGGCGATCTCAACCGGTACCTCGACGTGGACGCTCCCGACGCCGACGGGACGCGCCGCTGGGGACGCTATTACCTCCTCCTCGCGCTCGTCGTAGCGCTGGCGTACGGGGCGCTCGCGGTCGGCGGGGGGCCACTGGATCGGACCGGTGTGGTCGTGATCGGCGTCGGGTGGGTCCTCCTGGCCGGTCTGGCCGCGGTCCACTACCTCAAGACCGAACGCGACGACGGACGTTGAGGCGTCGGTTCATCGCTTCGAGCGGCCGAACGTCCTCAACAGGCCCCAACCGGGTTTCCCGTCGGCGAACCACAGCGCCAGCGTCCCGCAGAGCAGGAGGGCCTCGATCAGGAAGTACGTCCGTCCCATCCCGCCGCCGAGGAGCGCTCGACTGTCCAGCAACAGCTGCCAGGTCTTCGCACCGAGCCCCGGAGCGGGCGCGGCGGGCGTCGCGTAGACCGGCCACAGGAACGACGGGAGGACCGGCGGCCGACTGAACAGGACGGCGAACAGGATGTCCCCGAGAACGTGGCTGACGTAGCCGACCGCGACGGCGAGGCCGAGCGCCGGGTGACCTCGCCGCCGGAGGGCGACCGCGACGGCGAGCGCGGCGGGAACGCCGACGAGCAGGGAGTGCGCAGCGCCGATTCCGTTGCTCAACAGTCCGAACTGCCAGGCGAGCGGCTTGTCGACGAGATCGGGCAGCTGCGTGGCGACCGCGAGGACGACCGCGGCCCGGTCGGTCGGTCGACGATCCAACCCGATCCGCACAAACGCCGAGAACGCGACGTAGCCGACCGCGAGGTGACCCCAAGGCCACATGGGTCACTCACCGGCCGTCCCGGCGGGCTGGACGTCGAACCAGACGTAGGTGGTCCTGTAGGCGGACTCCGCCGTCGGGTTTTCGGGGGGCTCACCCCGGTAGAGGTACGTGACGAACCGAACGTTCTCGCCGGTGAGCGTCGCCCGGAACTCCTGCGGTTCGCGCCAGCTCTCCCCGTGTGTCAGCTCGAAGGCGTATCGGTCGATCTGTCGGCTGTCCACGACGATGACGGACCGGCCGTCGACCTGGACCCGTTGGAGTTCCGTGACGGCCGTGTACTCGACCGACCGGTGTTCATCGTTGGTCACGCCGACGGTGATGGTCGCCGACTCGCCCGCCGTGAGGGTCTCCGGGTACTCGTTCGCGACGAACTCGCCGTCCTGTTCCGTCAGCAGGTGGAGGTCCGTCGCCGTCTCGCCGTCGACGGGGACGGTCACCGCCGCGCCCAGCGTGCCGACCGCGAGGAAGACGCTGACGGCGAGAACGACGGTGGTCGGACCCGTCTCATCGGGTAGCCGGCCGGGAGACGACGAGCCGGCCCCTCGCGGTCCGGCCGGTCTCGGTCCCCCCTCGCCGCTGGAGTGACGAGCGCGGCGCACGACCGTCGCCGCAGCGCCGAGGACGACGTACGCGGAGGCGGCCGCGACGAGCCCCCACCTGGTCAGCGCTCCCGTGGACAGCGAGACGAGGATCGCCAAGAGCGGGAGTATCGCCAGACTGCCGCCGAGCGAGAGCGCGGACCGCTCGACGAGCGCCGCGAACGTCCACGGCTCCCGTTCGCGCTCGGCGTACGCGAACGCCGCCGTTACGTACCCCGGAAGCACCAAGAGGAGCAGGAGGGCGGGCTGAAGCCGGACGGCGCTCGTCGTCCCGACCGCGGTCACCACGATGGCGACCGCGACCGACCCACCGACCACGAGGAGGTCGCGGCTGGCTAACAGCTCGTCGGCCAGCGAACTCATCGCTGCCGGGAGCCGACGCGTCCGGTCTCGGGGTTCGCGTCGGCGGCGGCGGCCGCTCCGGAGCGGGCCGAGGGCGGACGGAACGAGCGTCGCGGTCGACTGCTGCGCGACGCGACCGATGCGGAGCGGCGGTCACTCACGTTGAACGCGGAACGGCGGTCACTCATTTCGTCGGGTACTGCGTCGAGTCGGCGTATCGTTATGCGGAGCCTATCGCGTTCGTCGGACGACGGATCCGGGCGTCCTCCGGCTCGGTAAGTCGACGTTACCGCCCGACTGCGTCCGGATCTCCGGCGTCGAACCGGACGGGATCGGGTCGCTGTGGACGGGTTTCGGACTCCGTAAACGATCTCCACGCCTTATGACCGTACGGCGGGAAAGGGGGCTAATGGAGAACGAGCGGAACGACGACGCCACTGACGATTGGGACCAGATCGGGTTCATCATCAGTTCCAAGTACCGGACGGCGGTGCTCGAACAGCTCGTCGACGGCCCGTCTATTCCCTCGTCGATCGCGTCCCGGACCGGTCTCTCGATCACGCACATCTCGCGGGCGCTGCGTTCCCTCCGCGAGCGCTCGCTCGTCGAACTGCTCGTGTCGAAGGAGAAGCGGAAGGGCCGCATCTACGGGATCACGGAGGAGGGAAAGCGGCTCTGGAACCGCATCGAGAGCGAGGGACTGATCGAGTGATCCGCCCGAAACCCAACGGGATTCGTGCGAGAGGGGAGCGCAGCGGCGATTCCGTTTCACTATCCGCCGGGGACCGTCACCGGCTCGCGGTCGAGTGAGTTCGCGGACGCGTTGGCCGGGACGTCGACGAAGTAGACGGTCAGCTCGCCGTTGGCTCTGACCTTCCCGACACCCGGTTGGGCCGCCACGGCCTCGAAGCTCTCGGTCGAGTACCGCAGTTCGCGGTACGCGATCACCTCCCGCTGGCGGTCGGCCTCCGCGACCGCGAAGTAGTGGTCGCGCCTGACGGTCTCGTCGGGGTTGTTCGCGTAGAACGCCGGTAACCCGTCGAGCATCGCCTCCTCCGGGACCGGGCCGCTCGACCGCGGTTGCGGGGTCACCTCGCCGTCCCACGGCGCTGACTCCACCCCGTACAGCGCGACCTCGTAGCGGTCGGACGAGTGGCGCACGCCGCCGAACCAGACGGGAGACTCCGCTGACTGGCTCGCGAACGTCCGCTCGTAGCCGTCCATCTCGCCCTCGGGGACGTGGGACCCCGAGAGGTAGATGAACGGCGAGGGGAACAGGGTGGCCAGCGACAGCGACAACACGAGCACGACGACCGCGACCGCCGCGACCGACCGCGCCTCGGGGAGCGCCGCGGCGAGCCGTCTCCCGCCCGCCCGCGCTCCCGGTCCGGTCGAGCCGGCACCGAGATCGGTCAACGGCGATCCGTCGGCGACGAGGTACCGGACGCCGACCGCCCCGAATATCGTGGCGAGCATCATGAGGAACCCGACGTGCCGGAACAGGTACGTCGAGATGGAGCCGACGAAGTGCGCCGCGAAGAAGGGGAGCAACAGCGCCAGTCCGGCGAAAAACAGCGTGATGACGTCCTTCGCGGTGTCGGGCGTCGTCCGCATCGACCGGTTCCCCTCCGGCGGGCCGAGGTATCCGGTTACTCGGCCGAGCACGACCGCCGTCGCCGAAAGCGAGTAGATCGCGCCGACGCCGAACAGCTTGACGAAGAGCTCATAGATGCTCCCGCCGATCGACGACGCGGACTCGCTCTGTTCCTCGACGCGGGGCGTCGCCTCTCCCTCGCCGGTGACGAACTCGCTCACCGACTCGATCATCGCCTCCGCCGTGCTGACGAACGCCCAGTCGTGCGTCGCGATCCAGGCCACGAACGCCATCACGAGAACGACCGTCTGGACCGTGAGCAGCCGGTACTCGGCGATCGGACTGGCCGGCCGAAACCGGCGATACGCGTGCTGTGTCACGGTCATACCGACGAGCAGGAACAGCACGTTCAACGCGATCTGCGGATGGACGACGACCAGCGCGACCGAGGCCAGCGGCAGGAGGTACGTCGTCGGGACCGGTCGCTTCGGACTCACGGTGACCCCGACGCTATCGTCGAATCCCGTCGCACGGCGGCCCAGCGCACGGCCACCGTCGGCGAGTCGGTCGGCGATCCGGTCGCGCCGGTCGCCGCCGATGAGGTGCGTGAACACGAGGTAGATCACGAAGGGGGTAAACAGCATCCCGATCGAGTACGTGTGGAAGTGGAGGTACGTGCTGACGTTGTTTATCGGTAACAGCAGGAACGCCGAGAACGCGCCGATCGCCAGCGCGCGGCGGTCCGGAACGAGGAACCAGACGCAGAGCGCGACGCTCGCGAAGAACGACAGCGTGTACGTCCACATGACGAGCATCAGTGCCCGGGTGGTCTCCACGCCCGCGACCGATGCGAGACTGTTCGCGATGAGGTGCCCCGCGGGATACAGCAGTTCGAACGGGTCCCCGCCGCCGCTCATCGTCCGCGCGAAGCCGAGGTGAACCAGCGAGTCGGCCCGACCGTAGAAGTGGTAGCCGCGGATCAGCGGGAGTCCGGCGACCGTCGCGGCCGCGAGGCCCGCGAGCAACACCGCCGGCGCGAGGTACCGTTCGTCGGACAGGCAGACGGCGACCGAGACGGCGACCGCGACCGCCAGCGCCCCCCACGTCGCCGCCGGCGTCGCGGCGTAGATCGACAGCTCGTAGGCGGTCGCCGGCGCGGCGTAGGAGGCGACGATCCCCCCCGCGACCGCCAGGTAGCCGACCGCGAGCGCGACCTCGACGATCCCGTTGCCGTCGCGCTTCGAACCCGATATCACGCCGTGTCACTCCGTTTGCGTCCCCGCGGTGCGCGGGTCGTCCGCGGCCCCTCGGGCGGGATGGGCTGGTGAACGAGCACTACCCCATCGAATCCGGTAGCGGCTTTTGTTATACATCGGTTACCGGGTCCGAGGCCGGCCGTCGCTCCCGGCGGTCGGTCGCGCGTGCGGTAAGCGATCTATTACAATCGGATCTCCTCCCCGAGACGACCGCATGCGAGTCGTCTTCTTCACGAACACGCCCGCCCACGTCCACCTGTACAAACACGCCGTCGACCGGCTCGAACGCGCCGGACACGACGTGCTCGTCCTCGGGCGGGACTACGGGTGTACGGTCGCGCTGCTCGACCGATACGAACTCCCCTACCGCCTCTACGGCTCCTGCGGGACGACGAAGGGGTCGCTGTTTCGGAACCTCCCGCGCCACTACGCCCGCATCATCCCCGCGGTACGGTCGTTCGATCCGGACGTGATCTTCGGCGTCGGCGCGTACGCCGCCCACGCCGGGCTGGCGAGCCGGTCCCCGGCGGTGCTGGTCCTCGACTCGGAGCCGACGTCGATCGACCACGCGATCTCTCGGCCGTTCGCGGCGGCCTTTCTCACGCCGCACGCCTTCCAGAAGGACCTCGGCGAGAATCACTACCAGTTCCGCGGCTTCTGCGAGACCGCGTACCTCCACCCGGACGTCTACGAGCCGAACCCGGGGATCCGCGATGACCTCGGCCTCGACGCCGACGAGGAGTTCGTCCTGCTGCGGTTCAACGCGTTCGGCTCGCACCACGACGTCGGGCAGTCGGGGTTCACCCCGGACCAGCGGCGGCGGCTGATCGAGACGTTCGCCGACCACGCGACGGTGTTCGTCTCGGACGAGGGCGGGACGCTGGACCTCGGATCGCTTCCGGCCCGCGAGTTCGACGTCCACCCCGCGCTGCTCCACGACGCGCTGGCCGAGGCGCGGCTCGTCGTCACCGACACGCAGACGGTCTGTACCGAGGCGGCCCTGTTGGGGACCCCCGTCATCAGGTCGAACTCCTTCGTGGGGGACGGCGACATGGGCAACTTCACCGAGCTCGAACGGCAGGGGCTGGTCGTCAACACCACCGACTTCGACGAGGTCGTCTCCACCGGCGTCGACGTGCTGACCGACGAGTCGATCGGGGCCGAGTGGCGACGGCGGCGGAACGAGTACGTGGGCGGGCTGGTGGATCTCACCGGGGTCATCGTCGCCTGGGCGGCGGCGGGCGGTCCCCAAGGGGTCTCCGGGATCGAACGCTGGCGGGCGGGCACGGACCGAGCGAGTTCGGACCGTCGGGCGTCGGTCACGGAGGAGTCGACATGACGGCCTCCGGTTCCGGTCGGAGCGCGGTCGGCGGAGAGAGCGCTCCGCAGTCTCGCGACGGCGTCGGAGACAGCGACGATGTCGGTGACCCCGACGGCGCGGGGGACCGCGACGGCGTCGACGGGAGGCCCCCCGCGCCCGAGACCGACACCCCCTGCCACCGCGTCACCGACGACGCGGCGGCGCGGGTGTTGGAGCAGACGCTCGCGTACGCGCGCGAGCGGGAGTACACCGGATGGGACTACTTCGACGGCATGAGCAGCCGGTTCCGGCGGTGGCTCCCGGTGGAGAACAAGTGGCTGAACATCGCGATCCAGGAGGGGATAAAGCGCTTCCCCGTCAACGTCCGCCGGCTCATGCTGGTGGAACAGCGGCAGAACTTCAAGGGGACGGCGCTGTTCGTCATGGCCAACAGGGCGGCCGCCGACCGGCTCGGCGACGATCCGTACCGCCGCGAGGCCGACCGGCTGTCGAGGTGGCTCGTCGAGAACCGGAGCCGCGGGTACGCGGGCTTTTGCGGCGGTCACCAGCACGCGACGCAGGGGCTTGACGACCGGCTGGAACCGAGGCACCCGGGGATCGTCTCGACCGGCTACGCCGTGCGAGCGCTGCTGTCCGGGAACGATGAGGGCGCTGGCGACCGGAACGGTTCGAACGACGGCGACGTCGATCTCGGCGACATCAACGGTCTCGACTTGGACGACATTGACTTCGACGACGGCGGCTCCGGCGGGCGCTTCGCGGCGGTCGCGGAGTCCGCCCTCCCGTTCGTGTACGAGGACCTGAACTACCGGGAGTCGGGGGAGACGGCGCGGATCGACTACCACGCCAGCGCCGAGGCGGGCGAGACGACCGTCGTCAACGCGAACGCGATCGCCGCCCGGCTGCTCCTCGACATCCACGAGCGGCGGCCGCGGGCCGAACTCCGCGAGCGGGCGGAACGGATCCTGAACTACGTCGCGGGCCAGCAGGCCGAGATCGGCGGGTGGTTCTACACCGACCCGCCGTCCGCGTCCCACCTCTCGATGGACAACCACCACAACGGGTTCATCCTCGAATCGTTCCTCCGCTATCGGGAGGTGACGGGGTCGGATCGGTACGACGACACGCTGGAACGCGGCCTGAAGTTCTACCGCGAGACGCTGTTCGAGCCGTCCGGAGCACCCAACTGGGACGAGACGAGCGCCTATCCGAAGGACATCCACGCCGCCGCGGAGGGGATCGTGCTGTTCAGCGCGGCGGGCGACACGGCGTTCGCGTCGCGCATCATCGACTGGACGCTCTCGAACCTGTACGCCGGCGACGGGCGGTTCTACTACCAGAAGCGACGCTTCTACACGAAGCGGTTCACGCTGATGCGGTGGTGTCAGTCGTGGATGGCCTTCGCGCTCGGCGAGTACCTCCGCGCCCGACGGCGCGAGCGAGACGGGGACTGAGAGCGACTGAGCGCGGCGACGCGGCCGATCGGACTGAGCGCGGCGCGGCGGACGAACCGAAAAACGGAACCGACCCGGCGCGGCTCGGTCGCCTCCGCGACCGCTTCCTATTCCGACGGTCCGTTCCCGAACGCCGCCTCCAGCGCCGCGACGGTTCGCTCGGCCGCGTCGCCGCCGCCGTAGAGTTCGGGCTTCGGTGGGAGCGCGGACCGGTCGGTCAGCGCGCGGGCGATGCGGTCGGGGTCGGCCCCGACCAACACGTTCCAGCCGGCCTCGACGGTCTCGACCCACTCCGTCTCGTCGCGGAGCGTGACGCAGGGCGTGTCGAGGTAGAACGCCTCCTTCTGGACGCCGCCGGAGTCGGTGGCGACCTTCGAGGCGTCCGCGAGGAGCCGGAGGAACTCGACGTAGCCGACCGGGTCGACGAGCCGGAGCTCCTCTGCGGCGCGGTCGTAGAGGCCGTGTTCGTCGAGCGCGGCCGCCGTCCGCGGGTGGAGCGGCAGGACGACCGGGCTGTCGATCCCGGCCAAGCCGTCGAGGATGCCCGCCAGCCGGTCCGGGTCGTCGGTGTTCGCCGCCCGGTGGACCGTCGCCAACACGTACTCGTCGGGCCGGATCCCCGACACGGGCAGCGGCGTCGACCCGCCGAGCGCGCGGTCGCGGACGGCGAGGACGGCGTCGTACATCACGTCGCCGGTCACGACGACCTCGCCCCTGATATTGTCCTCGCGGAGGGTCTCCGCGGCGTTCGCCGCGGGCGTCAACAGGAGGTCGGAGCAGTGGTCGGTGAGGACGCGGTTGACCTCCTCCGGCATCGACCACTTCCCGCTGCGGAGCCCGGCCTCGACGTGCGCGAGCATCGGTTCGCGCTTGGCCGCGACCAGCGCGGCCGCGAGCGTCGAGTTCGTGTCGCCGTACACCAGCACGGCGTCGGGCGACTCCGCCTCGATCACTTCGTCGAGCAGCCGCATCATCTCGGCCGTCTGGGGGGCGTGCCCGCCGGATCCGACTCCGAGGTTGTACTCCGGCTCGGGGATGTTTAGATCCTCGAAGAAGACGCCCGAAAGCTCCTCGTCGTAGTGTTGACCGGTGTGGATCAGCACCTCCTCGTGGTCCGCCCGCAGCCGCCGCGAGACGGGGAACGCCTTCACGAACTGGGGCCGCGCACCGACCACCGAACAGACTCGCACGGGTCAGTCCTCCCCCGCGGGCGTCTGCTCGGTCGGCTCGGCCTCCGCGGCCGGCGGGGCCCCGTCGGCCTCGACGCCGCCCCGCCACGGCGGTGCGTCCGGGTCGACTCGGACCTCCAAGTCGGCGTTCCGCCGTCGCTCGGTCGCGACGCCGGCGACGAACGAGACGAGACCGAGAAGCGCCACGACTCCGCCCGCGGACGCCGCCGCCGGAGCGAACGCGAGGAGCGCACCCAGCCCAATCGCGACCCCGACGACGACCGATCCCATCCCGAGGAGCTGTGCGGCGGCCGCCGGGTCGCCGAACCCCCCTCGGTCGGCGTCGAGCAGCCGTCCGAGGTAGCTCCGCAACAGCAGCAGCGAGAGCGCCGGGACGAACGAGCCGTACCGGATGTGGCTCGTCTCGTCGCCGTACACCGCTCGCATGGGGACGTCGGCGATCCGCAACCCCTGCCTGTTCAGGCGGACGAGCAGGTGGTTACAGAAGCCGTAGTCCTCGTAGAGCGACTCGAACTCGACGCGCTTGAGCGCCTCCCGGGAGATCGCCGTGTACCCGTTCTGCGGGTCGGTCATCCCCCAGTAGCCGCTGGCGATCCGCGTGAGACCGGTGAGCAGGAAGTTCCCGAACGTCCGCCACACCGACATGTCGCGCCTGTACTCCGTGTGCCGGAGGCGGTTCCCCTTCGCGTAATGGGAGTCCCCGTTCACGACCGGGTCGATGATCCGGTCGAGGATCGTCGGGTCCATCTGCCCGTCGCCGTTCATCACCGCCACGACGTCGACGCCGGCGGCGTCGCCCGCGGCGTTGCGGTATCCGGTCTTTATCGCGCCGCCGACCCCGGTGTTCTCGCGGTGCCGGAGCGCGACGATGTGACGGTCGGGCAGCGCCGTTCCCGACCGCGCGTCCCGGGCGACGATCCGGTCCCGCCAAGCGGGTTTCAGCCCGTCGGGGACCGGTCTCGGTCCGTCGTCGATCGGTCCCGATCCGCCGGCGACGGCCTCCGATCCGTCGGTGATCGCTCCCGATCCGTCGGTGATCGCTCCCGATCCGTCGGTGACTGTTTCCGCCCCGTCGACGATCGGTCGCAGGAGACCGCCGGGACGCTCCGACCCCTCGAACCCGGAGAGCGTCTCGCGGATCTCCGCCCACGTGTCGTCGGTCGAGCAGTCGTCCACGACGTACACGCGGTCGACGAACCGGGGGACGGTCTCGATGACCTCGCCGACGAACCCCGCCTCGTTGTAGGCGGGGACCACGACGGCGACGGTAGCCCCCCGATACATCAGCTCCACCCCCGTCCGACGGTGTAGACGCGGTGCGCCGTCCCCGAGAGGTCGAGCGCCTGCCGCCCGTCGACGACGGGGATCCCGCGTCGGGTCCCGTCGGGGCCCTCCCGCTCAAACGCGGTCCAGTCGATCGACCGGAACTCGTCGTGCGCGGTGACGAGGACCGCGGCGTCGACCTCGCGGCCGGTTATCTCGTCGAGGGAGACGCGTTCTCCGGGCATCACCGGTAGCTCGTCGAGGATCGGGTCCACCGCGAGGACGGTCACCCCGAGGCGGTCCAGCCGGTGGGCGATGTCGATCGCCGGCGACGCCCGCGTCTCGGGGACGCCCGCGCGGTACGCGACGCCGAACAGCGCGACCGTCGCGCCCTCGACGCCGCCGTCTGCCGCCAGCGCGTCGACGAGGGTCTCGACGACGAACCCCGGCATTCGCTCGTTGACCTCGCGGGCCGTCCGGATCAGCGGCGCGCCCCCCTCGATGCCGGCGAGGAGGAAGTGCGGGTAGTACGGGATGCAGTGGCCGCCGACCCCCGCGCCCGGCGTGAGGATGTCGCAGTACGGCTGGGTGTTCGCGGCCTCGATGGTCTCGACCACGTCGACGCCGAACTCGTCGGTCAGCGTCGCCAGCTCGTTGGCGAGCGCGATGTTGACATCGCGGTAGACGCCCTCGAACAGCTTGACGCACTCCGCGGTCCGGGCGTCGCTGGTGCGGACGATATCGTTGTCGGTCAGCACCCCGTACACGAGCTCCGCGACGCGGCCGCTCTCGGCGTCGACCCCGCCGACGACCTTCGGGTACGACCCCCGGATGTCCCGGAGCGCGCGGCCGCTCGCGGTGCGCTCGGGAGTGTGTGCGAGACCGAACTCGCCCGGCTCGCGGTCGCCGGCCGTCAGGATCGGCTCGATCACGTCCTCGCAGGTCCCCGGCGGGACGGTCGACTCGACGAACACCGTGTCCCCGGGGTCGAGGCCGGCGCGGACGGTCTCCGCCGCCGCTTCGAGCGCCGAGAGGTCGGGGTCGTCGGCCTCGTCGATCACCGTCGGCACGACGATCACGTGGAGCCGCGCGGCCGCCGCGGCCGCCTCGCCGTCGGTCGTGGAGGCGAAGCGACCGTCGGCGACCGAGTTCGACAGCAGCGCGGACACGCCCGGCTCGTGGTCGAACGGGTTGACGCCGCGGTTCAGCGTCGCGACCCGCTCGGAGTCGATGTCGACGCCGGTGACGGCACCGGTCGCCTCGGCGTACACGAGCGACAGCGGCAGTCCGATCTTCCCCATCCCGTACACCGCGACGGGGACCCGCCCGTCTCGGAACGCCGTCCGCTGTTCGTCCGCGCTCGCGTCGACGCCGTACAGTCCGAGGGACTCCGAAACCGGCGCGTTCGCGGTCATCGTCCCCCCGTCCCGGCGACCGTCGCCCGAGGACCGCCGACCGCGTCGCGTATCCGGCGGACCAGCTCGATCGCCCGGATCCCGTCGTGGCCGGTGACCTCGGGGGTAGACCCCGTCTTCACGGCCGAGACGAACGATTCCAGCTCCGCGCGGAGCGGCTCGCCGTTGTTGACCTGCGGCCGCTCGACGACGCTCTCCGAGCGGTACCTGACGTCGCCGTTCGACTCGACGTAGCCGGGCAGCGAGTGGCGGTGGATCTTCACCGACTGCGTCAGGTAGTCGACGCTCACTCGGCACTCTCGCCCGGTGACCGCGAGTTCGCGGATCTTCTGGTGGGTGACCCGGCTCGCCGTCACCGTCCCCAACACGCCGTTGTCGAGCCGGAGCGTCGACGTGACGTGGGGTTCGCCGTCGATCCCGGCCGCGAACACCTCGTCGACCTCGGCGTCGAACAGCGACAGGAGGACGTCGAGGTCGTGGATCATCAGGTCCTCGACCACCCCGTCGGTGTTCTCGCGGTCCACCGGCGGACCGAGCCGGCGGGCGTCGACCGCGAGGACCTCCATCTCCGGCAACACGTCGACGAGCGCCCGAACCGCCGGGTTGAACCGCTCGACGTGACCGACCTGTAGCCGGAGGTCGTTCCGGTCCGCGAGGTCGATCAGCTCGCGCCCCTCGGCCGGGTCCGCGACGAACGGCTTCTCGACTAAGACGTGGGTGTCGGCTTCGAGCGCCTCGCGGACGATCGGCGCGTGGAACTGCGTGGGAACGACGACCGAGACGGCGTCGACCGCCTGTAGGAGCGTCTCTCGGTCGAGCGCTCGCGTCCCGTGTTTGTCGGCGATCTCCGCCGCCCGGTCCCGGTCGGTGTCCGCGACGCCGACGAGGTCCACCGCGGACGAGCTGGCGTACACGCGGGCGTGGTGTGACCCCATGCTCCCGACGCCGACGACGCCGACGCGGAGCGCCCCGTCGTCAGTCATCCGCGGCCACCCCCGTCTCGGACAGCCCGTAGTGGCCGCGCACGGCGGCGGCGACCCGGTCTATCTCCTCGTCGACGAGTCCGGGGTGGATCGGCAGCGACACGACCTCGTCCGCGATCCGGCGCGCCGTCGGAACCGACGCCTCGTACCCGTCGTACGCGGGCTGGTCCGGGATGAGCGTCGGGTAGTAGACGGCCGTGTCTACGCCGCGCTCGTCGAGGTGGTCCCGGAGCGCCGCCCGGTCGGGACAGCGGACCGTGTACTGGTGGTAGACGTGGCGTCGCTCCGGCGGCTCCGTCGGGAGGACCAGCTCGGGGACGTCCGAGAGCGCCGCGGAGAGCCGTGCCGCGTTCTCGCGGCGGCGCGCGTTGTACGCCGGGAGCTTCCGAAGCTGCTCCACTCCGATCGCGGCCGCGAGGCTCGTCAGCCGGAGGTTGTGTCCGACGGAGACGTGGTCGTAGCCGTGAGCGGCCGCGTCCGCGCGGCCGTGGTTGACGAACCGGGCGGCGCGGTCGGCGACTCCCTGGTCGTCCGTGACGACCATCCCGCCCTCCCCGGTCGTCATGTTCTTCGTGGGGTAAAACGAGAAGCAGCCGGCGTCGCCGAACGCGCCGACGTTGGTCCCCTCGTAGGTCGCCCCGTGGGCCTGCGCGGCGTCCTCTATCAGCGCGAGGTCGTGCTCCTCGGCGATCTCGGTCAGCCGGCCCATCTCCGCGGGCAGCCCGTACAGGTGGACCGGGAGGATCGCGGCGACGTCGTCGTTTTCCGCGACGACCGCCTCGACCGCCTCGGGGTCCAGCGTGTAGGTCGCCGCGTCGATGTCGGCGAACACGGGCCGAGCGCCGCAGAGCCGGACAGCGTTCGCGCTCGCGACGAAGGAGAACGGGGTCGTGACGACCGCGTCGCCCTCCCCGATCCCGACCGCTTCGAGCGCGGTCTGTAGGGCGGCGGTCCCGTTGGCGGTCGCGACGCCGCGTTCGACGCCGCAGTAGTCCGCGAACTCGCGTTCGAACGTCCGGACGACGGGGCCGTCAGCCAGCCGACCGCCCGTCAGCACCTCGCGGATCCGATCGAGCTCCCGGTCGCCGACGTCGGGGTCGGCGATGGCGATCCGGCTCATGCTATCGAGTTCGGCCCGTCGAGCGGTTCCGGCAGGTCGCGGGTCGCGGCGGGGACGCCGGCGACCAGCGTCTCCGGCGGGACGTCCTCGGTGACGACCGCGCCGGCGGCCACGAACGCCCGCTCGCCGACCGTGACGCCGGGCAGCACGGTCGCGTTGGCCCCGACGGAGACGGAGTCGCCGAGCGTCGGTCCCTCGAGGTCGACGTCCTGACGGACCGGGTAGGGGTCGTTCGTCAACACCGCGCCGGGCCCGACGAACACGTCGTCGCCGATCGTCGTCTCCTGCGGGACGTAGACGCCGCTCTGGAGGCTCACGTTCGAGCCGACCGTCGTCTTTCCGTCGACGACGGTGTTGGTTCCGACGAGGACGTCGTCGCCGAGTTCGGTGTGTTCTCTGACTAAGACGTTGTGTCCGGTCGTGAACCCGTCTCCCGCGCGCACGTCCGCGTAGACGATAGACCCGGAACGGACCGTCGCGTCGGCACCGAGGACGGTCGGACCGGCGTCCTCGGCGTACTCGTGTCCCAGCGTCGCGCGTTCGCTTACCGTCGACCCCGCTCCGAGTCTGACGTCCGCGACCGTCGAGGCCGGGGCGTTTCGTTGTGAGTCTCCCATGTCTGATTCGTGTGGCGCTGGGGCCGGTCGCGGCATTGTTATAGAGAGGCTTGCCGCGGTACGACGGGCATACTCGACCGCCGACGCCGCCGGTCGTCCCCCCGGGAACCCCCGTCCGTCGGGGGCGATTCCCGCGTCTCCGGGCCGTCTCCGGTCGATCAGAGCGCCCTCGCGAGGCGTCGCCCGGTGCGACGAGGAACGACGGCTCCGTCCGTGGGGGCCGCGACCGCGAACGGAGGAATCGAACCCAAAAACCGGAATAAAGCGGGGATTAGCGGACGGAACGGCGAAGTAAGGTGACGCGGAAACCAGGCCCGGTCTCCCCGTGTCGCGTTCGCGGTCGGAAGGTCCGCGCCCGAACCGATCGCCGCGATTGGTGTGTACAGGCGCTATGTCGCGGAGTATGTCCATCGTAACAATGTCGGTATCCCCCGCAGATCCTCGCATGAACCTCACGGGAATACAGGTGGCAGCGGTGTTGGTGATCGTAGTCGGCGGGAGCGTCGGGGCCGCGTCGGTCGTCGACCTCGGCGGCGGAGAGCCGCTGACCGTCGACGGGTCAGAGGTCGTGAAATCGAGCGCCGGCGACGCCGCGTTCGAGGTGCGGGCCACGCTCAACAACACCGGCGCGACGAACGCGACGCGGTCGCTCGAACTCGTCGTCGAGGACGAGAGCGGCTCCGCGCTCACCGTCGACGAGCGGAGCGCGACGCTCGCAGCGGGAGAGGTCCGGGTCCTCACGCTGTCGGCTCCGAGAGACGCGGTGACCGCCGGGCGGTACAACTACACGCTCAGCGAGGGCGGGGAGGCGCTAGCGACGGGGACCGTCTCCCTCGACCGGCCGACGTTCACCGTTTCGGCGGCCGGCGCGGACCCGGTCGTCCGCGGGGAGACCGGGACGGTCACCGCGACCGTCCGCAACGGCGGCGACTTCCGCGGCCTGCGGACCGTCGACCTCTCGATCGACCGGAACGACGACGGCGCGTTCGACGACGGCGAAACCGTCGCGACGAGGTCGCCGCTGCTCGACGCCGGGAGCGACGCGTCCCTCCGGTTCTCGGTCGCGACCGACGGTCTCGAACCCGGGCGATACGCGTACCGCGTCGAAACGGAGGAGAGCGCTCGGGAGGGGACGCTGGTCGTCGAGCGACCGGCGACCGTCCGCATCGCGAACTCGACGCTGACGTCCGACGCCGTCCGGGGCGACCGGTTCAACGGGTCGGTGACGCTGGCGAACCTCGGTGACGTTCCCGGTACCGAGACGGTTCGCCTCGACGGGCCGAGCGAGGCGTTCGACTGGAACCGGACGGTGACGCTCGGCGGGAACGAGACGACGACGTACGAGTTCGACGCCGCGACGGCGAACCTCACCCGCGGGAACTACTCGGTCGCAGTGACGACGGCGAACGACTCGGCGTCGACGACGCTCCGCGTCCGCGAGGGCTTCCTCAAGGTCGACCGGCTCGACGGGCCGGGGTCGGCCGACGTGGACGACGACATCCGGTTCTCGGCGCGCGTGACGAACATCGGCGACGCGGCCGCGAACGAGACCGTCGAACACCGGATCGACCTGGACGGCGACGACGATCCGGAGACGGTGACGGCGAACTCGACGGTCGACCTCGCGCCGGGCGAGCGGACGACCGTCGAGTTCGCGATCGCCGCCGACGACCGGGACCGGTTCAGCGACCGGGACCTGCTCGGCACGCACGTCCACGGCGTCTACACCGGGGACGCCAACGCGACCGACGTCGTAGTGATTCGGGAGTACCGCTCGGGCGGGGGCGGCTCGTCGGCGTCGCCTTCTGCGGACGACGAGCCGGAGACGGTCTCGAAGGATGCGATCACCCAAGAGAAGTACGGCCTCGACTACGACGAGGTCAGCGGCGAGACGCAGTCGCAGGTCGACGAGATCCACGAGCGGCAGCCGTTCGCGGGCGACCTCGTCATCACCGAGGTGCTGACCCGCGAGGAGATCGCGCGTCAGGAGTTCGGGCTCGACGTTAAGCGGAACGACAAGTTCGACTTCACCGCCATCGACGTGGAGACCCAACAGGAGATCGAGGCGGAGTTCGACGCGCAGTTCGAGTCCGACGACGGCGACCGGATCGACTCGTGGGACGAACTGGCGCAGGCGCAGTTCGGGAGCGAGTACGAAGCGCTCGACGAGAGCCAACAGGAGTCGATCCGCGAGCAGTACCGAGCCCAGTTCGACTCCTGAGACCGCGGTTCGACGCCTGAGATTCGCCTGTTTTCGCGGGCGACGCGACGCTCGCCGACGGCTACGACGGGCCGTCGACGAACTGCGCGCGGTAGAGGGTCGCGATCTCTTCGCTCGTCTCCTCGCTCAGCTCCGAGAAGGACATCTCGTAGCGCATCCGCGAGAGCTCGTCTTTCGTGAGTTTGTCGTCCGCGTCTTGCCGGTCGTGGACCGCCCGCACGAGCCGCGCGGTCGGACCGCTCAGTTCCTCGAACGAGATCCCGTACGCGGTCCGCGATATCTCGTCGAGCGATCGCGTCTCGTTTTCCGGCACCGGTTCCGCGTCGATCGCCGACTCGTTGATCGTTACGCTCAGGTCGTACGGACCGCTCCCGCCCTCGACCGCCGCCACGGCGACGTAGTACAGCTCGCCCTCTTCGGCGGTGAACCGGACGCCGGCGGGAGTGCCGGAGCCGACGTACCGCGTCGCGGTGTCGGTCTCCGCTCCGGCGGGGGCGGTGTCGACGTTCAGCACCGAGACGCCGTCTGACGACTCTCGGTCGATCGTGACGGAGACCGGGACCGTCACGGACCGCGGGTACTCCGGCGTCCGGTAGTCGGGGACCGTGAACGCGTAGTAATCGAGGTCCCCGCCGCCGAGCCCGGCCGAGACAGTCGCGTTGCGCCCGGTGTCGGTGGCGGTGAACTCGACCCACGTCGCGTTCTCGCGGTCGTCGTTCGGCTCGTCCGGAACGTCGCCGGTCCGCTCTACTTCGAGCGAGAGTTCGAACGTCCCGCTGGCGCGGATGTCGGTGCTCCCGACGAAGACCGTCGCTCGTCCCGGCGTCTTCGTCGTCGCGTTGAACCGCCCGGTCTCCCCGCTCCGGACGGGGAGCCCCATGCTATTAGGTGCCGCATTGCCGTCGGGCATCTCGGCCCGGACCGTCGAGGTGTAGACCATCGACGAGTCCGCCGGTTCGCCGAGCGCGAACTCGACCGTGGCCGTCTCGCCCGGCTCGATGTCGAACGCGTAGCTCGGGAACGCCGACAGGTTCCCGGTCACCGTCTCGCCCGGCTCGATCACTTCGGGACCGCCGTCGGTCTGATGCTGGATGTCCCCTGACGACGCCGGTTCGCCGTCAGGCCCGTCGGCGACGGCTCCTCCGTCACCGGCGTCCGAGACGGGACCGCTCGCCCCGTAGACGCCGGCAGCCACCCCGCCCGTCGCGACGAGGCAGACGGCGAACAGTACGACGAGCCGCTTCGTGGGTCTCCGTGACATAAGCGGGCGGCCACGTGACCTCCCCTCCTCATTGTAATTCGGGGCGTAGCGAGGGTAAGGCGGCCGTAGCGCGAGCGGGCGAGCGATACCCGCGTCTTACCCGCCTGACGGCGGTCGGACGCGACCCGTCGACCGGAGCCGGTCGTCGAACCCGGCTTCGCTCGCTACCGGCCGGGAGCCGGCGCGTGTACCGCGGACGCCTCCTCTGCGATCCGCGGCAGCGCCTCGGGCGGGACGCGGATCACCGATCCCGCGTCGCTCCGCGCGTTGAACGGGTTCACGAACAGGCCCATCTCCTCGTCGGCGGCGAGGAAGCCGTACGCGCTGGCGGTCGGAACGCCGGGGAGACGCTCTCCCAGCGGTCGGCGGCGGCGGAACGCGGCCAGCTCGTACCACGTCTCGTACGACGACGCGGAGGAGGCGACCAGCACCCGCGCGGTGTCCCCGCTCCGGTTCGCACGGCCCGCGGGTGCGGTGCTGTCCGCGCCGACCTCGGCCGCGGTCGCGACGGCGACCCAGAGCTCGCCGTCGACCGGCAGCGTCGCCGCGTAGTATGCCGACGCGTCGGTGCGGCCGATCGTCTCCGGCTCCGCCGGGCCGTCGCGTCGCAGCCGCAGCAGTTCCACGCGCTCCGCGTACGAGCAGTCCATCCCCCACAGCACGGCCCGGGGGGTGAACGCCAGCCCGACGGCCCGCCACCGCTGGCTCCCGCTCCCGACGCGGACGAACTCGCCGCCGTCGAGGCGACCGACGGCGCTCTCGTCGTCCGCGTCGCCGGATGTCGCCCACAG
The DNA here is from genome assembly GCF_901686465.1 of Halorubrum sp. DM2. Lineage (NCBI taxonomy): Archaea > Methanobacteriati > Methanobacteriota > Halobacteria > Halobacteriales > Haloferacaceae > Halorubrum > Halorubrum sp. DM2. Next base: position 3,141,846 of record NZ_LR594487.1, read on the forward strand.
GTCGTCTCGATAGGGGTCGTCGAAGACGCCGTGGAAGTGGCGAACGGCGGTCGTCTCGACGTGGGTCTCCCAGCTCCGGCCGTCGTCCCGGCTCCGGAGGATCCGTGCGGGATCGTCACCGAGCGTATACTCGGCGAGGTACACGTCGCCGCCGTGGAGGCAGACCGACGTCGGGAGGACGCCCATCGGGCCGGAAGAGTCGGGGAGTCGGTGGACCGGCTCCCACGACCGTCCGCGGTCGTCGGACCGGAACACTCGCCGGCCGACCGTCGCGAGCAGCGTACCGCCGCGGAGCGGCCACAGGTTCGTCGTCGTCCACGAGCCGACGAGCGGGCGCAGGGCGCGCTTCGCGAGCCGCCCGTGTCGCAGCCGGAACGCGGCGTCCGGGCCGCCGTCGCCCGGCGTCGGAAGGGTTCCGACCGCGACGCGCCCCTCCGACGGGGTCCAGGTCCCGACCGTTCGACCGCGGGTCCAGTAGAGCCGCCCGTCGCGGACCCCGCCGATCCGCGCCTCCGGCCCGAGACCGAGCGGGTCGCCGTACCCGTCGGCGACTCCGCGCTCGGTCGCCCGCTCGGAGTGGGTTCGACTCATCACCGGCACGTCACCGGTCGGGAGCCGACGCGTCTCCCGTCGCGTTCGCGGCTGACGCCGCGTTCGGCGTCGCGTCGTTTGCGTCGCCTACGCCGTCGGCGTCGTTCGCGGCGTCCGCGGCGTCCGCGTCTTCCGGGTCACCTCCGTCGCTCGCGTCGTCGTCCTCCGCGTCGTCCGCGGCGGGGCCCAACTGTCCGGACTCGATCATGGCGACGAGCGGGTTGTCCTCGATGTCGAGCGGGAGGTCGACCCGTCCCCGGCGTCGGGTCGACTCCCAGGCGGCGAAGATCACCTCCGTCGCTCGGAGCGCGTTCCGGCCGGAGAGCTCCGGTTCCACGTCTCGGTTCAGTCCCTCGACCGCGTCGGCGATCGCCCGCTCGATGAAGATCGGAGCCGTCCGGTCCGCGGTCGAGACGAGCGGGAGCCGCGATCGGATCTTCCCCAGCGCGGCACCGAGGTACCCCGGCGAGTCGCGGCCGTGGAGGTTCTCGCCGTCCGTGTCGACCGACTTCCACTTCCCGCCGTCCGTCCGGTACCGGAGCGTCGGCCCGTCCTCGACGCCGAGTTCGATCGTACCGTCCGCGCCGACGATCCGGAGGTAACACGCCCCCGGCGGCGCGGAGTCGCCGGTCGTGGCGAGCCCGAACGTCCCGTCGGCGTAGCGCCACTGGACGAGCGCCTGCGTGGCGTTCGGCGTTCCGAACCAGCGGTTCTCCTCCCGGTAGTCGACCTGCGCCGCGACCCAGTCGACGTCGGCCCCGTCGGTGAAGAACTGACAGAGGTCGACCTGGTGGATCCCGGCGTCGAACAGCGTCTCGTCCGCGAACTCCAGCCGGTGTAGCTCGCCGACCTCCCCGTTCGCGAGCAGTCGCTTGGCCTTGCGAAACGGCGCGCCGAACCGCCGCTGGTGGTTGATCGTCAGTTGGACGTCGGCGCGCTCGCACGTCCGGACCATCTCTCGACAGTCCCCCCAGGTGTCCGCCATCGGCTTCTCGCAGTGGATCGCCGCGACGTGGCCGCTCTCGGCGCAGTCGACGACGATGTCGGCGTGAATCCCCGGGGGGACGCAGACGCTCACGAGGTCCGGCTCGACCGCCGCGATCATCTCCGCGTAGTCCTCGTAGACGGCGTCCGCGCCGAGGTCGAACGTCCGGGCGAACGCCTCACCGTTCTCGGGGACGATGTCCGCGCACGCGACGAGCTCGCACTCCGCGTTGTTCGCGTAGGCGCGCCCGTGACGATACCCCATCGCGTAGCCGTCTCGACCGGGGTCAGAGGGGTCCGGACCTGTGCCGATGACCGCGACGTCGTAAACCATTTCGGCCGGAGAACGCCGCCGCCGCCCAAAGAGTATAGACCGCCTACCCCGCTCGGCCCGCACCGGCACCCTCCGGGCGCTCCGGGCCGGCACCCTCGGAGGGCCCCTGGCCGCATCGAACCCGGTCGATCCGTACCGAACCGCACGAATCGCGGACCGCGTCGGGTCAGCGCTCGCGCGAGTGCGCGCACAACAAACCACGTGCCAGCACATCGATCCGGCGGGCGCACCGCCGGTACGGCTCCTATAACAATGTGCGTCGTCGCGGACACACTCGGTGTGACTCCCCAACCGAGCCCGTCGACCGCCGATCGCCGCCCCTCCGACGCGGGAGACACCGCGGACGCCGAGGGCGACGAACTCCCGTTCGTCTCGGTCGTGATCCCCGTCTACAACGACCCGGACGGGATCGAAGCGACGCTCGACTCGCTCCGCAGGCAGTCGTTCCCCGCAGACCGGTACGAGGTGATCGTCGCAGACAACGGGTCGACGGACGAGACGCGAGACGTCGTCCGCGAGTTCCTCGGCGCGTTCGACGGCCTCCGACTGATCGTCGAAGACGACGTACAGGGGTCGTACGCCGCCCGAAACGCGGGGATCAGAGCGACGACGGGAGACGTGATCGCCTTCGTCGACGCCGACATGGTCGTCGACCCCGGTTGGATCGAGGCGGTGGCGCGGCGGATGGCGCGGACGGACGCGGAATACCTCGCCTGCGACGTCCGGCTGTTCACGACCGGCGACGAGGGAGCGGTGGCCGAGTACAACCGGCGCGAGGACCTCCACGTCGAGCGGCTGGTCGACGAGCTCTCGTTCGCGCCGACCTGCTGTCTGGTCGTCCGTCGGGCGCTCCTCGCGGAGGTGGGCGGCTTCGACCCGCGCCTCCGGTCCGGCGGGGACATGGAGTTCGGGAACCGCGTCGCGGCGAGCGGTCGCGACCTCGAATACGCCGCGGACGTCGTCATGTACCACCCGACGCGGACGACGCTCGGCGCGCTCCTCGGTAAGTCCAGACGAGTCGGACGCGGGAAGACCCAACTCCGGCGGCACTACCCCGACCGCTACGGCTCGCCGGTCCTCTCCGCGCTCAACCCCGCCGCGTTCCTGCCGCCGCGCCCGAGCTTCATGCGGCGGGCGGTGCGCGGCTGGGCGGAGCTGTCCGCCCGCAAGAAGCTCGTCTTCCTCGTCGTGAGCTACGTCGAGTCGCTGGCGAAGGCGTACGGCCAGCTCCTCGAACTGGCCTCGCCGACGGAGACGAGCGCCGACGCCGACTGACGGAATCGGTCCGCGGACACGTATCGCCGGTCGGGCGGTCCGCACCGAGAACGAGTCGAACGCGGCTCGGCGGGACTCCCCTCTACGAGTCGTCGTCCCGGAACGCCTCGACGCCCGGGAGGTCGGAGACGCCCTCGTGTTGGCCGGTGTACTCGGCTCCCTCCGTCGCCGCCTCGAACGTCTCCTCGTCCGGGTACTCGCGGACGGTCAGCACGCGCCCGCCGTCGACGGCGAACACGATCTCCACGGACCCGTCGTCGTGTCGGTACTCCGCGGCCTTTCTCGCCGAGTCGGCAGGCTCTTTCATTTCTTCGGCGTTCGAGCGTCAACGGCTTACCCGTTTCGGCCGTGTTCGGCCCGAAACGCCGAGCGTTCGCCGGCTCGGCCGCGGCTCCGGTCTACCGGTTGTCGACCAGGTCCGCGACGTCCGCCGGCGCGACCACGACGAACGCCTCCTCGCGGAGCAGGTCGTCGTCGCCGGGGAGGTAGAGGAACTTGTCGGAGTCGACTCCCGCCGCCCGGATCCGCTCCCACTCGTCGAGGTCGTAGCCGAGGTCGTCCCCGGCCGGATCGTCGGGCTGACCCTCCCACTCCCCGTCGAGCGAGCTCCGGGTCACGGCTCTCTCCCTCGGCGGTCCGGTCCGCTCACGGCTCTCGCAGCGGACCCGCCGAGACGCCGAGCGACCGACGGACGGCACTGGTGTGACGCCATCGGTCTACCTCCGGAAGGTGAGCGAGGCGTCGCCGTCCAGCCGTAGCCGCGCGATGTCCCCGGAGAAGCCGAACGTGTCGCGGTCGTCATCGACCGTGCCGCTGGCGACGGCACCGTCCGCGTCGTCCGCCGCCTCGGCTCCCCACGGCCCGTCGCGTTTCGCGATCGACCCGGTCGTCTCGACGAGGTAGCTCGCCTCGACGCCGTCGCCGACGACGACGAGCTCGTGCGGCAGGTCGTGCTCCGTTCCGAGCGTCCCGGGATCGACGGGGTCGCCGTCGACCCGAACGACCGGGTCGCCGTCGACCTGGAACTCCGTGAACTCGCCGGTGACCTCGTAGGCGTCGACCCCGCCCTCGACGGCGGCGGCAACGGCCGACCCGTCGATCGCGTCGTCGGTCGCGCCGTCGCCGGCCGCGACGCTCCCGTCCGTCCCGAACGCGTACGCGAGCCGGTCGGTCGTGTGGCTACCGTCGATCTCGACGGTGCGGACGGTCGCGCCGAGCTCGTCCGGGTCGACGGTCTCGCCGTCCAGCCGGACCGGAACGTCGTCGTCGACCTCGAAGGCGGTGAACTCGCCGGTGATCTCGTAGGAGTCGATACCGCCCTCAACGTGGCCCGAGACGGTCGTCCCGTCGATCTCGTCGCTCTCGTTGGCGCGCGCGCCGGGAGCGACGCTCCCGTCGACGGTGAACGTGTAGTCGATCCGGTCGTAGGTGACGCTCCCGTCGATGACGAGGGTCTTCGCCTCCGTCGGCGCGTCGGTCGAGTCGCCGTCCCCGCTCGTGTCGTTCGAACCGCCGGCGTCGGAATCGGTGTCGTCTGACGTGGAGCCGGTGACGTCGGACGCGGAGTCGTCCGTCTCGTCGTCGGACTCCTCCGTCTCCGAGACGACCAACTCCGACGGCTCGACCGTCTCGCCGTCCAGCCGGACCGGCACGTCGCCGTCGACGTCGAACGCGGTGAACTCTCCCGTGACCTCGTAGGAGTCGATTCCGCCTTCCACCTGTCCGGTGACGGCCGTCCCGTCGATCGCGTCGTCCGGGTTGGCCCGCGGACCGGCCGTGACGCTCCCCTCGACGGTGAACGTGTAGTCGACCCGGTCGTACGTGTCGCTCCCGTCGATGACGAGCTCCTTGCCGTCGGTCGAATCGTCCGTCGGGCCGCTGTCCCCGCTCGTGGAATCGCTGTCATCGGACGTGGAGCCGTCCGTCTCATCGTCGGACTCCTCTGTCTCCGAGACGACTAACTCCGACGGCTCGACCGTTTCGCCGTCCAGCCGGACCGCGGCGTCGCCGTCGACTTGGAAGTCCGTGAACTCGCCGGTCACCCAGAAGGAATCGATTCCGCCCTCGACCTGCCCGGAGACGGTCGTCCCGTCGATCGCGTCGTCCGGGTTGGCCCGCGGACCGGCCGCGACGCTCCCGTCGACGGTGAACGTGTACGTGATCCGGTCGTACGTGTCGCTCCCGTCGACGACGAGTTCCCGGCTGCCGTCCGGTCGGGTCGCCGCGGAGTCGTCGGTCGAGTCGTCGGTCTCCTCCGACTCGGAGCCGTCGGTCGACCCCGACGACGCCGGCTCGGGGTTCGGGAACGGGCACGATCCCTCCCGGGTTATCGACGAGCTCGACGCCGTCGAGTTCTCTAAGGTGATCTCCCTGCCGGTCACGTCGATGGTCGAGTCCTCGACGACGCCGCCGCTCGCGTCCTCGAAGTTGATCCCGTCGCGGCTCGATCCGGACTGGTGGATACAGCAGTTCCGGACGACCGAGTCGTCCGCCTCGACCAGTCGGACCGCCTCGCGGCCGGACGCCGATCCGGTGATGCTGACGTTCTCCATCCGGATCCAGTGGGGCTCCGGCGACGTCTGCTGCCACTCGCGCCAGGAGATCGTACCGGGTCGCCCCCGACGGACCGCCCACATCCGGTCGATGTCCACCTGAACGCGAGTGTTCTCGACGGAGAGGCTCCGACCCTGCGGCGAGAGGTTGATCATGGCGATCCCGTTGGGCGCGTTCCTGCCCACGAGCTCGCAGTCGCGGACTTCCGCCCCCGCCGGGATCGGCTGGGCCCCTTCGATCTGGACGCCCTGCTCGATCTGAACCCCGCGCATCCCGAAGCCGGTGGAGATGTCACCCAGCTCCGGCCCGGTGTACTTCTCGAAGTCGATCTCGACCGTACAGTTCTCGATGTAGCTCCCCTCCCCGCCGATGCGTACGTTCGCGGCGTTGTTGTTGAGGAAGTAGCAGTCGACGATCTCCACCTGTCCGGGCGTCCGAGAGGTGTACGTGCCGTTGTTGCCGAACTCGCGGAAGTCACACCCCTCGATGCGGACGGTCCCCTTGTTCGTCCAGCCGACCCAGACGCCGATCCGCCCGTTGCCCCTCGCGTACCCGTCGACGCGGGACCCCTTCTTCGCGACCGCGTTCCGCAGGACCCCCCGCCCGTCCTCGCTCGTGACCGCGAGCAGGAAGGCGCTGACCTGTCCCGAGTTGTCGGTGAGTCCCCGCCCGAGGAACTCGACGTCCTGAATGTGGAACCGGTTCCGGCACCTGAGCCGGATCCCGGTCGTCGTGTCGTCGGCGCGCATGTCGACGTCGACGTTCTCGATGAGCACGTCGTCCGGCACCGGGTCGTAGTTGAACAGGAACCCGGTGTGGCCGGTCGGGGGGACGAACCGCACGTCGCCCTCGCCGAGCACCCCGACGCGGTCGGCGTCGATCTCGAACTCCCCGTCGAACAGGTACTCGCCCTCGGGGAACCGCACCAGCGTCCCCTCGGTGAGCGCGTCGTCGAGACGATCGTTCACCGCCCCGTTCCCGGACGGGTCCAGCCCGAGGTCGTCGACCGCGTTCAGCACCCGATCGAACTCGATCCCGTGGCGGGTCGTTCCCCCGGCGGCGGCGACCGAACCCGACGAGCCCGCGGCGACCGCGGCCGCGGCCGCTCCGGCCATCTTCAGGTAGCCGCGTCGGTCGAGCAGCCGACTGTCGCCTCGTGGGTCGTCTCCGCCCGCCGCGTCGGTTTCGCGGTCGTCGCGGACGTCCGCGTCGGCCTCGTAGCCTTCACCTACTCCGTCTTCGCGGCCGTAATTGGTTCCTACTGTGCCGCCGTCGGGTGCCCGTTCTTTGGACATGGCCGGGATTTCCGAGGTTACTATGATATTCGTTTTCGCCAGTAACTGACCGGGTGGGGACGGATGCCCCCGCTTGGTTACCAAGTGGTGGCCGGGTGTTACCGGCACCGTTCATTTCACGGTAGGAGGTGTCTACCACCCAACCTATCCGGATAGAATCCAGTAATCCGTTCATAGCCACGAGTAGGACACCCTTACCGAAGGAAACGGGGGGATCGATTGAGCGATCGTGCCGGCATCGAGATCCAGCGGTCCGCCGGCGCGCAGAGAGGGCCGGCGCGCAGAGAGGGCCACCGGGAAGGGACCGCGTCGGTCGCGGTCAGTTCCGGTCGCCGCCCGAGGCGACTGCGCTCACGGTCGGTTCAGGACCCGCCCGACGGGGACCCCGTCCTCCAGCGCGTCGACGCCGATCCGGAGCGAGTCGGAGCCGGCGGCCAGCAGCGCGGAGGCGGCGGGACCGAGCCCGAGACAGACGTCGTCGGTCCCGGAGCTTCGGGCGAGCGTCCGGAGCACGGACGGGTCCGTGAGTTCGATCCCGGACCCGTCGTCGCCGAACCGCTCCAAGACCGTTCCGACGCCGAGACACAGGAGGTCGTCGTCGGAGTTCGCCGGGTCAACCTCGACGACGACCGGGTGGCCGTCCGTCCGGATCGCGCCCCCGGTCACCGCGCTCTTCGGCGAGCTGTCCAGGAGGACCCCGTCCCGGTCCGCGCCGCGGCAGGTTATCTCGCAGTCCGTCACCCTCGATCCCGGTGCCGATTGGAGGTCTATCGCGACGCCCCCGGACGCGTCCCCGCCGACCGTGACGTTCCGTAGTCGCGTCCAGTGCGGCCCCGGCGGCCGCTGCCGGTCCGGTCGGAACGGGAGCGCTCCCACCGGTCCCCGGCGCACCGCCGGCGTCCCGTCGATGTCACAGCGGATCTCCGTGTCGCGGACGGTGAGGTTCCGGGCCACCGGCGACTGTTCGATGACCGACTGCGACAGCGGCGACGAGCGAGCGTGGAGCGTACAGCCGCGGATCTCCGCGCCGCCCGGAAGCGCCGGTGCGTCCGTCCGCTGGATGCCCTGCTCGACGACGATCGCCCGGGTGTTGAACTCCGTCGAGGTGTCTACCGTCCCGCCGGTGTATCTGTCGAGGTCTATCTCGACCGTACAGTTCTCGACGTAGCTCCCCGCGCCGCCGATGCGCGGGCCGCAGACGTTGTTGTTGAGGAAGTAGCAGCCGACGACCTCGACGTTCCCGGGCGTTCGGGAGCCGTACACGCCGTTGTTACCGAACTCGCGGAAATCGCAGTTCTCGATGCGGACCGTCCCCTTGTTCGACCAGCCGACCCACACGCCTATCCGACCGTTTCCGCCCTCGTATCCGTCGATCCGAGACCCCTTCTTCGCCACCACGTTCCGCAGGACTCCGCGCCCGTTCTCGCTGCGGACCGCGAGGAGGAACGCGCTCGTCGTCCCGCCGGACGAGGGGTTCGTCCCGCGCCCGACGAACTCGACGTTCTCGACGTGAAAATGGTGCCGACAGTTGAGCCGGATTCCGGCCGTCGTCGCCGGCGCGCGGATATCGATATCGACGTTCTCGACGAGGACGTCGTCGACGGCCGCTCCCTGTCCGTCGAACAGCAGTCTGTCGAACCCGAAGTCTGGGGAGAGTTCGACGGCCTCCAGTCCGAGAATCCCGACGCGCTCGGCGTCGAGGGACACGGAACCGCCGAACCGGTAGCTCCCCTTCGGAAACGCCAGCAGCGTCCCGTCGTTCGACAGCGCGTCCTCGACGTCGTCCTCCGCCGCGACCTCGCCCGACGGGTCCAGTCCGAGGTCGTTGACCGCGTTCAGCACCCGGTCGAACTCGATCCCGTGGCGGCTACCGAGCCGGTCCGCGTCGAACTCGATCCGTGCGCCGTCGCCGTCCGTTCCGTTTCCGGACGCGTCCGCTCCCGGATCGGCCGAGCCGTCTGTCGGTTCCGCGGAGTTCCCGTCCAGACAGCCGGCGACCGACGCCGCGGCGGCACCGAGGGCCGCGAGGTAGGGGCGTCTGCCGCAGCGTCGCTCGGGGTCGCCGCCGAGATTCGCCCCTCCGGTCCGGTCGTCGGAGCCGCCGTCGTCTGACTTCCGGTTCATCGGTACCCGAGTCCGCGGAGGCGCTCCTCGACCGCCTCGTCGCTTCCCGGCCCGTCGGTCGCGGCGGCGGACCCGCGGCGGTCCAGTCTGGTCACCTCGCGAGTCGCCGGCGGCGAACCGGGTTCGAACGCCTCCGACAGGACTCGACCCTGCGCGGCCGTCGGAACCGGCTCGCCGAGCCCGTGGAGCAGGGTCGGCGTCACGTCGACGACCGAGGCACCCTCCACCGTGGCCCCGGCCGCTATCGAGGGGCCGCGGGCGAAGAACACGCCCTCCGGGCGGTGGTAGCCGGCGATCCCGTCGGCGTCGACGACGGCCTCGTCGGCGAGTCCGGGCTTGACGTGGTACCCCTCGACGCCCTCGACGACCACGTCGGGGGCGAACTCGTCCTCCGGATTGAGGTCGTCGCCGTCGTGAACCGAGAGCACCGGATCGCCGGTCTCGGGGTCCGTGAGCGCCGAGAGCGCGGCCATCACGTCGGCCTTGACCCGGTCGCGGTCGGCCGGGTCGACGGCCCCGTCCTCGAAGCGATCGGTGTCGTTGACGTACACGCTTCCCAGCCCGTGGAGGAACGCCCGCGTCCGCTCGGAGTCGACGTCGTAGAGGGCGTGGTCGCCGGGGACGGTCCGGGCCGCCCTGTCGACGACGGACGCGGGGAGCCGCTCGACGAGCGTCTTGTCGTCGACGCCGATCCGCGCCAGCGCACTCAGGACGCGCGACTTTGTCATCCCGGTCCGCGAGAGCGCGGCCCGGAGTCCGGTCGGCTCCTTCGGCGTCAACAGCCCGGCGTCCGCTAGCGCCCGGTTCACGTTGACGATCCGCGAGACCGGCCCGAACCCGTGGTCGGAGACGACGTAGAGGGTCGCGTCCAGCCGGTCGCAGTACGCCATCACCTCCCCGAGGACCGCGTCCAGCTCTCGGTAGTGGTCCAGGAGTACGTCCTCGTCCCAGATCAGGTGTTGGAGCCGGTCGGGCGCGGTGAACGTGAAGAAGAACAGCCGCCAGTCCTCCCGCTCCATGAGCGACCGCAACAGCTCGCGGCGCGCCGCGAACAGCGCCGCGAAGTCCTCCCGGAACTCCTCGCGTCGGTCGTCACCGTACCGGTGCCACTTGAGGCCGACGCGGTACTCCGGAATGCGCTCGCGGATCTCCTCGCCCAACGCCGGCGGGTAGGTGAACCCGTCCGCGTCGGACGTCGGCGTCATCATCCCGGCGACCATCGTCCCGTCCTCGCCGACGCCGCCGGCGGGGTACGTCATCGGGACGTTCGCGACGATCGCCGGCGAGAGCAGCTCCCACAGCGGGGGCACTCGGAGGTCCGTCCGGTTGTACGGCCGTTGGCTGTGGTCGGCGTCGAGCTTCGTGAACTCGTACAGGCCGTGGCGGTCGGGCCAGGTACCCGTCGCGATGGAGGGCCACGCGACCGGCGTGTTCGCCGGCGTCGTACTCCGGAGCGGTCCGGCGGCCCCCTCGGCGACTAACTGGGCGAACGCGGGTAGCTCGCCCGCCTCGGTCCACCGGTCGACGAGCGACCACGGGACGCCGTCGAGACCCAGAACGAACGCGCGGTCGCCGGCTTCGCTCACCGGAACCGCCCCCGTCGACACGGGTCGATCCGAATCATCGTGCCCCGCTTCGCGAGGGATCCCGTTTGTTATGCTTGTCATACTCGCCTGAGCCGTCAGTAACGGTCGAACGTCACCCGAGGTCGAGCTCGAAGCGATTGGCGTGGGTCAGCGTCGTCCACCCGAGGATCCGCCGCTCGTACAGCGGCCGCCCCATCGACTCGACGACGCGCCGGAACTCGGGGCGGGACCACCGCGAGTGCGCGAGCTCGTACACCGACCCCGCCGCCGTCCGGTCCGTGTCGGTGTACCCGTTCTCGCCGGTCCCCCACTCCCACTCGTCGGCGTCGAGCACGTACGGCCGATGGCCTTCGAAGGCTCGGCAGAGCGCGCTCTCGTCGTCTCCCGGGAGGCGGTAGCCGTAGAGGTCGACGCCGTAGTGGCGGGCGATCTCCGCGGTGAGGGTCAGCGCCTTCAGCCCGTACACCGAGTACTCCAGCCCGTCGACCCGTCCGATCTCGTGTTTCAAGAGGCCGTCCGGCTGGAGCTGGTCGAGCGCGCGCTCGCGCCAGTCGCCGAACGCCAGCGACAGCGCGTCGCGGTCGTCGAGGTAGGCCGCCGCGGTCGCTCGCGCGAGGATCCACCAAGCGTAGATGTTGTTTTTGACCGTTCCGACGTACCGCTGTTCCCCTCGCCCGGCTTCGAGGTCAGCGAGGTACGTCTCGACCCACGTCCGGAGCTCCGCCCGGTCGGCCTCCGCGGTCGACCACTGCGGGGAGTCGCGGACGAGCGCCGCGCCGTACAGGAGCGTCGGAACGGTGATGTGGAGTTCGATCGAGAAGTACGTCTCGCCGAAGTTCCGACCGGAGGGATACATCCGCGTGTCGGGGTCGAGAAACCAGTGGTCGAGCAGCTCGATCGCCTCGCGGGCGAACCGTTCCTCGGACGTGAACGCGTACGCCAGCCCGAGGTCGCGGACCCGCGTACCCATCTCGATCGCGGCCTGGTAGTCGGGGCGCTCCTCGCCGGTCGCGAACCGATTCTCGTCGACGCCGTCCGGAGAGCCGTCGTCGACGACGCTCAACGGCGTCGCGCCGAGCGCGCGCTCCGCGTCGCGCAGCTGGGCGTCGTACGCCGACCGCCAGGGCTCCTCGTCGTCGCCCACCCGGTCCCGGACCGCGACCACCTCGTTGCCGTCGAGGAACCCGGCGTACACGGCGGGATCGTCTCGGATCTCTTCGGGCGCGCCGGAGTCGGTCGTGTTCGACCCGGAGCCGCAGCCGGCGAGGACCCCCGCGGCCCCGAGCGCCGCGGCCCCGCGCAGGAGGTCGCGACGCGAAGCCCCGTCGCCGTCGCGCTCGGTCACCGTTCACCGTCGCGCTCGTTGTGCCAGACGTCGACGTGGTGGTCGGGGGTGTACGACTTCCCGACGACGTCCGGGAGGCCGGTGCCGGTGAGGTCCACCGCCTTCGCCTCGTGGGTCTCGACGCCCTCCGCGACGACGGTCCGCTCGAACTGCCCGTCGCCCTCGTTTCTGAACACGTAATGTCTCGGGATCCGGTTCTCGCCGAGACTCATCTCCGCCGCGTAGACGTCGAGTCGGCCGTTTCCGTCGAAGTCGGCCAGTTGGAGGCTGTGTGGACAGAACAGCCCGTCCGCGATCACCGTCTCCTCCCACCCGTCGTCTCGGCGGTCGAACAGCCCGACCCGCCCGGGGTGGGTCCCGTAGGTGGGGGAGTCCCCCTCCGCGAGAACGACCTCGTACTCGCCGTCGGCGTCGATGTCCCCGACCGCGACGCGGACATCGTCCCAGTCGACGGCGATCGGCTCGCGGTCCCACTCGTGGGTCCCCTCGCGGCGACGGTAGAGGTCCGTGCCGACGACGAGCTCCGTCCGACCGTCGCCGTCGAGGTCGCCGATCCACACCCCCTCGGCGTCGCTGTCCCCGTCGACGACGTGACAGTTCTCCGCGGGCCACGGGCCGTCGGTCGGGTCCGCGGGAACGTCGTAGTAGAACACCGTGTCGGAGCGCTGTGAGAGCCCCACGACCTCCGGCTCGCCGTCGTCGTCGACGTCGCCGAACGCGAGGTCGTGGTACTTCTCGAACCGGTCCGTGACCAAGTGCCGCTCCCAGCTTCCGCGCGGGTCCGACGGCTGTTCGAACCAGAAGACCCCGTTGTAGTGGATCCCCTGTCCGGCGAGGACGTCGACGCGGCCGTCGCCGTCGACGTCGCCGAGCGCGCAGCCGACCCCGAGCTGCGGGACGTCGGAGATGGCGTGTCGCTCCCAGCCGGGGTTCTCGTACCAGAACAGCGTCGGCCCGGCGAGACCCGTCGCCTGCTTGATCCCCTCCACGCTCGGCAGTCGGGTCCGCCCTCCGGCCACGAACAGCTTCGTCTCCGGGCCGGCACCGCCGACGATAACGTCCGGGCGACCGTTACCGGTGAGGTCCGTCGTCAGGCAGATGCCGAGCTTGGTCGTCGGAGGAGCCGAGTCGATGACTTCGTGGCGGAAGCCGTGTCGTTGTGTCTGCATGGATCCGACCTGGGGGGTGATCGGCATTGTTACCGATCGCCTACGCGCCCCCTCGGGGGTCAGATCGCCCCGGCGAAGTTCCGGAGCGTCTCGCGCAGTTCCCAGTTCAGCTGGGTCTCGAACAGCCCGACCGCGGCCCCATACACCGCGACGCCGGCCGCGACGAGGACGACCAGTTCGAGGATCGCCCATTCGAGCGTCAGCGTGGCCTGGAGCCAGAGGACGACCCCGCCCATGAGGAGGCTCGCGACGGCCGGGTAGGCAATCTCTCTGAGCAGCCGACCGAGGCTCGTCTCGACCGACTTGATCACGAGGTACACGTCGATCGGCATCACCGGGAAGACGTAGACGCCGAGGACGGCCGCCGCGGTCCCCACGATTCCGAACTCGCGGGTGACTGGAATGATGATCGCCGCCGTCAACACGAGCCGGAAGACGCCAAGTTTCGCCATGTAGTCGGGGCGACCGAGCGCCTTCCACACCGGCGAGTACGCCGACCCCAGCGCGATGAGGAGGCCGTACACCGCGACGATCTGCATCACCGGCACCGCCGGCCCCCACCCGGGTCCGAGGACGGCCTCGACGAAGGTCGGCGCGACGACCCCGATCCCCACTGAGGCGGGAAACGCGATCACCATCGTCACCTGAAGCGTTCGGTAAAACGCCGACCTGAGGGCGGGGATGTCGTCTTGAAGCTGGGAGTACGCCGGAAAGGCGACGCTCGAAATGATCTGCGAGATCTCCGTCGCCGGTGCCTTGGCAAACTGGTACGCGACCTGATATAATCCGAGCGACGTGGCGGACAGTAGCCATCCGATGACCGCGTCGTCACCCTGATTAATGACGAAGTAGACGCTCTCGGAGCCGGTGATCCACTTCCCGAACCCGAACAGGTCGCGGGCGATGTCGAGGTTGAGTTCGGGCCACGGGCGGTAGCCGTGGACGGCGTACGACGCCAGCAATCGCGCGGCGTCGGAGGCGATGTATCCCAAGACGAGCGCCCAGACGCTCTGCGTCGCGAGCGCGACCGCGAGCGCGACGACGAAGTTCGTCAGCGAGCCGCTCATCGTGTAGACGAACTGCTTGTGGAACTCGAGGTTCTTCCTGAAGTAGACGATACCGGGATTGCGAAGCCCTAAGAGTAGCGGCGTGAGCGCGATGGCCCGGAGGATCGGGGTGGCGCGGGGCTCACCGAAGAAGCCCGCGACGAAGGGCGCGACGCCCACGAGGATGCCGGCGAGCAGGAGTCCGCGGAGGATCTCGATGCTCCAGTAGGTGTTGAGATAGCCGTCGACGTTCCCCGACGCCTTCTGGATGAGCGCCTGATCGAACCCGATGTTCGAGAACCGCTTGAACGCCGTCAGCGTCAACAGGGCGATACCGAGCAGGCCGAAGTCCGCCGGCGAGAGCATCCGGGCGAGGATCGCGATCATCAGCAGCTGTAGGCCGCGGTCGAGGACGTTCGTTATCGTGGCCCAGATGCCGCTTTTCACCGTCTGCTCGGTGAGATCGCCGCCGGGCGTGAGGCGGGTGAGAAGCCGTCGGAGTGAAGAGAGCGGTGACATGGTGCGGTCGGTATAGTACTGTTCCCGAGAACCCGCGTCGAGGGCATTGTTATGAACGCGTTACCGGCCCGAGACGGCGGTGTCGTCGACTGTGATACGGTCGCACATACGCGGCCGCCGTGCCGCGCCGGCCGGCCGGAGCGGCGTAACGGCCGTCCTAACAATGGTTCCCCGAAGCCACATCGAACCGATGGACACACCGGACCGGCCGCTGGTCAGCGCGGTCGTGATAACCTGCGATCGCCCGGAGAAGTTGGTGGGCGCGCTCGCCAGCCTCCGCCGACAGACGTACCCGAACCTCGAACTCGTCGTCGTCGACGGCTCCCGAGAGCCGGTCGAGTCGCTCGTGCGCCGCTGTGCCGGGGACCTTCCGGTGACGTACCGCCGCGACGACGGCGAGGGGCCGGGCGCTGCCCGGAACCTCGGCATCCGCGCGACGAACGGAGAGTACGTGGCGTTCCTCGACGACGACGACAGGTGGCTTCCCGAGAAGACCGAGCGGCAGGTGGCCGCGTTCGACCCCGGGGTCGTCGCCGTCTACACGGGGCAGTTCGCGGTGCGGGACGGCGAGCGCGTCGGCGGCCGGACCTCGTCGCTATCCGGGGACGTGACCGAGGAGCTCCTCCGCGGAGCCGCCTGCGGTCCCACCTCGACGGTCATGGTCCGGCGGTCTGCGATCGACGCCGTCGGCGGGTTCGACGAGGAGCTCCCGATCTGGGAGGACCGCGAGTGGTACGTCCGGCTCTCGAAGCGGGGGGCGTTCCGGCCGGTCCCCGAGGAGCTGGTCCAGCGCGGGTTCGGGGAGTACGACCAGCTCACCGACGACTTCGAGGCCGCCCGCGACGTCGCCTATCCCCGGTTCCTCGCGACCCACCGGGAGCTGGCCGCCGAGTACGGTCCCGACTGCGAGCGCGCGCTCGTCGCGTCGCTCTCGCGGAAGCTCGGCGCGACCGCGATGGAGAACGGACGGTACGCCGACGCGCGCCGCTGGCTATCGTGCTCGCTCCGGCACGAACCGGGTCGGGCGCGGACGTGGATCTATCTGGCGCTGTCGCTCGGGGGAAGTCCGGCGTGGAACGGGGTTCGACGGGTCCGACGGGCGTACGAGTCGCTCGCCGCCGTCAGACCGTGACGCTCTTCGCGAGGTTGCGCGGCTTGTCGATCGACCGGCCGCGGCGCTTCGCGGCGTGATACGCGACGAGCTGGAGCTGGACGTTCGCGAGGACCCCCACGAGGTCCGGGTGGGTGGCGGGGACCGGCAGCACGTGGTCGGCGATCCCTTCGAGGTCGGGGGCGTCCTCGCTCGCCACCGCGATCACCGGGCCGCCCCGCGCTCGGATCTCCTTGACGTTCCCGAGCGTCTCCGTGTCGCCCTCCCGCCCGTCGAACACCGCGAACACCGGCGTGTCCTCGGTGACGAGCGCGAGCGGCCCGTGTTTCAGCTCGGCGGCGGTGAACCCCTCGGCGTGTTCGTAGGTGATCTCCTTGAACTTCAGCGCCCCCTCCAGCGCGACGGAGTGACCCGGCCCGCGTCCGATGAAGAAGTACGCGTCGGAGTCGGCGAACGCGTCGGCGACCGCCTCGGCCGCGGTGCTCTCGACGACCTGCCGGACGTACCCGGGCAGCTCGGTCAGCGCGGACAGGAAGGCCGCCGCGTCCGGGGAGGGCGAGCCGACCACGTCTCGGCGGATCCGTTCGCTGAGGAGCGACAGCGTCGCCACCTGCGAGGAGAACGACTTCGTCGCGGCCACGCCGATCTCGGGCCCGGCGCGGACCAACAGCGTGTCGTCGCACTCCCGCGTCAGCGACGAGCCGACGACGTTCGTCACCACCATCGTCCGCTCCGCGCTGGCCGCCCTGACGGCCGCTATCGTGTCCGCGGTCTCGCCGCTCTGCGAGATCGCTATCACGAGCGTCCCGTCCTCCTCGGGCGGCGGGGCCGTCGCGTACTCGGAGGACATGAACGCGCGGGCCGGAACGCCCCGGCCCGCCAACAGCGACTCGGCGTACATCGCCGCGTGGTACGACGTACCCATCGCGATCAGGTGGACCCGTTCGATCCCGTCGAAGGTCCCGGGCGGGAACCCGTCGAGGTCGACCTCCCCCGCGGCGGGGTCCGTGCGACCGCTGACGGACCGCCCGAGGGCGGTCGGCTGTTCGTTTATCTCCTTGAGCATGTAGTGGTCGTACTCGCCTTTCCCGGTGTCTTGGGGGTCCCAGTCGACGGTCTCGACCGCCCGGCGAACGCGCTCGCCGCGCTCGTCGGTGACCGTGAATCCGCTCGGAGTGACTCGGACGACATCGCCGTCTTCGAGGTACGCCACGCGGTCGGTGAACTGCAGGAACGCGGGGACGTCGCTGCCGAGGTACTGCGCCGAGTCGCCCGCGCCGACCACCAGCGGCGAGTCGTTCCGGGCCGCGTACACCGCCTCTCGCCCGCCGACGACGGCGGCGACGGCGTAGCTCCCCTCGATCCGGTCGACGGCCGCGCGGAACGCCGCCGCCGGGGCGGCCCCGTCCGACAGCGCCGACTCGATCAGATGCGGGATGACCTCGGTGTCCGTGTCGCTCTTGAAGACGTGGCCCGCCTTCGAGAGCGTTCGACGGAGTTCGTCGTAGTTCTCGATGATCCCGTTGTGGACGACCGCGACGTCGCCGGCACAGTCCGTGTGCGGGTGGGCGTTCGCGTCGGTCGGCGGACCGTGGGTGCTCCAGCGCGTGTGGCCGATGCCGATGGAACCGCTCGGCCGGCCCGTCGCGAGCGCACTCCGCAGGTCGTCGATACCGCCGGCGCACTTGCGGACCTCGACGCCACAGCCGTTCTGAACCGCGATCCCGGCCGAGTCGTAGCCGCGGTATTCGAGGTTGTCCAGCCCGACGAGGAGTTCGTCTACCGCGTCGTCGCCTGCTCCGACGCGAGCCACGATGCCGCACATTACGTGATCACCCGAATCGCCTCGCGTTCGGTGAGGGCGCTTGTTGCGGTCGTTTCGGAACCGATTTTCATACCCTCCCATACCGTGACGGTTACTTTGTTATGGACCGGATTGCGAAACCGACTGCGAGTAAGGGAGTGATACCCACGTCGGCCGATGCCCGTCGTCTCGCACCGTCTCCGCCACGTTCTTCGTCGTAGCTTCCCTGAGTCCAGTCGAACGCCGACCGGCATCGGACCGTTTCACTCGGTTTCTCAAAACATAGTTATTCAGTTAATTTGAGAAACATATAAATAGGCTTGATTACGTTGAACTGACAAGACTGACTTACCTCACATAGGAATGAACTACTCAGTTTAGAAACCAAAACAAAACAACCAGATGAACGAGACCCACAACGATCTGCCCGGTCAGACAGTACGGAACGGTGAGAGAAGATGAGTGCCAGATCGGACGGTGAATCACCCGATTCGAACCGAGTCCGCCCGGAAACCACGGATCCGGGTCCCACCGCGTCGGACGAGGATCCGGTAGCTGCGGAACCGGTGGCCATCGAAGACGCCGCGATCGGCTTCGATCAGCTGTTCGAGATCCTGAAAAACCAGCGGCGGCGGCGCGTGCTACAGTATCTGATCGAGAACGACGGCGAGGTGACGTTGGATCATCTGGCCGAGGAGATCGCCGCGCGCGAGACGGGGAAAGACATCAAACAGATCACCTCACAGGAACGCAAGCGCGTCTACGTCGGACTGTATCAGTGCCATCTGCCGAAGATGGACGACTACGGTGCGATCTCGTACAACAAGCCGCGAGGGCGGATCGAGATGGGCGAGCACACGTCCCTGTTCGACCGCTACCTCGCCGTCGAGACCGACGAGACCGAACCCGGACTGACGCGGTATCACTCGACGCTGTCGCTTCTCGTCGGCCTCCTGCTCGTCGTGCCCGTCGTCGTCGGGGCGCTCGGGTCGAACGCGACGCTCCAAGTGATCACCGCCCTCCTCGTCGGGGGACTCGTCGGCGTGTCGGCGGTCCGCCTGCTGCGGTAGCCCGCGGTCCGCCCCGTTTCCGTGAATTCCGGCCGTGAGAGGTACTCTTTCTGTGCGCGTCACCGCCGGACGAATCGGCGGTAGGACTCTCTTAAACCCGAGTAATCCGGTCCATAACTATCGGCCGTTTGCGGGATCAGGCGGGTATGTACGGAGACGGAACCGACGAGGGAGACCGGGACGCCTACCGATGAGCTCCGCCGAGACGGACGGGCTGACGGCGGACGGCGTCTTCGAGCTGCTGAGCAACCACCGACGGCGAATGGTGTTGTACTACCTCCGGACGAACGGGAGGTCGGTCGGGGTCCAAGAGCTCGCCACCCAGATCGCGTCGATGGAGAACGACGTCCCGACCGACGAGCTGACCAGCCAACAGCGCAAACGGGTCTACGTCTCGCTGTATCAGACCCACCTCCCGAAGATGGCGGACATGGATATCGTTGAGTACGACAAGGACAGCGGGACCGTCCAACTCGCCGGACGGGCCGACGACATCGACGACTACCTCACGACGGACGACGAGCCGGCGTACCCGTGGCGGTTCCACTACACCCTCCTCGCGATCGGGGGGGCGGCCGCGCTGTCGCTGTTCGCTCTGGACGCACCGGGCTTCGACGCCGTTCCCGTGTCGGTCTTGGCCGCCGCCATCCTCGTCGCGTTCGCGGGGTCGGTCGTCGGACAGTACTGGCAGGCCCAGCGCGGCACCGATGAGGTTCCGGTCGAACTGAGTCGGTACGATCAGTGATCGTCCGACACACCGGAGGGGCGTCTCCCGATCCTCACGACGATCCGAGGGCGTCGCGGGGGATCGGCCGCGGGGTCGGTCCCAGCCCCTCTCGGGGCTGGCGGCGTTAACGTCCGATTGAATCGAGTAATCCCAAGGAAGCGGAAACGGCGGTTCGAGTAAGGCCACGGGAGCGACCGATATGTGGCGTATTATTAACGGGGTCTGCGGTAGTTCGGGGGTATGAGTGGGGTCTACGACGAGATATGCGTAACCGTGAGCGAGACCGTCTCGGACGCGCTCGACGAGCCGGTGGACGCGCTCCCGCCGCTCTCCGACGCGATCGACACCGACGGGCTGGACGCGGTGATGGCGGACGACGGGGACCAGGACGTGACGATCACGTTCTCGTACGCCGAGATGTTCGTCTGCGTCCGTTCCGACTCCACCGTGTACGTCCGTCCGCAGCGTTCGTTCGAGGAACGTTCCCCGGACACCCGCATCTGAACCGCGCGCCGAACGTGTGGGCCGAGAGTCGGGCGGCCGCCGAGCAGGGACGAGCGGCGCATCGCTCGTCGGTCAGATCGCGGGGACACAATTAACTCGTATAATCACAACAGATTAATGAGTCCCAGAGGGAAACTCGTATTCGTGAATCGAATCGAAGCGTCAGGTCGCGGACCCGCCGAGGTCCGGACGCAGTACGACTGGTCGGTCACGAGTCCGTCGGACGCCGTCGTCGACGCCGTTTCGGACGCGGTCGACGGCGGCCCCACCTCGTTCGGCCCGCTGTACGATCGCATCGATCCCGACGCACTGAACGCGCTCTTCCGATCGGACGCCGGTGATCGGACGGCGGACGGAATCCGTGTCTCGTTTTCCCTCGCCGGCCGGGTCGTCGTCGTCCACGGTACCGGAGCGGTCGTCGTGCGAACGGCGTCCGGAGACGGTGGCGACGAGTGACGGGACGGGAGTCCTCCGAGGCAGGGGAGACGCCGTCGGCGTCGCCAGAATTCAAAAGAGTTACTAGGAACTTCCCCTGAAATCAGGCAATCAGATGACCGACGTTGACCAAATCGGCTCCGAGTTCGGAGCCGGGAGCGCCGACGAACATCGGGCCACGTACGACTGGGCGCTGACCGCCCCGAGCGCCGGCGTCGTCGAGACGGTGGCCGACGCGACGAACCGCGGTCCGCTGACGCTTCCCCAGCTGTACGACTCCGTCGACCCGGACGCGCTGGACTCGCTGTTTCGCTCGGGGGACAGAGCGGTGTCCGTCTCGTTCGCGTTCGCCGACTGCGAGGTGAGCGTCGGCGGCGACGGCGAAGTCGTCGTTCGACGGATCGGCCCCGATCCGGGACAGTAGGTCCGAAAGGCCCCGCGTCACTCCCGGTGGCCGCACCTCACTCCCGGTGGCCGCGCCTCGCTCTTGTACTCACCTTTCGCCACGTCGCGTCTACCGCTCGGAGATTCGTAGGTCGTCTATAACGATAGGGATCTGTGTAGTATCGGGGGGTATCGCATGAGCACGGACTCACAGACCCCGAGATACGAAGTGTTCGAGGCGGCGATCGTCAGCGACAACGGGAGGTCGACCGAGTGTACGATATTCCCGAGAGACGTCGACGAGGACCGCCGAACGACGGCGTGGATCACCGCACACGAGGGCGCGTACTGCTCGGCCGCGTCCATGCGGTGATTTCCGACCGGAACGTCGCCCGGCCGCGTCGGCGCGGTGACCCGCGGATCCGAACGCCGCCTCGACCGGTTCGACCCACCTTTTTCCACGCGACGGCGAGACGGGAACCGTAGTCGACGGACCCGACGGTCTGTCTCATCGTCGGACGCGACGCGTCGATCCGAGACCGGTGCGCGGTCGAGCCCGCCGGACGGCTCCGCGGGAGCCGGTGGTCGGGGCCGACGGAGCCGGGTATCAACTGACTACCGTCGAGAACGGTCTCATTACTCAAGTTACCTCGGCTTAACGGGGTGGTATGGAAAGTTCCATCACGGAAGAAGACGAGCGGCGAATCGCGGCGTTCGTGTCGACGCCGAAATACGAGCGTACCCCGGAAATGCTGGTTCCCACCGACGAGTAAGCCGTCGCTCGGAGCCGCGAAGCGCGGTCAGGAGATGGTCCGAATTCGCTCGCTGTCGACGAATATCCGACCGTCTCCGGTGAGTTCGACGGTGTGATCCGGCGTCTCGAACTGGAGTCGCCACGAGTCGCTGTCGTGGCTCACGAGGCTGCGTAACGCGTCCGTACAGACGTAGTTCTCCAGCGAGAAGTCGAGCTCGTCGGGCGGCACCGACTCCGTCTCGGCGATGGCTCTGACGACTTGTTCGGGAGGGAATTGATTCACTGGGGTAAATTTCTGCTTAATCGATAAAAAGCCTGTCTGTTCGGCACGAATCCGGTTCGAACTGCCGTCGGCGCGTCGCGCGAGAAATCGCCTCTGCTCGATCAGTCGATCGAAAACGCGGAGGGTAACGCGGCCGTCGACGGATCCGTTCGACCGCGAGGGCGAAACGTTTCTCACGAGCAGACAGATCGCGACTTAGCTGACTACACGTCCCGCGCGCGGAACGGGAAGCCCCGGCGGTTCCGCCGGGAAGGTATCGCTCGGACGACTCGTCGATCGCGTCACGGAGTCCGTGCCTCTGACAGTTGGCTTACCCCCTGAACGCTCTGCGGCCGTGACCGCGGCTCGCCGGTCGAGTCATCTTCGTCGGCGCGGCTGCGCTCCGAGTACGGTCCGGTCACCCCGTCACGGGGCGACCGGAGTCGCACGCAGGAGGTACGGTGGTTGGGACACAGAACGCACCTGCGTGCGGCTAGTTTGTCGACGCACCCCGATATATACTTTTTGTGATTATCTGAGTTACTTCCTCTCGGATACGCCGGAGCGCGTGTCGGGCGAAGGTTATTTATAGTAGTGTGGTAGCGTTTGACACGTCAAAGCAATTGACCCTCCACCGTGCTGACGCGGATCTCGCGGCCGGGACCGAAAGACGGTGTCCGATCGAACGCTCCCGTCACACGTAGAGTGATAATACCTATCCGTTCCGGGAGGTTATCGCCGGGCGCATCCCGGGATCCCCGGGAGGTTGGGACACATGGACACATCAGACAACGTGGAGGACGCGGTCCAGATCCTCCAGCAACTCGGCTTGAAGGAGTACGAGGCTCGATGCTTCGTCGGACTGACTCGGCTCGACACGGGAACCGCGAAGAAACTCAGCGAGATAACGGAGGTCCCCCGAACGCGGGTGTACGACGCGATACGGGTCCTCGAAGCGCAGGGACTGGTCGAGGTCCAACATTCCAGTCCGCAGCAGTTCCGCGCGGTCCCGCTGGCAGAGGCGACCGAGACGCTCCGTGACCAGTACGAGGAGCGCGTCGAGCGGCTACACGACGCCCTCGACACGATCGAGATCGTCGACGAGGGCGACAGGTCCGCGGTCCAGCAGATATGGGCGATCTCCGGGCACGAGGCGATCAACAACCGGACGTGTCAGCTCATCGAGGCGGCCACCGAGGAGGTCGTGTTGGTCGTCGGCGACGAGTCGCTTCTGACCGAGGAGCTCGTCGAGACGCTCACCGACGTCGACGACGACATCGATCTGATAGTCGGGACGCTGACCGAACCGCTCCGAGACGAGGTCGAGGCGGCCGTCCCGCGCGCCACGACGTTCGTCTCCGGCCTGGAGTGGCTACGGGACGACGAGGCGACCGACCACGAGACCGCGGTCGGGCGGCTCCTGCTGATCGACCGCTCGTCGATTCTGGTGAGTTCGATCCTCCTCGACGGGAACCGAGAGCAGGCGGTCTACGGGGAGGGGTTCGGTAACGGCTTCGTCGTGATCGCCCGACGGCTGATGGCGCACGGGCTAATTCCCGGGCAAGACGCGGAGTAGCGGTCGAGCGCGTCGCCGGGGGTCACGCCCCGAGCGGTCGTCCTCGTTTCCATCGTGGGAACGCTTTTGCCCTCTCCCGTCCGACAGGTCGCATGCCCGCGACCGCACCGACGCGCGACGACGTTCTCGAACGAGTCGACGCCCTCGGTCCCCCCGGAACGCCGGTGACGACTCCGGAAGTCGCCCGGGAGTTCGACTGTACCAAACGGACGATCTACAACCGCCTCGACGCGCTCGTCGCGGACGGACGCCTGCGGACGAAGAAGGTCGGGGCCAACAGCCGCGTCTGGTGGCGACCCGTCGACGCGGCGACGCACCACCGCGAGGCGGCGTCCGGGCGGTCGTTCGACGCGCTGCGAGGCTCGTCCCGGCGGCGAACGCCGCCGTCCGCCGAGTACAGTCCGGGCGACGAGGACAACCCCTCTGAGGGGTGGGCGTGACCGACCAGCCGGCTCGCCGCGAGGCCGTCGAACTCCTCCAACAGCTCGGACTGAAGGAGTACGAGGCGCGGTGTTTCGTCGCGCTTTCCCGGCTCCCGTCCGCGACCGCGAAAGAGATCAGCGAGCGCTCCGGGGTCCCTCGAACGCGGGTGTACAACGCGGCGCGGGTGCTGGAGTCGAAGGGGCTCGTCGAAGCCCGGCACGCGAGTCCGAAGCGGTACCGCGCCATCGCGGTCGACGAGGCGACCGACCTGCTCAGAGACGAGTACCAGTCGCTGACCGACTCGCTCCGAGAGGACTTACGGTCGATCGACCCCGTCGAGTCCGACGAGGGGTCGGACCCTCACCAGACGGTTTGGACCTTATCGAACGCCCCGGCGATCACGAATCGGATGCGTCGCCTCGTCGAGGGGGCCGAGGACGAGGTCGTCCTGCTGGTCGGACGCGAAGGCGAGGTAGCCGAACCGCTGCGCCGGACGCTGCGAGACGCCCACGGGCGGGGCGTCTCCGTCGTCGTCGGAGCGACGACCGACGCGCTCCGGCGGTCGTTCGAGGACTGTCGCGACGTCGATACGATCTCGCTGCGGGACACGTGGATCGAGCAGTCTGCCGCCGCCGGCACCGACGCCGAGATCGGTCGCGTGCTCCTCGTCGACCGGGAGACGGTGCTGATAACCACGGTCCACGCGGACGGCCGCGGAGAACGCCGCGAGGAGGCGGTGTTCTGTCAGGGCTCCGCCAACGGCGTCGCGACGATCGTTCGCCGTGCGGTCCTCGCGCTCCTCCCCGCGGACGACGTGGCGGCCGTGGCCCAGCAGTCCGGCGTCTCCTGACGACGGCGGGAGGCGCGCGACCGCCTCACAGACCGCGACGGAGGTCGTGTCGCGAGCCTCTGCCCCGCATTCGGCGGGGGCTTCGTTCGCCGAGGGGGCCAGAGCCCTCTTTTCTCTCGGACGGCTCGACGCCGCTAGCTCCGTACTTCGGCGACGACGTACCGGAGGTCCCGTTTGATACCCCAACTGAACAGCTCGTCGAGCAGCAGCACCGTGAGGGTGTACACGACGGCCCCGATCGGCACCGTGAACAACAGTTCGACCAGCGGAGAGACGTCGACGAGTCCGTGCGCGTACCAGAGGACCCCGAACATGACCGCCGACCCGACCGCCGGGTAGACGTACTCGTAGAGGACCTCGAAGGGGTGGGCTCGGGTGAGCGTCGAGACGGCGTAGACGTCGAGCGGGAACATCGGGAAGAGGTAGACGCCGATGATGGCACCCGCGGTCCCTGCGACGCCCCACTGTGCCGTTGCCGGCCAGATGACGGCCGCGAGACAGACGATACGGACCGTGTCGAGTTTCATGTTGTAATCGGGGCGATCGAGGGCGTTGAACACCCCGCCGAAGTGCCGCGTTATCCCGTGAAGGAGCCCGAACACCGACAGCAGCTGGAGGGGGAGAATCATCGGCTCCCACTCGTCGCCGAGCGCGACCGGGACGAACGACGGCGCGATAAGCGCCATCCCGGCCGAGAGGGGGAAAGTGACAAGCGCGACCAATCGAGTCGTTCCCAGCAGCGCGTCCTTGAGCGCTGCGGGGTCGTCCTGTAGCTTCGAGTACGCCGGGAAGGTGACCGACGAGATCACCGCCGTGAACTGTGTGGCGGGCATGTCTGCGATCCGGTGGGCGTACTGGTAGAACCCGAGCGCGGTCGCGGAGAGGAACCACCCGACGAACGCGTCGTCGCCCTCGCTGTGGACGAACTTCGTGATGGACGATCCCGTGATCCACTTCCCGTAGTGGACGAGTTCCCACAGCGTCTCGCGGTCCACCGACGGTCTGGGACGGTAGTCGTGAAGGGCGTACGACAACACCACTTTCGACGCGCTCACGCTGACGAATCCGGCGACGAGCGCCCACACGGTCGGGCTGACGAGCGCGTACCCGATGCCGACGACGAAGCGGGCGAAGCTGCTTGTCGTCTGGTAGACGAACTCCTTGTGGAACTCGAGGTCCTTCTGGAAGTAAACGACGGCCGGGTTCTGGAGCCCTGACAGAAGCGGCGAGAACGCGATGACGCGAATGATGGCCGCCAGCTCCGAGTCAGCCTCGCCGAAGAATCCCGCGATGAACGGCGCTGCGAAAAACAGTACGACGACGATCAGTACCCCGCGACCGATCGCAAGCATCCACGCGGTGTTCAGGTACTCGTCGATGTCCGCCGCCTTCTGCTGGACGAGCGCGGTGTTTATACCGATATCGCTGAACCGTTTCATCGCGCTCAGCGTCAACAGCGCGACGCCGAGAATACCGAAGTCACGGGGGGAGAGCAACCGCGCGAGAACGACCAGCATCAGGAGGTACGACCCCTGACTGAGGAAACGGATCATGGTCATCCAGACGCCCCCCTTCGCGGCCTGCTGGACGACAGTCCCCCTCGGAACCAGCTTCTCGACGATCGCCCGGAGTCGGTCCCTCATCGCGGTCGAGTACCCCCGATTTGAGTGATGTTCGGACGCTTCCGTTCCATACGAGCGCTGTGTGACATCGTGAATAAAGGTATGCGCGACCTAACAGGCGACAAATAGGTTCTACTCGGCACCGGGAGAGTGCCGAGGCGCATCCGCCTTCGGGGTAGTCAAGTCGCTGAAGACTGGCTCGACCGCTCAGCGCCGTCACCGCCGGCAGAAACGAGGATCTCGACGGACCACAGGGATTCCGGATTTCGAAGCGCAGAACGGGCCGTAGCGGCGACGTTAGGCACCGTGTACTAATGAGTCGCTCCGTGCGAGCATCGGATATGACGTCGCCGCGTACCGCTTTTCAGTTGTACAGTGTCCGGTCGGACCCCGACTCGCTTCCCGAGGTCGTTCGCCGGGTGGCAGCGAGCGGATACGACGGCGTGGAGTTCGCCCATCGGTTTCGGCGGGAACCGTCCGAAGAGGTCGCCGCCGCGCTCGACGACACCGGGCTCGCACCGGCCGCGGTACACGCGGACCTCCCGACCATCGAAGCCGCTCTCGCCGGTGAGGACGACCTGTTGGAGCGGTGTGCGACCGTCGACTGTGATCGGATCGTCGTCGCCCACCCCGACTCGACGCACTTTCACACCCGCGAGTCCGTCCGCGCGCTCGCGGACCGCCTGAACGACGCCGCGACGGCCCTAGACGACCGGGGAGTGGAACTGGGGGTACACAACGACCGGCGATGGCTGTCCCCGTTGCTGCCGGGCGGCGTCGAGACGCTCATCGACGCGACGCCGATACCCGACGGAGCGGACGAGTATCTCCAGGAGGCGACTCGGCGGCTTCGGGCTCGAAACGCGGGGAAGATTCCGCGCAGGACGCCGCTCTGGCAGCTCATCGCGGAAACGGATCCGGGTGCCGTCTGGTTCGAACTCGACGTCGCCGAGCTCCGCGCCGGCGGCGTCGCGCCGACCGAGGCGCTGTCGTTGCTCGACGACCGGGTGAAGATGCTCCACCTCCGCGACGTGACTCCCGGTCCCGGGCTCGACGACTACGAGAGCGTCCCGCACGGTGACGGCGTCGTGGACATGGAAGGGGCCCTCGATGTCGCCGGTGACGCCGACCTCGAATGGCTCGTGTACGAGAACGAACTGGACACGCCTCCAGAGACGAAAATCGACGACGGCAGACGGTTCTTCGATCGGATGCCCGGAGAGCGCTCCCCGACGAACGGATCGGTTTCCCTACGGGCGCAAGCCGAACGATGATCCTCGGTCGGGCGCTCAAACACTGCTCAGTCGGGCGCTCAAACACTGCTCAGTCGGGCGCTCAAACACTGCTCAGTCGGGCGCTCGAACACTACCGTCGAGGGAGTTCGAACGCCTGCTACCCGCCGCGAGACGGTGGCTCTCGTATCACCTCGAACACCTCGTGTTCGGTCTCAGGCGGGCGCTTCTCACGGCCCGAGCGCGGCGATATCCGCGCCGACGGCGGCGCGGGCGTCCGCCGGGTTCGGATCGCTGTCGGCCAAGTGCGTCCACTCGCACGCGGGCAGCGCCGCGAGGCGCTCGCGGATTGCCGGCCTGTAGCGTGCCGCCGCGGCGAATCCCTCCGCGTCGCCCCAGACGTCGTCGATGACGGTCCGCGAGTCGATCCGGACCTCGACGGTCGCCGGCTCGTACCGTGCCGTCAGCGCTTCGAGGCCGAGATGGAGGGCCGCGTACTCCGCGGTGTTGTTCTCCGAGCGCGCGCCGACCGGTCGACCGAGCCGGACGCTCGGTCCGTCCGCGACCCGGAGCACCGCGCCCGCGCCGGCCGGTCCGGGGTTTCCCCGCGAGCTCCCGTCGACGTAGAGAACGACCTCGTCGTCGGCCGATCTCGGCCGGCGCTCCGCCGCCGCGGACGGATCGGTGGCGAGCACCTCCTCGGCGGCGCTTCGGATCTCCCCGTCGGTGGTCCCCGGGTCGAACAGTCCGCCGTATCCGGGGACGGCACCGTCGATGGCGGCTATCGCGGGACCGATCTCGTAGTCGTACCGCGCGAGGACCTCGTCGACGCGGGCGGCGAGCGGGGAGAGCGTGCCCGTGGGGAGTCGGTCCACGCTACGGCCCGGCCGGACATCGGGTTCCGTGCCTGTTCATCACTCTCAACAGGGGTAGCAGGCACAAAAAGCCGATGGCGGCAACGCGCCGCGGCGAGGAGGCGGCCGCGAGAGGGAGGTCACGAGAGGACGGCCGTGAGAAGGGCGATCGCGATCGGAGACGCCGACGCCCAGCCAGAACCGTCTTTTCGATGGCCGGCGAACGGCGGGACATGTTCGGAACAAGCGGCGTCCGCGGCCCGGTCGGCGACGAGATCACGGCCGGCCTCGCGCTCGACGTCGGGCGCGCGCTCGCGACCGACGGCGCGGAGACGGTCGTGATCGGGCGCGACGCCCGCGACAGCGGCGCGATGCTCGTGCGTGCGCTCCTCGCGGGGCTCACCGAATGCGGGGCCGACGCGGTCGACGTCGGCGTCGAGGCGACGCCCACGGTGGCCCGCGCCGTCGCCCGCGAGGGCGCGGACGCCGGCGTCGTCGTCACCGCCTCGCACAACCCTGCGCCCGACAACGGGATCAAGCTCTGGACGGCGTCCGGGCGGGCGTTCGACGAGGAGCGCAACGATCGGATCACCGAGATCGTCGAGGCGGCGGCGTTCGACTTCGCCGACCACGACGGGATCGGCACGGTCGAAGAGCGCGACGTGGTCGCGGGCGGCGACGCCCGACGCGCTCACGAGCGCGCGCTCCGCGAGGCCGTCTCGCTCCCGGACGACCTGTCCGTCGTCGTCGACCTCGGGAACGGGGTCGGTCGCGTGACCGCCGACGCGCTCCACGCGGCCGGCTGCGACGTGGAGACGCTCAACGCCCAACGCGACGGGCGCTTTCCCGGGCGGCCGAGCGAGCCGACGGCCGAGAACTGCGGGACCGCCTGCGAGGTCGTCGCGGCGACCGACGCCGACCTCGGCGTCGTCCACGACGGCGACGCCGACCGGCTGATGGCGATCGACGAGCGCGGGCGGTTCGTCGCCGGCGACGCGCTGCTCGCGCTGTTCGCGCGACGCGAGGCGGGGCCGGGCGACCGCGTGGCGGTCCCGGTGGACACGAGCCTCCTCGTCGCCGACGCGCTCGCGGCGGTCGACGCCGAGGTGACCTACACGCCCGTGGGCGACGCGTACGTCGCCGCGGAGACGACGAAGCCCGACGTGGTGTTCGGCGGCGAGCCCAGCGGGGCGTGGATCTGGCCGGCACAGACGCGGTGTCCGGACGGTCCTCTCGCCGCCTGTACCCTGGCCGCGCTGGTGGGCGCGGAGGGATCGCTCGCTGCGATGGTCGACGACCTCCCCGCGTATCCGATCCGGCGGGACTCGGTGCGCACCGAGGCGAAGCGGGTGATCGTCGAGCGCGTCGGCGAGATCGCGGCCGCCGAGTACGACGACGTCTCGACGCTCGACGGGATCCGCGTGGAGACCGACGCGGGCTGGTTCCTCGTGCGCGCGAGCGGCACCGAGCCGCTGGTGCGGATCACCGCCGAAGCGCGCGACGAGGCTGACGCCGCCGCGCTGTTCGAGACGGCCCGCGACCTCGTCGACCGGGCCGCCGCGGATCGCGGGCAGTAGGTCTCGACCGCGGTGGGCGACCACCCCCGGTCTCGACCGTAATCGGCAGGTCTCGCCACCGACCGCAGCGGCTAAACCCCGGCCCGTCGTCGATGCCCCACATGTACGGAGTCGTGCTCGCGGCCGGCCGCGGGACCCGGATGCGACCGCTGACGGACCGCCGCCCGAAACCGCTCCTGCCGGTCGGGAACCGCTCGCTGCTCGAACAGGTGTTCGAGGCCGCCCGCGAAGTCGTCGACGAGTTCGTCGTCGTGACGGGGTACCGCGGCGACGCGATCCGCGAGTCGATCGGTGAGTCGTATCGCGACCGTCCGGTCCACTACGTCGAGCAGGCCGAGGCGCTGGGGACCGCCCACGCCGTGGCGCAGGCCGAGCCGGTCGTCGACGACGACTTCCTCGTACTCAACGGCGACGTGGTCGTGGACGCGTCGCTCCCCCGTGCGCTCGCAGCGGCGGGTGCGCCGGCGATCGCCGCCACCGAGGTCGAGGACCCGCGGGCGTACGGCGTGCTCTCGACCGCGGCCGACGGGTCGCTCGCGGACATCGTCGAGAAGCCCGACGACCCGCCGACGAACCTCGCGAACGTCGGCTGTTACGCGTTCGAGCCGGAAGTGTTCGAGTACATCGACCGGACACCCGAAAGCGAGCGCGGTGAGTACGAGATCACGACGACGATCGACCTCCTGCTCGGCGACGGTCGACGGATCGACGTGGCCCGCTACGACGGCACGTGGCTCGACGTCGGCCGTCCGTGGGAGCTCTTGGAAGCGAACGAGCTGGCGCTCGCGGAGTTGGACGCGGGTGACGGCGCGACGGGCGCGACGGACGCGATCGCCGGCACCGTCGAGGAGGGCGTCCATCTCCACGGGCCCGTCGTCGTCGAGGACGGCGCTCGACTCCGGTCCGGCGTCTACGTCGAAGGCCCGGCGCTGATCCGCGAGGGGGCCGACGTGGGACCGAACGCCTACATTCGCGGGTCGACCGTGGTGGGCCCGGGCGTCCACGTCGGCCACTCGGTCGAGGTGAAGAACTCGGTGCTCATGGCCGACGCGTCGGTGGGCCACCTCTCGTACGTCGGCGATTCGGTGGTGGGCCGCGGCGTCAACTTCGGCGCGGGAACGAACGTCGCCAACCTCAGACACGACGACGAGAACGTGCGCCTGACGGTCAAAGGCGAGCGCGTCGACACCGGTCGGCGAAAGCTCGGCGTGATCGCCGGCGACGGCGCGAAGACCGGTATCAACACCTCGCTGAACGCCGGCGTCAAGCTCGGTGCCGGCGAGACAACAGGTCCCGGAGAGGTCCTGACGCGCGACCGGACGTGAGGAGACCGAGCCGGCACAGTCGCGCCGTCGTCCGCAGCTGAGATCGCTCCGCGGAACGACCACCTCCCCGTCGTGAACCGTGCGCCGATCTCGACGAACCAGCTACCAGGTCAATCCCTCGTAGGTGATCCCGTCCCGCCGCTCGACGATCCGTCTCCCCTCGACGACGACGGGGTTCGCCATCGCGTCGAACTCCTCGTCGAGCGCGGCGAACTCGTCCCAGTCGGTGACGACGACCGCCCCGTCGGCGTCGTCGAGCGCGGCCGCGGCCGAGTCGGCGTACTCGACATCATCGAGGTACGCCTTCGCGTTTTCCGTCGCGACCGGGTCGTAGGCGGTCACCGTCGCGCCGCGTTCTTGAAGCCCTTCGACGACGGGAATCGCCCGGGAGTTACGCACGTCGTCGGTTCCGGGTTTGAACGCGAGTCCGAGGACGGTCACGCGAGCGCCGGCTAAATCGAGGTGTCCCGCGAGGAGGTCGACCAGCCGACCCGGTTGACGGTCGTTGAGGTCGACCGCGGCGTTCAACACCGGGGGTTCGTACCCCTGCTCTTCCGCGGCTGCGATGATCGCGGCGACGTCTTTCGGGAAACACGAGCCGCCCCACCCCACGCCGCTCCGGAGGAACTGCTCGCCGATGCGGTCGTCGAGACCGATCGCGTCCGCGACCTCGTAGGAGTCGATGCCGAACTCCTTGCAGATGTTCCCGATGTCGTTGATGAGGCTGATCTTCGCCGCGAGGAAGCCGTTGTTGGCGTACTTGATCATCTCGGCGGTGCGCGTGTCCGTCTCGACGACCGGCGCGTCGGCCCGGTCGACGAGCGGGTCGAACACGTCGCGCATGTCGGAGAGTGCCCGCTCGTCGTCGGCACCGAGGACGACCTTGTCGGGGTTCAGAAAGTCGTCGACGGCGGTCCCCTCGCGCAGGAACTCCGGGTTCATCCCGACGCCGAACGCCTCGCCCGCGGTCTCGTCGCTCGCGTCTTCGAGGATGGGCGTGATAGTGTCCTCCGTAGAGCCGGGGACGACCGTACTCTTGACGACGACGGTGTGCCAGTCCGACTTCTCCGCGAGCGTTTCGCCGAGCTGGGTCGCGCCCGCCTCCATGATCGAGAGATCGATGCTGCCGTCGTCGTTCTGCGGCGTCGGCAGACAGAGGAACGTCACCTCGGTGTCGTGGACGGCCTCGTAGTCGGTGGTCGCTCTGAGGCGACCGGTGCCCTCGGGGCCGGCGTGGGCGGCGATGAGTTCGTCGAGGCCCGCTTCGTGGATGGGCGCGTCGCCGTCGTTGATCGTCTCGACGATAGACTCGTCGATGTCGACGTTGACGACCTCGTGGCCGAGATCGGCGAAACAGGCTGCGATGGTGGTACCGACATAGCCGCTTCCGATGATTGAAAGACGCATTCTGGGTGGCCGTTCGCGGGACCGGCACAAGAAACGTCTGGTCGGGTTTCGCCGTTTCGAGAGAATGGAGTTCGTCGCGATTCGGGGTTTCCCTGCGAGTCTGCGACGTCTTAGTCCGCGTCGTCTGCCCCTTCTTCGATCTCAGTTCCTACTGTATCATTGAGCCGGTCCGAAGCCTTGTATCCGACCTTATTCAATGTTAGAATTAGATCTTAGTGGGAATAACTGCCACCTCCGCTGAATAAATTTACTTTTGGAACATGATTTAATCCCTATCTAATATAATGATATAGATCACGTTATCCGGAAGCATTTTAACATCATTTCTCGTAATATCCATTATATTCACAAGATGACTGGTTCGAATCGGCAAATTGTGCTACTCGGCGATTATGACTACGACTACCCCCGTGAGAAACTACTGCGACGCGGATTCGAAAGTGCAGATGTAACTATTCACGAATGTCGATTTAGCGAGACCTCACACTTCATCGGGATTTGGAAGCTTATCCTTCTACCGTTGTTTTTATTTCGAATCCACCGACGTATGTGCGAGATTCGTGGATCGAACGTAGAGATTGATGCTCTTGTATTAACGAAATTTAATCCCTTACTCCTCCCAACTGCCGCGTATTACGCATGGCGTCTCGACTGTCGGCTCGTCTACGATCTATTTGTTTCCTTGTATCGGACCGCAGAACTGAGAGACGTTCATCCCTCAATCGTTCGTGGCTTAGCACTCCTCGAAGGGATGGTTCTTCGACTACCAGATGATCTCCTTGTAGGTACAGATCAGTTCATCGATCTCTACAGTGAAATGTACGGACTTCCAAAAGAGCGATTTGTCCGGCTCCCCCCTGGCGCTGACGAGGACTGGTTCTATCCGCGCGAAGAGGTTGACAAACGCGACACATTCACTATTCTCTATTGGGGGAATTTCCTACCTCATCATGGTGTCGGCACAATACTTGGAGCTGCTGTTGAACTCCGTAAGAAGCCATACGAATTTGTATTCTTGGGTAGCGGGCCGGAACAAGAGCGATATCAACAGATGGCCAACGAACTTGCCCTCTCAAACGTCCGTTTCGAAGGGTTTGTTTCACGCGAAAAGCAGCAGGAGTGGATCGCATCCTCTCACGTCTGCCTTGGTATTTTTGCGGACGATCCCCGGTCGCTGGCGAGTATTACAAATAAGGTTAGTGAGGCAGTCGCCTCGAAAAAGGCGGTCGTTACTGAACAATCGCCGGCCATCGATAAGTGGTTCAAACACGGCGAAAGTATCTATACTGTTCCACCGGACAATCCAGTTGGATTGGCTGACGCGATACAGACGCTCGCCACAGAACGGGATCGCATAGAACGACTCGAAGCGGGTGGCTACCGCGTGTATCAACAGGAGTTCGATGTGACAAGTATCGGAGAAATATTAGAGGACCAGTTGTTCTCCTAGAGCTGGTCACCTCTGTAAGTCGGAGAATATATTACCCCTAGTTGACGATCTGTAGTATGGAGTTATCCGGATCGACAACCTTAGTCACGGGTGGTGCCGGTTTCATCGGTAGCCACCTCGTCGACCGCCTCTTGGAGGAAGACTGTAACGTCGTCGTCGCAGACGATTTTTCTCGTGGTTCACTTGAACACCTCGAGCATGTCTCAGATGAGATCGATATCGTGCCGGCCGATCTCACAACTCGCGAAGGATGTCTGCGTGCTACTGAGGGCGTCGATCACGTCTTTCATCTTGCCGCGCGAGTTGGTGGGATTCATTACATCAAACGCGAGAACGTGGGGGGACTAACGCCTAGTGTACTGATGAATCAGCACATGCTAGAGGCCTCACGAATCAATGATGTCGATA
The DNA here is from genome assembly GCF_901686465.1 of Halorubrum sp. DM2. Taxonomy (NCBI): domain Archaea; kingdom Methanobacteriati; phylum Methanobacteriota; class Halobacteria; order Halobacteriales; family Haloferacaceae; genus Halorubrum; species Halorubrum sp. DM2. Next base: position 3,176,442 of record NZ_LR594487.1, read on the forward strand.
GATTTCTCTTTGCTTCCAGTGCGTGTATATACCGACAACAGCATAATGACCTAAATCGTTTCACGGAGGACCAAGCGATTCCAGCAGACCCACACAGTACCTACGGATGGGCGAAGGTACTTGGCGAAGTAGCGTGCCAAGCGTACCACGAAGACTGCGATCTCGACTGTGCGATGGTCCGCATTTTCAACGCGTATGGTCCCCGAGAGAATTTAGATCTAGACAGCGCACATGTCATTCCCTCGTTCATCCGCAAAGCCATCGAGTATCCTGAGCGGGACTTCGAGATGTTTGGCGATGGATCGCAAGAGCGTGGTTTCATCTACGTGAGCGACCTCGCCGAAGGGATGGTTCGAGCCATCGAGCGAAAAGCAGACGGCGAACCGATCAATCTCGGAAACGGTGAGGAGGTCGTAAGTATCATGGACCTCGCAGAACTGGTTGTCGAAATCAGCGGCAAAGATATCGAGATTCAACACGACATGGACGCACCAGAGGGTACTTACAAATACGCGGCGGACACCACAAAAATGCAGGAAGCTCTCGACTGGACTCCCGAAGTGAGCCTTACAGAGGGGCTGGCGGAGACTTACGAGTGGGCTGCAAACGAACTTGATGCGGAGGAAGAAGCGTTCTCCGAGGTGACGGCAGAATGAGCTTCGAGGGCGACACCGTTCTCGTTACTGGTGGTGCGTCGTTCATTGGTAGTCACCTCGTTGAAGAACTTGTCGAGGAGGGAGCCGACGTTCGTGTTGCCGACGACCTTTCTAGTGGCGAGCGAGAGAACCTGGTAGCCGTTCAAGAAGAGGTTGAGTTCCGGGAGGGCAACCTCAAGGACCGCTCGTTCGCGAACGAAGCGACGGAAGACATCGACCGTCTCTTTCACCTTGCTGCCGATCACGGCGGCCGCGGATACATCTCGAATTATCCCGCGAACTGCGCGACGAACATGGCTCTGGACAACATCGTCTTTGAGGCTGCCGTCCAGAACGGCGTAGAGAAGATCACGTTCGCGTCGAGTGCTTGTACATACCCCACGGACATACAGCAGGAGCGTCAGCGCCTTCAGGAGGACATGGTGAGCTTCGACGAGCGCGGCGGCGCGTATGCCGACGAGACCTACGGTTGGGCGAAACTCATGGGGGAACGTTCGCTACAGGCGTTCCATGAACAGTACGGCGTCGATACGAGTTCTGTTCGTATTTTCACCGCCTACGGCCCTCGAGAAAATGAGACCCACGCGATCATCGCGCTAATCGCGAAGGCGTACGCAGGCCAAAATCCGTACCAGATCTGGGGCGACGGTGAACAGACGCGGAACTTTACGTACGTCAAAGACATCACGAAGGCGCTACGGCTCGCGAACGAGAACATCACTGATTCGACGCCAGTGAATGCCGGTATCTCCGAGTACATTTCGATCAACGAGGTCGTCGATGCCATCTTCGAGTATCTCGGTGAGGAACCCGGTGAAATCAACCACATGACTGACAAGCCGGTCGGTGTTCGGCATCGTGCGGCGGATACAACCCGGGCAGAAGAGCTGCTCGGCTGGAAGCCCGAGTACAGCCTCGAGGACGGGCTCGCTGAGACCATCGACTGGTACACCGCGAACCGGGACCGGGAGTATGTCCGGGAGAATTTAGAGACGCTGCTCCACGAACGATAATTCGCGGTCACGAGTATTTCAGCACATTCCGGTAGTTCTTTTATATTTGTGAGATCCTTCCAGATTTAAAACACAGAGTTACGTCATCGAGTGTCATCAGGTAATTTATTGTATCGGAGCAAATGATATACCGGATAACGCCATAACGGTAAGAAATTTGAGACAGCCTGCCAGGCGATGTGTTCCAGTTGGTAGGTCATTGATGACTGGCCAAATGAAGTATGTAGGCGTGACCGATACTCGGATTCAAATTCGCCCAACTGGAGCGTCGAATCTGACAGGGGTTCTCCAGAATGGTTAGCTAATCGAAAGTATTCCTTCTCCAGCTCTTGAGTAACCTTCTTAGGCCCGAATCTCTGAAGAGCGCGTTTCTTGCCAGTCTTTCCAAACTTCCTCCTTTTATCATCATCCTCTATTAACTCAATAATAGCGCTTGCGAAGCTCTGGCTACTATTGGCTACAAAACCTGTCTCTCCGTGATCAACGAGTTCAATTTGTGCGTTATCCCGCATCGGTGTTGAATTAACGACTACGGGGGTCTCTCTTGCTAGCGATTCCGCGATAACGTACCCGAAGCTTTCTCCAATTTTGCTGGAATGCGCCATCACATCAATAGAATCGTAGAATTTGTAGACTTCTCTCGGGTGAATATAATCAATATAGTGACAATTATCGTCGAGACCTCGACGTTTGATTTCTCTTTTGACATCCTCTAACGGATTAACAAGAAGAATTATCGTTTCTGGCTTCACTCTGACTACCCGCTCAAATGCGTCTATCTCTATTTGTGACCACTTATTGTTCGCCTCCTGCCTACTGATCTTTCCGATAACCGGAACGTTTGAGCAGATGTTGAGTTTCTCTCGAAATGCTGGTGATTCGTCTGTTTCAAGCTCCGAACGTGACAATGGATAGTACATCCGCTGATACTTAGCTAGTGTTTCGTGTTCTCGGTCAACAGAAAATAAGCGGAAAAACCGTAACCTAGTCATGTCACTTATAAAATAGTACCTATCCACAATACTATCCACTTTCGATTTGTTCGGCCATCCAAAATTGTCAGTCAATACTATATTCGGAACATCAGCGGATTTAAGCTCCTCTGTGGTTGATTCAGTTAAACCCGACCCGTGGAGGTGGACAATTTGGGGGTTCTTTTTTCTGATTGTTTCACCCAATTTTTTAGGAGAACCAAGTACAGTCACGTCGTGGCCTTGGGAGCGGAGGTATTCTCCACGTATGCCCCCTTCGTGGATCCCGACAACAGAAACATCAAAATTCTCTTCATTTATGTTTTCCGCGAAAACCTCAATCGCCTTCTCAGTGCCTCCTGACCCCAAAACTTTCCCAACATGCATAACTCGGATCGGCTCTGTTCCCATAGCATCATGCTTGGCATAGTTCATCTCAAACGTTCCGATGTACAGTTAGAAATAAAATAGTGGATTTAGCTTAGTACTGTATCGAACTCTCACAGTATAGAGTACTTCACACGCATATAAGTACACGGTTCAAAGAGTAATCATACAATGAAACTGGGACAAATATCTGTCATACACTTTCTCTCAAATATATCTGCCTCGATTCTGGGATTCATTTCGACTATCTACATCGCTCGGGTATTAGGTTCGGGTGTTCTAGGGACATACTCGGTCGCGCTCGCAGTAGTGTCTTGGTTAGGGCTACTTGGAACAATGGGTATTACCTCAGCAATTACAAAGCGAGTGAGTGAGCAGGAAGACAGCGAAGCGTACGCCCTAGCTGGACTCATTATTATAACTACGTTGTTTGTGTTTATTTCAATCCTTGTAACTCTGTTTCAACACAATATTAATCGTTATGTGGGATTCCCTGCGGCACCATTCATTGTCGGTATGTTGGGAGTTCTTTTGGGCTATAATCTTATTACATCACTACTCAGCGGCAAGCATCTAGTCCATATCACCGGCATTTTTTCACCTATCAAAACTGGGTCACGGGCAGGGATTCAGATTGGCGCAGTCATTTCGGGAATCGGTGTGGCTGGCCTGTTTGGGGGGTATATTCTCGGTTATTTGATTGTAATCCTATTAGGATCATATATAGTTGTGAAAAAATTTGAAAGAGTTGTCATCCCTGAGCGAAAGCACTTTAATCGGATAATCGACTACGCGAAGTTCTCTTGGCTCGGAAGTCTCCGATCAAACGCGTTCAATTGGGTAGACATAGCTCTACTCGGCTTCTTTGTCTCAAACTCTTTCATCGGTTACTATACTGCTGCTTGGAACATTTCTCAATTTCTCATAATATTTGGTGCATCTTTGAGTCAAACGCTTTTTCCAGAAATAAGTAAAATTTCGTCTGAACAATCTCCTAGGAGAGTGTCTTCACTATTGAATACCGGGTTATCCTATGCGGGTCTATTCCTAATTCCAGGGCTGGTTGGTGGGGGAATACTTGGAGAACAACTCTTGCGGATCTACGGCCCGAATTTCGCACAAGCACGTGTGGTCTTAGTGATTCTGATAGTAGCGACGTTGGTACAAAGTTATCAAAGGCAGATCACAACGACGCTAAACGCAATAGACCGCCCTGATCTCGCATTCCGTGTAAACACAGTCTTTATTTGTACAAATATAGCGCTGAATGCCCTCCTGATTTACCTTTTTGGATGGGTAGGTGCTGCGGTAGCCACCGCAACATCTGTCGGTATAAGTCTTTGTACAGGGTATCTCTACTTGAACTCAATCATCAAATTTCAGGTTCCAGTCAAAGAAATTTTAAAGCAAGTGCTTGCAAGTGCGATTATGGGCGTATTCGTTTGGGGCGCTCTTGTAGCTGAACAGCAATATATACATATAAATCATAACCTGTTGTTAGTATTCTCTCTAGTGACCCTGGGAGCGTCAATATATTTTGTGTCACTGCTCATTTTATCGGTTACATTTCGGAATACTGTAAGAAATAACCTACCTTATATCTGATCCATTTTTGGTATAAAACACTGTTGAATTCACATGTACTAAGCGACGGGGTTTTTACGCTTGAGAATAGATTCCATCTTAAATGTCTGAACTACCGTTCTCAAAACGGGCCAAGCTCTGGGCTTCGAAGTTCCCACTTCGTTTAAACCGGGCTTATTATAGCCGGATGGGAATGTGTGATTTTAATCCATCTGGCACTGACATTTTTCAGGAGGACTGGGATAACCTTCTAATTCTGGACGCATGTCGTTATGACACGTTTGCTGAAATTTCAAACCTACCAGGAACCCTTGAGAAGAGAATATCGCGCGCATCGACGACGGACGAGTTCATGCGGGCAAATATTAGTCAAAAAACTTTTGAGGACACGGTCTACGTAACTGCCCAACCAAGTATTCACGTAACAGAGGGAGTTGACCCGACATTTCATGATGTAATTGACTTGTGGGAGGACAGATGGGACGACGAACTTCGAACTGTGCCCCCGGAAGTCGTCACGGAAGCTGCTATTGAGGTAAACAAAGAGTATCCGGACAAGCGACTTTTTATTCATTACCTCCAACCACATTATCCATTTATCGGAGAAACAGGCCGAAAATATTTCAATTATCCGGGGTACGACACACCACTCGAGTCTGATGAAACAAGTGAAAAATTCTGGGATACCGTTGGAACTAGAATCAATGATGTACCCGAGGACATCGTCAAGCGTGCGTATCGTGAAAATTTAGAAGAGACTTTACCTCACGTAGAAGAGTTAATTACGACAATACCTGGGAAATCAGTAGTCACCGCCGATCACGGTGAAATGCTCAACGATTGGGCTCGGCCTGTTCCATATCGCCTCTACGGACATCCTGCTGGCCTGTATACCCGGGAGCTTGTGGAAGTTCCTTGGCACACGTACACGAATGGTGATCGGCCAGAAATAAATGATGGTAAATCAAGTGAACTTGACGAGGTCGACAAAGAAGTTGTCGAAGACCGTTTACAGGATCTTGGTTATGCGTGATTTGGAACTAAACGGTGAGTAAGATGACTTCACACAATCCCAATCCACCAAACGTGGTTGTAATTGTCTGCGATACACTCCGGCCCGACATGCTTTCTTCTTACGGAGGTTCTGTAAATACTCCCGGCTTCGACAAAATAGCGGCTAACGGGACATTGTTTGAACAAGCGTACGCAGCGGGCCCCGGATCATCCATCTCGCATGGTGCCCTATTCACCGGGAAGTATCCCTCGGAATCAGGTATCGTCGGGCAAGTAAAAATTCCACCCGAGGAAGGAACTGTTGCAGAATATTTTCGAAAGGTTGGATACGAAACTTTTGGCATTCCCGGTCCATCTCGAATTGGGTCTGACTGGGGGTACGACAAAGGATTCGACACGTATCTTGAAAAGTGGCGGGATATCCCGTCATCGTTAACGCTCGAAGATATCCGGAAAGCGATCTCTGATCCGACATTGGTTGAGCCGATGCCGAGTCACTTCTATCGGATGGCAAAACAGGGAAATGATAAATACACGGGGTATCTTGTCGATACCTTCATGCGGAAATTATCTAAAGATGTTGATGAGCCATTCTTTGCGTTCGCCAACTTTCCTTTCGTACACGCACCATATGATCCACCCAGACCATACAAAGAGCAAGCTACTCCAGAGCTGCGTCGTCCTTCTTTCGGTGCGCTAGAGCTCTTGCCTTGGACCGAGGAAAAACTGGACCGTGAAGATGTGCGTCAGCACCGGTTAGAAGCCATCCAAGATGGAACCGGAGATGCGAAATTCTTTGCAGATAGTTCTTGGCTTACTGACGAAGAAGTTCAAGTGTTGAGAGACTGGTACCGTGCATCAATCAAATATTTAGATACCCATATTGAGCGAATCTGGGAGTGGCTTGAGAGAACAGGGCAAATAGAGAACACTGTATTTGCGATAATGTCCGACCACGGTGAGTATCTTGGAGAACATGGCCTGCTTAAGCACATGTACTTTCACTTCAAAGAGGCGCTTCACGTCCCGCTAATTATCACTGGACCCAGTGTTCCAGAAGGGGAACGGCGGTCAGACTACGTTTCCCTTGTGGACGTGTTCGATACACTATGCCATCTAGCTGGAATCGAACGACCTGAATCCGTCACTGGCCACTCAGTCTTTGACGGTTCGCATCGTGACGCCGTATTTGCTGAGAACGGAATTCGTTCACTTCCCAATTTCTATCAAGAGCAGCTAGGTCCGGATCGACTTGATGAGTTCAAGCGTGGAAGAAAATCGATTCGAACGAAGGATTTCCTGTTTACCCAAGATTCTGCCGGAGAATACAGCCTGTTTAAATTACCCGATGAGGAGTTGGTTAACGACCCCTCAGGGGAATTGGTTAATGATCTTCGAGAACGTCTTTTCGAGGAACTCGGTAGCGAATTCACCCACGACGAAGGATATGGTGATAACCTCGATCAGTCCGTTACAGAAAATCTACGTGAACTCGGTTATATCGAATAGAACAGCGGGAATTGTAGAATTAAGAAACCATACTATTACAAATACAGAATATAAGTGGTGGCATCCATATTATATGTTTAATGCTTCCAGTGAGGCTACAACTTCGTTAACATCTACGCGAACGTCTTCCCCTACCGGATCACATTCAATACAAGCGTAGTCAGATCCAAGTCCGTTTGCCATCTCAAAATAGACTGGCACGAAGTGAGACGCAAATAGTTCAATTACGGAGGCATCAACCGTATACATCAACTCTGTTAATCCAGCTCCATGTACCCCGACAATAGCTGAGGCGTTCTTAATTAATCGTTTTTGTTCGACGAAGCTCAGATCACTAAGGACGACGGTCTCAAACCCTTTCCCTTCTAGAACCGACTTTACTTCCTCCCAGTTGGTAATTCGTCGGACATCAGCGTCCTCTTCTCGAGAGATAAGAACCTTCGATAGTGATTTTGAATCCTCTTTAGAGTCAATATTTGACCAAACGCGGTTCTGGAGCCATTCTAAGGCGAACGGTTCTCTCAGGTAATCTCCCGAAGTTCCACTCAGACACCGGCGGACCGACGGTAGCACAAGCCGATCAACCTTCGCCCTAGCGTTCTCACCCCATTCCACGTACTGCCCATCGTACCCTAGAAGATCAAGTGATTCTGAGACGAATGCTGGGGAGTTCGGGGGTATCAACAGTATTGGTTCCTCGCCAGTTTTCTGTATGTAATATTCTAGTCCTTGAATTTGGGTCAGGCATTCCTCGGTCCAATGGCTATAATTGGTTCCCCATCGCTTCAGCAATGGCACAGCCACATCATACTGCCGCGGAACGTTGTTACGCCGAGAGAAATCCCATGTTCCGTAACTCAATGCTTCAACAGCGTCGTAAGCAAAGTCTACAGCCGATCTGTCGTTTCCCGGCTGCCAGTAATTGTATACCAGATATTCGTCGGAAGAGGTGACTTTGATTCCGGGATATCCAACGAGTTCTACATCAGGAACTTCGATTACGAACGGTGGATGACGCTTGTGCTTGCCGATTATGTTCTCAATTTCGGTCGGAAGATTATTGTAGTAATCAGGTTCTTCAAACGAAAATGAACGACGTTCGCCAAACGACCAGTATTCAGCACGTCCTTGGTCAACAAGATCTCTGTATGAAACAACACTATCTCTGTATCGATCTTTAAAAGCCCATCTAGCTGCTTTTTTACCCCTTTCTGGAACGAGTCGCTCAGCGAGCGAACGAAAGATGGACGTTTGGTTTGGTACCATGATAATTAGTGTGTTATCGCGTTTGGAATTTGTGAATAGAACGGATACGGATTACCAAATTTGTTCTTCGAAGTACTTGATCGTTTTCTGTAGGCCGGTTTCAAGCTTGACAGTCGGTTCGAAGTCCAAGACGCGCTCAGCCTTCGAAAGGTCTGGTCGCCGTCGACTGGGATCGTCTTCGGGGAGCGACTTGTAGGTGATCTCGCTCTCGGCATCGTAGGTTCGGAGGACCGCTTCTGCGAGTTGCTTGATCGTAATTTCATGCTCGTTGCCGAGGTTTACGACATCGCCTTTCATTTCGTCTTCCGACATGACCTGTCGAATTCCTCGGAGGAGGTCGGAGACGTAGCAGAACGAGCGGGTCTGTGATCCGTCGCCGTACACCGTCAGGTCCTCATCTCTGATCGCTTGTGAGAGGAAATTAGGGATAACGCGACCGTCGTTGACTCGCATTCGCGGCCCATACGTATTGAAAATACGGGCCGTTCGAACATCAAGGTCGTACTCGCGCTCATAGGCGACGGTCAGCGTCTCGCCGAACCGCTTGGACTCATCGTAACAGTCTCGTGGGCCGCAGATGTTGACGTTGCTGGTGTAGCTCTCGGGTTGTGGGTGTACCTCGGGGTCGCCGCACACTTCGCTCGTCGAAGCGAAGAGCATCTTGGCGTCGCAGGCTACTGTGTGATCGAGGAGGTTTCGGGTCCCCTCTGTGTTGGTGAGGGAGATACGAACCGAGAAGTCGATGAAGTCCTTCGGTGACGCCCGAGAGGCGAGGTGGTATATTTCGTCGACCGGTGGGAGAGCCGGCGGCTGGCGGATGTCCGCCTTCTGGAGCGTAAATCGCGGATGGTCGAGGAGGTGTTCGACGTTCCAAGGGCGGCCGCTCCCGAAGTTGTCGACACAGAAAACTTCGTAGCCATCGTCGAGAAGCGCGTCACAGAGGTGGCTGCCAACGAAGCCGCCACCGCCGGCGACCATCACACGTGTTGCCACTACAATTCCGGATACCCTCTCGACAGATAATGGTTCTGTTTTTATAATTGGTCAAGCAGTCGATGGGCCAGTCGTTCGTGCCCGTCAGGAGAAAGGTGATATCCGTCATCGACAGTATATTTGTCTACAATCTTTTGTTCTTCATATATGTCATCTACAAGTGGCCGGAGAGTCGAACAGTTCTCGGTCGATTTTGCGACATTATCAAGTATTGCGTTGTATTTTTTAATAGCATCTGAGACATCAGTATTCTGTTGCTTGTATTTCGAGCCTGCGGATAGTATATTCACTAATACAACGCTAGAAGTGTCAATATTCGTAATTCGGTCAAGATACTTAGATATATTCGATCTGAATTGTTCGGGTTTTACGTAAGCCCGTCTTTGGGAACGCGATCGTAGTCGCTTTCCCGTGAAGAGAGCCGCTCGCCGGCAGATACTGGGTACTTTTGAGAGGAATTTCTGTTCTGTTCGTCGGAAGTATCGGGGTGCGCAGTCCGCAATACCCAGTTGTACAACCACGGTATTTGGATGATAGTACTCTAGTAACCGTCGATTCTCATACTCTTCGGGATGATAGAGGCACTCAGTAGTATTATTTCCACGTGCACTGTTTATCACGTGAGTATCAAAGAGTGCTTCTCGGACATGGTACGGCCATGTTTCCTTGTATTGAACTTCCTCTCGAGGGAGGGCAAGGGAATCTCCTTGTATAAGGATGGTGTCAGGCATGGTCGTTAAACAATATTTACGATGAAAAAACTAGTGGATTGGATATTCTAATACTTCGTAATGTATTTTTGTTCAGAGGACATATATGGTGTATGTCTGGTACATTCACCCTCTCTACTCCTGTCGTGTTTTTTATTTATAATCGTCCTGAATACACAGCTCGTGTTTTCGATCGGATTACAGATGCAAAGCCCTCGCAGTTGTTCATTGTTGCCGATGGCCCAGCCGACGAGTCTGACCGAGAGCGGACGGAGGCCGCACGCGCTGTTGTTGAAGATATCACATGGAGTTGCGACGTTAAGCGACTCTACGCAAGTACGAATCTCGGCATTAAACAGCGGTTCGTGACCGGTCTTGAGTATGTATTCAATACCGTGGAACGTGCTATCATCCTTGAAGATGATACTGTTCCAGATCCAACGTTCTTCAACTTCTGCCAGACACTACTTAGGCGATATCAAGACGACGAACGAATCATGGAAATCACGGGTCGAAACCAACTTGGCACGTGGCGTGACAACGGGCAAGATTACCACTTTTCATATAATGGAGGTATCTGGGGATGGGCAACGTGGAGCAAGTACTGGGATATGTACGATCCGGATATGGAACTATGGGCTGATCCCAATGCCAAGGATAGAGTTCAGGATCTTATTGGCGATCAATGGCAGTACAACCATCTAAAGCGTGTATACCGCGAGACGTATGAGGGAAACAACGAAACGTGGGACTACCAGTGGGCATTTACCCGACATATAAATTCAGGGCTATCAATCGTCCCATCCAGAAATCTGATTGCAAACATTGGATTCGGCGAAGGGGCAACCCATACGAGTGATGAGGACTCGCCGTTTGCCGGTACCCCTGTATATTCTATGGACTTCCCATTGAACCATCCCGATTATATCGTGGTGGACAGGGATTATGATCAGTCATTTCACCGACTGCGACCCGGTCGCTGGAAGGTTCACCCAATAGTCTACCCAATTTGGGAGCGCATGCGATCACTTGTTAACAATATTACTATCACACATTCTATGAATAGTAAGTAATTAACACACAGATTTACACTAGCGACTCGTACAGGTCAAGATATCTCCCCGCCACACCTCGCTGTTCATACTGTTTGACAGCCCGTTCCCGAGCCGTCGCCGCCAGTTCTTTTCGATCCGACGCCAGCACCCATTTCACTCCCACCCCCAACTCAGCCGCATCGTACGGCTCTGCCAACCAGCCCGTCTCCCGATGATCCACGATGTCTCGCGGCCCCGTCGCGTCGAACGCCACCACGGGCGTCCCACACGCTAGCGACTCCGACACCGTCTGTCCGAACCCTTCGTATCTCGACGGAACGACCATCACGTCAGCGCCACTATACAGCAACGCTAAACTCGGATCATCGTGGAGGTATCCCACGTAGTTCGTCGGAAACCCGAAGTCCGGGGGATCGTCCGGTTCCTCGGATCCGAATATCACCAGCTCCACGTCTTCGAGATCGCCAGAGATCTCCTGAAGCGCCTCTTGTAGCAGATCCGCTCCCTTTCGATGGTCACCCATCGGGTCGACGGCACCAAACAACACGAGCCGCTTGTCTTCCGGAAGCCCGAACAGCTCTCGACCGAGCGAACTGTCCCGTGGTCTGTACACGTCGGTGTCGAGCGCGTTCGGGATGACCTCGATACGGTGATCGCCGAACAACGAGCTGCGTTCGGCCTCCTCGGCGAGCCACGTGCTCGGCGTGACGACGGTCAGATTGAGGTCGTCCCAATAATAATCCTTTCGGAGCCAGTTGAATCGAGACAGATCCACGTCGGACTCGCTATCGAGTTGCGGACAGGAACCACACTTGTTCTCAAACCCGTCACAGTCGGCCGCGTAGTGACATCCGCCGGTCATCGCGTGCATATCGGGGAACCGCCAGACTATCGGTCGGTCGATCTGGCCGATCGACCGTGTCGACATCGCTCCACGTCCCATCCAGTTGAGGTGAACCAGATCTGGATCGATCTCCTCGATCCGTTCGTTCATTCGCTCGGGAAGCCAGTTCACTGTAAATCCGCTCTTCTGGCCGTAAAACCGCAACGGGAGCATGTCCACGTGTGGGCGAGCAAGGCTCCAAGCCGTCTCGATCTTCGAGGAAGGCCCGACTATCGTTCCGTCGTTCGTGGATTTCTCCTGAACCAGCATTCGGGATTCCACGCCAATTGATCTAAGCGCCCGGTGGATTCGTTTCGTCGCCGTTGCCGAGCCCCCGGTGTCTGACGCGTTCACAAGAAGGGGCCGAATGTCTGTCTCTGGTGGCATAAATTCGGAAAGGATCTCAGTTGTTGTCGTGAAAGTAGCGTACTGGCGATCGAGTCAAAAGTGTTCCCATGCTCAGTAAAAGGATACGTTCAGTAAGTCCGCTGAATTATTATAGATAACCAAGGTGTTCAAGTTGAGACTGCGTATCCAGTTCAGCATCTGACTTGGGCTCCAGAGACGGCTCATATGTCTGCGTATCGACGCCGGTGGTCGTTACCCACGGAACCTTCCGAACAACAGGGTGAGGACAGCCAATATTGTGTGAATGGAATCCCCACTCACCCATCGCCTCTCCATGGTCAGCAGTTATGACGACAGTCTCTGCGTCCAAGTTTTCTAAGAGTAACTCGACTTCGTCGAGGACCAACCGGAGCGTATCGAGATAACAGTCCCATACTTGGTCACGGTCGATATCTCCAGATCCTAGCTTTTGTAGTGCGTGTTCGGGGGGATCGTCTACACCAATATATGGCTCGTGTGGTTGAAGATAATGGACGATCTGTCGCTGTGGGGACTCGTTACGCCAAACGTCAACCGCACGGTCAGTCATACTTTGTGGCGGTACAACTCCGAGATCGTCGTCAAATGCGTATTCGTATACGGGGTCTATGTAGTCGAACTCAGATTCGTTGACGAGACCATACGTTTCGAAGGAAGGGTGAAACGGAGCGGCGTTTGCGTGCGGCGGTGCTCGTCGTTCTTGGAACACCTTTTCAAATTGAACGTTGCCGTTCACGTACGCAGTCTCCGATATTTCTGAGCGGAATGTGTCACGAAATGTTAGAGACATCCACTCAACGGTTGTGCTACCGACAGACCACGTCGTCTCGATATTCTCAAGAAACTCGTATTCATCTTGTACTGCCCGCAAAGCATCGACTCTACAGGCATCAAGCACGATGAGAACATCCCAATTCCGTTTAAAAACGTTGGTTCCGATGTCAAAATATGTGCTGACATACAAAAGCAAACCGACATATACGTGATACAGGCTCTCAGCGACCCCCCGTAAACTGTTGTCACGGATTCGTTGAGCACTTTCAGATACCCAACTAGAGAAATTGACGGCCATAACATACGATCCTCAGTACGTCGCAAATGTATTTCGAAAGTAAAACCGAAGTTAGAGCAGGCCAGGGGACAAGAGTTTACCCCAAACACGTACGAAGCCGAAACCGATGGTGCGTGTCGCCGGAAAACCGATTCTCGGACATATCCTTGACGGGCTTGTTGACTCCTCGGTCGACGATGTCGTCATTATCGTCGGTGTGATGAAAGACCACGTAATCGAGTACGTGGACGACGCATACGCTGCCGACCTAAACGTGGAGTACGCCGAGCAGGAACACACTGAAGATCTTGGACACTGTATCTACTAAGCGCGAGATTATTTCGACGACGAGTCCATGTGTATCCTGCTTGGGGACATGCTTTTTGAAGATGGTTACGAGAGCTTCTATAAATCTCACCAGTCGCTCGGTGATGTCGACAGAAGCATCGGCGTGAAGCGTGTCGATGTGCCATCGGACTACGACATTGTGACACCTGATGGAGACGAGATCGCCGAACTTGAGGAGAAGCCGGATAATCCGGACTCAAATCTTGCGATCAGCGGGATCTACTTTATTGAAGACATGGACGGCCTGTTTGACGCGATTAGTTACTTCATTGACGACGAGTACGCGGCGCAGGAGACGAGTACCAACTGACGGATGCGCTTCAGCGAATGCTCGAGTTGGACGCGGAGTTCTGAACGTTCGAAGTAGGGGATTGGTACGGCTGTGGACGCCCGGAAACGCTGCTATAAGCGAATAGGGTCTGCTTGAGTCCACACCTGGAAATAAGACGCATACAGGCAACAAATCCGTCGTTATCCCGCCGGTCGATATCGGAAGTGGTGTGAGTATCGAGGGGAGCGTCGTCGGGCAGTACGTAAGTATCGACGATGAAGCGACCGTCATTGATAGCCGAGTTCGAGACACGATCGTCGGTACGAATTCGAAGCTCTCGGACGTTAACCCTTCAGAGACGATCGTCGGGAACAACTCAGAGGTCGGAGGAACTCCGTCAAAACTGAACGTTGGCGATTTTAGTGAAGTGAACCTGTAGTCAGGCGTTTGCCTTCTTGATCAGGTCCGGGGTCACAGTCCCATATAAGTACCCCAACCCGACAGCCGCGGTAAACACTCCAATCGCGCCGAGCTGTGCTACCGCCGCGATCGACGGCGACCGAACGAGCCCCTCTAACCGGCGTGGCACCCGGTCTGTCAGTAACCACTTGAGGTAATCGCCCTTGGCATCGGGCGCATCTGGGTACAAAAGATCCATCACGCGTTTGGAGTACCCTTGCCAGAACGATCGCGACACCAGCCATCGGAACTCCCCCCGGTACTCAAACAGCGTGTGGTGTACAATGGCGTCTTCAGTGTACACCATTCCCCGGCCAAACTCCTCCAGTAGCCGAATCCCGACTGGGGCCTCGTGAGCCTGTAGGTGCTTGTCTCCCTTTCGACCCGTGTTCGGGTCGTACCCACCGACCTCAAGAAACGCCTCGCGCCTGTAGGAGATGTTAGATCCGTACGTGTTCCGAACCTCCTCACCGTCCTCGGCGAACCCAGGCTCGACACACCCCACCAACCAGTAGAACTCTTCGGGGAAGAACTCCGGTCGCTCACCCTGCCAGTTCGGCCGTACGTCACCGCCAACAGCGATCGCGTCCGTCTCCTCGTACACCGTAACAAGGTTCGCGATCCAGTCCTCCTCGGCCACGCCGTCGTCGTCAATGAACGCGACGATCTCGCCCGAGGCCAGCTCCGCGCCCTTCGTCCGGCTGAACGAAATCCCACGATTCTCGTTGTTGTCGTGAATCACGACGTTCTCGTGATCACCGAAGTCGTCGACCGCGTGTTCGTACACCTCGGGATTTCCGTCGATCACCAACACAACCTCGATCGGATCGTACATTTGCGCGAGCGCGCTCTCGACGGCCTCTGTAAACACGTCGTAGCGCTCCATCGTGTACGTACAGACGACGACGGAGACCTTCATTGACGCCGAGTTTTCCGCCCGGATCAATAAGGATTCTGAACCCGTCGTCGGGCGGTATATAACAAGCCTTATGGAGGTTTTGGTGTTCACCACGTACAATGAGCGCGCAAACAGACACCGACGAGGACGGGGGAGACGCTCCCCTCGACGTCCTCAAACGGTGGTACCACGTCCCGCTCCTCCTCGGGGCCGTGGCCTTCATGCTGTGGACTCGCCTCCGGTCGTACGGCAACTTCGTTCGAAACGGCGAGGTGTACTTCCGGGGCAACGACCCGTGGTATCACCTCCGCGAGACGACGTATCTCATGGAGAACTGGCCGAACACGCTCCCGTTCGATCCATACACGGGATTCCCGTTCGGCCGAACCGCCGGCCAGTTCGGAACGCTCTGGGACCACATCATGGCGGTGGGCGTCTGGATCGCCCGCCCCATCATGGGCAGCACCGAGGAGGTCATGCTCGTCATGGCCCCGATCGCGGGCGCACTCGTCGCGATCCCGACGTACTTCATCGCGCGGCGCTTTGCCGGCCGCGTCGCTGCGCTCGGCGGAGCCTTGGTCCTCGCGCTCCTCCCCGGAACGTTCTTCAGCTACTCGCTCGTCGGATTCCCCGACCACAGCGCGGCCGAGGTGCTCTTCCAGAGTATCGCCGTCCTCGCGTTCCTCGTCGCCTTCGCCGTCGCGGAGCGCGAAAAGCCCGTCTGGGAACTCGTCGTCGACCGCGACGTCGAGGCCCTGAAACGCCCCGTCTCGTACGCCGCGGCAGCCGGCGTCGCACTCGGACTCTACATCTGGACGTGGCAGCCGGGTATCCTCCTCGTCGGCATCACCGGTATCTACCTCGCGGTGAAGCTCACGAGCGACGTTTCCCACGGCCGGAGCCCCGAGCCAGTCGCCTTCGCGGGCGCGGTCGCGATGACGGTTACGGCCGTGATGCAGCTGATTCCGCTCAACGACTTCTCTTTCGGGACGACGTCATACTCGCTCCTCCAAGTCGTCCTCCCGCTCGGCGTCGCGGTCGGTGCCGTCTTCCTCGCGTGGCTCGCCCGCGAGTGGGAGGCACGCAACCTCGACGTTTCCACGTACCCACCGACCGTCGGCGGACTCATCCTCGCGTCGGCCGGCGTCGTCTGGCTCGCCATTCCGTCGCTGTGGTCGACGCTCACCGGAAACCTCCTCAACTTCGTCGGATTCAGCTCCAGCGCCACCTTCCGCACCATCGGCGAGGGCGGCCCGCCGCTCCAAGACGCCACGTTCACGAACTTCGTGCTCTCGCAGTACGGGCTCGCCTTCTTCCTCGCGCTCGCAGCGGTCCTCTACATCCTCGCGCGCCCGCTGTACCGCTCCGACGATACCAATCACACGCTGTACATCCCGGCCGCGCTCGCCGTGGTCGGCTCCGTCTACGCGGTCCCGCAGGCGTACGGCGCGGTCGGCGGCGTCGTCGGCCTCGACTGGCAGGTGGTCGGGCTCGTCCTCGCCGCGGCGTTCCTCGTCGGGGCGACGTTCCTCGTCGAGTACGACGCCGAGGAGCTGTACTTCGTCGTGTGGGCGGCGTTCATCGGGAGCGCGGCGTTCACCCAGACCCGCTTCAACTACTACCTCGCCGTCGTCGTCGCGGTCGGCACGGCGTACTTCCTCCAGGTCGCGTTCGATGCCCTCGATCTCACGTCTCTCGACGCGGTCAAAAACGTCGAGGGCTGGCAGGTGCTGACCGTACTCGCCGTGCTCGCGATCCTCCTCGTCCCGCTCGTCGGCGTCGCCACGCCGGTCTGGACCGCCGGGAACTCCAGTCAACCGGGCAGCGTCGTCCAGTGGGACGAGAGCCTCCAGTGGATGAACGACGAGACGCCTCAGCCGGGCGAGCTCGGAGGCGCGGACAACGCGATGGATCCGTACACCACCTACGAGCGGCCCGCAGACGGCGACTTCGACTACCCCGACGGCGCGTACGGCGTCCAGTCGTGGTGGGACTACGGCCACTGGATCACCACCCGCGCCGAGCGCATCCCGAACGCCAATCCGTTCCAGCAGAACGCCGGCGAAGCGGCCGACTACCTGCTCGCACCGAGCGAACAGCAGGCGGCCGAGGTGCTCGCGAGCCAGAGCGACGAGGGCAACCAGACTCGCTACGTGATGGTCGACTGGCAGATGGCGTCGCCGAACTCCAAGTTCAACGCGCCGGTCACCTTCTACAGCGGCAACGAGACGGTCCGCGACTTCAACGAGCTGCTGTACGAACGGGTCCAGGGCCAGAACGGCCAGCAGGGCGGGCTCCGGGCCGCCCTCCAGACGCGGACGCAGCGCTACCACGAGAGCCAGATGATCCGGCTCTACCAGCACTACGGGAGCGCGGTCGAGCCGGACCCGGTCGTGTTGGACTGGGAGCCGCAGACGGCCCAGACCCAGTCGGGCGAACAGGTCGACATCAAGGTCCTCCCGAGCGAGGGACAGCCGGTCCAGCGGTTCGACAACCTCTCGGCCGCCCGCTCGTACGCCGAGGAGGACGGCTCGGCGCAGGTCGGGGGCGTCATGGGCGTGCCCACCGAGCGCGTCGAGGCGCTCGAACACTACCGGCTGGTTCACGCCACGCAGGCACCCGGACGCTCGCCGTACGCACAGCAGGCACAGATACTCGCCCAGCGGTTCGGCGTCGACCTCCAGGCGACGTTCGGCGAGTCGCTGTTCGGCGCGTTCAGCGACGACTTCGTCAAGACGTTCGAGCGCGTGCCGGGCGCGACCGTCGAGGGGTCGGGCGCGGCACCCGGTCAGGAGGTCGAGGCGACCGTCGAGATGCGGAAACTGAACGGGCAGACGTTCGAGTACACGCAGTACGCGACGGCGGACGAAAACGGCGAGTTCGAACTCACGCTCCCGTACTCGACGACGGGCTACGACGAGTTCGGACCCGAGAACGGGTACACGAACACGAGCGTCCGCGCGACCGGTCCGTACAACGTCAGCACCGCGCAGACGACGGGCGAGGACCTGTACACCACCGAGCAGTTCGGACAGGTCGAGGTGACCGAAGGGCAGGTCGTCGGTGAGGACGACACGGCGGCGACGGTCGAACTCGAAGAACGGATCGTCGACTGCCCGAGCGGCGACCCGGCGTGTCCTGTCGATAGTGGGAGCGAGGGCGGCGACGGCGGCGACAGCGGTAACACGACGAACTCGACCGACAGCGCGAGCGTGCTCGGCGCGGCGGAGCCGGTAACGGCGGTCGACGCCACGAGCGCGACGACGGCGACCGGGGACGCGAGCGCGTAATTCCGGGCTGTTAACTACCGCCACACTATTCTCGACGTATGGACGACCGACGCGAGTGGCTGACGCTGTACCTGAAAGGCGTCGCCATGGGGAGCGCGGACGCGGTGCCCGGCGTCTCGGGCGGGACCATCGCGCTCATCGTCGGCATCTACGAGCGGCTGATCGCGGCCGTCACGGCGATCGATCCCGGTCGAGTACGCCGCGTGCTGGCGGGGGTTCGGCCGGGGAACCTCGCGGACGCGCGGGCCGCGTTCCGCGAGGTCGACGGCGCGTTCCTGCTCGTGTTGGGGGCCGGTATCGGTACCGCGGTCATCGCCGTGTTGAGCGGGGTGAACTACCTACTTGCGACGCGGCCCGTCGCGACGTACGGCTTCTTCTTCGGGCTGATCGCCGCCAGCGCCGCGGCCCTGCTCGGCGACGTCGACCTCGGAACGCCGCGCCGGAAGGTCGCCGCGGCCGGGGGGTTCACGCTGGCGTTCCTCGCCTCCGGGGTCGGCTCGACGGGACTCGGAAGCCCGCTGCCGCTCGTGTTCCTCGCGGGCGCGGTCGCGGTCAGCGCGATGGTGCTGCCGGGCGTCTCCGGTTCGCTGCTGCTCGTCGTCCTCGGCCAGTACGAGTACATGTCCGGCGTCGTGAGTCGGTTCGTCGACGGGGTCGGCGCGCTCGCCGTCGGGAACGGGTCCGACGCACTCGTCGAGACGCTACCGCCCGTCGCCGTCTTCCTCGTCGGAGGCGTCTGCGGACTGTTCACCATCGCGCACGCGGTCCGCTACGCGCTTTCCCGGGCACGCACCGCGACGCTCGCCTTCCTCGTGAGCCTGATCGTCGGCGCGCTCCGCGCGCCGCTCGTCGAGACATCGACCCGGCTGGCGGAGAGCGCCGAGTCGTGGCGGGCGGCCGCGCCGCGGTTCGCGCTGGCGGCGATCGGCGGTGCCGCACTCGTGCTCGTCTTGGACCGATACTCCGACGCGGTCGAGTACTGAGCGCGCAACGCCTTTTCCGCTCGCCGCCGTAGCCCGGAGCGACATGGTCCAGACCGAATCCGAGTCCGAACTCGACCGCGGCGACGTAGCGCCCGACTTCGAACTACCCGGCGCGGACGGGGAGACGTACGCGCTCGACGACTTCGAGACGGACGCGCTGCTCGTCGTCTTCACCTGTAACCACTGCCCGTACGCGAAGGCGAAAATCGACCTGCTGAACGATCTGGCGGTCGAGTACGACGACCTCGCCGTCGTCGGGATCAACCCCAACGACGCCGACGAGTACCCGGAGGACTCCTTCGAGGCGATGCGCGAGGCCGTCGCGGACGGCACGGTCGCGTACGACGCGTACCTGCGCGACGAGACCGCGGAGGTCGCGGCCGCCTACGACGCGGTGTGTACGCCCGACCCGTTCCTCTTCGGCCGCGAGGACAGGAAGTGGCGGCTGCGCTACCACGGCCGGCTCGACGACGCGCTCAACCCCGACGATGAGGCGACGGAGTTCTACGTTCGCGACGCGGTCGACGCCGTTCTCGCAGGTGAGGAAGTCGAGATCCCCGACCGCCCGTCTCGGGGCTGCTCGATCAAGTGGCCGGACGCGTAGGGTCTCGCTGCCACGAGTCCCGCGAGCGGAAGCGAACGGGACCACGAAAGACGCAGCGCCGAGCGAAGCGAGGCGACCGTCTTTCGGATGTTCTCGCGGCTGGGGCTTCGGTGGTGTGCTGCGCGGTAGCCGTGACGAATAAACGAGCGGCTAGAGCTTTGGAGACGGTCCCAGCGGAGTCGCCGTTCGCTTATAAATAGCCGCGGACGATATCACTCGATCGCTACCGGTGCCAAGCCGATTCGGTATCCGTCTCACCGCTGTCTTCGGTTACATCGCTCTCGTCGCCGTCGAGCGTCACCGACCCGTTGGCGGCGTTGCGGAGCGCGTCCGAGCGCCCGAACTCGCCGGGCGCGATAGCGAGCGTTCGGATCCCGTAGCCGTTCGCGGTCTCGACGACCGGCTTGAAGTCGGTGTCGCGGGAGGCGATCGCGAGGGTCTCCATCCGCCCCTCGGCCGCGAACCGCGCGGCGTCGACCGCGAGCTTCACGTCCACGTCGCCGCTGGTCATCACGACCTCGAAGCCGCGGGCCTCGGCGGCCTGAATCAGCCCCGGCGTCGCGTGTTCGTCGAGATAGAGCCGCGTCGTCACCAGCGGTCCCTCCGCCTCGGCCGCCCGGCGCACGTCGTCGAGGTCGACGTCGAACTCCTCGCGCAACACGTTCGGGCCGTCGACGAACAGCGCCACGCCGCCGGCGTCCGGGTCCGTCTGTCCGGCGGCGTCCGAACTGGAACCTTCAACCCCCTCGTCGTCTTGCTCCATGACCGCGATCCGAGACCATCGGAGATAGGCGTGGTGATCCGCGAGTGACGAGGTCGGGGCAGCGTGCGGCGCAGTCGCCGCGGGCCACGCACGGCGACTGATCGTTTCGGCATTCGTACACCTTATATCCGTATTACTACCTGACTCACGACTGTAGTGAATATACGGAGACTTGAAGTAGTATGTCCAAGAATAACGGAATAAGATGTCACAATCGAACGCGTACACCGTCATCTCCGAGCAGAACGATCACGAATGTACCACGGTACGTGCCCATCCACGCAACGAGACGTACCACGTCGTCGAGTACGCCGACGAGGACGCCCGGGAGCGCGTCGCGGACCTACCGGTCGGGTCGGTGGTCAGGATGGAGCTCTCGCGTGCCGGCCGCCGGAGCAACGTCTGGTGTGCCGAGTCCGTCGAGACCGCGGTCACGGACGGCGGCTCCCCGCAATAAGAATCGAGGTGAGTGAGGAGCCGACGTTCGGTCGTTGATCGCGGCTCGGTGAGAAACGGAGACGTTCTCGAAGTTCCGGTCACTCGGTTGTACGTGGCCGAGAGTCTCGCGGCGGTGAACACCACCGAAGCCCCTGCCGCTCGGCTATACGAAGCTGTTCCTGTTGATAAATCGTTAATCGACATGAACCGCTCCGAAGCCCCAGTCGCGAGGCGGGCGCACGTTCGCTGCGGTCCTCGTCGGTCGCTCGCGCTGCTCGCTCCCTTCCTGCGGTCCTTGCGTCACCTGCGCCCGCCTCGCGACTGCCCCTTCGAGTCCCGCCCCGCACCACCGGAAGACGGTCCTGCTCGCTCACTACGTTCGCTGCGCGGGCTGCGACTTCCGTACTCCCGCTCGCTCCCTCCGGTCGCTCGCGGGACCGCACAGCCTCACACCTCCCCAGCCTCGTCACCGGACTACGTCCGGTTTCAAGCGAGAGCTTCGCTCTCGCCCTGTCGCTGGTCCCGGAGCGAAGCGGAGGGACCAGCGACTCCAGCGAGAATCGAGGATTCTCTGGCAGCCGGCGCTACGCGCCGGCGACCACGCGCGGCGCTCCTCGGCCGCGATGCGGCCTCGGAGGCGCGCGCCACAGCGGTAGATGAAAAGGAGCCGTCGAGATCGTTAATTTTGAGCCTCAGTAAAAACGGACGCTCCCGGCGGCTCCGACAGCTTCGTGCCCGGTTACAGGTCTCGCGTGAGTCGCGGGTTCGTCACCGCGCCGTCGGCGGCGGAGGCAAAGTCGCGACCGTACTTCGCGAGAATGCCGCCCTCGTAGGGCGGTTCCGGGGCCTCCCACTCCTCGCGCCGGGCGGCGAGCTCCTCGTCGGAGAGGTCGACGGTGAGGTCGCGTTCGGGGATGTCCACGGTGATGTGGTCGCCGTCCTCGATGAGCCCGATCGGGCCGCCCGCGGCGGCCTCGGGCGCGACGTGACCGATCATGGGACCGCGGGTGCCGCCGGAGAAGCGGCCGTCGGTCAGGAGGGCGACGTCGTCCTCGTGGCCCGCGCCGACGACGGCGGCGGTGACGCCGAGCATCTCGCGCATCCCGGGACCGCCGCGGGGCCCCTCGTTCCGGATGACGATCACGTCACCGGACTCGATCTCGCCCGACTGGACGTACTCCATCGCGTCCTCCTCGTTTTCGAACACGCGGGCCGGGCCCTCGTGGTAGAACTCGTCGTCGCCGGTCACCTTCAGCACCGAGCCGTCCGGCGCGAGGTTACCGTCGAGGATCTTGATCGCCCCCTCCTCCTCCTTCGGGTCGTCGACGGTGTAGAGGAAGTCGGCCTCGATTTCGTCCTCGTCCGGGAGGTCGCCGTTCGCCTCCAGTTCGGCCAGTTCCTCTTTGAGCGTCCGCCCGGTCACGGTCATCGCGTCGCCGTGGAGCAGGTCGGCCTCAAGCAGGCGGCGGAGGACGACCGGAACCCCGCCGATCTCGTGGAGGTCGTTCATCACCCGCGTCCCGCCGGGCTGGAGGTTCGCGATCTTCGGCGTGCGGCGCGATATCTTATCGAAGTCCTCGATCGAGAGGTCGACGTCCGCCTCGCCGGCGAGCGCGAGCAGGTGAAGGACCGCGTTCGTCGACCCGCCCATCGCGGTCTGGGCGGCGATCGCGTTCTCGAACGACTTCCGCGAGAGGATGTCGGAGGGGCGGCGGTCGTTCTCGATACAGTCCATCGCGAGTTCGCCCGCGCGCTCGGCGACCGCGTAGCGAGCCTCGTCCTCGGCGGGCGGTGAGGCGGACCCGAGCGGGGCCAGCCCGAGCGCCTCCGAGAGCGACGCCATCGTGTTCGCGGTGAACATCCCGCCGCAGGAGCCCGCTCCGGGGCAGGCGTGTCGCTCTAGGTCGTCGAGTTCGTCGGCGTCCATGTCGCCCTGCGCGTAGGTGCCGACACCCTCGAACACCTGGACGATCGTCACGTCGCGCCCGTCGTGTTGCCCGGGCATGATCGACCCGCCGTAGAGGAAGACGCTGGGCAGATCCGTCCGGATCGCGGCCATCATCATCCCGGGGAGGTTCTTGTCGCAGCCCGCGACCGTCACGAGGGCGTCCATGCGCTCGCCGAAGGAGACGAGTTCGACCGAGTCCGCGATCACTTCCCGCGAGATCAGGCTCGCCTTCATCCCCTCGGTCCCCATCGAGATGGCGTCGGAGATGGTGATCGTCCCGAACTCGATGGGCATTCCGCCCGCGGCATCGATGCCGTCGAGCGCGGCGTCCGCCACGTCGTCAAGGTGGACGTTACACGGCGTGATGTCCGCCGCCGGGTTCGGCACGCCGACGATGGGCGACGAGAGGTCCTCGTCGTCGAACCCCATCGCCCGGAACATCGCGCGGTGCGGCGCTTTGTCCGGTCCCTCGGTCACTTCGCGGCTCCGCAGGTCCTCGTCTTTCCCCCCGGCGAATCGATCTGTGTCTTCCCGGCGGCGACGCCGCTCGTCGTCGTCGGATCTCGGCTGCTGTTCGCTCATACTCGCCCCTGTCGCTCGGGACTCTTAAACCGCCGCGTCGGGGCGATGGTTGCTCGCGCGGGCGAACGGGTTCGGGGCGGCCTCGCCTCGGTTCCCGTTCACACCCGCGCTTTCAGCTCCACTCGATACCCGAACGGGTCGCGGACGTACACCGCGCCCGCCTCGCCGGTCGCACCGAGCGGCGAGTCGAGCGTCTTCTCGACCTCGACGCCCGCGTCGGCGAGTTCGGTCGCTGTCTCGTCGACCGACTCCTCGACGACGACCGCGACGTGGTCGTAGTTCGTCGGCGTCGGCGGCTCGAACTCGGCCGTGGGCCACAGGTGGATCACCGCCGTCGCCGAGAGCCGCACGTCGAAGAACGGCTTGTCGTCGGCCGCGTACAGCGCGTCCTCGATCCCAAAGCCGAGCGCGTCGCCGTAGAACTCGCGGGCGTCGTCGACGCCGTCTTCGGGGATCCGGAGGTTGACGTGGTCGATGTGGCGTGCGTTCACGTTGACCGATTCGGCTGCCGGGCGCAAAAGTCGTAGGGGGAGCGGCACGCCCCTCGCTGCCGAACGTCGGCGAGCGAACCGACGGCGGTTCGTCGACTCGGGACGGCTACGCGCGGTCTCGCTACCTGCCAACGGCCGCTGAGTATTTAATCGGAGAAATGTAACTACCGCACATGATTGTGTTCGACTTCGTCGCCGTCGGGCCGCTGATGGGCGGGATGGCCGGTTCGGGGATGGCGGGCGGGATGGGCGGCTGGATGTTCGCGTTTCCCCTCGTCGCGCTGTTCACCGTCTCGGTGCTGATCGCCGTGGGCCTCGTCGGGATCAAGCTGCTCGTGAGCGAGACGGATGACGGACCGGACGAGGGTGACCCCGACGAGACCCCGGTCGAGCGCCTTCAACGGCGGTACGCCGCGGGCGAACTCGCGGAGGAGGAGTTCGAGCGGGCGTTGGAGCGCGAACTGGAGCGCGAGGGGAGCGACGGAGTCGACGAGAGGACGGCCGCCGAGACGGAGTCCGCCGGAGAGGCTGCGCGAGCGCGGTGAGCTGAAGTTGACCCGGGAATCGATTCAGGCGAACGCTTCGAGGAT
Organism: Halorubrum sp. DM2; assembly: GCF_901686465.1. Classification (NCBI taxonomy): domain Archaea; kingdom Methanobacteriati; phylum Methanobacteriota; class Halobacteria; order Halobacteriales; family Haloferacaceae; genus Halorubrum; species Halorubrum sp. DM2. The sequence continues at coordinate 3,201,586 of NZ_LR594487.1, forward strand.
TCCCGCGCCGTCGGTGCTGCGGCCGAGGTCGGGAAGCGTGGCGCGCTCGGGGTGGGGCATCAACACGGCGACCGTCTCGCGCTCGCCGAGGACGCCGGCGACGTTGTCCGTGGAGCCGTTCGGGTTCGCGGCGTCGGTGACGTTCCCGTCGGCGTCGCAGTAGCGGAAGAGGACGCGGTCGTCGGCGACGAGGTCTGCGTGCGCCTCGTCGCCGATCTCGAACCGGCCCTCGCCGTGGGCGATGGGGACCTCGATCACGTCGCCCTCGTCGTAGGCGGCGGTCCACGGCGTGTCGGCGCGCTCGACGCGCAGGTGGACCGGCTCACACTGGAAGCGAGCGGAGGCGTTCGTGGTGAACGCGCCGGGCGTGAGGCCGGACTCGGAGCCGATCTGCGCGCCGTTACAGATCCCGATGACGGGGACGCCCGATTCGGCCGCGGCGCGGACCTCGTCCATGATCGGGTCGCGGGCGGCCATCGCGCCGGCGCGCAGGTAGTCGCCGTAGGAGAAGCCGCCGGGGAGGACGATCCCGTCGGTGTCTTCGGGGAGTCCGTCCTCGTGCCAGACGCGCTCGGCGTCGATCCCGAGGTGCGCTAACGCGCGGACGGCGTCGCGGTCGCAGTTCGAGCCGCCGAACTGGACGACGGCGACCGTCACGCCGACCACCTCGCGTGGGCGGCCGCGACCGCCGCGCCGGTGACGATCGGCGTCGTCTCGACGACGGCGACCGTCATCGCTCCGCGACCGCCACGTCGTAGTCGTGGATCGTCGGGTTCGCGAGCAGCCGCTCGGCCATCTCGCCGGCGCGATCGGCGGCCTCGTCGGCGTCGGCGGCGGCGAGGTCGACCTCGAAGCGATCCGCGGAGCGGAGGTCGTCGAGTTCGAACCCGAGCCGTTCGAGGGCTTGTTGGGTCGTCTCGGCCTCCGGGTCGAGGACGCCCCGCTTCAGCCGGACCGTCACCGTCGCCGTGTAGTCGGTCATGTCCGTTGGTGCGGAGTCGTGTGTAAAAACCGTTTTGGAACGCCTCGTATAGACACGTTCGTGGATATAGATCGGTCGAACGTGCGGGAGGCAGGGACCGCGCGGAACGAAAGGGGCAAACCCCTCCGCCTGTTGAGGAGGGTGTATGCAGCCGCTCGAACCCGCGGAGGTGATCGTCGCATGACCCGCGAATTGACCGAGATCACGGTCGTCGGAGGAGACAAGACCGGACTCATCGCGCGGGTCACCTCCCTGCTGTTCGAGCGGGGAATCAACATCGAGGACTTAGATCAGGCGGTCCGCGAGGGCGTCTTCCGCATGACGACCCGCGTCGACACCGCGGAGATGGAGACTTCCCGCGGGGAGCTCCGCCGCGCGCTCGCCGAACTGGGCCGCGAACTCGACGTGGACATCCAGGTCCGGTTCCCGAGCGACCGCGACGCGCGCCGAATCGCGTTGCTGGTCACGAAGGAGACCCACGCGCCCGAGGTGCTGCTGGAGGCGGAGGCCAACGGTGACCTCGCCGACGACGGCGAGGAGGCCGAGATCCCGGTCGTCATCGGCAACCGCGGCGACCTCCGGTCGCTCGCGGAGCGCTACGACAAGCCCTTCTACGACGTGGGCGACGGCAACGGGAACACCGACGAGGAGCGCCTGCTCGACCTGCTGGCCGAGTACGACGTGGACCTGATCGCTTTGGCCCGCTACATGCGTATCCTCTCGCCCGAGGTCGTCTTCCGGTACGAGGGCCGGATCATCAACGTCCACCCCTCGCTGCTGCCGGCGTTCCCCGGCGCGGAGGCGTACCGGCAGGCGAAGGACGCGGGCGTCCGCATCGCGGGCGTCACCGCCCACTACGTCACCACCGACCTCGATCAGGGGCCGGTGATCGCCCAGCGCGCCTTCGACGTGCCGCCGAATGCCGACGTCGCCGAGATCAAGCGGCGCGGGCAGCCGCTGGAGGCCGACGTGCTGCTCGACGCGGTCCGGCTCCACCTCGCGGACGCCATCGCGGTCCACCGGGGAACCGTCCACGTCCGCGAGGACATCGACGTCGACGCGCGGCTCGGGCTGAGCGAGGCCGCCGTCGAGGCGAACCCCGACGAGCCGGTCGACGGGGAGCCGCTCAGTCGGTCCCGGCCGTCGCCGTCGGACGACTGAGCGTCGGTCTCGGCCGCGCTATCGACTACTTTTAATTGACCGCGACCGCAACGTTGGACCGATGACCGAGCGCCGCGGGCGGAGGGAGTTCCTCGCGGACACCGCCGGGGTGGTCCGCAGTGACGAGCGGCTGGTCCTGCTGTTCCTCCTGTTGCTGTCGGTGGCGGGGCTGGCGGTGTTCCTCCACTACACGACGCTGATCTTGGAGGGACTCCCCGATCCGCTCCCGACCGAGCCGATCGGGCCGTGATCCGCGAACTCGACCGGGGCGCGCGACACAGCGGTGACTGCGACGCGCTCGCAGTTCCGGTGTCACTCCAGTTCGACTAGCAGGTCTCGGTTCGCCGCCTCGTAGCGCAGCCGCTCCGATCGGAGCGACTCACGCCGGCGGTCCGCCCAGTCGCTCGCGTCGAAGTCGGTCTCGTCGACCGCGCCCTCGACCGTGTCGAGCAGGTGCGCGAGGACCGTCCGCTCGCCCGCCTCGTACGGCGGTTCGATCGTCCACGGCGACGGTCCCTCGGCGATCACGGTCGCCGCGCGAGCCAGCGCCGCCGCGCCGTCCGGACCGCCGGGCCGGAACTCCCGCATGTGGCGGTGATACCGGTCGAGGACGGCGTCGTCGTCCGTATCGGGGGGCGCGAAGCGCGTCTCGCCGTCGTAGGTGATCGGCGCGTACGCGACGGGAGCGACCGCGGCGAGGGCGTCGACCGCGGGGGCGGCGTCGACCACGTCGAAGAACGCGCAGCCGACGACCGCGTCGAACCGTCGGCCCGCGGCCGCCGCGTCGCGCGCGAAATCGAACGCGTCGGCGACGCGGTACTCGACGTCGACGCCGCCGACCGCGTCGCCGACCCGCGCCTCGCCCGCGGCGAGCGCCTCCTCGTGGGCGTCGACGGCGACCCACCGGCCGCCCTCGATCACGTCCCACTCGGCGAGGCGCTCGACCATCGTCGCCGTGCCGGCACCGACCTCCAGTATCTCCGGCTCCGGCGGAAGCTCGGCGGCGAACCGGTCGAGGACCGTGCGGTTCAGCGAGCGGTCGTCGAGCGCGCGCTTCGCGTCGAGGTACGCGGCGTGGTCGGTCACGCGCTATCACCCCGGGTCCTCTCATCCGCAGCTGTCTTCCCGTCCGCGATCGCCCCGCTTCCCGCCTCCGCCGCCAGAAAATCGACCGCGCGGTCGAGCGTCTGTGGCCACCCCGGCCGCGCCTCGTAGTCGCGGCGCGCGGCGACGCCCATCTCGGCCAGCCGGTCGCGGTCGTCGAGGTCCCGGAGCGCCCGGGCGACGGCTCGCGGGTCGTCGGGCGAGACGAGGACCCCGGACTCGCCGTCGCGGACGAACTCGCCGGCCCCGCCCGCGGTCGTCGCCAGCGGGACGCAGCCGAACCCCATCGCCTCCAGGTACACCATCCCGAACGGCTCGTACCGCGAGGGGACTGCCAAGACGTGGCTCTCGCGGAGCCGCGCCGCGACCGCCTCGTCGTCGAGTCGGCCGACGAAGCTGACCCGGTCGTCGACTCCGGCCGCGGCGATCGCGCGCTCGACGGTCTCGACGTACTCCGGCGCGACGGTCCGGTCGCCGACGACGGTCAGCCGCCAGTCGACCGCATCTCGATCCAGCCGAGCGACGCCGTCGACGAGCGTGTCCAGCCCCTTTCGGGAGACGACATTCCCGAGGAACGTCACCTCCAGCGGCCCGGAGCCCGCCCGCTCCCGGATATCGGACTCGGAGACCACCGGGTCAAACCGGTCGCCGGCGGGCGGCGCGACCATGTTCCGGTCCGGGCCGCCGAGTCCGGCCGCGTCCCGCCGGGTCGTCTCGGCGTTGTACACCGCGGCGTCGACCCCCCGGAGGAAGCGGCGCTCGACCGCCGCGACCCCTCGGCGGGCGAGTTCGGTGCGCACCCGGCCGGCCGCGTCTGTTCCCGCCGCCCCCTGAGCCGCCCGCGCACGCCAAGCGATCATGTGGACGAGAGCGACGGTCGGCGCGTCGAGCGAGCGGTTAGCGAGCAGCACGGACGGGTGCGCTAGCCCGTCCTCGACGACGACGTCGAACCCCGAGAGCCGGTCCGTGAGCCGGCGGGCGCGGAGGTTCGGCGCGAGGCGCTCCCGGTAGGAGCCTCGGGGAAGCGAGACCACCTCGACCGCGTGGCCCCGCTCGCGGATGCGGTCGCGGAGCCGGCGGTCGTAGTAGAAGCCGCCGGACTCGGCGTCGATGTCGCCGGCGAGCACGAGGGCGACGCGCATCCTCGTCACTCCAGCGCGCCCGTGTACGAGACGCGCGCGACGTCGTCCTCGTGGACGGTCACGGTCAGTTCGGTCGCGGCGGGGGCGTCGACGCCGGCGAGCGCGTCGAACAGCGCCCGGGCCAGCCGCTCGGCGCTCGGGTTTCCGTCGAGGCGGTCGTTGAGCGTCTCGTCGCGGTACCGGTCGGCGGCGGCCCGCAGCGCCTCGCGAGCGAGGTCGATGTCGAGCAGGTAGCCATACTCGCCGAGTTCGGGGCCGCTGAACGTCGCCTCCGCGGTGAAGGCGTGCGAATGGAGGGTCGCCTCGTCGGCCGGCGGGTTCGGGACGGTGAGGAAGTGCTGTGCGACGAACGACTCGGTGACGGTCAGTTCGTACATGGGTAGGTGAACAGGATCTGGCGGGTGGCGTCTCGCTCGTCCGCGAGCCGGCGGTACGCGCTCGGCGCGTCGGCGACGGGGACGCGGTCGGTGACGAGCCGGTCCGTGACGTCGAGGTCGTCGTTGAGCCGCCGGAGTTCGCGCCAGGCGGTCTCGCGGCGGCGCTCGCGGTCCCAGCGCCCGCGGAGTTCAGGCGCGATGGTGCTGACTTGGCTGCTCCGAACGGTCACCCGCCCGCGGTGGAAGTGGTCGCCGAAGCCGAGGTCGGCGCGCTTGGTCCCGTACCACGACCCGACGACGACGCGGCCGTCGAACCGGGTGGTCTCGACCGCCGTCTCCAGCGTCTCCGGCCGGCCGGACACCTCGACGGCGAGGTCGACGCCGTCGGTGTGCTCGCGGACCGCGTCGACGACGCCCGCCCGCCCGTCGTGTCGGCTCGGGTCGACGACCGCGTCCGCGCCGAACTCGGCCGCGAGCGACCGTCGATCTTCTCTCGGTTCGACCGCGACGACGGTCTCAGCGCCGCTCCGCGCCAGCAGCGCGGTCGTGAGCAGTCCGACGACGCCCTCGCCGAACACCGCGACGCGCTCGCCGATCCGGGGGGCGGCATCGAGCGTCAGGCTGACCGCGGTCTCCGCGTTCGCGAACAGCGTCGCGGTCTCCGGGCCGACCCCGTCGGGAACGGGATAGAGTGCGTCCGGCGAGACCGCGAACCGGCTCTCGTGGGGGTTGAACGCGAAGACGGTCCGGTCGCGCCACGCCGGGTCGACGGCGTCGCCGACGGCTGTCACCCGTCCGACCGCCGCGTATCCGTACCGGAGCGGGTACGAGAGGTCGCCGTCGAGGGACGGCAGCTCCTCGTCCGCGACCGTGTCCGGGTCGAGTTCGCCGCGGTACGCGAGCAGTTCCGACCCCGCGCTGACCGCCGAGACCGTCGCCTCGACGACCACCTCGTCGGGGGCGGGGACGGGGTCGTCGATGGCGACCACGTCGACGCGCTCCGGGCCGACGAACTCTACCGCGCGTCCGGTGTCGCCACCGCTCACGGGGACTCACCCGTCCGCGACCGACGACTGAGACGGTGTGGCATTACCGATCGCACGGACCGGTCAATCATAAAGCCCCCGCGAAGCCGAACCCGGGTGCGGCGAGGGGGTACAAATAAACCGAGCGAGGCCGTGTTTCACGTGTTCATGTCACACTCCGAAGCCGGCGTCGACACCGAATCGCTGACCCCCCTCCACTGGATCGGGATCGTCGCCGCCACCGTGTCCGGGATCGTACACGTCGTTCTTGGGGTACAGGTCGGGGGAGCGTTGGGTATCTCCTTTTTCGTCGCGACCCTAGGCTTCGGCGCGGGCGTGACGGCGATAATCGCCGGGTACCGTCGCCGGCTGACGTACGCGCTCGGAATCCCGTTCACCGGCGGACAGATCGTCTTATGGTACGTCATCAACTTCGTCACCGGGACGTACTCGTTCCCGGCCGACATCGGAACGTACGGTGCTGTCGACAAGATCGCGCAAATCGTGTTGATCGTCGTCCTCGCGGTCCTGTTGTACCGGGAGTCCTGAGATCGGGGTCCGCTCACGGCGCGACGGCCGGGCGGCCGCCCGCGACGTGAGAACCGAGAAACCGAACGTCTCCCTTCCGTTCGCGAACCGTTGAGATTCTGACCGTTCCACTGCCGGTACCCGGAGCCTCGGTACCGTGTGGCCCGCGGCCGCGAGCCGTGGTACCACACGTGTTGTGTGACGGGACGCGCACAGCCGCCGTCCGCTTATGTTCCCGACTACGGTACTGAAACGCGATGGCCGACGACCCGCTTTTCGACGAGTTCGAACTGAACGGACACGCTCTCGACAACCGCGTCGGTCTCGCGCCGATGACGCGGACGAGCGCGACCGACGAGGGGCACCCGACGGACCGGATGGCGCGGTACTACGCCTCCTTCGCCCGCGGCGGCTTCTCGTTCCTCGTCACGGAGGGCGTCCACCCGGACGCGACGCACAGTCAGGGCTACCCCAATCAGCCCGGCCTCGCGACCGACGAACAGGCGGCGGCGTGGGAGCCAGTCGTCGACGCCGTCCACGAGGCCGGCAGTCCGATCATCGCCCAGTTGATGCACGCCGGGGCGCAGGCGCAGGGCAACCGTTACGGGCTCGGTCCCGTCGCCCCGTCCCCGTACCGTCCGCCGGGCGAGATGGCCGAGATGTACGGCGGTTCGGGCGAGTTCCCCGAGGCGGACGGACTCGACGATGAGGGGCTCGCCGACGTGAAAACGGACTTCGTCGCCGCGGCGGAGCGCGCGCTTGACGCCGGGTTCGACGGGATCGAGGTCCACGCCGCGAACGGCTACCTCCTCCACGAGTTCGTCGACCCGCTGGTCAACGATCGCGACGACGAGTACGGGGGATCGCCGGAGAACCGGGCGCGGTTCCCCGCCGAGGTGACGGCGGCCATCGACGAGGCCACGCCCGACGAGTTCGTCGTCGGCGTCCGCGCCTCGCAGGCGGCGGTGGCCGATCAAGAGCGGGTCTGGCCCGACGGCGAGGCGACCGCCGCCGCGCTGTTCGGCGCGCTCTCCGACGCCGGTGCCGACTACGTCCACGTCACCGGCGGCGACGCGACCGCGCCCGAGGTGCCGGACACCGACCGGACGCTCGCGGAACTCGCCGCGGACCACGCCGGCGACGACGTCGCCGTGATCGCCAACGGGAGCCTCGGCGACCCCGAAAACGCCCGAGCCGCGTTGGCCGACGGCTCCGACCTGATCACGCTCGGCACCGGCGCGCTCGCCAACCACGACTGGCCCGACCGGGTCCGGGCGGGCGAGCCGCTCGACGACCTCGACCCGAGCGTCGTCTTCCAGCCCGACGCCTCGCTCAGCGACGCAGAGATCCCCGGAGACGACTGACGGCACCGCGTAGCTCCTCCTTCGGGGAGTCGCAATCCGTTCTGTGGCCTCCTATCAACCGACTCAGCCGCGGTCTCCCCCCGCCGAGACCGGCGGATCGTCGCGACCCAGCCGCCCCGTCGCGGCGGCCCAGTCGCGGGCGAAGCTTCCGAGCAGGGCCGCGAGCGCGAGCGCCGAGAGCGCGGTGAGCCAGACGGGCAGCCCGCCCGCGCCGCCGACGCCCGGGAGGAGCGCGAGCGCGACGACGACGAACTGGACGGTGCCGACGAACGGGCGGACCCGACTCGGCGAGAGTTCGTACACCGGCGCGCCCTTCCGCCTGCGCCGCCACAGCGACGCGGCGTAGGCGTACCAGACCCCGCCGGCGACGAGGTACCACCCGGGGAGTGACCCGAGCGCGACGGCGACCGCCGCGCCAACGAGGACCGCGAGCGCGTCGGTGGCCCCGTCGAGGCGCGCGCCGAGGACCGTCTCCGCCGTGCGGCGGGCGACCGCGCCGTCGACCGCGTCGAGACCGACCGCGCCGGCGAAGAGCGCGACGGGGACCCACGGGGAGGGGGACGGCGCGACGACCGCGCCGGCGAGGACCGCGGCGAGCCAGCCGCGGAACAGCGTGATCGCGTTCGCCGGACCGAGTTGAGGGTCGAGGTCGTCGCCGCCCGGCGGACGGTTCGCACCGAGGTTCGTCCACGCGTACGCCGTCAGGTACGTCCCGGGCGCGACCGCGGCGAGGACCCACCCGGCCCCGAGCGGTCGCCACAGCGCGGCGAGACCGAGGAGGCCGAGCGCCGCGACGGCGACGAACTGAATGCGGAGGCGGGAAGGCGGCGCTGGGTGCGGCCCGAGTCCGGCCATCTCAGTCCGTCCGTCGGTCCGCCGACGGTTCGGCGTTGCGGTCGGCGCTCCGGTCGTCGGCAGCGGTCCCGGCGTCGTCGGCGCTCCGGTCGTCGGCGGTCCGCGGTGTCTCGCCGATCTCCTCCATCACGCGGGCGTGGAACTCGCGGAGGACGGCCGACTCGTCGTCGGCGATGACGGTGTCGGAGTCGACGAGCGTCGCCAGCCCGAACGCGAGCGGGCTGGGCGAGTCGACGACGCGGTGTTCGACCGCCAGATCGCCGGTCGAGATCCGCCCGACGACCTCGCGGATCCCCGCCACGTCGAGGCGGTCCTCCAGCAGTTCGCGGTACGTCTCCTCCAACACGGCAAACTCGTCCAACTCCGCCGCGAACGACAGCAGCATCTCGGCGGAGACCTGCTGTTCGGCGGCCGACTTCTCGTACCCCTTGTACCGCTTCAGGATCATGAGCGCGCGCCCCGCGTCGATCCGGAAGTACCGCTGGAGCAGGTCGGTCCCCTCGACGGCCTCGCGGAGGTCCTCGCGGACCGCCTCCGGGTCGAGGTCGGCCAAGATCTGTGCCACGTCGACCTTGCGGTTCAGCGGGAGCGCGAGCGAGAACCCGCGGTCCGCGACCGCGACCGCGACGTTGGCGTCGGTCCGGTTCGCGACCGCACTCGCGGCGAGCCGCGAGAGCCCGTCGTTGAACCGCCGACCGTAGACGGAGTGGACGTAGAAGCGGCGCTTGTACTCGCTGCGGTCGAGTTCCTCCTCCACCACGAGGCGGTCGGGCGTCGAGACGCCAGCCGGCCCCGCGTACCGGACCTGCTCGTCGTACATCCGGGCGAGCGCCCGGACCGCGTTCTCGTCGAGGGGGAACTCCCGGAGCCACGCGCGGACCGCGGCGGGACCGGCGTTCGGGTCGTCGCCGGTCAGCCGGTCGAGGAGTTCGGCCTGGAACGCCAGCACCTCGCGGGCGAGGTCCGCGGACAGCGGGAGGCGCTCCGCGAACCACGAGGGGACCGTCGGCCGCTCGCTCGTGCGGTCGACGTACACCTTCGAGCCGCGGCGGTAGCGGAACGCGAACCGCTCGCCGCCCAAGGCGAACACGTCGCCGGACTCCAGCGTGTCGAGGTACGACTCGTCGAGCGTGCCGACCCACTCGTCGCCGCGCGTGAACACGTCGCAGGTGAACGAGTCGGGGATCGTCCCCACGTTCGTCATGTAGATGACCCGTGCGAGCCGGCCGCGCTTCCCGACGAGCGTCTCGCCGACCGGGAACTCGGGGTGGTGGTGGTCGCCGTCGGGCGGGTCGTTGGCGTCGCGCCACACCTTCGGGTAGACGTTCTTCGACTCCAGCCCGTCGTAGTCCGCGGTGAGATACCGCATGAGTCGTTCGTAGGCCGCCTCGTCGAAGTCGCGGTACGGGTTCGCCCGGCGTAACACCTCCCGGACCTCGCGGTCGGGCCGGATCCGGTTTATGGCCATCCCGTACACGTGCTGTGCGGCCACGTCGTAGGCCCCCTCGGGCGGGAACACGCGGTCGACGAAGCCGTCCTCGGCGCGCGCGAGCAGCGTCGCACACTCGATCAGCTCGTCGCGGTCCAGAGCGAACACCCGCCCCTCGACGGTCTCTCCCGGGCTGTGGCCGGCGCGTCCGACGCGCTGGAGGAGCGCCGCGACCGACTTCGGCGAGCCGACCTGGACCACCAGATCGAGGTGGGGCATGTCGATGCCGAGTTCGAGGCTCGTCGAGGTGGTGACCACGTCGAGGTCGCCGGCTTTCAGCCCCTCCTCGACGCGCGTCCGCTGCGCCTCGCCGAGGCTGCCGTGGTGACAGCCCGAGTCCGACTCGTCGTAGTCGAACCGCTGCCGGAGCTCCTGAAGCGTGCGCTCCGCGCCGGACCGGGAGTTCGTGAACACGAGCGTGTTCTCGTGGCGCTCGATCAGGTCGTGGAGCGACTCGTAGAACCGGTCGGTCACCGCCGACCGCGGCGTGTGGATCAGGTCGGCGGCGGGCGTCCTGAGTTCGAGGTCGAACTCGCGGGCGAACCGGGCGTCGACCACCTCGCAGGGACGCGTTTTGAACCCGTCGGCGTCGCCGACCGCGCCGTCGACGCGCTCGCGGCCGACGAGGAACGAAGCGATCCCGTCGAGCGGTTCGACGGTCGCCGAGCAGCCGATCCGCGTCGGGGGACCGGCGGCGGACGCCGCGTCGTCGCCCGCCGCGATCAGCTCCGTCAGCCGCTCCAGCGACACCGAGAGGTGCGTGCCGCGCTTGTTCGCGGCCAGCGAGTGGATCTCGTCGACGATCACGTACTCGACGGTGCGGAGCTTCTCCTTGAACTTCGGCGAGTTGAGTAAGATTGCGAGCGTCTCCGGCGTGGTGTTGAGGACGTGGGGCGTCTCCGAGAGCATCGCCTGCCGGTCCGCCTTCGAGGTGTCGCCGTGGCGGATCGCCTGCCTGACGCCGGGGTCGTAGGGGTCGTCCCCGTCGCTGTCGCTCGGGTTGGACTCGCCGCCGTCGCTCTCGTCGCTGGATTCTCCCTCCGCCGTCGCGATCGCCTCGCCGATCCCCTCCAGCGGGGTCGCGAGGTTGCGCTCGATGTCGTTCGCGAGCGACTTCAGCGGCGAGACGTACAGGCAGTAGACGGAGTTGTCGAGGTCGCCGGCGCGGTCGCGCGCGAAGAGGTCGTCGAGGACCGCAATAAAGGAGGCGAGCGTCTTCCCGCTGCCCGTCGGCGCGGCGACGAGGCAGTTCTCCCCGTCGTCGACGTGGGGGATCGCCTCCCGCTGGGGCGGGGTGAAGAAGCCGCCGTTCTCGGCGACGTACCCGCCGAACCGCTCGACCCACCAGCGACGGACCGGCGACGAGAGCCGGGCGAGCACGTCGGCGTCGCCGATCGGGACCGTCTCCGGGTCGAAGTCGGGGTCCGCGACCGCGCTGCGGTCGACCGCGCCGCGGAGGAGCGCCCGCGCGGTCGCCTCGGCGTCGCGATCCGTGGACTCGGTCACGGCGATCACGAGGGGTCGGGAAGGGAAATCGGTTGCGTCGATTCCCCGCGGAACTTCGCGCAACCGACCCCACCTCCGTCGGCTCCGCGGAAATTCGCGCAACCGACCCGTTTATCCGCCGCGCTTCCGTGACAACGCACGCATGAGCGGTACCTCGCCGGAGGCCGACCGACGGATCGACCGGAACCTGTTCGTCACCGTCTCCGGCCCGCCGGGCTGCGGTGCCACCACGCTCGTCGAGGGGATCGCGGAGGCGCTCGACTGCGGCTACGTCTCGGGGGGCGAGCTGTTCCGCGAGATCGCGGCCGAACGCGACATGAGCCTCTCGCAGCTCATCGCCGAGACCGGCGAGTCCGAGGAGATCGACCGCGCGCTCGACCGGCGGCTCCGCCGGATCGCCGAGAAGTGGGGGACCGCGAACAAGGCGTTCGTGCTGGAGTCGCGGCTCGCCGGGTGGATCGCCGGCAACCGGGCGGACATCCGGATCTGGCTGGACGCGCCCGACGAGGTCCGCGCCGACCGGACCGCCGACCGGGAGGAGATGACCTCCGAGATGCAGGTCCGCGAGGTCATTGAGGAGCAGCGGTACAAGTCCTACTACGGCATCGACCTGTCCGACCGGTCGATCTACGACCTCGCGATCAACACGGGGCGCTGGGACACCGAGTCGACGCTCGAACTGGCGCTCACCGGCATCGAGGGGTACGACGTCGAGACCGACGAGGGCGCGTTCGACACGCCCGACTTCGAGATCTGAACCCCGCTCGGCGGCCCCGTCCGCGGGGACAGGTCGGAGCAGGGGACCGACGGGGTCCCGGCCCACACTTATAAGATAGCTGGTCGTACGGCGAAAGACATGACCGACGAGCCGAGCGGCCGCAACCTCGACGGCGACGCACCGGTGGCGGAGACCGTCGTCGAGACCGAGCGGGCGACGATCACCGAGGAGGCCGAACTCGAACGCACCATCGGGCTGAGCGGCGGGCTCGCGATCGGGATCGGGACGATGATCGGTGCCGGGATCTTCGTGTTCCCCGGGCTCGCCGGCGGCGAGATCGGCACGGCGGCGACCGCCTCGTTCGCGGTCGGCGGGCTGATCGCGCTCCTCGTCGCGCTCCCGACCTCAGAGCTCGCGACCGCGATGCCCCGCAGCGGCGGCGGCTACTACTTCATCTCGCGCGGGCTCGGGACGCTCGCCGGCACGGTGATCGGGCTGTCGCTGTGGCTCGGACTCGTGTTCGCGACGGCCTTCTACCTCGTCGGACTCGGCTACTACGCCCTCGACGCGCTCGCGCAGGTCGGGGTCACCGTCGGCGTCAGCCCGACCGTGATCGTCTCCGTCATCGCCGTCGTCGCCGGGGTCGCGTTCACGGTCCTGAACGTCACCGGCACCGAGAACGCCGCGAAGCTCCAGAACGCCATCGTCGCGCTGCTGTTGTCGATGCTTGTCGCCTTCCTCGGATACGGCCTCTTGGAGGCGTTCGGGTTCGTCGCCGTCGACACGCCGCCGGGACAGGCCGAGAGCGTCTGGGAGGCGGTCCCGATTCTCTCGGTCGCCGCGCTCGTGTTCACCTCGTACCTCGGCTTCGCGCAGGTCGCGACGGTGGCCGGGGAGATGAAGGATCCCGGCCGGAACCTCCCGCTGGCGATGGTCGGGTCCGTGCTGATCGTGACGGTCCTGTACGTGTTGACCATCTTCATCGCGACGAACATCTTCACGCGGGACGCGCTGTTGAACGCGGGCGAGACCGCCATGGTCGAGGTGGGTCGGGCGCTGCTCGGGCCGGCCGGCGCGCTCGTCATCATCGTCGGCGGGCTGCTCGCGACGATGTCGTCGGCGAACGCGTCGATCCTCAGCACGTCGCGGGCGATATACGGGGTCTCGAAGGACGCGCTCCTCCCGCGGTGGGCGAGCCGCATCAACCTGCGATACGGCACGCCCCACGTCGCGCTCGGCATGGCCGGCGGCCCGGTGATCGTCCTCGCCGCGACCGGGCAGGTACAGCTGCTCGCGGAGGTCGCCTCCTTCCTCCATCTGATCATGTACGGACTGATGTGCGTCGCGCTCGTCGCCATCCGGCGGGACCGACCGGAGTGGTACGACCCAGACTTCACGGTGCCGGGAGGGCCCGTAATCCCGGTCCTCGGCGCGCTTGCCAGCTTCGGGCTGATCGCGTTCATGAACCGGCTCTCGATAGCGGTCGGCGTCGCCGTCATCGCCGTTACCGCCGGATGGTATTTCTACTACGCCCGCGACGTGTCACTCAAGGGGGCCCTGTGATGACACGAGCACTCGTACCCGTCGCGATACTGGAAGGCGAAACGGTCTCGCCCGGGCTGATGTCGCTGCTCGGCACCGTCGACGTGACGGTGCTCGGCTACCACGTCCTGCCGGAACAGACGCCGCCGGACCAGGCGCGGCTCCAGTTCGGGGAGCGCGCCACGTCCGCGCTGGAGGACCTGAGCCAGGAGTTCCGGACCGCCGGCGGCGACGCCGACCACCGGCTCGTGTTCACGCGCGACCGCGAGCAGACGGTTCGGCGCGTCGCCGACGAGGTGGGTGCGGACGCGTTCGCCGTCTCCGGACCGACCGGCGATGTCGACCGGATCCTCGTGTCGGTCTCGGGCGACGTCGACGTCGACCGGATCATCTCGTTCGTCGAGACGCTCGTCGGCGGCCGCGACATCGGCGTCACGCTGTTCCTCGCGGCCGGGACCCGCGGCGACGGCGCAGACGGCGACGGGGCGGTCGAGGGGGACGTTCCGGCCGAATCCGAAGGCGACGCCGCCGAGAGCGTCACCGACGAGGCGTGGCTCGCGGCCGTGGCCGACCGACTCCGGGGGACGGGCGTCGAGACGACCACGGAACTGGCGGAGGGCGGCCCGGCGTTCGACGCGCTGATCGGCGCGGCGGCCGGGCACGACGCGGTCGTGATGGCGGAGCGCGCGCCGTCCTTCCGGTCGCTCGTGTTCGGCGACGAGAGCGAACGGGTCGCGGCCGCGTCGGTCGGTCCCGTCCTCGTGGTCCGCGACCGGGAGTCCGGCGCGTCCAGCACGTCCGGCGCAGAGGCGCGTTCCGATCGCGAGGAGTGAGTTGGGCTACCGCTCGCCGCGGACGGCGACGGTCTCCCGCTCGAACGCCTCCGCGTCCGCGCGCCAGCGCCACGACCCGACGAAGGGGTAACCGTCCAGCGCGCAGATGACGTACGAGCGGTCCGGCCACGTCGCCTCCGCGGCGTCCGTCTCGCTCGGCTCGGTCGGTCCGGTCGGGTGCGAGTGGTAGAAGCCGACCACGTCGAGCCCAGCGGCTTCGATCTCCTCTAACAGTTCGAGTTGCTCTTCCGGGTCGATGCGGTATCGAATCTGCGGCGTCTCCGCGACGTTATCGGCGGCGTAGGCGCGCTCGACGACCGTCACCTCCTCGACATCACTCCGGCCGTCGACGCCCGCCCCGTCGTCGACGCCCGCATCGCCGCCGACGCCCGCCCCGTCGTCGACGCCCGCATCGCCGCCGACGCCCGCCTCGCCGTCGTTGACGGTGGTCCCGGCCAAGATGCCGCAGACCTCCGCCTCGCCCCCGGCGTACGCCCGCGAGACGATCTCGTCGTAGACCGCCCTGGGGAATTCGATCACACGAGGGGTGACGGGCGGCCGCCGGATAAATCCGATCCGGCCGGCGAGCGCCGCCTCCTCGTCGGAGGTAGCGGCAGTCGTTGAACTCGCACGGGTATTTTTACCCTCACCCCGGGAGAGAAAAGCATGAGCGACGCTTCCGCCGGGTCCCCGGCACCGACCGCCGAGGAGGCCCTCCACACGACCCTCGACATGCCGTTCGACGACGCGGTGCCGTTCGTCCAGATTCGAACACGAACTGGCCGACTTCGAGACGGTTCAGGTTACGCGGCTCGACCAGATGGTCGAGGGGATGCTCGGTCACGACGACGTCGAGCGGACCGCGCTGATCGTCGTCTGTCACCCGGAGATCGCGTACGACGCCCTCGGCATCGACCCGACGCTCGCCGGCATGCTCCCGTGTACGACGATTGTCTACGAGCGCGAGGGCGACGACCGCGTCCACGTCCATCACGTCTCGGCGACGAAGGCGATCCGCGACCTCGGCTGCGCCCCCTCGGAGTCGTCGGCCGACGTCGAGGCGCTCGTCGAGAAGACGGGCGAACTGATGACCGTCGTCTGGGAGAACATCGAGGAACACGGCTCCGAGTAGAGTAGGCCGTGTCGCGAGCGATGCCGCACCGAGGGAAGTCGAGATCCGCGACCGATCCGGCGCGTCCTCAGCGGTCGATCCCCTCGATGCGCCGGAGCGCGCTCCGAACGGCGCTCGGCGTCGCGTGCGGCCCGCCGCTCACGCGGTGGTCCGGCAGCAGGAGGGGGATCGGGTTGTCGGCCAGCGCGTCTCGCACCGTCGCCACGTCGTCGGCGTCGTCGGGGTCGAAGCCGCCGAGCCGCGCGAGTCGGCTCACCGTCACCTCCTCGCCATACGGTACGCTCCGGAGCGCCTCCAACACCGCTCGCTGGTCGGTCGGCACCGTCAGCCCGAGCGCGACCTCGGGGAACTCGTCGCGCTCGCCGTCGACGTACGCGCCGATGCGGTCCAGCAGGTCGTGGTCGTCCTCCGCGTCGTCCGGCGGCTCGGCGGGAAACGACACCGAAATGACGCGGCCGCCGGCGAACCCCACCTGAATGGTGCGGCCGATCTCGTCGAACTCCCGGGCGTAGACCCCGGAGGTACCCGACATATTCATACCCTTCATTGGAAGGGTCGATCACTTAAAATATCGGCCGGCCGCCGCCCAACGCCCGACGTGGCGAACCGAGCCGGGGAGAGAGGTCCTGTCCCGCCCGGCGCGGTCCCCCGCAAGTCTTATGAACAGATACGTACATTAGTGTATAGTAATGGACGATCCAGACGAGCTGGCACCGGCGGTCAGATCGATCCTGTCCGCCGCTCACGAACGCGCGGCCGCGGGACCGGGCGAGCGGGTCTCGGTCTCCCCCCGTGACCTCGCCGCCGCGTTCGAGCGCGCCGAGGCCGACGGGCGCGTCCCGGTGATCGCCGAGGTAAAACCGACCAGTCCGACGACCGACGGGGCCCGCGAGGACGACCCGGTCGCGCTCGCGGAGGGGATGGTCACGGGCGGCGCGGCCGCCCTGAGCGTGCTCACCGAGCCGGAGCACTTCGGCGGGAGCGTCGACACCCTCGAACGCGTGCGCGACGCCGTCGACGTGCCGGTCCTGCGGAAGGACTTCGTCGTCGACGAGGACCAGCTCGACGCCGTCGAGAGCGACGTCGTCCTGCTCATTGCCCGGTTCGTCGGCGACGACCTCCCGGACCTGCTCGCGGCCGCCCGCGACCGCGGCTTCCAGGTGCTCGTCGAGGTCCACGACCGGGAGGAGCTGGAGCGCGCGCTCGACGCGGGCGCGACGACGGTCGGCGTCAACAACCGCGACCTCGCGGAGCTGGTCGTCGACCTCGGAACTTTCGAGTCCGTGGCACCCCACGTCCCGGACGAGGTGACGCTGATCGCCGAGAGCGGCATCGGATCGCCCGCGGACGTCCGCCGGATGCGCGCGGCGGGCGCGGACGCCCTGCTCGTCGGCAGCGCGATCATGGACGGCGACGTCGAGGCGAACACGCGAGAACTGACGCGAGCGGAGACCACGGAACACACCACATGAGCGAGACCGACACGCGGACGACGGAGGAAACGGAGACGGCGCGACGCCCCGGCCGCGAGCGCGGCCGCGACGACGGGAAGTTCGGCCGCTACGGCGGCCAGTACGTCCCTGAGGCGCTGATGCCGGCGATCGAAGAGCTGACCGACGCCTACGAGCGCTACGTCCTCGACAACGAGGACGGGTTCGTCGACGAGTTCCGGGAGCGGCTCGCCGACTTCGGCGGCCGGCCGACCCCGCTCCAGCGCGCCGACCGGCTCTCGGAGCGCTACGACACGGAGGTGTACCTCAAGCGCGAGGACCTCCTTCACGGCGGCGCGCACAAGCTGAACAACGCGCTCGGACAGGTCCTCTTGGCGAAGTACATGGGCAAAGAGCGGATCATCGCGGAGACGGGAGCCGGCCAACACGGCACCGCGACCGCGATGGCGGCCGCGCACCTCGACATGCCCTGTACGATCTACATGGGCGAGCGCGACATCAACCGCCAGCGCCCCAACGTGTTCCGGATGAAGCTCAACGGCTCGGAGGTGAAGCCGGTCACCACCGGCCGCGGGACGCTGAAGGAGGCCATCTCCGAGACGATGCGCGACTGGGCGGAGACGGTCGAGGACACCCACTACGTGATCGGCTCCATCGTCGGCCCGCACCCGTTCCCGGTGATGGTCCGCGACTTCCAGGCGGTCATCTCAGAGGAGGCCCGCGAGCAGGCGAGAGAGAAGACGGGCGGGCTCCCGACCGACGTGGTCGCCTGCGCGGGCGGCGGGTCGAACACGATGGGGTCGTTCGCCGAGTTCGTCGACGACGAGTCGGTCGCGCTCCACGCGGTCGAGGCCGGCGGCTCGACGCTGGAGGTCGACGAGGAGGCGGGCGTCGCGCCCAACTCCGCGTCGCTTTTCGCCGGCGAGGAGGGCGTCCTCCACGGCGCGCGCACGAAGCTGCTTCAGGACTCGGACGGGCAGATCATGGAGAGTCACTCGATCTCCTCGGGACTCGACTACGCCGGCGTCGGGCCGGAGCTCGCGTACCTCGTCGACGAGGGGCGCGTGAGTCCGGTCGCGGTCGACGACGACGCCGCGCTGGAGGGGTTCCACCGGCTCTCCTCGACGGAGGGGATCATCCCGGCGTTAGAGACGGCGCACGCGTTCGGCTTCCTCGAAGAACACCACGAGGAGCTTGGCGAGCGCGTGGTCGTGAACGTCTCCGGGCGGGGCGACAAGGACCTCGACGCCGCCATCGAGGAGACGGACAAGCGCGATATCGAGGGCGCGCCGGACATGTCGATGTTCACGGGGGGGATGTAGATGGCGAACGCCGACGCGCTCGACGCGGCGTTCGCGGACGGCCCGGCGTACGTCCCGTACCTCGTCGTGGGCGACCCCGACTACGAGTCGTCGAAGGCGTACGTCGAGGCGCTCGACCGCGGCGGCGCGGACGTGATCGAACTCGGGCTCCCCTTCTCGGAGCCCATCGCCGAGGGGTCGACGATCCAGGAAGCGCTCGTCCGCTCGCTCGACGCGGGGATGACGCCCGACCGCTTCTTCGCGTTCGCGGAGGAGTTGGATGTCGACGCCGCCTTAGTCTGTATGACGTACTACAACCTGATCTATCAGTACGGGGACAGCGAGGCGCGAAGCGCCTCGGACGCGAGCGGCGACGCCGCGAGCACCGGCCCGCGCCCCTTCGTCGAACGCGCGGCAGCGGCCGGAATCTCCGGCCTCGTCGTCCCCGACCTTCCGGCGGAGGAGGCCGACCCGCTGCGGGAGGCGTGCGACGAGTTCGGGCTGGACCTGATCTTCATCGTCGCCCCGACGACGCGCGGCGACCGACTGGACCGCATGATGGCCAACGTCTCCGGCTACGTGTACGTTCAGGCGCGGCTGGGGACCACGGGCGCTCGCGACGACGTCTCGGACCAGACGACGGCGAGCCTCGACCGGCTCCGCGAGTACGACGTGCCGAAGGCGGTCGGGTTCGGCATCTCGACGGGCGACCACGCCGAGCGGATCGTCGCGGGCGGGGCGGACGGGATCATCGTCGGCTCGGCGCTCGTCGACGTGGTCGCCGAGGGCGTCGCGGAGGACTCATCGACCGCCGAGGTCGCCGACCGACTGGAGGCGCTCTCTCGGGAACTGAATGCGGGAGCCGAGCGCGGCTACCGCTCGCGGACTGAGACCGTCGAGTCTGCCTGAGCCGAAACGAACCAATACGTCCCCGAACGAAACCCACTTACCTCCGATTGACACACGCTCACACAACGATCGATCTCACCATGACAGCAGGACTCTCGGCACGACTCGACCGCATCTCCACGAACGACCGATACCTCATCGTCCCGATGGACCACGGGATCACGATGGGTGCCGTCGAGGGGCTCGTCGACATCGAGTCGACGATAGACGGCGTCACCAGCGGCGGCGCGGACGCGGTGCTCACCCAGCGCGGGGTTGCCCCACGCGTCCACGAGAACAAGAACGACGCGGGCTACATCGTCCACCTCAACGGCTCGACGACGATTGGGCCGGACGAACAGGACAAACGGGTTACCGGAACCGCCGAGGATGCGGTCCGCGCGGGCGCTGACGCCGTTTCCTTCCACATCAACGTCGGTTCGGAGTACGAGCCGGACCAGATCGAGGAGCTGGCGGAGCTGACCGCGGACGCCGAGCGGCTCGGGCTGCCCGTCCTCGCGATGGCGTACGCGCGCGGCCCGGGCGTCGACAGCACGGACCCCGAGGCGCTCGGTCACGCCGTCCGGCTTGCCGAGGAACTCGGCGCGGACGTGGTGAAGACGGGCTACTCGGGCGACGGCGACACCTTTTCGCGCGTGACGGAGTCGACCCGGCTGCCGGTCGTCATCGCCGGCGGCTCGAAGGGGACCGACCCCGAGACGGTCGAGATGGTCCGCGGCGCGATGGACGGCGACGCCGCCGGCGTCTCGATGGGCCGGTCGATCTTCCAGCACGAGGACCCCGAGGGGATCGCCCGTGCGGTCTCGGCGGTCGTCCACGACGACGCCTCCGTCGAGGAGGCGCTGCGCGCGGGCGGGTTCGTCGAGGCGTAGCGCTCCGCCCCGCGGTCCCGAGTCAGCAGGCGGCGCTGATCCGCTCTTCTACCTGCGGCTCCCCGACCGGTCCGTCCGGATCGACCGGCTGCTCGACGTGGAAGACGGTCACGGACGAGAGATCGCGGTCCGACCGCTCGCAGACGTACGACGCCACCGGTCGGTACCGCGACTCGCCGGCGTTCTTCGTCCTGAATCCGAACTGGTGCCAGAGCGTCGTCGGATACGTCTCCGCCGCGTCCGGCGGTCGGTCGTACGCGACCGCCCCGCCGTCCCGCACGTCGATCGCGTCGCCCGATTCGAGCGTCCCGCGGACGACGTACCAGCCGGAGGCGTCGGGCGGGTTCGGGGCGAAGAACGACCAGCTCCCCTCCGACAGCTCGCCGGTCGACTCCGACGCCGGGAGGTCGACGAGCCCGACGCCCGCGGCCTGCCACCACACGAGCGCGAGGAAGAACCCCACGAGCAGCAGGGTGGCTCCCACCCGAATCCCGCGGCGTGCCCGAGATTTGGCCGGGGACGCAGACTCCGTGGCGCGTTCGGCGTCGCCCGGTTCGCCGTCACTGCTCACGCCGTCACCTCTTCCGGCGTCACTGCTCACGCCGTCACCGCTTCCAGCGTCAGCACGTCCGCCGTCGCTTCGAGCTGTGCGCGCCCCGGACCGGAAGGGAACGCGAAGCTTCGACGCGACGGTCTCGACGAGGTCCCAGACGCGAGGCGGCAGGAACAACAGCAGTACAGAGACCATGACGTACGGGAAGACGGCGAGCCGCATCGTCGCGGCCATGCCGAGGTGCGCGGAGACGAACGCGAGGGCGACCCCGGTCCTGAGCCGCCCGGTCGCGACGACCAGCAGGACGGACGCCGAGAGGAGCGCGGTCCAGAGCCAGTTTACCGCCGCGAGGACCGCTGCGTGTTCGGAGACGAGCGGGCCGAGTCCCACGGTGAACTCCCCCAATTGGAAGATCCGAGGGACCGCGACGCCCGACATCCACGCGTCGCTCCGGTACTTCGAGACCGCGTTCGCCGCGTAGATGGACACGAGCGTCAGCAGCGCGACGGCTGTGCCGACCGAACAGATTCGCCGATCGATCCCGGCTCCGCGTTCGGCGTCCGCCCCTCGGTCGGCCGCCTCCCGACCGCGACCGTCGCCGTGACGGCTCCCGCCGAGCGACCAGCGAGCGTCGAGCGGAAGGAAGAGGCTCACGAGGAGGAACGCGACCAGAATCGTGTTCCCGCCGTTGATCACGTACGGGTTCCGCGCGTACAGCGACGCGAGCAGGACGACGGAGACCCCCGTCGAGGCCCGCGTTCGATAGCCGACGAGCAGGCAGACGGCGGCGCAGACCGCGACGGCGATCAGCCCCGTTTGTACCCATGCCGAGCCGGACAGCGCGTGGAGCGAGACGGCCTCCAAGAGCGGATAGACCTCACCGAGCGTCGAGCGCGGAAGGACGCCGGCGTCCGTGTAGAACGCGCCCACCCCTCGCAGCCGATAGACCAGCAGGTCGGCGAGGAGGATGAGCGCGAGCGCGATCCGGAACGCGCCGAGCGCCCGCGGATCGATCCCGAGATGGGGTGTGCCGCGCTCGCGGAGGGAGTCGCGAGCCGCCGCGTATCGGGAACCTACCGTCGAGAGCGGTTGCCATGGTGGCGTCATCCGGTAATCCAACTCATACGAAGTGATTTCACTACTAAGTGCTTTGTCGTCGCCGCGCCGGATCGCGTCCGCAACGCGCGACCCTTCCGCAGTTTTCAAGCCGGCGCGCCGTGAGGTTCCGACAATGACACGCACGGTCTGGGTCAAAGCCGACGGCGACGTCGGCGACTGGGAGGCGCGCAAGCGACGGGTCACGGCCGCCATCGAGGCCGGGGCGGACTGGGTCCTCGTCGACGAGGGAGACGTGGGTCGCGTCCGGGAGCTCGGCGACGTGAACGTCGCGGCGTTCCGCTCCGACGCCGACGTGATCGACGACGCCGAGAGCGACGCCGAGGCCGACGCGTACTTCGTCGGGAAGGGCGGCGAGGGCGACGGGACGATCGCGATGCCCGACGACCTCTCCGGGTCGGCGGACCTGACGACGCTCCGCCGACGCGACGACCGCGCGCAGGGCGCGTACGTCCGCGTCCTCGGCACCGAGTACGAGGCGTTCGCGGAGGCCGCGGCCGACGACGCCGAGTTCACCGTGATCGTCGGCGAAGACTGGTCTATCATCCCGCTGGAGAACCTCATTGCCCGGGTCGGCGAGGAGACGCACCTCGTCGCGGGTGCGACGACCGCCGCGGAGGCTCGAACCGCCTTCGAGACGCTGGAGATCGGCGCGGACGGCGTCCTCCTCGACGCCGACGACCCCGACGAGATCCGCGGCGCGGTCGAAGCCCGCGACGCGGCCGACCGCGAGACGCTCGACCTCCGATACGCCGAGGTGACGGCGATCGAACAGACCGGGATGGCGGACCGCGTCTGTATCGACACCGGATCGCTGATGGACGACACCGAGGGGATGTTGGTCGGCTCGATGTCGCGCGGCCTCTTTTTCGTCCACGCCGAGACCGCCGAGTCGCCGTACGTCGCGTCGCGGCCGTTCCGCGTGAACGCCGGCGCGGTCCACGCGTACGTCCGCAACGCGGAGGGCGGTACCAACTACCTCGCGGAGCTGTCGAGCGGCGACGAGGTCCAGCTCGTCGACACCGACGGGAACACCCGCGAGGCGGTGGTGGGTCGGGTAAAAATCGAGAAGCGCCCGATGTTCCGGATTCAGGCGGAAATCGAGACGGAGGAGGGGACCGACCGCATCGAGACGCTCATCCAGAACGCCGAGACCGTGAAGATCGCCACGAGCGAGGGCCGCAAGGCGGTCACCGACGTCGAGGAGGGCGACGAGGCGCTCGTCTACTACGAGGACGTGGCGCGCCACTTCGGCGAGGCGGTCGAGGAGAGCATCATTGAGAAGTAGCGAGACTGAGCGAAGCGAAGTCTCATATGCGAACGGCGTAGCCGTGAGCCGAGTGGCCGACCGAAGGGAGGCCACTACAAATGAGCGGGCCTCTGGCCCGCGAGTAGCGAGGTCGACCGTACGGAAGACCTCGTACGCGAGCGAGGTCGTCGAGCCGATCGGAACCGGGCGCGTTCGCATCGACCCGAACACATTAGTGTGATTCTCTAATGTCGCTGTCACATGGCAGTTGCTAACGAAGGTCGCCACGTCGCGGAGTCGGGGTTTGTCGAACGGGTACGACACCTTGCGAATGCCGCGAACCCGGCGTTCGCGGCCGGGTGCTTCCTCGTGCCGCTGGCGTTTCTCGCCGCCAGCCTCGGCCTGGCGAACACCGAACTACTCTTCTACACGCACGTCGCCGCGGGCGCGGTGTGGTTCGGCTTCGCGCTGATCTTCCCCGCGCTCATCGGGCCGACGCTAGGCGGGCTCGACGAGGAGGCGTCGGCCGCGGTGAACACCGTGTTGATTCCGAAAGCCGTGTTCTTCCTCGTCGGGGTTTCGCTGACGACGGTGCTGTCCGGGACGGTGCTGTTGACGCCCGAAATCGGACTCGGCTACGGCTTCGGCGGCGCGTGGTCCGGGCTGGCGCTCGGCCTCGGCTGGGGGCTGTTCGCGTTCGGGCTGGCGGTCCCGCACCGGCTCCAGCTGTCGGCGTACTACGAGACCCTGTCGGCGAGTCCCGACGCGTCCAAGCTCGAATCGATCGAGCAGAAGAACCTCGTCGTCGGGCTGTTCGAGGGCGCGGTGATGCTCGCGCTCATCGCGCTGATGACCGGATTCCGGCTGGGATAGGGCGCGGAGAGGCCGTTATGTGTGGACAGTTTCGGTTACTGCGGTGAGACCGTTTCCGAAGCCCCGGTAGCTCGGCTGTACGTGATTGCTATTTATAAGCGAGCGATCGACACGAAGACCGCCGAAGCCCCAGCCGCTTAGCTGAACGTACCTGGTTATAAATGGCTGATCGACACCACCGAAGCCCCAGCCGCGAGGCGGGCGTACACTCGCTGCGGTCCTCGTCACTCGCTCCGCTCGTTCCTGCGGTCCTTGCGTCGTCTACGCCCGCCTCGCGGCTGCCCCTTCGATACCCGCCCCACACCGCCCCGCACAGCACCTCACGCCTCCCCAGCCTCGTCGGTCGCCTCCGCGTTGCTCCGGCGACCGACTCCCTCGCGCGGTGCTGCTTCGCGGTCGCCGGTGGCGACCGCTCGCAGGCACGCGCCACCGCAGTATCGACTCCCCGCCACACGCGATTGCTTATAAGGAACGCAGAAACGGCTGAGGGTGTTTATATACCGTACAGCTCGCCGTACTTCTCGTCGACGTAGTCGAGGAAGGCGTCGGCGGTGAACTCCTCGCCGGTCGCGCGCTTGACCAGCTCGTTCGTCTCGTAGCGGGAGCCGTGCCGGTGGACGTTCTCGCCGAGCCAGTCGTGGAGGTCGTCGAAGTCGCCGTCGGCGATCTTCGCGTCGAGGTCGTCGATCTCCGCTTCCGCGGCCGCGAACAGCTGGGCGGCCATCACGGAGCCGAGCGAGTAGGTGGGGAAGTAGCCGAAGTTGCCGTGGCTCCAGTGGATGTCCTGAAGACAGCCCTCGCTGTCGGTGTCGGGCCGGATACCGAGGTACTCCTCGTACTTGTCGTTCCACACTTCGGGCACGTCCTCGACGTCGAGGTCGCCGCGGATCAGGTCGCGCTCGATCTCGAACCGGATCACGATGTGGAGGTGGTAGGTGAGCTCGTCGGCCTCGACCCGGATGAAGTTGTCCTCGTACACCTGGTTGAACGCCTCGTAGGCGTCCCGAACGGTGGCGTCCTCAGTCTGCGGGAAGTGCTCTTGGAAGACGGGGAGGAACTCCTCCCAGAACGCCTCGCTGCGCCCGACGTGGTTCTCCCAGAGGCGCGACTGCGACTCGTGGACCGAGAGGTCGCGCGACTCGCCGAGCGGCGTACCGAAGTGCTCCTGCGGGAGCCCGAGGTTGTACTGCGCGTGGCCGAACTCGTGGATCGTCGAGCCGACGGCCCCGAGCGGGTCGGTCTCGTCGAACCGGGTGGTCACGCGGCAGTCGAACTGGTTGCCCGAGGTAAAGGGGTGCGAGGAGACGTCGAGGCGGCCGCGGTCGAAGTCGTAGCCGACGAGATCCAGCGCCTCACGGGAGAGCGCCTCCTGATCCTCCTCGGGGAACGTCCCCTCGAAGGTGTCGACCGCGAGCTCGCGGTCGGACTCGCGGATGTCGTCGATCATGGGGACGAGCGCCTCGCGGAGCTCGGTCAGGATCGACTCGGCGCGCTCCATCGACAGACACGGCTCGAACTCCTCGAAGAGGACCGCGTAGGGATCGCGGTCGGGGTCGATGTGTTCGGCGTACTCGCGTTTCAGCTCGACGTGTTTCTCCAGGTACGGGGCGAACTCGTCGAAGTCGTCCTCGGCTTTCGCCTGCTCCCACGCCTGAAGCGCCTCGGAGCCGGTCTCGGAGATCTCCTCGACGAGTTCGACCGGAACGGCGTCGGCGCGCTCGTACTCGCGGCGGACCTCGCGGACGACCGCGGCCCGCTCGTCGGTGAGGTCGGCGTCGTCGAGCTCGTCGAGCAGCTCGCCCGTCTCGTCGTCGGTGACCATGTCGTGGTGGACCGAGGAGAGCGCCGAGAGCTGCTTCGACCGGGCGGGCGTGCCGCCCTCGGGCATCATCACCTGCTGGTCCCAGCCGAGGACGCCGGAGGCGCTGCCGACCGCGTTCCACCGCTGGACGCGGTCGAGGAGCGCGTCGTATGCGTCCGGTGCGTCAGACGCGTCGTCCGTGCCGTCTGCTGTGGCTTCCGTTGCCATGAGTTTCGAATCGATCCCCGTCGTTAAGAAGGGAACGGACGCGGAACGCGGTGAACCGCGCGCCCGGGAGTGTCGACCGACGAGCGCGGGATATATGCCCGCCGCCGCGGAACGAGCTACAACCGATGCCCGAAGCCGACGAACTCGACATCGACCTACGCTCGGACACCGTGACGACGCCCTCGGACGCGATGCGCGACGCGGCCGCGACCGCCGAGGTCGGCGACGACGTGTACCGCGACGACCCGACCGTCAACGAGCTGGAGCGGCGCGCCGCCGAGGCGGTCGGTACGGAGGCCGCGCTGTACGTCCCCTCGGGGACGATGGCGAACCAGATCGCGGTCCACGTCCACACGGAGCCGGGCCAGGAGCTCCTCTTGGAGCGCGAGTCGCACATCTACCGGTGGGAGCTGGCGGGCGCGGCCAAGCTCTCGGGCGTCCAGACGCGGACGATAGACGCCGGCGACCGCTGCGTCCCGACGCCCGAGGCGGTCCGCGAGGGCCTCGTCGACGAGGACCTCCACCGCCCCGGAACCGGCCTGCTCGCGGTGGAGAACACGCACAACTACCGCGGCGGGATCGCCGTCCCGGTCGACCGGATCGCGGCCGCGGCCGAGGTCGCCCGCGACGCCGGCGTGCCGGTCCATCTCGACGGCGCGCGCGTGTTCAACGCCGCGGTCGCGCTCGGCGTCGACGCGAGCGAGATCGTCGACGGCGTCGACAGCGTCACCTTCTGTCTCTCGAAGGGGCTCGGCGCGCCCGTCGGCTCGATCCTCGCCGGCGACGAGGCGTTCGTCGAGGACGCGCGCCGCGTCCGCAAGCTGTTCGGCGGCGGGATGCGACAGGCCGGAATGATCGCCGCGCCCGGGCTGAAGGCGCTGGAGAACGTCGAGCGCCTCGCGGACGACCACGCCAACGCGGAGCGGCTCGCGGCCGGGCTCGACGCGCTCGACGGCGTCGACGCGCCCGCGCCCGACACGAACATCGTCGTGGCACACACCGAGGCGGCCGGCATCGCGGCCGCCGACCTCGTGACGGCGTGTAAGTCGGCCGGCGTCGGCTGCGTCGAGTTCGACGACTACACGACGCGGTTCACCACGCACCTCGACGTCGACGCCGACGACGTCGACGCCGCCGTCGATCGGATCGGCGAGGTCGTGGACGACCTGCGGGCCTGACCCGACGGCCGTCTCGACCCGCGGTCCGACCGGACCGCGGCGGACCACGGAAACGTTCAATTCGACGGCCGACGTACCGTGGTACATGGACGAGACGACAGCCGAACCGGTCGCGCCGCGTCGCACAACCGAGGTGGAGTGCGCCCGCCCCTGAGGTCGTCGGCGTCGACATCAGCGGTCGCCACGAGGAGGACGGCGAGTACCTGATGGTCGCGGCCGCGGTCCACGCGCGGATCGACTCCGCGCGGATCCGGTCCGTGGAGGGGATGGGCTTCGCCGCCGCGCGCGAGGGGCCGACGCTTGAGGCGACCGTCGCGCTCGCCGCGGAGGCGGTCGGGGACCTCCCGGAGCCGCCGGACGGAGCGATCGTCGCGGAGGGCGGCGAGTTCTACGAGGAGCCGGCCGAGCGCGTCGGACTCAGCTTCCAGCCCGATTTTAAATACGTCGAGAGCATAGGCGAGCGCGAGACAGTGCAGGCAGCACACCACGCCGCGTACGCCGCCCGGGACCTCCTCCGATGACCGGAGGCGCTGCGGGCGCGGACGCCGACGCCGATCCGAGCGCCGAGGGACGCCGCGCAGTCGTCGCCAAGCGCGTCGACGCCGGGGAGGCCGACCTGACCGAGATCAGCCAGCTCGCGGCCGCGGCCGGCTACGACGTAGTCGGGGAACTCACCCAGACCCGCACGGAGGACGCCGCGTTCATGTTCGGCGAGGGGAAGGTCGCGGAGCTCCGGGACCTCGTCCGTCGCACCGACGCCGGGTCGGTGATCATCGACAACGACGTGGGGCCGTACCAGACGTTCAACATCGGCGGGAAGCTCGCCGATGGCGTCGAGGTCGTCGACCGGTTCACGCTCATCCTCGAGATCTTCGGCCAGCGCGCCAACACGCGGAAGGCGCAGCTACAGGTCGAACTCGCGGAGCTGCGGTACGAGCTCCCCCGCGCCGAGGCGAAGGCGAGCCTCGCCAAGCGCGACGAGCGGCCGGGATTCATGGGGCTCGGCGAGTACGACGAGAGCGTCGAGCGCGACATCAAACGCCAGATATCCGAGATCCGCGACGAGCTGGACTCGATCGCCGAAAAGGAGGAGGCGCGCCGCGAGCAGCGCCGCGACTCCGGGTTCGATCTGGTCGCGCTCGCGGGCTACACCAACGCCGGGAAGTCGACGCTGATGCGCCGGCTCGCGGCCGAGATCGACGTCGACGAGAACGCCGAGCGCCACCCGGACCTCGACACGACCGCCGAGTCGCAGGACATGCTGTTCACGACGCTCGGCACCACCACTCGGCGGGCCGAGATGGAGAAGCGAGACGTCCTGCTTACCGACACGGTCGGGTTCATCGCGGATCTCCCCCACTGGCTCGTGGAGTCGTTCGAGTCGACGCTCGACTCCGTCTACCGCGCCGACCTCGTCCTCCTCGTCGTCGACGCCAGCGAGTCCGTCGAGGCGATGCGCGAGAAGCTCGTCACGAGCCACGACACCCTCTACGAGCGCAACGAGGCCCCCGTCGTCACCGTGTTCAACAAGATCGACCGGCTTCGGCCGGGCGAACTCGCGGACAAGCGCGCCGCGCTCTCGGGCGTGGCACCGGACCCGATCGGCGTCTCGGCGAAGACGGGGGCGGGCGTGGCAGAACTCCGCGACCGCGTCGAGGACGAACTCCCTGACTGGGAGCGCGAGCGACTCGTCTTACCCGTCTCGGACGACGCGATGAGCCTCGTCTCGTGGGTCCACGACCACGGGCACGTCGAGGAGGAGACGTACGCGGCCGACCAGGTGACCGTCGACTTCGAGGCGAAGCCGTCGATCGTCGCCCGCGCCCGGGCGAAGGCGGCCGAGATCACGGCGCGACCGACCGAGGAGTCGGTCTGACCGCCGTCGGCGGAGTCCACCGCGGCGATCCGCCGCCGTCGACGGCGGCTCTCACTCGGCGAGGAGTCGGACAAAGTATACGTTTCTCCGCGGGCCAATACGTGTCATGGACGAATCCGGGGGCCACGGTCGGCTCGTCGACGGCGACGAGGACGTCGTCCCGCCGCCGGCCGACTTTCGGGAGCGAGCGGCCGCGAGCGACCCCGCGGTGTACGAGCGGTTCGACCGGGAGGGACCGGAGGCGTGGCGCGAGGCGGCCGACCTGTTGACGTGGGACCGCGAGTACGACACCGTCCTCGACGACTCCGAGCCGCCGTTCTACGAGTGGTTCCCCGACGGGCGGCTCAACGCCGCGGCGAACTGCGTCGACCGTCACCTCGACGAGCGCGGGAACCAGCTCGCGATCCGCTGGTTCGGCAAGCGCGGCGAGCGCCGGTCGTACACCTACCTCGACCTCCACCGCGAGGTGAACGCGCTCGCGGCCGGGCTCCGCGACCTCGGCGTCGAGGAGGACGACGTCGTCACGCTCTACCTGCCGATGATCCCGGAGCTGCCGATCGCGATGCTGGCGTGCGCGCGCATCGGCGCGCCCCACAACGTCGTCTTCGCGGGGCTGTCCGCGGAGGCGCTCGCGACCCGGATCGACGCGGCCGACTCCGAGTACCTGATCACCTGCGACGGCTACTACCGCCGGGAGGACGCGTTCAACCAGAAGTCGAAGGCGGACAACGCCCGCATCCGCGCCGAGGGGGACCTGTCGGCGGCGGTCGTCGTCGACCGCCTCGGCGACGAGCTCTCCGTCTCGCTGGGGGACGACGAGCGCGAGTACGACGCGCTCGTCGACGCCCACGACGGGGAGACGATCGAGCCGGTCGCCCGCGACGCGACGGACCTCCTCTTCGTGATGTACACCTCCGGGACGACCGGGCGGCCGAAGGGTGTCGAACACGCGACGGGCGGCTACCTCGCGCACGTCGCGTGGACGACGCGGAAGGTCTTGGACGTGCGGCCCGAGGACACCTACTGGTGTGCCGCCGACATCGGCTGGATCACCGGTCACTCCTACGGCGTCTACGGCCCGCTCGCGACGGGGACGACGACGGTGCTGTACGAGGGGTCGCCCGACTACCCGGACCGCGACCGCGTCTGGGACCTGATCGAGCGCAACGCGGTGAGCGTCTTTTACACCTCGCCGACCGCGATCCGCTCGTTCATGAAGTGGGGTGCGGAGTACCCCGACTCCCACGACCTCTCGTCGATCCGGCTGCTCGGGACGGTCGGCGAGTCGATCACGCCGAAGGCGTGGCGCTGGTACCGCGAACACGTCGGCGGGGGCGAGGCACCGATCGTCGACACGTGGTGGCAGACCGAGACCGGCGCGATAGCGCTCGCCACGCTCCCGGGCGTCACGCCGATGAAACCCGGAAAAGTCGGGCCGCCGCTGCCGGGCATCGACGCCCGCGTCGTCGACGAGGACGGCGATCCGGTCGACCCCGGCGAGTCCGGCTATCTAACGCTCGCGTCGCCGTGGCCCGGCATGCTGCGCGGGCTCCGCGAGGGCGACGAGCGCTACCTGCGGGAGTACTGGCTGAACGGCGAGGACGGCTGGCGCTACCGCACCGGCGACGGCGCGGCCGTCGACGAGGACGGCTACGTCACGATCCTCGGGCGCGTCGACGACGTGATCAACGTCCGCGCCCAGCGGTTCAACACCGGCGAGCTGGAGGCGGCCATCGTCGACGCCGAGGGCGTGACCGAGGCCGCGGTCGTCGGCGACGACGACGGGCGGATCGTCGCGTACGTGACGACGAAGAGCGGCGTCGAGCCGGACGAGACCCTCCGCGACGCCATCGCGGACCGACTGGCCAGTGCCGTCGGCGACGTGGCTCGCCCCGACCGGATCGTGTTCACCCCCGAACTCCCGAAGACGCGCTCCGGGAAGATCATGCGACGCCTGTTGGAGGACATCGCCCGCGGCGAGGAGTTCGGCGACGTGAGCGCCCTCCGCAACCCCGAAGTCGTGGGCGAGATCGAGTCGACCGTCCGAAACGAGAGTAATTGAATACAGTTTCTTTTCAGTCATTGAGAGACACCTATCAGTTACTTACCAGCGGCGACCGAAGATGACGGTATGAACCTCGGTGTGTTCTCGCGGGACGCGGTCAACGCGCGACGCCGTGCGGTCGTCAAGACCCTCTGTTACCGGGCCTTGATGGTGACTATCACCGTCGTCGTCGCGTGGCTCGTCGTCGGCGACGTCGGACAAGCGGCGAGTATCGGCCTCGTGACCAACGCCGTAAAGACGCTCACTTACTACGGCTACGAGCGCCTGTGGGACCACGTGTC
Source organism: Halorubrum sp. DM2 (assembly GCF_901686465.1). Taxonomy (NCBI): domain Archaea; kingdom Methanobacteriati; phylum Methanobacteriota; class Halobacteria; order Halobacteriales; family Haloferacaceae; genus Halorubrum; species Halorubrum sp. DM2. The sequence continues at coordinate 3,233,097 of NZ_LR594487.1, forward strand.
GTGGGGCGTCGGCGTGTCGGGCTGATGGCTGCCGACCGTTTCGGAACCTACTGAGAGCCCGAAAGTTCTGACCGGTCTCGATGATCGCTTCTGTGAACAGTTCCGCGGAGGCGGACTGCTCACCGCTGAGAGTGGCAGCTATCGGAACAGTTTTGTTTCGGCTACGTGTTGAGTTCCGAAACGAATGGTCGACGGTCTCGGCGCGGACGCCTACGACGCGCTCGTCACCGCCGCGGAGACGTATCGCGCGGCGCTCGTCGTCAGGCTGGCCGGCGAGGCCGGACTCAGGACCGAGGAAATAACCCGCGTCGCACCGCGGCACCTCCGCGAGGCGGAGTCGACCGCGGGCGCTCGCATCCTCTCCGTGCCCGCCGCCGCCGGGAACGACGGCGCGACCGCGAGCGGTGACGACGCGGGGTCGACCGCGACCGACGACGGACGGATCGACAGAGAGACCGTCGTCTCGGCCTCTCTTGCGGCCGACCTCGACCGGTACGCAACGAGCGAAGGCCTCGACGACGACGAGCCGTACGTCGACGTCTCGCCCCGCCGGGTCCAGATGATCGTGAGCGAGACCGCGGCGCGGGCGGCCGACCGCACCGACGGCGCGCTCGACGAACGGATCACGCCCAGCCGCCTCCGGAAGACGTTCGCCCGCCGGCTGCTCGTCGATCGCGACGTCGACCCCCGAGCGGTCCGCGACGCGGGCGGGTGGGAGTCGCTCGCCACGCTCGACCCTTACCTCGACCCGCTCGACGGGGAGGCGCTCGCGGCCGCGATAGCCACGGACGAGGACTCTGACGACGCGGCCGCGGGAGGGCTCGGAACGACCGCCATACCCGGGTTCGAGGCGCTCGCGGACCCCGGATCGACGGACCCCGTCGCGGCCGTCCCCGGCAGTTTGGTCGAGGCGGACCGCTGGGCCGAGGCCTGGGTCGTCCGCCGGGCGGTCGGGGGCAAGCGGACCGACGTGGCCGCCGCCGCGGGCGTCGACCGCGAGGCGCTCGCGGACCGCGTCGCGACCGCCGAGGGACCGTGGCTGGACGCGATAGCGGACGGCGCGCCGGCCGCGACCGATGGGGGACAGGGGACGGGGGGACGGCCGGCCCTGGCGGTCCCGGCGACCTACGAGGGCGTCGTTCACGGCGCGCTCTGCGTCGTCGCGGCCGACGACGATCCGATCGAGGGGGCCGAGCGTCGGGCGCTCGCCGCGCTCGGCCGGTGTCTCGGCCGGGCGATAACCGCGGACCGGTGGCGGGAACTGCTCCACTCGGACGCGGTCACCGAGGTCGAGTTCCACACGGCCGACGAGAGGGCGTTCCTCGCGCGGGCGAGCGACCGGCTGGACTGCCGGATCGAACTAGCGTCGACCGTCGATGTCGACGACGACGCCTCCAGGGCGTACCTCTCCGTCGACGGTGCCCGGCCGCAGGACGTCGCGGCCGTCGTCGAGGCGGCGACGGGCGTCTCCGACTTCCGGGTGATCGAAACCCGGGAGGACGGGTGTTCGGCGTCGCTCCGCCTCGCCGGCGGCTCGCTGGTCCGGGCGCTCATCGACCACGGCGCGACGGTCCGCGAGGCGTCCGCGGCCGACGGGCGGGTCCGCGTCGTCGCCGACTTCCCGGAGGGAACGAACGTCAGACCGATCGCCGACGGTCTCCGCGACCGGTTCGCGGACGTCCGACTCGCCAGCAAGGAGTCCGTCGCCCGCTCGCCGCGGGCGGAGTCGTCGCTGCGAGACGGGGTCGGCGACCGGTTCACGGACCGACAGTGGGCCGCGCTGTCCGCGGCGTACCACGGTGGCTACTTCGACTGGCCGCGCGGCAGCACCGCCGAGGAGGTGGCCGACGCGATGGGCGTCTCCTCGCCGACGTTCCACAATCACCTCCGAAAGGCGCAGCGCGCCCTACTCGACGGCGTCTTCGAAGAGGAGACGGAGCTGTCGGTCCGGGAGGGCGAGGAACGCGCGGTCCGCACCGACGGGTGATCGCGGCGGCCCGTCGGGATCCGACGGCAGTCTATCACGGTTTTTCGTATTTAGCGTCAGCGTTTATATGGCGATATCGGTTGGATACGACCGTACCATGACAGAGGGAGACGGCCAACTGGAAGCGAGACTGGCGGAACAAGAGGTATTCGAGCCGTCGGAGTCGTTCGTCGAGCAGGCGAACGTCTCCGACCCGGAGATATACGAGGAGTTCGAGGAGAACTGGCCCGAATGCTGGGAGGCGGCCGCCGACCTGCTGGAGTGGGAAACCGACTACGATCAGGTGCTCGACGACGGCAACCCGCCCTTCTACGAGTGGTTCACGGGCGGTGAACTCAACGCGTCGGCGAACTGCCTCGACCGACACCTCGACGAGCGCGGCGACGAGGTCGCCATCGAGTGGGTCGGTGAACCGGTCGACGAGGACGACCGCTCGTTCACGTACGAGGAACTCCACCGCGAGGTCAACGAGTTCGCGGCCGCCCTTCGGGAGCAGGGCGTCGAGGAGGACGACGTCGTCACGATGTACATGCCGATGATCCCGGAACTGCCGATCGCGATGCTGGCGTGCGCGCGCATCGGCGCGCCCCACAGCGTCGTGTTCGCCGGGTTCTCGGCCGACGCGCTCGCGACGCGGATGAACTCCGCGGAGTCGGAGTACCTCGTCACCTGCGACGGTTACTACCGCCGCGGCGACCCGCTCGACCACCTCGACAAGGCGAACGAGGGGCTCGCGGGCGTCGACCACGACACGACGACCGTCGTCGTCGACCGCCTCGGTCCGAACGGCGACGACTTCGGCCACGACCTCGGCGACGACCAGGTCGACTACGACGACCTCGTGGCCGAGCAGGCGGGCGCGACGGTCGAGCCGGTGACGCGCGACGCCGAGGACATGCTGTTCCTGATGTACACCTCGGGGACGACGGGGAAGCCGAAGGGCGTGAAACACACGACCGGCGGCTACCTCTCGTGGGTGTCGTGGACCTCGCAGTCGGTCCTCGACATCAAGCCGGATGACACGTACTTCTGTTCGGCCGACATCGGCTGGATCACGGGCCACTCCTACATCGTCTACGGGCCGCTCTCGCTCGGAACGACGACGATGATGTACGAGGGGACGCCCGACCACCCGGAGCGCGACCGCCTCTGGGAGATCATCGATGAGTACGAGGCGACCCAGTTGTACACCGCCCCGACGGCGATCCGGGCGTTCATGAAGTGGGGCGAGAAGTTCCCGGACCGCCACGACCTCTCCTCGCTGCGGCTGCTCGGCACGGTCGGCGAGCCGATCAACCCGCGCGCGTGGAAGTGGTACTACCAGCACATCGGGAACAAGGAGTGCCCGATCGTCGACACGTGGTGGCAGACCGAGACCGGCGGGATGATGGTGACGACGCTGCCCGGGGTGAAGGACATGAAACCCGGCGCGGCCGGACCGCCGCTGCCGGGGCTCGATGTCCAGATCCTCGACACGCTCGGCGACGAGGTAGAGCCGGGGAAGGCCGGCTACCTCACGGTACAGAAGCCGTGGCCGGGAATGCTCCGGACGCTGTACAACAACGACGAGCGCTACATCGAGGAGTACTGGGCGGAGTACTCCGACACCGACAGCGACGACCCCGACGACTGGGTGTACTTCCCCGAGGACGGCGCGAAGATCGACGACGACGGCTACATCACCGTCCTCGGCCGCGTCGACGACGTGCTCAACGTCTCCGGCCACCGGCTGGGGACGATGGAGATCGAGTCCGCCATCGTCGGCGTCGAAGGCGTCGCCGAGGCGGCCGTCGTCGGCGGGAACCACGACATCAAAGGCGAGGCGGTCTACACCTACGTGACGACCGAAGACGGCTACGAGGGTGACGACGAGCTCCGCGAGGCGATCGTCGCGGGCGTCGAGGACGCCATCGGTCCGATCGCGCGGCCCGAGCAGGTCGTGTTCACTCCGGACCTGCCGAAGACGCGCTCCGGGAAGATCATGCGTCGCCTGCTCGAGAACATCGCTGACGGCGAGGAACTCGGGAACACGAGCACGCTTCGGAACCCCGAGATCGTCGAGGAGATCCAGCAGAAGGCCGACGCCGAGTAGCGCTCGGCGGCCCGTTTTCGATCCGTTCCGGACACGACCACGACGGGCGATACGACGACAAACATCACGAAAATACCACACAAAACGACAACACACACCAAAACATGACAGATAATACCTCACGCGAACGAGACGACGCGGCGACCGATGGTGGCCGCGCACCCGACGACGCGGCCACCGATGGGGGTCGCGCAACTGACGACGCGGCCACCGACGGCGGCGTCGCGACCGGTGCGGCACAGACGCACAACGACACCGACTACCTCGGGGCGGAAGTGAACATCCTGAACCCGAGCACGCCGTACATGCGCGATCACCTCCGCATCGTCTGGACGGGGTTCGCCGTATGGGTCCTCGCGGTGTGGGGTCCGGTGACCCTGACGCGGCTCGCGCCCGGCCCGATGACGACCCAGATGCCGATCCTCGGGTTCCCGCTCCACTACTTCCTCGTCGCGTTCGGCGCGCCGACGAGCGCGCTCATCCTCGCGTTCTGGTACTCGCGAAAGCGGGACGCGCTCGATGAGAAGTACGGCATCGACCACGCCACGGTCACGAAGACTGAGAGCCGTGCCGAGGCCGCAGCGACCGACGGAGGGTCCGACGAATGACGGGGGTCATCCTACAGAGCGACCTCCTCCCGGAGGCACTCGACATCTCGTTCAAGCTGGTGCCGTCGCTCCTGGTGATCGGGATGCTGGGGCTGTTCCTCATGATCGGATTCGTCTTCCGCGTGGCCGACACCGACGACATGTGGGTCGCCGGCCGTTCCATCGGGAACGTCGAGAACGGGATGGCGATCGGAGCGAATTGGATGTCGGCGGCGTCATACCTCGGGATGGCGGCGTCCATCGCGCTGGCCGGCTTCTACGGGCTGGTGTTCGTCGTCGGCTGGACGACGGGATACTTCATCCTGCTCATCTTCCTCGCGGCGCAGCTGCGCCGGTTCGGGAAGTACACCGCGCCGGACTTCGTCGGCGACCGGTTCAACTCCGACACCGCGCGCGCCATCGCGGCGGTGACGACGTTCCTCATCGGGTTCGTCTACGCCATCGGACAGGCGAAGGGGATGGCGCTCGTCGGCCTGTACATCTTCGGTAACTACGGGGCATACGTCCCCGGCTTAGACGGGTACCAGGTGATGGTCGTCGCCATGATGGTCGTCACCGTCGGCTATCTGACGCTGTCCGGCATGCTGGGCGCCACGAAGAACCAGACCGTCCAGTACACCATCCTCATCCTCGCGTTCGTCCTCGGGCTGTTCGCCGTCGGCTACACCAACGGCTACTCCACGGTACTGCCGCAGCTCGAGTACGGGATGCTGATCAGCGAGCTCGGCAGCGAGTTCTCCGAACCGTTCGCCTCGTCGAGCTACTACCTGTGGGTCGCCACGACGTTCTCGCTGATCGTCGGTACCTGCGGGCTCCCGCACGTGCTCGTCCGGTTCTACACGGTCGAAAGCGAACGGACAGCCCGCTGGTCGACCGTCTGGGGCCTGTTCTTCATCTGTATCCTGTACTGGAGCGCCCCGGCGTTCGCGGCGTTCGGCACGGACCTCTACTCGCAGAACGTCGGCGCGACGTACGGCGACCCCGGCATGACGAGCGCGGCCAGCGAGGTCATCGTCGTGCTTGCGGCGCAGCTGTCGGAGCTGCCGGAGTGGTTCGTCGGCTTCGTCGCGGCGGGCGGTATCGCCGCGGCCATCGCGACGGTCGCCGGGCTGTTCATCGCCGGTTCGTCGGCGATCAGCCACGACATCTACACGAACATCATCAACGAGGACGCGACGCAGCGCCAGCAGATCCTCGTCGGCCGCCTCTCGATCGTCGCGCTGGGCGCGCTGACCACGCTGGCCGCGCTCAACCCCGCGTCGTCGATCGCGGCGCTCGTCGGGTACGCGTTCTCGCTCGCCGGCTCCGTCCTGTTCCCGATGTTCTTCCTCGGCATGTGGTGGGAGAACGCCAACCGGCAGGGCGCACTCGCCGGCATGACCACCGGACTGACGCTCTGGTCGATCCCGATGATCAACCAGATCGTCCCGACGTACATCGGCTCGCTCGAAGCGCCGCTGTCGGCCGGGCTCGCCACGTGGATGCCCGCCATCGGCTCGGCGCTCATTACGCTCCCGGTCGTGTTCGTCGTCACCGTCGTCGTCTCGATGGCGACCGACGAGCCGTCGCTGGAGACGAAGCGGATCGTCCGGCAGTGTCACAGCCCCGAGCCGATGGCACAGCAGGAGACCGCCGAGGACGTCGTCGCCGCGGACGGCGGCGAGGACGTGGCGACTGACGGCGGCCGCGCAGTTGACGACGCGGCCGCCGACGGTGACCGCGCAGTTGACGACGACGAAGCCACGGAGGAGCGATAATGTACGAACGCATCCTCGTCCCCACGGACGGTAGCGACGTCGCGGAGGCCGCCGTCGACCACGCGCTCGACCTCGCGGAGCAGTACGACGCGGAGGTCCACGCGCTGTACGTGGTCGACATCGACTCGGTGAACTTCAGTCTCGGAACCGAACAGGTCGACCGGCTCAAGCAGGGCCGGTTCGACGAGATGGGAGAGCTGAAAGATCAGGCCGACGAGGCGACGGGCGTGGTCGCCGAGCGCGGCGACGAACGCGGCGTCGACGTCGTCGAACACGTCTCCGGCGGGCGACCGCACAAGGTGATCGCCAACTACGCCGAGGACAACGACATCGACCTCATCGTGATGGGGAGCCACGGCCGCGCCGGCGTGCGCCGCGCGCTGCTCGGCAGCGTGACGGAGCGCACCCTGCGCTCGACGCACGTCCCCGTCCTCGTCGTCGACTACCTCGAAGAGGACTGAACCGCTTCGACGGGGACCGACCCCCGACAAGCGCGGCCGCCCAGACGGTCGATGAACCGCTCCGTCGCGCGGCCGACGCCGCGCGATTCCGCAACACCGACGTACCCCCTCCGCACACACTCACTTCATGCCCGACTCGGACGCCACGGAGCCGCCGGACGAGGAGCCGACCGACCGGAGCGTCGCCGACCGCGCCCGGCACGTGCTCAGCGAGAACGGGACCGGAATGCTCCAAGACCTACTGTTCGCGCTCGTGTGGGTGGGGCTCGCGTCGGCGCTGTACAACGTCGCCTTCTCGACGGCCCCGCAATGGGTGTTGTACATGTTCATGCTCGCGGGGATCCCGGCGTACTTCGGCTTCTTCATCTCGTTGGAGATGGCGAAGGAACGCAGCGCGCGCTGAGTCGGAGTCGGAGTCGGCTTTTTCTCCGGTCTCACCCGGCGAGATCGCGGATGTCGGAGACGTCGAGCAGCCGCTCGCCCGGGTCCAGCGCGGCGCGGTACGCCGCCCGCGCGACGGTGCCGACCGCGAGCGGCCGCGACTCGCCGAGCCGCGACGCGATCGGCGGCGCGCTCGCGGCGAACCGGAGGACCCGGTCGACGACGCCCGGGAGGTGTGGCTGCCCCTCTCCGTACACCGGTCCCGGCCGGAGGACGACGGTGTCGAGGTCGAGGTCGGCGACGGACGCCTCCGCGCGGCGCTTGGCCGTCAGGTAGGCGTTTCGGACGCCGGGCGGGTTCGCGGCGGCGGAGAGGAAGACGAACGTGTCGACGCCGGCGCGCTCGGCCTCCAAGGCCGTGAGGATCCCCGCGTCGCCGTTGACGCGTTCGAAGGTGACGCCCTCCGTCGGCGACTCGGTAAGCGTTCCGACCGAGTGGACCGCGGCGTCGACGCCGTCGAGGCGGTCGCGCCACGCGTTCGGTCGGAAGAGGTCGGCGCTCGTCCACGAGACCGCCTCGACCCACTCCTCGTCGAGGTCGGGGCGACCGCTCCGCGACACGCTGCGGACCTCGTGTCCGTCGCGGACCGCGAACCGACAGACGTCGCGTCCGATGAAGCCGCTGCCGCCGACGACGAGGAGGGTCGACATACGCCGCCGTACGCGCCGGGCCGTCTTGGGACTTCGGGACGGCGACCGAAAAGGAAGGGTCGGCGCGCGGTCAGCGTCGGAGGAACCCGAGGAGCGCGTAGTCGCGGTCGGGGTCGTACCGCCGGAACAGCAGACTGTTCGTCAGCACCGACACCGACGAGAACGCCATCGCGCCGGCCGCGAGGACGGGCTGGAGCAGCCCGAGCGACGCGAGCGGGATCATCGCGGTGTTGTAGCCGAGCGCCCACACGAGGTTCTGTCTGATCTTCTGGAGCGTCGCGTCCGAGACCCGGATCGCCTTCACCACGTCGAGCGGGTCGTCGCGCATCAGCGTCACGTCGGCCGCCTCGATGGCCACGTCGGTCCCGGAGCCGATGGCGGTGCCGACGTACGCCACCGCGAGCGCCGGGGCGTCGTTGACGCCGTCGCCGACCATCATCGCCTTCCGGCCGTCCGCCTGAATCGACTCCACCGCGTCGGACTTGTCCTCGGGCAGGACCCCGGCGCGGACGTCGTCGGGGTCGATGCCGACCTGCTCGGCGACCGCGCGGGCCGTACGCTCGTTGTCGCCGGTGATCATCATCACGTCGACGCCGCGGTCGCGGAGCTGGCTCACCGCCTCCGTCGCGCTCGGCTTCACCGTGTCGGCGTCGGCGACGACGCCGAGGAGCTCACCGTCGTCGGCTCCGGCGCGGACTCGCGCGACGAGCATCGCGGTCTTCCCCTCGCGTTCGAGCCGTTCCATCGTCTCCGCGGCTGGCTCGGGGTCGATCCCCGCGTCCCGCAGCAGCTTCCGGTTACCGACGAGTATCTCGTCCCCGTCGACGGTCGCCTTGACCCCGTGGCCGGGGACGTTCTCGAACGACTCGGGGTCGGAGAGGCCGATACCGCGCGCCTCGGCCCCCTCGACGATGGCGCGAGCGAGGGGGTGTTCGCTGCCGCGCTCCGCGCTCGCGGCGAGCCGGAGCACCTCGTCTTCGGCCGTCGGCCCGTCGACCGCCGCGTCGTTGCCGCCCTCGACGACCGCGCCGCCGTCGGGGGCGGCCTCGCCCTTGGTCCCGAGCGCGACCGCGTCCGTCAGCTCCATCTCCCCTTTCGTGAGCGTCCCCGTCTTGTCGAAGACGACGGTGTCGACGTCCTTCGCGCGTTCGAGGACGTCGCCGCCCTTGAACAGGACGCCGTTCTGCGCCCCGATGGTGGTCCCGACCATCGTCGCGGCCGGGGTCGCGAGGCCGAGCGCGCAGGGACACGCGATCAGGACCGAGGAGGCGAAGACGACGACCGCGAACTCGAACACCGAGACGGTGCCGCCGACCGGCGCGGGCCCGCCGGCGACCTGCCCCCACAGCGGGAGCCGGTCGACGAACGCCGCGAGCGTCTCGGGGAAGGCGAACCAGACCACCCCCCACAGCAGGGCGTTCGCGATGACCGCCGGCACGAAGTACGCGGAGATGCGGTCCGCGAGGTTCTGGATGTCGGGCTGGCGCGACTGGGCCTCCTTCACCGTCCGGACGATCTGCTGGAGGGCGGTGTCCGCGCCGACCTTCGTCGCCTCGACGACGAGGAGCCCGTTCTCGTTGATGGTCGACCCGACGACCTCGTCGCCCTCGGTCTTCTCGACGGGGACGGACTCGCCCGTGACCATCGACTCGTCGACGGCGGACTGCCCCTCGACGACGACGCCGTCGGTCGGGATCCGCTCGCCCGGCCGGACCTTCATGCGGTCGCCGACCGCGACCTCGTCGATCGGGACCTCCTCCTCGGTGCCGTCCTCGTCGACGAGGGTGGCGGTGTCTGCCTCCATCTCCAACAGCTTCCGGAGCGCCTCGCCGGCCTGCCCCTTCGAACGGGCTTCGAGGTAGTTGCCGAGCGTGATGAAGACGAGGATGAGCGCGGCCGTGTCGAAGTAGACGCTCCCGGCGATCAGATCGAGGAGGACGGCGACGGAGTAGACGTACGCCGTCGTCGAGCCCAGAGCGATCAGCACGTCCATGTTGGCGCGTCCGTTCGTGACGAGCGCCTTGTAGGAGTTCACGTAGAACGGACGGCCGAGCACGACCTGGACCGGCGTCGCGAGCGCGAACGCGACCCAGTGGATTCCGACGCCGAAGACCCGGTCCGGAACGACCGCGCCCCCGAGCAGGAGGGCGTCGACGAGGAAGAAGAGCAGCGGCGCTGATAAGGCGGCCCCGAACAGCGTCAGCCGGCGCTGCTTGCGAATCTCGGCGTTCCGGGCCGCGTCGCGCGCGCTCTCGCCGGATCCGTCTCTGCCAGTGCCGTCGGTCCCCTCACCGTTGGCGTCCTCGCCGTCGCCACCGCTGCCGTCCTCGCGGACCGGCGAGTACCCCGCGTCCTCGACGGCGTCGTACAGCGCCGAGAGCGAGGTCTCGGCGGGGTTGTACCGCACCCGCGCCTCGTCGGTGGCGTAGTTCACGTCGGCGTCGACGACCCCGTCGACGGCTTCGAGGGCGTCGCGGTTGGCGTCCGCGCAGTTCGCACAGCTCATGTCGGTGATCGCCACGGTCACCGTCTCGGAGACCGCGCCGTAGCCCGCGTCCTCGATCGCCTCGTAGATCGCGGCGAGCGAGGTCCGCTCCGAGTCGTACTCGACGCTCGCCTCGTCGGTGGCGTAGTTCGCGTCCGCCCGCGATACCCCGTCGAGCGACTCCACGGCGTCGCCGACCGTCGCCGAGCAGTTGGCGCAGCTCATCCCCGTGATGTCGAGGCGGGTGGTTCTGGTGCTCATCTTGGTTGGTACTACGGGGTACTCCCTTAGTGCGTTTTCCCATTCGGAAGCAAAGTCAGCGGCGGGACGAAATTTGGAATCAAAACTGAACGGGGCTATCGGCCGATTTTTACCCGCGTTTTCCCGCCGTACGTGGCGCACGCAACACTTATGACCACGTCGGGAGATCGTTGAGGTGCGATGGCGACAGGCAAGGTCGACTTCTTCAACGACACCGGCGGCTACGGATTCATCGAGACTGACGACGCTGACGAGGACGTGTTCTTCCACATGGAAGACGTCGGCGGCCCGGACCTCGAGGAGGGACAGGAGGTAGAGTTCGAGATCGAGGAGGCGGACAAGGGTCCGCGCGCGACGAACCTCACTCGGCTGTAACCCGTCCGGCGGTATCCGCTACCGGCTGACTCGGATAGCTCTCGAAACGCGTTCCGCGTATATTCATTCCCTGAGCGACCCCGCCGCCGTTTTGGTCGCCGAACGGTGAGCGTCCCCCATGGTGAGTGACGACACTCGCGCAGTCTCAGATGTTGACGATGCGCATGCGGTCCCGGACGATGACGACGCTCGCGCGGTCTCGGACGACCTCGACGCGTTCGTCGACGAGAACCTCGACCGATACGCCGAGACGCAGGGCGTCCTCCCCGAGCGGCTCGACGAGTTCGGCGAGACGTACCGGTCGCAGGGACATCTGACTCGGGACCAGTTGTACGAGATCGCCTACGAGTCGTCGACGCGGAGCGCCTACCACGTCGAGAAGAATCCCGAGGCGCGGTGCCGGGAGGTGACCCGAAACGCTCGCGCGGTCGACGGCGACTTCTCGTCGATCCACCTGATAACGGGACTCGCCGGGTTCAAAGCGCCGACCGCGTCGTGCGTGCTGGCCGCGCTCGACGGCGACCGCCACGCGGTCGTCGACACCCGCGTCTGGGCCTCGCTCGAACGATTGGGCTACCTCGACGGGCGCAAGGAGTCGTTCGACGCCGCCGACTACGTCGCGATGATCGGGCCGATCCGCGAGATCGCCGCCGAGACCGGCCACCGCGCCGTCGACGTGGGGTACGCGCTGTTCGCGCACGACGCGCACGTCCGCGAGGGGACGCTCCACTGACCCGCGGACCGAGTCGACGGCGACTCAGACCGGGAACTCGACGCCGGTCGCTTCGGTCGAATACTCCCAGAGCCGCCGGGCGTCCGCGCGGTCGTAGGAGGCGTCGTTCGAGCGGCCGACCGTCGGGTGCCCGCGCATGTTCATCAGGCCGCCCGGCTCGACGTACGCGCCGCCGTCGACGTCGGCCGTCGCCGCGTACAGCATGGGTTCGACGCCGACCTCCGGCTCCTGTCCGAGGACGGCGTTCGCGGCCTTCATCCCGACCTTCATCAGGGGGTTCCCGCTCTCCGCGGCGGTCCGCATCTGGAGGTTCGTGTCGGTGTAGCCGGGGTGGCAGGCGACGCTGCGAACGCCGCTTACGTCCTCGAACGCGTCGAGACGCCGCTGGAGCTCGTAGGCGAAAAGCAGGTTCGACAGCTTGCTGCGCCCGTACGCCTTCCATTTTCCGTACGACCGCTCCCAGTTGAGGTCGGTGAAGTCCATCTCGCCCTGCTCGTGAGCGCCGGACGACTGGGTGACGACGCGCGCGTCGCCCCCGACTCCCTCGGCCGCGTCGAGGAGCGGGAACAGGCGGCCGGTGAGCGCGAAGTGGCCGAGGTGGTTGACGCCGAACTGCGTCTCGAAGCCGTCCTCGGTCTCGCCGCGGGGAATCGCCATCACGCCCGCGTTGTTACAGAGGACGTCGACCGCGTCGTAGTCGGCGGCGAGCCCCTCGGCGAACGACGCCACGGAGTCGAGGGAGGCGAGGTCGCACTCGCGTACGTCGAGTTCGCCGTCGACCTCGCCGCCCGCGTCGGCGCGGATCTCGCTCGCGGCGTCCTCCGCGCGCTCGACGCTGCGACACGCCATCACGACGGTCGCGCCGCGCGCGGCGAACGCGCGGGTTCCTTCGAAGCCGAGCCCGCTGTTCGCGCCGGTGACGACCACCGTCTTCCCGTCCAGTCGCGGCATGTCGTCGGCCGTCCAGTCGGTCATGTCCGTACGGTGGGGCGTCACGGTGAGAAACCTGTCGGCCGGATCGGAGGTCGCCGCCGCGTGCGACACGTTCCCGGACAGGGCGACGAGACGCCGTCTGACGCCGATATCCACTTTCACCTCGCCGCCGGTGCGTTTTTAGGTGCCTCGGTGGAAGGGACGGACACCGAATGACGTCCTTCCAGTCGACGATCGGCGACGAGGAGGGGATCGCGGAGGAGCTGGCCGAGGGCCAGCGCGAGATCTCCATCGCCGAGTTCTTCGAGAAGAACAAACACATGCTCGGGTTCGACTCGGGCGCTCGCGGGCTCGTCACCGCCGTCAAGGAGGCGGTCGACAACGCCCTCGACGCGACCGAGGAGGCCGGCGTCCTCCCCGACATCTACATCGAGATCGAGGAGGTGGGCGACTACTACCGGCTCGTCATCGAGGACAACGGGCCGGGCATCACCAAAGAACAGCTCCCGAAAGTGTTCGGGAAGCTCCTCTACGGCAGCCGGTTCCACGCCCGCGAGCAGTCGAGAGGGCAACAGGGGATCGGGATCTCGGCGGCCGTGCTCTACTCCCAGCTGACCTCCGGCCAGCCGGCGAAGATCACCTCGCGGCCGAAGGGGCAGTCGCGGGCGCAGTACTTCGAGCTCATCATCGACACGGACACGAACGAGCCGGAGATTCAGGCGGACAGGGAGACGACGTGGGACCGCCCGCACGGCACGCGGATCGAACTGGAGATGGAGGCGAACATGCGCGCCCGCCAGCAGCTCCACGACTACGTGAAACACACCGCGGTCGTCAATCCCCACGCGCGGCTCGAACTGCGCGAGCCGGGGCTCGACGAGCCGCTGAAGTTCGAGCGCGCGACGGACGAGTTGCCCGCGGAGACTCACGAGATTCGGCCGCATCCCCACGGCGTCGAACTGGGGTCGCTGATCAAGATGCTGGAGGCGACCGAGTCGTACTCCGTCTCCGGATTCTTACAGGAGGAGTTCACGCGGGTCGGCAAGAAGACCGCAGACAGCGTCATCGACAACTTCCGCGACGTGTACTACGGCCGAGAGCTGTCGTGGTCGCCGCCGCGCGCCCACGACGACCGCGACCTCGCGAGCGCGGTCGCGGACGCGGTCGCCAACAAGGGCAAGGACGCGACGACCGCCTTCGCGGAGGGCGTCGCCGAGACCGTGTCGAATAACGACCGGCTCGCCCGCTCCGAACTCGCGGCGATCGTCGACGAGGTCGCCGAGACGGTCGAAGGCGACACGGGCAAGACGTTCGGCGGGACCGTCCGCGAGAACGCGGTCGACGCCGCGTGGCGGGCGATCACGGGAGCCGGCGGCGAAGGTGACGGCGAGAACGCCAATGCGTCCGGCAAGAACGACGACGGCGACGGTAGCGACGCCCCGGAATCCCCGCTCGTCCCCGACGTCTACGCCCTGGTCGACGACGCGACGTCGACCCGGAAGGACGACGCCGCGGTTCAGGCGATGGCCGAGGCGCTGGCCCGCCGGTTCGGGAACCTCGACGGCGACGCGTTCCGGGTCACGCTCGACGACCTCGAACGGCTCGTCGCGGACGCGGCGTCGTTCGTCGCCGAGCAGCGCGACGCGACGTTCGGCGAGACGGCCCGCGAGAACGTCGTCGAGGCGTTCTGGTCGCGGGCGCGGACGGTCCCGGACGACCCGCCGAAGGTGAAAGCGATCGCGGGAAGTCGCGACGCGGCCGCCGACCTGCTGGAGGCGATGCGGACGACGGACATCCTCGCGCCGCCGACCGACTGCCTCGCGCCGATCACGGCGGAGCTGGTCGAGGCGGGGCTGCGAAAGGAGTACGACGCGGACTTCTACGCGGCCGCGACCCGCGACGCCGAGGTCCACGGCGGCGACCCGTTCATCGTCGAGGCCGGGATCGCCTACGGCGGCGAGATTCCGGCGGAGGGGTCGGTCGAGCTGCTGCGGTTCGCGAACCGCGTCCCGCTCGTCTACCAGCGCGGCGCGTGCGCGACGACGGACGTGATAAAGTCGATCGGCTGGCGCAACTACGGGCTGGACCAGCCCGGCGGCTCCGGGATGCCGAACGGGCCGGCCGTCATCTCGATCCACGTCGCCTCCACCAACGTCCCGTTCACGAGCGAGTCGAAGGACGCGCTCGCGAACGTCCCCGCGATCGAAGACGAGATCGAACTGGCGGTGCGCGAGGCGGCCCGCGAGCTGAAGTCGTTCCTCAACAAGCGGCGCTCGATGCAACAGCGCCGTGAGAAACAGGACGTGCTCGGCCGGATCCTCCCGGAGATGGCCGACAAGGTCTCGGAGGTGACGGGCCGCTCGCGCCCCGACATCGACGGTGCGCTGGCGCGGATCATGAACAACGTCAGCGTCGAACGCGAGGTGAACGGCGAGACGGTGACGCTGGTCGTCGAGAACCACTCCGACGTGAACGAGGAGCTTGAGATCACGGACATCGTCTCGACGGAGCCGAGCGACCTCTCGGACGGGACGGCCGTGGACATGGACGGCGAGTGGTTCGTCCAGTGGAAGCCCGAGGTTCCCTCGGGCGACGAGCGGGAACTGACGTACGCGGTCGACGGCGACGCCGACTTCGAGGTCAGCGTCGGCGGCGTGGAGACGGAGAAACTGACGGTGAACGCATAAATGACGACCGAAAGCGACGCACGAGACGAGCTGATCGACCTAGCCGCGGACTTCTACGACCAGTTCGCGGCCGGGAAGATCCCCGAGATGACCCTTCCCACGCGGACGAAGAGCAACATCGAGTACGACGAGGAGAGCGGCGTCTGGACGTACGGCGATCGCACCTCGACGCGTAGCGCCAACTCGGTGCGGGGCGCGCGCAAGCTGTTGAAGGCGGCGTACACGATCGAGTTCCTCGCGGACCAGCTCGACGACGACCGCTCGTCCACGCTGCGTGAGCTGTACTACCTCTCCGAGTCGTGGGACAACGACGAGGCGCAGTTCAAATCGCAGGACGAGTCGAACGACCTCGTGGAGGATCTGGAGATCGTCACGGGCGTCACCCGCGAGGACTTCCACATGCGGCCCGAGGAGTCCGGCGCGAAGGTGATG
Source organism: Halorubrum sp. DM2 (assembly GCF_901686465.1). NCBI lineage: Archaea > Methanobacteriati > Methanobacteriota > Halobacteria > Halobacteriales > Haloferacaceae > Halorubrum > Halorubrum sp. DM2. The sequence goes on from NZ_LR594487.1 coordinate 3,248,999, forward strand.
GGACCGCTGGAGCTCCGCGAGCAGACGAACCGCGGCGACCGCGAGATCCACTGTCAGCTCGACGTGGGGCAGGGCGGCTACCAGATCCCGAACAACCCGGACACCATCGAGTTCCTCGACAACGACGCCGAGTTCGTCCTCTGCGTCGAGACCGGCGGGATGCGTGACCGGCTCGTCGAGAACGGGTTCGACGAGGAACACGACGCCTTGGTCGTCCACCTCGGCGGCCAGCCCGCCCGCGCCACGCGCCGGCTGACGAAACGGTTCCGCGACGAGCTCGACCTCCCCGTGGTGGTGTTCACAGACGGCGACCCGTGGTCGTACCGCATCTACGGCTCCGTCGCGTACGGCTCGATCAAGTCCGCGCACCTCTCGAAGTACCTCGCGACGCCCGAGGCGCGGTTCATCGGGATCCAGCCGGAGGACATCGTGGAGTACGACCTGCCCAGCGATCCCCTCGCCGACTCCGACATCAACGCGCTCGAATCGGAGTTGGAGGACCCGCGCTTCCAGACCGACTACTGGAAAGAGCAGATCGAGCTCCAGCTCGACATCGGGAAGAAGTCCGAACAGCAGTCGCTGGCGAGCCGCGGTCTCGACTTCGTCACCGACACCTACCTCCCCGAGCGGCTCGGCGAGATGGGCGTGCTGTGAACCGCGTCGACCCGTCGCTGACGGTCGTTTTCCCTGTCATCGCGGTTTCGAGCGGGCCGTAGCGCGCGACGCGCTCACTCGATCCAGTCTGCGAACGGCTCTCCCGTCTCCGCCCGCCGAATGTACTCGCGCTGCATTCCGGTGACGGCGGTCGCAAGGTCGTCACCGGAATCGAGCCGCGCCCTGACCCGATCCCGCTTCCACGTCGCCGGAGTCGTCCGCGTCGTCCAGCGGCGCTCGATCGGATCGAGGAGGGAATCGATCCGGGCGGCGGCCAGCCCGCGGTCGCGGAGTCCGACGCGGGCGAGGGCGAACAGGTCCGGATAGACCGCCGCCGGATCGTCGGTTCGCTCACCGTCACGGGTGACCCACGCGAGGTCCGCCTCGAACCCGTCTCGGCTCGCGGCATACAGCGATTCGCGAGCGGCACGCCACGGGAGGCCGATCAGCGGGTGATCGGTAGTGACGGCCCCGTGTATCAGACCGGCGACCAGCAACTGGAGTCCGACGACGTCGGCCGCGGTCGGCTGGGCCGCGAGCGGTCGGTATTCGATCCGTGGTCCCTCGGGGCCGAACACGGGGCGGACCCAACGCCAGCAGGTCCCCTGCTTGTGGAGGAACTCCCAGTGGTCGGCCTCGAACCCGCCGCGAGGAGCGTCCGCGAGCCACTCGCGAAGGTGCGGCGCACAGAGCCGGTCATCGACGATCCGATCGACGGCGTCGGTCGGTGCCTCGATATCGCGAGGGAATCGGACTTTCCCCGGACTGCGGACGTTCATCGACTCGAACACGGGAATCCGAAGTTCGACTCCGGCGGTCATGACCGTCTCCGCGTCGGCGTCAGTGTACAGTTCCGGCGGGAGAAACGGGGCGTTCGCCGCCAAGGCGACCACCGGTCCGACCGTCCGTAGTGCCGCGTTGAAGTACCGCGCGTACTCGCTGGTCGGCGGCTGGAGGTGGACCTGTATCGAAGCCGCCAGCGACTCGACGAGGATGCTCTGGAACGCCCGCCGACAGCCGGGGAGATCCAACTCCACCGGACCGTCAGCAGTGATGTCGGCGTCTAGCGCGTAGTACCGCGCCTCCGGGGAGAGGTTCGCCGGGACCTCCGTCCCGCACTTCGTCTCGGTGGCAGACAGGTACGCTACCGCTCCCTCCGACGGGCCGATAACCCAGATCCCGTCCGTGACGAACCGCCTGTCGCGGGCCGCGAACGCCTCTCGGACGGCCGTGATCCGTTCGGTCAGTTCGTCCGCCTGTCGGACGACTCCGGCGGCGTCGAACCCCGTTACCGGAGTGTTGATCTCGGCGTTGTGTCGACCGAGCTCGGGTTCGCAGACCGACGAAACCGCCGCTTCGGGGGCAGCCGCGAGCCGGCCGTCGCCGTCCACGGCGTAGCCCTCGAGCTCAAGGCCGAGTCGAAACCCTCCTTCGAACTCCCCGGTCTTGAGCGTGGCCCGAAGCGATCGCGCCTGTTCCTCGACACGGCGTCGGAACGCCCTCCGCGTCGCCGCTCGCCGACTCCGCGAGACGGTTTCGCTCCAGTCCATACCGTCCGTCCGAGCGCTACGAATATGATGCTTGTTGACAGTACACTCGGACAGCGTCCGAGTCGGCGGTCGGTGCGCCCCCTGTGTCCCGCAGGGCGTTCAAAACACAAACACCGGAGCACCGTCCGAACGTCCGCCCCGTAGCTCACCTCTCGTCGTCTGCTTTCTCGCCGACCTCGCGGCGCTCGCCGTCGGCGTCGTCGCCTTCGTACTTGTACACGACGCCCGCTTCCTCGTCCGCGGTCGCGTTGTGCGAGCCGTCACAGAGCGGCTTCGAGTCCGAGAGACCGCACCGACAGACGTAGATCTTTCCGTCGTCTCCCATATCCGATTCGTCGAGTATCGCCGGCCCGTCCTCCTCGTGTGTCACTTCCCGAGTCATGGATCGAGCGTCGGCCGCGACCCGCATACCCCTTGCGACGCCGACCGCCGCAACCCCCTTGCCCGTGGGGCGCGTATCGGTGGTATGAGCGAGACGAGCGATTCGGCCGCGGACGCCGACCCGAAGGAACTGACCGACGAGGAGTGGCGCGAGCGGCTCACCGACGAGGAGTACCGCGTGTTACGCGAGAGCGGCACGGAGGCGAAGTTCTCGGGCGAGTACGTCGACCACCACCCCGACGACGGGGAGTACCGCTGTCGGGCCTGCGGGACCGTCCTCTTCGAGGCCGAGACGAAGTACGAGTCCGGTTGCGGCTGGCCCGCGTTCTACGCCGCCGAGGAGGAGTCGGTGACGACGACGGTCGACACCAGCCACGGAATGTCCCGCACCGAGGTCCGGTGTGCGAACTGCGACTCCCACCTCGGCCACGTGTTCGACGACGGGCCGGAGCCGACCGGGAAGCGGTTCTGTATCAACTCGGTCGCGATGGAGTACGACGACGAATAGCTCGGTTCGCCGCACGTATCGGGAGACGTTGTTTATAAAAGGATCTCGGGCACTGGTATCAACGATATATAGGCGATCGACGACGAAAAGAAGACCTCTGAATCTCCGGCCGCTCACTTCTAAATCATTCTCAGTAGCTCTGCGGTGAGCACCTCCGAAGCCTCAGTTGCTCGGCCGTACGTCGCTACCACCGAGAACGCGACCGAGACCACCGAAGCCCCAGCCGCGAGGACTCGCGCGGCTCGCTGTGGTCCTCAGTCGCTCACTCCGTTCGCTCCTTGCGGTCCTTGCTTCGCCGTGCTTCGCCCTCGCGGCTGCCCCTTCGAGTCCCACCCGACCGCACAGCAACCGCACCTCACGCCTCCCCAACCTCGTCGGCGGCTCCCGTTGGTCGCCGCCGACTCCCTCGCGCGACGCTCCTCGGCCGCGATGCGGCCTCGGAGGCGCGCGCCACCGCGTTGTCCTTTATATACGATCGCCACCGCTGCCGGCGATTATTTAAACATCACACAACCGCCGATCTGATTCACCAATTCCATCATCGATCACCGTCGAGTCTGGTGATTGCTACCCGTCACAGAGCGGTAGCCTGACGACGAACACCGTTCCCTTCGGTTCGTTGTCCTCGATCCACACGTCGCCGTCGTATATCTCGACCAGCGACCGGACCAGGTACAGGCCGATCCCCGCCCCCGGGCTGTCGAGTCCCTTCTCGCCTTTCCCGAACACCTCGTCGCGCTGATCTTCGGGGATCCCCGGCCCATTGTCCGCGATCCGCACCTCCGCGACGCCGTCGGCCTTCTCGGCGGTCGCCGACACCGTCACCGTCGGCGGGGTCTCGTCGTTGTGCTGGACCGCGTTCCGCAGCAGGTTCCGGAACACGGAGCTCAGCATCTCGTCGCCGACCACCTCAGCGGCGGGGAACGACCCTTCGACCGTGAAGACGGCCTCCGAGTACGCCGACCGGACCTCCTCGACCTGCTGTGAGAGGACGTGATCGAGCGAGACGCCGCTCGGCTCGGCGTCGTCCCGGAGCATCACCTCCGCGAGGTCGCGGACGGTCGTGGTGAGCGAGACGGCGCTCTGGGTGTTCCGTTTTATCACCTCAAGATACTCCTTCCCTTCCTCGTCGACGTGGTCGTCGAGCAGTTCGGCGTACGCGCCGACGAGCTGGAGGTCGTTACGGATATCGTGACGCATCACCTGATTCAACAGTCGCAGGTCGTCGCGCTGGCGCTTGAGACGCTCCTCCGGGCCCGCCTCGTCGCCGGCATGAACGTTCTCGCCGCCGACCCGAACGGTCCCGCTGCCCGCCTCGGCGTCCGCGTCGTCGCTCATGCCGGGATCGTACGTCCGCCCGTAGCTTCTACGTACCGATTTCGCTCGGGGTGTCGGTCCGGTTCGGTCCTCAGACTCCCTCGTCGAGCAGCTCCCGGGCGACGATGTTCTTCTGTATCTCGGTGGTTCCCTCGTAGATCTGGGTGATCTTCGCGTCGCGGTAGAGGCGCTCGACGTCGTGGTCGTTGACGAAGCCCGCGCCCCCGTGGACCTGGACCGCCTCGTCGGCGACCTCGACCGCGGTCCGGGAGGCGAACTCCTTGGCCATCGACGCGAGCGCCGTCAGGTCGCCGGCCTCGTTGTCGACCGCCCACGCGGAGCGGTAGGTGAGCCAGCGGGCGGCCTCCGTGTTCGTGTGCATCTCCGCGAGCTTGTGTTTGATCGCCTGAAAGTCGGAGATTGGGCGGTCGAACTGCTCGCGCTCCTCCGCGTACTCCAGCGCGCGCTCGGCCGCGCCGCGGGCGATCCCGACCCCCTGCGCCGCCACGGCGGTCCGGGTCTCGTCGAAGAACTGCATGAGTTGGAGAAAGCCCATCCCGCGCTGGCCGATCAGGTTCTCCTCCGGCACCCGCACGTCGTCGAAGCGCAGCTCCGCGGTGTCGCTCGCGCGGATCCCGAGCTTGCCGGTTATCTTGTCGGTGGTGAGCCCGTCGCGGTCGCCCTCGACGAGTATCTGCGAGTAGCCCGAGTAGCGGTCCTCGATCTCGGGGTCCGTCTCGCAGACGACGACGAAGTAGTCGGCGACGGTACCGTTCGTGATCCACATCTTCGAGCCGTTTATCACCCACTCGTCGCCGTCCTTCTCGGCCCGGGTCGCGACCGAGGTCACGTCCGAACCCGCCTGCGGCTCCGAGATGGCCGATCCCATCACCGCGTCGCCGGCGGTCACTTCGGGCAGGACGCGCTCCTTCTGTCCGTCCGTGCCGAACTCCATCAGCGCCTCCGCGCCGAACCCGGCGCTGGAGATACACAGGCCGATCCCCGGGTCGGCCGCGAACAGCTCCTCGGTCAAGATCGCGTTCTCCAGCGACGAGTAGCCGATACCGCCGTACTCGACCGGGACGTGCGGCGCTAACAGTCCCATGTCGGCGGCCTTGTCCATGATCTCGTGCGGGTACTCCTCTTCGACGTCGTACTCCGTGGCGACCGGTCGGATCTCCTCCTCGGCGAACTTCCGTACCTCCTCGCGTAGCTGCTTCTGCTCGTCCGTTAGCTGGAACTCCATGCGCGGAGGAGAACGATCGAACGTGATAATCGTTCGCAAACGATCGGAAATTCGGATTTTGTTTATCGTTTACTCTGCCGGCCGACTCACCCGTTCACCGAGTCGTTGGATCCTCTGGCCGGGTCGTTTCCCCGTCCCGGGTCAGAACACGACCTCGAAGCGGGCACCTCCCGTCTCACCGTCGGCGATCCGAACGTCCCAGCCGTGGGCGTTGACGATGCGTTCGACGATCGCCAGCCCGAACCCGCTGCCGTCTTTCCGGGTCGTGTGGCCCTTCTCGAAGGTGCGGTCGCGCGCTTCGGGCGGGATCCCGGGACCGTCGTCTTCGATGTACAGGCCGCTCTCGTCGGGGAACACCCCGGCCGTGATAGTCACGTCGCTGCGGCCGTGTTCGACGGCGTTGCGGACGAGGTTCTCGAACGCCTCCGTGAGCCGGGCCGGGTCACACGAGAGTTCCACGCTCCCGGTGACCCGGAGCGTCGTCTCCGGCGCGCGGACGTTCTCGAAGCTCCGTGCGACGACCCCCTCGAACGGTACCGGACGCCGTTCGCCGACCGTCTTCCCCTCCTTCGCGAGCGTCAGGAGTTCCTCGATGAGCGCGTCCATCCGCTCGATCGCGTCGAACGCCGTGTCGAGCGGCTCGCTCTCTCCCTCCGCGGCCGCGAGTCGGATGTTCCCGGCCGCGACGTTGATCGGATTCCGCAGGTCGTGAGACACGGTCGCGGTGAACTCCTCCAGCTGGTCGACCGTCTCGGTCAGCTCCCGCTGGTACAGCTTCCGGTCCGTGATATCGCGCGTCAGCCCGACGAGCGAGGTGACCGTGCCGCTCTCGTCGGTGACGGGAGTACACCGCGACTCGACCCAGAGCCGGATCCCGTCGGACTTCGCGACCCTGTACTGAACGACCTGCGGGTCGCCCGCCGACACAGCTTCCATCGCCTGCCGCACGCGGTCCGCGTCGTCGTCGTGTATCCGTTCGAGAAACGAGGTCGGGTCGTCGCGGAGCTCCGCCACCGGCTGTCCGAATATCGCCTCGTGGCCGTCGTTGATGAAGCCCAGTTCGTCCCACGTCGGTGAGAACACCCACCAGACTTGGTCCGTCACGGCGGCGATCTCGCGGAGTCGCCCGTTCCGTCGGTCGACCTCCCGTTTCGTGCGATGGTGTTCGACGTAGGTGATGATCTTCCGCGCCAGCAGCGGCGCTTGGTTCTCGATGGCCTCCTGAATGATGTAGTCGGTGACGCCGGCCTCGATGCTCTCGCTCGCGACCGCCTCGTCTCCGGTCCTCGTGAAGAGGATGAACGGGAGGTCAGGGCGGTCCTCGCGGACCCGTTTCAGGAAGTCTAACCCCGTCTCCCCCGGCATGTGATGATCACAGAGTACGCAGTCGATCGCTCCGTTCGCCAACCGCCGGGAACCGCTCGCGGCCGAGTCCGCCGTGCTGACGCGGATACGGTCGCTCTCGTCGCGCAGCTGCGTGGCGACCAGCTCGCGGAGCTGGTCTTCGTCGTTGACGTAGAGGACCTCGACGCGCGATTCGCTCTCCATGAGGTCACGGGCGCTCTCGCGTCGGAAAGAGATTCGTTCCCGAAAATCACCGGTGATAGCGGGCGCTCGCGCCGTCTCGCCGGACCGTCGGCATTCGGGTGCCGTCAGTCCCGCCCCTCGACGAACGCCACGATGCGGTCGGTCGCCTCCTTCAGCTCGCGCATCGAGGTCGCGTACGACACGCGGAGGTGGCCCGATCCGCCCTCACCGAAGACGGAGCCGGGGACGACCGCGACGCCCTGCGCCTCCAGTAGCTCCTCGGCGAACGCCTCGTCGTCGCCGCCGCAGTCGGGGAACGCGTAGAACGCGCCGCCCGGCTCGAACGTGTCGAGCCCCATCTCGTTGAACCGCGAGACGACCAGCCGCCGGCGGCGGTCGTACTCGTCGACCATCTCCGCCACCTCGTCGTCGCACCGGTCGAGCGCTTCGATCGCGGCGTACTGCGGCGTCGTCGGTGCCGACAGCATCGTGTACTGGTGGATCCGGTTCATCGCGTCGATGGCCTCGGCGGGCCCCAAGGCGTACCCCAGCCGCAGCCCCGTCATCGCGTACGCCTTCGAGAAGCCGTTGACGACGACCGTGCGCTCGCGCATCCCCGGCTGAGTGGCGATCGAGGCGTGGTCGCCGCCGTAGGTGAGCGCGGCGTATATCTCGTCGGCGACCACCCGGAGGTCGTTGTCGCGGCAGAACGCGGCGACCTCCGCCAGCTGCTCGTCGGTCATCGTCGCGCCCGTGGGATTGTTCGGGTAACAGAGCACGAGGAGATCGGCCTCGGCCGCGCCCGCCGCTTCGAGCGCCGACCGCGTCAGCGCGAAGTCGTCTTCGGCCCGCGTCGGGACCGTCAGCTGCTCGCCGCCCGCGAGTTCGATCCCCGGGCCGTACGAGATGTACGTCGGCTCGTGGACCGCGACCGTGTCGCCGGGGTCGACCAAGGCCCGGAAGGCCAGATCGACCGCCTCGCTCGCGCCGGTCGTGACGAGGATCTCCTCGCCCGGGTCGTACGACTGGTCGTAGCGGCCGTGGTGGTCGGCGATCCGCTCGCGGAGCGCGGCCATCCCGCGGTTCGCGGTGTAGGAGGTCTTGCCGCGCTCCAGCGAGTCGATCGCGGCCGTGCGGGCGGTCCACGGCGCGGAGAAGTCCGGCTCGCCGACGCCCAAGGAGATCACGTCGTCGCGCGCCTCCGCGAGTTCGAAGAACTTTCGAATCCCCGACTCCGGGAGGGTGCGCGCGCGGTCGGAGAGCCTCATGGCGACACGGAGAGGCGGTCGTCGTCGTCGCCGTCCTCGAACCGGATCCCGCCGTCCTTGTACGTCTCCATGATGTAATGGGTCACCGTCTGGGTGACCGCCGGCATGGGCGCGACCTGCTCGGAGATGAACTCGGAGACGTCCTGCATGTTCTCGCCGAGCACCTCGACGGCGAAGTCGTAGTCGCCCGAGACGAGGTGTAAGGCGTCGACCGCGGGGAACTTCGCGATCCGGTCGGCCACCTGCTCGTACCCCGTCTCGCGGTCGAGTTCGACGTTGATCTCGACGACCGCGCGGATCTTTCCCTCGTCGACGCGGTCCCAGTCGACGACGGCCTGATAGCCGTGGACGACGCCGTCCGTCTCCAGCGACTCGATCGCCGCCTCGACCGCGGCCGCGTCGAGGCCCGTCTGGGCCGCGATGTCGTCGATGTCCTCGCGGGCGTTCCGCGCCAACACGTCGAGTACCTCGCGCTCGGCGTCCATACGTCACGATCGCGCGGGGGCGGTTTATGCGTAGCGACGGACGCAACACGGGCGAGCGAGGGCCGCGTCGACGGGGACCGTCTTCGGAACGCGTCTCCTTCCGCCATCCCCACGACTTTCCGCGTGGCGAGTGTTCCGCCGATCATGGCTTCAGACACCAGCGGCAGGAGCGAGACGTTCGACATCGGCGGCGAGCTGACCGTCGACCGCCTCGGCTTCGGCGCGATGCGGATCACGGGCGAGGACATCATCGGGACTCCCGGCGACGAGGACGAGGCGAAGGAGGTCCTCCGACGGGCCGTGGACCTCGGCGTCGACTTCGTCGACACCGCCGACTCCTACGGGCCCGGCGTCTCGGAGCGCCTCATCGGCGAGGCGCTCGGCGACCCCGACGACGCCGTCGTCGCCTCGAAGGCCGGCCTACTCCGCAACCGCGAAGGCGACTGGCTCCCCCACGGCGACCCGGACTTCCTGAAGAACCAAGTCCTGTGTAGCCTCGATCGGCTCGGAACCGACGAGATCGACCTCTACCAGTACCACCGCCCCGATCCGGACACCGACTTCGAGGAGTCGGTCCACGCGTTCGCGGAGATGAAAGACGCCGGCCAGATCGCCCACGTCGGCCTCTCGAACGTCACCGTCGAGCAGTTGGAGACCGCGATGGAGATCGTCGACGTCGCCACGGTCCAGAACCGGTACAACGTCGGCCACCGCGACGACGAGGACGTGTTGCGCGCCTGTGAGGAGAACGACGTGGGGTTCATCCCGTGGGGACCGATGTACGCGGTCGAAGAGGGCGAGTCGGCCGAGACCTTAGCGGAGGTCGCCGCCCGGCGCGACGCGACGCCCCAGCAGGTCGCGCTGGCGTGGCTGCTCGACCACTCCGACGTGACGCTGCCGATCCCCGGCACGTCGAGCGTCGACCACCTCGAATCTAACGTCGCGGCCGCCGACCTGTCGCTGACCGACGAGGACCGCACCGCGCTGGACGCCGTCGACGCGCAGTAGGCGCTGACGACTCCCCGCTCGGGACCCATCACCCGATGGTCTCGACGTCGGCCATCTCTGCGACCTTCAGCGCGGTCGCGACGTTGAACGCAAGTCCGAGCGGCGCGGCGACGAGCGCGGCCGCGACCGCCCCAGCCGGGCCGGCGTGCGCGAGGAGGCTCACGGGGACCGAACAGACCGCCGTGACGACAGCGATCGCGAGGAAGAACCCCAGTGGCTGGTCGTGCGCGACGAGTTCGCGCGCCCGCCGCGCCGCGGACCCGATGTGCCGGTCCTCCAACGCGATGACGTACACCGTGGGGAAAAACAGGTACGAGAGCACGAGCGCCGCGAGGACCGCGACCACGAACAGCGGCGGAACGGCGAGCAGCGGGAGGAAGACGGCCGCGAACGCGACGATGACGATCGCTTCTAAGAGGACCATCCGGACGCCGAACCGGCGGACCGCCGCGACGAAGTCGAACTCGCCGGCGGTGATCCCGTCCGCGATGCTCCCGAAGTACCCCGCGCTCAGCGCGCCCGAGACGACGACGTACGCGCCGATCACGGGGACCAGAAGCGGCAGCGGCTCCAAGCCTCCGAACGGGAGCGACACCGTCAGACCGCCCCCGCTCGGAGCGTCGACGAAGCTCCAGAGGTCGTACCGGTAGACGGGAAAGGACGCGCGGAGCGAAAAACCGTTCGTCCGGGTCGTCGCGAGCAGGTCCCGCGTCCGGAACAGCGCCGTCGCCAGCGGGACGAGCGCCAGCGGGAGCAGCCGCGCGAGGTGAGCGAACGTGCGTTCGACGATCGGTTCAGCCGGATCGGGATCGCGGTCCTGCGGACCGCGGGAGGGCCGAGCCATGGCGGCGGTTCACGTTCGAGCCTCAAAAACGTCGGTCGACCGCGGCAGTCGTTTACGAACGACCCCTACTCGTCGAACGGGTTCGTCAGCTCGACGGTCTCCTCGCGGTCGGGGCCGACGCCGACGGCGTAGATCGGGGTGTCGATCTCGTCGGCGACGAACTCCAGGTACTCGCGGGCGGCCGCGGGAAGCGCGTCGTACCCTTCCTCGGCGACCGCGGCCGAGTCGAACTCCTCCCACGTGTCGAGCTCAGCGAACACCGGCTCGCAGCGCTCCCACCGCTCGGTCGTAGTGGGGACGGTGTCGAGCTCTTCTCCGTCGAGTTCGTACCCCGTACATACCTTCAGCTCGTCGAGTCCGGCGAGCACGTCGACGTGGTTGACCGCGACGCCCGTGAAACCGGAGACGCGGGCGGCGTGTCGGAGCATTGGGAGGTCGAGCCAGCCGATGCGGCGCGGCCGTCCGGTGACCGTACCGAACTCGCCGCCCTTCTCGCGGATCTCGTCCGCGAGCGTCTCCTCGTCGGCGTCGCCGTCGAGTTCCGTCGGGAGCGGGCCCTCGCCCACACGGGAGAGGTACGCCTTCACGATGCCGACCACCTCGCCGTCGCCCACCGTCGTGACACCGACGCCGGAGCCGACGGCCGCGCCGCCAGCGGTCGGGTTCGAGGAGGTGACGAACGGGTAGTTCCCGTGATCGACGTCGATGTGGGTCCCCTGTGCGCCCTCGAAGAGGATCTCGTCGCCCGCCTCGCGGCGGCGGTGGAGGTAGTCGGAGCAGTTGACGGTCATCCCCTCGTCGGCGAGGCGCTCGCCGATGGCGGCGTACGTCTCGTGGAGCGCGTCGACGTCGAAGGCGGCCTCCTGCTTGTCGTCGAGGTCGAGCCCGTACACGTCCTCGACGAGCGCGCGCTTCTGCGGGACGACGTACTCCAGCTTCTCGCGGAGCACCGCCGGGTCGAGCAGGTCGGCGATCCGGACCCCGCGCCGGCCGGCCTTGTCCTCGTAGGTCGGACCGATGCCGCGGCCGGTCGTGCCGACCGCGTCGCCGGCGTCGTCGTCCGCCTTGACCTCCTCCTCGATGCCGTCCAGCACGCGGTGGTACGGCATGATGACGTGCGCGCGACGGGCGACGCGAACGTCCGGGTCGAGTCCCCGCTCGCGCAGGTCGTCGATCTCCGTGAACAGCGTCTTGGGGTTGACGACGCAGCCGTTTCCGAGAATCCCGACGGTCCCGCGGACCGCGCCGCTCGGAACCAAGGAGAGCTTGTACTCCGCGCCGCCTTCGACGACGGTGTGGCCGGCGTTGTCGCCGCCCTGATAACGGACTACGACGTCCGCGTCCCCTCCCCATCGGTCGACGAGCGCGCCCTTGCCCTCGTCGCCGAGCTGGGAGCCGACGATGGTGAGTGTCATACGACCTGCCGATTCCCGGCCGGGGGTAAAACCGATTACGGTCTGTGACCGCGAGACCACCACGGACATGGATCGTAAAATTGTCACACGGATCCGAATACCCTTGTTCGTGTATTCTCGCGTCTCCGTGCGGCGACCGCTCCCCCGCCCCCGGTCGTCGCGGTCCGGTCCCCGGCCGCCGTGCCGCGATCGAACACGTTAACTACTATCACGTCAAACCGCCAGATCCGACGACGCGTTCTCCCGTCGCCGACAGCAACTTTTAAACAGGGGCATGACGAGTTAACATGTGGCATGATAGATCGACTAGAGAAAGAGGTAGACATGCTGGAACGCCACCTCCAAGTCCTGCGGATGGTCATTGAAAACGAGCCGATCGGCATCGTCAAGATGTCGAACGAGACGGGCTACCCGCACCACAAGGTCCGGTACTCGCTGCGCGTCCTCGAAGAGGAGAACCTCATCGAGCCGTCCAGCCAGGGAGCGATCACCACGGAGCGGACGCACGAGTTCGTCGACGAGCTCGACGAGAAGCTCGACGAGACCGTCGAGAAGCTCGGCTCCATGCGGATCGACGACGCCGCCGAACTTGAGAACTGACCGGAATTCCGATTTCCCCCGCCGACGCACGCGTCGCGTTTTCTCTCCGCCCGTAGCCACAGATTCGAGACGCCCGGTGACGGCTATAGGTCTGGAACCGTCATGTGGAACCCGCCGTCGCGCGCCTCGACGAGACACAGGTGGAACCCCTGCTTGCGCGAGAGCTTCACGAAGCTCGCCCGTTTCGACCGGCTGAACAGCCCCCCGCCGACCGCGTCGCTCGCGGTCTCTAGGGCTCCCGGCTCGAAGAAGCTCTCCGTCACGGCGAACGCGCCGGCGAACGTCTCGTTCGACTCCGCGATGTCGCGCCCGTTCCCGACGAGCGACTCCAGCGTCCCCTCGGGCGTCGGGTCCCGGCTGTCGTTCAGGTCGGCGACGAACAGCGGGTGGCCCATCCGGTCGCGCAACACGAGATCGAAGGTCCGCTGTTCTCTGGTCTCCTCGCCGCCCTCGCGGAGTTCGATCGACACCGTGCCGCCGATCTCCGCGCGGTCGACCTCGGGGAGCGCGTCGTAGAGGTCGCGAAGCGTCCCCTCGTTGCCGGTCCCGTGGATCTCGAACGGGAGGTCCTCGACGAGCCAGCGGGTGAACCCGTACTCGATGGTGTCCTCCAAGAACTCCGCGAACGGTCGTCCGTCCACCGCGAGCCCGTCGGTCTCGAAGCTCGTGTGGTGTTCGACCCGGAGGTTCTCGCGGAGCGTGTCGCGGTCGACGCTCCCGTCGTGGGCGTCGGCCAGCGTCGCGCCCTCCTTCGAGTCGTACCTGATGAACAGGTTCGTCCCGTTGCGCGCCTCGTCCGGCGTGAGCGTGCGTTCGGCGTCCGGGAGGCGCTCCTTCGCGTTCGAGAGCTCGCGGCGGAGGCGGTCGCGCTCATCTCTGAGCTCCTCCGTCTCGGCTTCGAGCCGCTCGACCTCGTCGACGAGTTCGTCTCGCTCGGTCTCGATCTCGTCGCGCTCGGCCGCCAGCCGGTCGCGTTCCTCGGCCAGCGACTGCCGCTCCGTCTCGGTCCCCTCTAAGGCCGCTTCGAGCTTCCGAACCCGCTCGGGGTCCGCGCCACCCGCCGCGTCGCGGCCGTCGCGCTTCGAGACCGCGGAGGGCGTCGAGCCCGATTGGGCGGTCGAGCGCGGCGACGGCGATCCGCCCGCGCCGTTCGATCCCGACTCGCTCCGCCTCGCACGGCCGCGCTCGTCGGAGGATCGAGAGGGCTGCGACGACGCGGCGCGGCGATCGTCTGGCGTCCGAGGCTCGGCACCCGCTTCCGAGGGGTCGAGCGCGGGGATCGACTTCTGCTCGCGCCACTCCGCCTCCTCCGAGAAGACGTCCTCGGAGTCGGGCGCGTCGCCGGCGGCGGCCCCGTCGGCTTCGGTCGGCGACGGTCGCCTGCGGTCGGTGTCACCGGGACCGTCCTCGTCCGCGGAATCGGCGGCAGCGTTCGCGATCCGAGGCTCCTCCTGTGTCTGTCCCCCGACATCCGCGACGGAGTCCGTCTCGGCGGCGTTCCCCCGCGTCGACGCTGACCCGTCGCCGCGACCGGCGCTCGGTTCGGAGTCCGCCGCGTCGGCGGACGCGCCGGCGTCATCCTCGGCAGCCGCGCTGGTCGCGTCGTCGACCGCCGGATCGGGGTCGTTCTCGACGTCTTCTGTCCCGCCGACCGCCTCTCCGTCGGCGTCGCTCTCGGCGTCAGAGTCGACCGAGGCGGTCGGATCGGCCGTCTCGATCGCGTCGCTCCCGTCGGTCGTTTCGGCGGTCTCGTCCGGAGCGGCGGTACCCGAGTCGTCCGCCGAGCGCTCCGCGCCGTCCGGGAGCGGGCGGACGTCCAAGTCGACCTCGTACACGGTGTAGATGCCGACCTCGTCGGCGGCGAGGTCGAACGCCTTCTCGCCGGTCTCCAGCCGCCTCGCGTTGCCGACGTACGCCGCCGCCATCGACTCGCCGCCGGTGTACGCGACGTAGTAGTCGCCCGAGAGGACGTTCTCCGACAGCTCGATATAGCCGGTGAATCCCCCCTGCGAGAGCTTGCGGTCGGCCTCGGTCAGCGGCGTGTCGTTGGTGTAGTACTTCGCCCGCGGCTCACCGCCAAGCTCCTGCATCGCGAAGAGCACGGGGAGCGCCTCGTCCGGGGCCCGGTAGACGGTCCCCGAGGCGTCGGCGAAGGCGTCGAGCGTCCCGTCGACGACGCCGACGACCTTTCCGTCGACGAAGAACAGCCAGCCGGTCCCGTCGGTCGCCGCGCCGGAAAACCCGTCGCTGACGATCCGGCCGAGTCCCGCGAACCCGTCGGAAAACGACCGGTCGTCCCACTCGCCGATCGCTTCCCGTCGCTGTGCGTCCATCCTTGCGTCTACGTCGCCAGCACCGACCCAAATACCTTCCGGAGCGTGAGACGACCGTCTGACGCCGGGATTCCGGGTCGCTCAGTCGTCGCCGACGGCGGCGATCGCCTCCCGGCCGAGGTCGACGACGTCGGCGGGGAGATCGCTCGCCGCGAGTTCCGCCGGGGTGTACCAGCGCCAGCGCTCCGGGTCGACCTCGTCGTCGCCGTCGGGGGCGATCTCGCGGGAGTCGACCCGGGCGTAGTAGAGGTGATCGACGTGCTGGTGGCCCACGGACCCGTCCTCGTGGACGTTGATGTCGTGGAGCATGAGGTGGGCCGGCTCCGGGAGTCCGCGCGTGTTCGGGCCCGTTATCGACGACTCCGTCGCGACCAGTTCGGCCGCCAGCCCCGTCTCCTCGCGGACCTCGCGCCGCGCGGCCTCGTGCGGGAGTTCGTCGCGGTCGACGTGGCCGCCGGGCGGCAGCCGAATGCCGAGCCGCTCGTGTTCGTGAAGGGCGGTCGCCCCGTCGTTGACGATGTACGTCGTCGCCGTGAAGTGACGCGTCGTCTCCATACGTTCGGATCGGGGCAGGCGTCCTTCGCGGTTTCGGCTCGCGGCGACCCGCGGAACCGATTCTGCCGGACGCGAAGACCTTTCAGACGGCCGGGCGACGGACAGCCATGACTCCCGTCAACGCGGACGACCTGTCGTGGACGACGCCCGACGCCGAGAACGCCAACTGGCGGCGGAAGCAACTCGGCGAGGCCGCCGGGGGCGACGCGCTCGGCTGTAGCCTCTACGAGCTCCCGCCCGGGGAACGCTCGTGGCCGTACCACTATCACACCGCCAACGAGGAGGCGCTGTACGTCCTCGCCGGAGAGGGGACGCTGCGGCTCGACGGGGAGACACACCCGCTCCGCCCGGGCGAGTTCGCCGCGTTCCCGGCCGATGCGTCCGGTGGCCACCGCGTCGTGAACGACGGCGACGCGACGCTCCGGTATCTCGTCGTCTCGACGATGCGCGAGCCGGAGGTGACGGTGTACCCGGACTCGGAGAAGTTCGGCGTGTACGTCGGTTCGCCGCCCGGCGGGCGCGGGTCGCGCTCGCTGGAGGGGTACTATCGGGTCGACGACGACGTCGACTACTGGGAGGGCGAAGCGGGCGGAACGGAGAGAACGAACGAATAGGGACCGACGGCGGTCAGTTCGGCGCGGTCAGTTCAGTGCGACCGAGTCCTCGGCTTCGAGGAGCTCGTGGTACCGGTTTCGGATGGTGACCTCGCTGATGTTCGCGACCTCGCTGACCTCGCTCTGGGTCACCTTCTCGTTGACGAGGAGCGAGGCGGCGTAGACGGCCGCGGCCGCGAGCCCGACCGGCGACTTGCCGGAGTGGATCCCCTGTTCCTTCGCGGTTTCGAGCAGGCTGCGGGCACGGCGCTCGGCCTCGTCGGAGAGGCCGAGGTCGGAGGCGAACCGCGGGACGTAGCTCTCGGGGTCGGCGGGCTGGATCTCCAGTTTCAGCTCGCGGACGACGTAGCGGTACGTCCGGGCGATCTCGTCTTTCTCCACCCGGGAGACGGCCGCGATCTCGTCGAGACTGCGCGGCGTCCCCGCCTGCCGGGCGGCGGCGTACAGCGATGACGTCGAGACGCCCTCGATGGAGCGGCCGGGAAGCAGGTCCTCGTCGAGCGCGCGACGGTAGATGACGGAGGCGGTCTCGCGGACGTTGTCCGGGAGGCCGAGCGCGCTCGCCATCCGGTCGATCTCGCCGAGCGCCTGCTTGAGGTTGCGCTCTTTCGAGTCGCGGGTGCGGAACCGCTCGTTCCACGTCCGCAGCCGCTGCATCTTCTCGCGCTGGCGGCTGGACAGCGACTTGCCGTAGGCGTCTTTGTCCTGCCAGCCGATGTTCGTCGACAGCCCCTTGTCGTGCATCATGTTCGTCGTCGGGGCCCCGACGCGCGACTTGTTGTCCTTCTCCTTGGAGTCGAAGGCGCGCCACTCCGGGCCGCGGTCGATCTCGTCTTCCTCGACGACGAGCCCGCAGTCGACGCAGACGGTCTCGCCGTGCTCCGTGTCGGTCGCTAACTGTCCGCCGCACTCCGGGCACCGAAGCTCCTCCTCCTCGGTTTCCGACTCGGTCTCGCTCTCGTCGACGTGCTCTGTCGTGTACGTTCGAAGGTTCTCGCTCATTGGTTTGGTACGTGGAGGGAACAACGGAACCGAGAGACGATTCTCGGTGTTTTCCTCACCCTTAGGTAAGTGACCCAAATACTTAAATGTTCGTGTGTCTGGCGTCACAGAGACACGGCCGAAAACGGCGTGTAAAACCCTGTAAGATTCGGGATTAGCGATGAGGTGGACGGAAGAAAATCGAGAGCGGAACTGACGCGTCCCGAGCAGGGGTGTAGTATATAGTCGTTTCGCGGCGTCGTCGCGGTCTCGGCTCGGGTGCCGTCGCGCTCTCCGCTCCGCTCGCGGTTCCGCGAGGACAACCGCTTTGAGCGTCGCCCGAGCAGTGTGACGCATGAACCGAACGCGGCTCGACGAGACGCTCTCCGATCTGGACACCGACGGCTACCTGCTCGACGCCTCGCAGGACGACGCCAACCAGCTGTACCTCTCCGGGTTCACCGGTCCCGACCCGTTCCTCACGCTGTACGCCGACGGCGAGGTCCACGTCCTCGTCAGCGGGCTGGAGTACGGCCGCGCGAAGGCGGAGGCGACGGCCGACACCGTCGAGCGCCACGCCGACTACGACTACGAGTACGGCGGCCGCGAGGCGCGGAACGACATGTACGCCGCGTTCGTCCGCGAGAAGGGCGTCGAGTCCGTCTCGATGCCGCCCCGCGGGCCGGTCGGCACCGCCGACGCCCTCCGCGAGCGCGGCGTCGACGTGGCGGTCGACACGGACGACCGGCTTCGGGAGGTCCGCGCGGTCAAGACCGACGAGGAGATCGACGCGATCCGCGAGGCCCAGACGGCGAACGAGGCGGCGATGCGGGCCGCCGAGGAGCTGATAGCCGGAGCCGACGTGGCGGGCGAGAGCGACGACGCGGAGGCGGGCGTCCTGCTCCGCGACGGCGAGGCGCTCACGAGCGAACGCGTGACCGAGGAGATCGAGGTGACCCTCCTGCGACACGGCTGCGCGCTCGACGAGACGATCGTCGCCGGCGGCGCGCAGGCTGCGGACCCGCACGACCGCGGCTCCGGGCCCCTCCGAGCGAACGAGGCGATCATCGTCGACATTTTCCCGCGCTCGAAGGCGACGAAGTACAACGCCGACATGACGCGCACGTTCTGCGTCGGCGAGCCGAGCGAGACGCTCCGCGAGTGGTACGACCTCACCGAGCGCGCGCTGGACGCCGCGCTCGACGCGGTCGAACCCGGCGCGACCGGCGAGGACGTTCACGCCGCCGCCTGCGAGGTGTACGAGGAGGCGGGCGAACCCACCTTCCGAACCGACCCCGAGACGGAGACCGGGTTCATCCACTCGACCGGTCACGGCATCGGCCTCGACGTCCACGAGTCGCCGCGGCTCGCGAGCGGTGGGGGGGAGCTGGAGCCGGGCCACGTGATCACGGTCGAACCGGGCCTCTACGACCCCGCGGTCGGCGGCGTCCGGATCGAGGACCTCGTCGTCGTCACCGAGGACGGGTACGAGAACCTCACCGACTACCCGCGGAAGCTGGTCGTCGACTGATTCCGGGGGTCAGATCGCTCGTGTACCGGCGTCGGTCGCGTCGCGTGCCCCGGGCGCGGGCTCCCGGCCGCGCTCGTCGCGGAGCCGGAGGAACGCCTCGGCGAGCACGCCGAGGATCACGATGCTGAACGGCATCGAGAGGGTGACGGTAGCGAGCGTCGGCACGGCGGACGCGGGGCCGAACGCGATCGCGAGCCCCGCCGACAGGACGCTTATCACGACGGTGAACGGGACGATCACGACGAGAAGCAGCCCGAACAGGCGGAGCCAGTTGCCGCGGGTGAGCCGCCAGCTGTCGCGCATCGCGGCGACGAAGTTCTCGTCCTCGACGGCGACGAAGACGGTCATGAACAGCAGGGAGACGTAGACGACGATCCCCGGGATCACGAGCAGGAGCGTGCCGACCATGAGCAGCGCGCTGAAGGCGAGACCGCCGACGGCGAGGTTCGCCACCACCCAGACCATCCGTCGGGTGAAGAACTCGCGCGGGATCCGGTCGGTCTCGCCCGCGACGAAGGTCCGGACCGCGGCGATCGAGAGCACCGGCAGGAGCAGGAACGTCGCGACTGCGAGGGCGACGAGGACCGGGAACGGCCCGTCGATCGCGGGAGCGAGTTCGCCGGCGATCTCGGGCGGGAGCGCCGCGGCGGCGGCGCTGTTGAACGCGACCTGCCACGCCGTTCCTAAGACGACGGACGCGAGGACCAAGAGCAGGCCGTTCCGATTCGCGACGCGGCGGAGACCGTTCGCTATCGTCGCACCGATCTGGAGGGACATACGGATCGGCGTTCTCCCGCCCGTCAGGTAAATCTACTGAAACGGCGGACGACGGTCCGAGAGCGCCACCGGAGCTGAAGCACCGGCCGAGATCGGAACTCGCTTTCCGGGCCGCCAGCAACGTCGAACGTGAACTGGCGGTACGAACACACGGCGCTCGCGCTCTGTACGCTCGCGTTCACGGGGACGATGGTGGCGCGGCTGGTCGTCAGCCCGCTCGTCCCGGAGATAACGACGGAGTTCGACGTGACCAACGGGACCGTCGGGCTCGCGCTCAGCGGGATGTGGCTCACGTACGCGCTGGCGCAGTTCCCCTCCGGCGTCCTCGGCGACCGCTACGGCGAGCGCCGCGTGATCCTCACCGCGGTCGGTGCCACCGCGGTCGCGTCGGTGCTCCTCGCGGCGTCGCCGTCGATGCTCGCGTTCGCGCTGTTCGCAGCCGTACTCGGGGTTGGAGCGGGACTCCACTACTCGGTCGCGACGACGTTCCTCACGCGGCAGTTCGCCGACACCGGCCGCGCCGTCGGCGTCCACGTCGCCGGGGGGCCGCTCGCGGGGCTGGCGGCACCGCCGGCCGCGGCGCTCGTCGGGTCGCGGTACGGCTGGCGCGTCGGCGTCCTCCTCGGGGCCGCCGTCGCGGTCCCCGTGTTCGTCCTGTTCGCGTGGCGGGTCAGGCCGACCGAACCGCTCCGCCCCGACCAGCCGATGGGCGAGCGGTTCGCGCTCGGCCCGCTCGTCGAACTGCTCTCGCGGCCGCGGATACTCTACACGACCGCGCTGGCGACGATGGGGGCGTTCGCGTGGCAGGCGACCGCCTCCTTCCTCCCGACCTTCTTGGAGGTCGGAACGGAGCTGTCGAGCGCGCTGTCGGCGTTGCTGTTCTCGGTGTACTTCCTCGTCCACGGCGGCACCCAACCGGTGACCGGATCCGTGTCCGACCGGATCGGCCGCGACGCCACCGCGATGGTGACGATGGCCGCGGGCGTCGTCGGCTACGGGACCCTCGTCGCGGCCGCAACGTTCGAGTTGGGGCTGCCCGTCGCCGTCGCCGGCGTCGGCTTCGTCGGCCTCGCGATGTCGTGGGGCGCGCCGGTCCAGTCGCGGTTCATGGACCTGCTGTCCGACGAGGAGCGCGGGGCCGGGTTCGGGCTCGTTCGGACCGCCTACATGGTCACGGGCGCGTCCGGCAGCGTCGTCGTCGGGAGCATCTCGGACATCGCGGGGTGGTCCGTCGCGTTCGGGCTGCTCGCCTGCGTGATGGCGCTCGGACTGGCGACGCTGACGGCGAACCGACTGCTGGGGCTGGGGTACTGAACCGACGAAAACTCGGGAAGAGAGCGGTCTCGGCGTCTCAGAGGCGGTCGTCTTCGAGGCTGCCGGGGTCCTCTGCGGTGTCGAACATGTTGTTCTCGGCACCGTCGAGCATCTCGTCGCGGCGGTCGTCGTCCACGACGCTCACGTTGTACGCCTCGATGCCGGACGCGATGAGGTCTTCGGCGGCCTGCTCCTCCGAGACGAACTCCTGTTCCGCGAGCTGCTGGAACTCCGCGTACACGTCGTCCGAGAGGTTCAGCTCGAAAGTGGGCATACCCTCCGTTCCGACCGGACGCTTTTAAATCGTTCCCTCGTCGCGGTCGGCGACATCGGCGGGTCGACCGCGTCGACGCCCCGAACGTCTTCGGGGTCAGGAGTACCCGGCGGGAACGGTAACCCCTCGGCATGCCGGGTTTCCCCTCTCCGTTCGGCTCCGACGACGACGGCCTGTTCGACGGCTACGACGAGTTCGCCCCTGCGAGCGTCCCCCGTCCGGGCGATTTCCTCGACGGCCACGACGTCCTCACGGGCGCGGACCACCTCGCGTTCCACCGGCTCACCCGCGACTGCTTTGAGGAGCGGAAGGTGTACGACATGACGTTCGACTACAACCTCGCGCGGCTGAACCTCGACACCCGCCACGAGGACGCCGGGTTCCGCTACGCCGTCGAGCGGAGCGACGCGCCGGACGCGACGGACTCCGTCGCGATCGAGGACGCCGCCGTCGACGCCGACCGCGTCCTCCGCGCGGAGTTCACGCCGACGACGGCGTTCTGCCCCCAGACGCACACGCTGACTATCGGCGCGTTCCGCGCGTGGAACGGGCTCGCGGACCGCCACGAGTACGACCTCGTCCGGGTCCGCGCGGCCCCGATGCACAACCAGAGCGAGGCGGTGAACGACCGGCTCGCGGAGTTGGAGACGAGCTACCTCGAAACGGGCGACGTGGAGGCGGACGACGGCCCCGGAGTCGGAGCGCCGGCGGCGGGCGGAGCGACCGAGACGGAGACGCGGGAGCGCTCGACCGACGCGCCGTTCTGAGTCGGGATCAGTCCGGTCAGAACGGGGCGCTCGTCCCCTCCGTCGCGCCGTGGTCGTGATTCTCGGCGTCGGCCGCGCGTTTCCCGATCAACACACGGAACTCGCCCGGCTCCTGACGGCGGTACTCCCAGTGGAACTCCGGCCCGGCCTCGGCCTCGAACTGGTGGTACAGCGGCTTCGGGTCGTGGTCGTTCACGAGGACGAACCCGTCCCCGTCGTCGAGGGCCGCGTACGCGTCGAATATCTCCTCGTGGCGCTGGGCCGGCGGCAGGTCGCGCACGTCGAGTTCCCGCGTGACCGCGGGCGACCCGTCGCTCGCTGTCGTCGCCTCGTTCTCCGACGCGGTTTCTGCGTCGTCGATCTCCGAGTCCGCGGCCTCGGACGTCGCCTCCGCCGACGCCGAGCCCTCGGTCTTCGTGATCCGGACGCGACACCGGCCGGGTTCCTGCTCGACCACCTCCCACCGGAAGGCGTCGCCGTAGCGCTCGCGGAACTCCCCGTGGAGCGGCCGCGGCTCGTGGGGGGCGATCAGCTCCATCGTCTCGCCGTCGGGGATCATCCGGTACCGGTGGTGGATCGTCTCGTGGCGGTCCGCCTTCGGGATCTCGCGGACGTCGAACCGCGTGAACGCCTCGGACTCGGCGGCCGTCGCCTCGTCGGTCTTCTCGATCGCGACCCGCCACTCGCCCGCCCCGCGGCTCGCGTACTCCCACCCGACGACGTCGCCGTACGTGGACCGCAGTTCGTAGTACAGCGGCTTCGGGTCGTGGTCGTTCACGAGGACGAACCCCTCGTCCGGTTCGAGGCGGTCGAACGCCTCCACCAAGGCCGCGTGTCGCCGCCGCGGCGGCAGGTCGCGCACGTCGGCCGTCCCCGACGCCGGGCCGTCGAGTTCGCCGCGGTCGACCGCGCGGACCTCGCGGGGCCCCGCGTCGCCGCCGTCGTGTTCCCACTCCACGTCGCGGCCGCGGTCGATCTGGTACCGGATCAGGTGGACGTCGACGTCGCGGTCGGCGGCGATCAGGAGCTCTTCGCCCGGCTCGACCCCGTCGAGCGCGTCGCGGATTCGGTCTCGGTACTCGTCGTCCGGCCGGTCTCGGAGGTCGATATCGGTAGTCATCTCTCGGATCGGGGACGCTCCCGTACGGGGATGGTCTCTCGCCCGAATGTGTTCGGCTCGCCGGTCGCTGCCGCGGGAGTTCCGACAGACAGTCGGCGGTTACCATCCCGCGGACCGACCGCCTACAGGTCCCGCCAAGCACCGAGGAACCGCTGGACCGCGGTGAGGTGTCCCACGACCGCGAACAGTGCGAGCAGGAGGCCGACGACGTTGAGTCCGGCGACGATCGGCGCGGAGTACGCGGCGGCGACGACGCCGACGATGCCCATGAGCGCGAGCCGGTCCGCCCGGCCGAGGAGGCCGCCGTACTCGCGGCCGATGCCGACCGCCTGGATCTGCGTGCCGAGGTACGAGGTGAGGAGGACGCCCGTGACGGCGGCGAAGCCGAGCGCGTACGCCTCGATCCCGGCCGTGAGGCCCGCGATGACCGCCACGTCGGCGTAGCGGTCGAGGACGTGGTCGAGGAAGTCGCCGCCGTCGGAGGCGATCCCCTGACGGCGCGCGAGCGCCCCGTCGACGAGGTCCAGCCAGCCGTTGAGGAGGACGAGCAGCGCGCCGGCCGCGTAGAGCGCGGCCGACCCGCCGGCGAACGCGACCGCGGCCGCGACCGCGACGAGGAAAGCGATCACGCTCACCTGGTCGGGCGAGAGGCCGAGCCTGTCGGCCGCCGACACCCACGGGCCGAGCAGGCGGTCCGCCACGGAGCGGTACTGGTCGAGGGTCATCTACCGTCTCGACGCTCGTAGTCGGCTCATATATATTCGATGAAGTCCACGGTGCCGGCGCTCGGCTCGCGGTCGCCCTCGATCGCCGCGCGGACCGCGTCGGCGACCGCGTCCGGGTCGCGGTCAGTCGCGTCGATCTCGTAGACGTTCTCCGCGCCGTGTTCCGCGACCGCCTCCGAGAGGATCACGTCGAGCGCCTCGCTCTCCGCGTTCTCCGCGGCCGTCTCGGGCGACTCGCCCCGCGCTTCGAGTCGGGACTCGATCGTCTCGGGGTGACAGCGCAACACGACGACGCGGTCGACGTCGAACCGATGTGCGAGGTGGGAGTCGAGGACGCCGGACCAGTCGCCGAGGTGCTCCCGGACCGCGTCGAGGTCGGCGACGAGCGTGTCGCGGTCGGCGTCGCGCTCGGTCCAGAGGTCCTCGTCCGACTTGATCCGCTCGTTGAGGTGGATCACGTCGTACTCGTCTCCGAGCAGCGCCGTCGCCGTGGTCTTGCCCGTTCCGGGGGTCCCCGTGACGGCGACGCGGTCGGGGCGGTCGGAGCGGTCGGCGTCGTCCGCGCGGTCGGCATCGTCCGCACCGGAGCGGTCGGCGGACTCGTTCGCGTCGCCGCTCACGCGCTCACACCGAGTTCGAGGTCCGCCAGCGTCTCGTTGAGCAGCGCGACCGCCTCGCGGGTCTCCTCGCGGGTGCCGGTCGAGATCCGAACGTGTTCCGGGAGGCCGAACGAGGTACAGTCCCGGATTATCACGCCGCGCTCCTGTGCCGCCTCGGCGACGCGCTCGCCGTCGCCGACCGCGGCGAGGACGAAGTTCCCGGCGGAGTCGACGGTCGGCGCGGCGAGCTCGTCGGCGATGTACCCGCGGGCCCAGCGGGAGGTCTCGACCGTCTTCTCGACGTGTTCGTCGTCGTCGAGCGCGGCGAGCGCGGCCCGGCAGGCCAGCTCGTTCGCCGCGAACGGGGTGTTAACCCGGGCGTACGCCTCCCCCCACGCCTCGGGGACGACGCTGTAGCCGATCCGGAGCCCGGCGAGCCCGTACGCCTTCGAGAAGGTCCGGAGGACCGCCACGTCGTCGCGCTCGTCGACGAGCGGGATCGCGCTGTCGATATCAGCGAACTCGCCGTACGCCTCGTCGACGACGACGAGCGTCTCCTCGGCGGTCGCGTCCGCGATTGCCTCGACCTCGTCGAGCGGCATCGTGGAGCCGGAGGGGTTGTGCGGCGAGGTGACGTAGACGATCCGCTCGCCGCCGTAGGCGGACAGCACCGTCTCTGCGTCCTGCGCGAACCCGTCTGCCGGAGAGAGGTCGTACTCCGTCACCTCGCCGTGGTGGTACCGCGACGACATCGCGTAGTAGGCGAAGCCGGGACTCGGTACCAACACCTCGTCGCCCGGCTCAAGGGCGGCGCGCGAGAGGTAGTCGATAGAGCCGTCGGCCCCCGGCGACACCCACACCTGCTCGTCGTCGACGCCCCACTCCGCCGCGATCTTCGCGGTGAGGTCCGTATGCGAGGACTTCGGGTACTGGTTCACCCGG
The DNA here is from genome assembly GCF_901686465.1 of Halorubrum sp. DM2. Classification (NCBI taxonomy): domain Archaea; kingdom Methanobacteriati; phylum Methanobacteriota; class Halobacteria; order Halobacteriales; family Haloferacaceae; genus Halorubrum; species Halorubrum sp. DM2. Next base: position 3,274,334 of record NZ_LR594487.1, read on the forward strand.
TCGGCGTGCTCGCGGATCGCCTCGACGGCCGCCGGACTCGGGCCGTGCGGGTTCTCGTTCGAGGAGAGCTTGATGAGGTCGTCGGAGTCGATCCCGCGCTCGCGGGCGACCTCCTCGACGCCCCGCCCGGGCACGTACGGCGAGTGATCGGAGAGATCACGTGGTTCCATACACCGAACTCGGAGAGCGTCGGGCTTAAGCGTGGTCTTGGCGACCGCCGAGCTCCGCCGAACCGTCGCCCGTTACTCGGCCGAGCAGTCGCCTGCCACTCCGCCGAACCGTCATCCCTCCGTCAACCGTCGCTCCGCCTCGTCGACGACGGCGGGCCGCCCCGCGAGGTCAACGGCGACGGTGTCGCCCTCGTAGTCGACGCGCTCGACGACGCCGCGGTCGTACGCCCACGAGAGCGCGGCCTGCGCGTCGCCGCCGTTCGGGGCCTCGACGGTCGCCGTCGCGGTCGGGAGCGCGTCCGCCACCGCCGCCGCGAGATCCGCGAAGCCTGCTTCGTCGCGGACGCTTACCGGAACCGGGTCGCGGAGCGACTCGACGACCGGGGACTCCTCCGGGTCGAGATCGGCGACGGCGGCGTCGTACGCCTTGACCGCCGCCGCGAGGGGGTCCGCCTCGGTCTCGTCTTCCGCCTCGACTTCGCCTTCCGTACCGACCTCGTCCGCCTTCGATAGCACGGGGATCACCGGGGCGTCGGTCGACTCGATCGCCGACAGCGACGCCCGGAGCTTCCGGCGAATGGCGTCGGGAGGGTCGCTCGCGTCGACGACAAGCAGCGCGCAGTCGGCGCGTCGGATCGCCTCGATCGTCGCGCGGAACGAGCGCACCGCCTCGTGCGGCAGTCCGTCGAGGAAGCCGACGGTGTCCGTGACCAGCGCGCGTCGGTCGCCGATCGTCGCCCGACGCGTCGTCGTCGAGAGCGTCTCGAACGGGCGGTCGTCCACGGAGAGGGAGGCCGCGAGGTCGGTCGGCTCGGCGTCCGGTCCCGCCGCTTCTGACTCCGAGTCCGCTACGTCCGACTTCGGATCGTCCACCTCGTCCGCGAGCCGCCGCGCGAGCGTCGACTTCCCGGCGTTGGTGTAGCCCGCGAGTGCGACGAGGTCGAACCCGGCGTCCCGGCGCTCGGCCCGCCGCGCCGCCCGGTCGTCGGCGACCTCGTCGAGGGCGCGCTCGGCCGACTCGATCCGCTTTTCGACGTCGAGGACGCGGCTGTCTCCCTCCGGCCGGAGGCGCACGTCCTCGCCGCTGTCGCGGGCGACGGCCTCGCGGAGCCGCGGGAGCTCGTAGCGGAGCCGCGCCAGCTCCAGCTGTCGGTCGGCTGCGCGCGAGTCGGCGGCGTCGGCGAACAGCTCCAACACGAGCCGCGGCCGGTCGATCACCGCGGTCCCGGTCGGCAGCAGGTCCCCGAGCGAGAACGTCTGTCCCGGCGACAGCGAGCCGTCGTAGATCACCGCCTCCGCGTCGGTGTCAGCGACCAACCGCATCAGTTCCTCGGCCTTTCCGCGCCCGAGGTCGTAGGTCGGGTCCTCGCGCCGCCGCTGGGTGACCTCGCCGACCACCGCGTAGCCGGCCGCCGCGGCCAGCTCGCAGATCTCGGCCGTGTCAGGTGGTTCGTCGTCGGCCCGCGCCGCGACGACAGCGGGCGTCGCGTCGGCGGAGGGTGCGTCGGAGTCGGTCAGTGTACCGGAATCGGTCGGCGCGTCGGATTCGGTCGGTGTGTCAGAGTCGGTCGATGCGTCGGGATCAGTCGATGCGTCGCGTTCGTTCGTCGTGGCGTCGTCTCGTGACATGCGGTCGGGCGCTCGCGTCGGCCCGAGGAGGGGAGCGTCTCGCTCCGTGTGCGGTCGAGGGCGATACTCGCGGACGGGCGACGAACGAACTGGTCTCCACACTGCCGAGTCCGACGGAGACAATATAAGCGTTCACCGGAAGCGAGGTGTGGTAGCGGACACCGAGACGGGCGGGTGGTTGGTCGAAACGGACCGCGTCAGGGCACGCATACGTCGTGTTCGAGGGTGCCGACGCCCTCGATCTCCACCTCGACGGTGTCGCCGTCGGCGAGGGCACCGACGCCCTCGGGAGTGCCAGTCGCGATCACGTCGCCGGGTTCGAGCGTGAGGTACGTCGTGATCTCCTCGATCAGCGTCGGTACGTCGAAGATCATGTGTTCGCGGTCGCTGGACTGCTTCGTCTCGCCGTTGACCCGGAGCTCGACGCTCGCGTCGGCGGGCACCTCGTCGGGCGTCGCGAGGACGGGGCCGAGCGGGGCCGCGCCGTCGAACGCCTTCCCGCGCACCCAGTTCTGTTCCTTGTTCTGGTCCTCGCGGTTCGACACGTCGTTCATACAGGTGAACCCGGCGACGACGTCCATCGCGTCGGCGGCGTCGACCGCCTTACACTGTTCGCCGATCACGACCGCGAACTCCGCCTCCCAGTCGATCCGCTCTTTCCCGGCCGGGACGGTCACGGTGTCGCCGTGGCTCGCTACCGCGTTCGGCGGTTTGAGGAAGAGCAGCGGGCGGTCGGGCACGTCGTTGCCCAGCTCCTCGGCGTGGTCGGCGTAGTTGCGCCCGATACAGACGATCTTCGAGGGGTCGCTCGGCGCGAGCACGTCGATGTCCGGGTCGTCGAGGGCGTACTCGTCGCCGCCGAAGGCGACCGTGTCGGTCGCCGGGTCGTACTCGCCGTCGCGGATCGATCCGGCCGGGTCGCGGAACCGTGCGCGGTACATACGGAAGCGATCGGCCGGCCGCCCGAAAAGGGTTCCCGGAGAGGCAAGCGACGGGAGCGACCGTCCCCCGCCGGCTCACTCGGTCGAGTCGGTCGCCTCGCGGACCGACGTACCCGTCGTCTCTCCCGTCGGCTCCTCGTCGCTCGCGTCGCCGTCGAGCGTCTCGGCGTCGTCGGTCGCGCCGCTGTCGAACGATCCCTCGTCGCTCGTGTCGGGGGTGAGCGTCTCCTCGTCGCTCGCGTCGGCGTCGAACGTCTCGTCGCCGGTCAGTTCCGCTTCGAGCGCCGCGTCGTCCGCGAGTTCGTCGAGCGACAGTTCCCCGACGTCGTCGCCGCCGAACACCTCCGAGCGCGCGCAGTCGGCGCAGTAGTGGTTGTGACGGATCGAGTGGGTGCGGACCGGAACGCCGGCGACGACCGTCTCGTCGCGCCGCCGCCGCACGAGGCCGCGCTCGAACGCCTCGCCACAGACGACGCAGGTGTCCTCGACGGTCTCGGGCGGGCGGACGATCCGGTGGTCCACCGTCTTCCGTCGGCCGAACTTCGTGATCCCGTGGCGGCGGTCCAGCCGACTGCGAACTGGCGGGGCGATACCCAAGCCGAGTCCGGCGAACGCGAGCGCGATCAGGGCCACGGGCAGCGAGCCGGTCACGGATCCGAAGAACGCGATGAAGCCGCCGATAAGCAGGAGTAACGCCGTCAGGAGGTACGCGGTGACTTTCTCCACTCGTTCCGCGGACTCGTGGCTGGAGGGGGCGCGGGCGGGGGTCTCGTCGCCGCGAACGAGCCGACGGCGCTCGGCCAGCTTGGAGTAGTGCCACCAGCCGTACAGCAGGTTTCCGATGCCGCTGGTGAAGATGAACAGGAGGAGGTGGAGACCGACGGAGCCGATCCCCCTGTCGACGAGGACGACGCGGTCGCCGTCGTCCCGCTCGATCTCCCACCCGGCGTCGAGGTGATCCTGAACCCGGCGGCGGAAGGCGCGGGAGCTCTCTTCCGGGGTCGACGCCGAGGCGGCCGGACGGGCGGAGTCGGTTCCGCTCGACCGGGCGGAATCGATCTCGCCCGACCGGTCGGATCGGGTGTGCGACCGACCCGATCCGACCGCCGTCGCTCCTCCGCCCGGCCGCGACGCGCCGCAGTTCGAGCAGAACCGGTCGTCGTCGTCGAACGCCTCGCCGCACTCCGGGCAGTACGCGGGGTCGCCCGGGTCGCCGAGGTCGGCACCGCAGTCGGGACAGAAGCTCGCCCCGGCCGGCACCGGGTCCCCGCAGGCGGGGCACGCGGCGGAGGGACCGTCCGGGTCGCTGGTCTCGGAGGGCATTCGCCCCGTAGTTCGCGCTCGGCGCGGTTAATTGCTTTCGCCGACCGCCGACGCGGCTCCGCGGTGTCGAGTTTTATTACCGCTCGCCGAGACGTTGTACCCGAACCATGGAACTCACCTGGCACGGCCACTCCACGTGGCACGTCGTCGTCGAGGACACGGAGCTGCTCATCGACCCGTTCTTCGACAACCCGAAGACCGACGTCGACCCCGAGGAGCTCGACCCCGACTACCTGCTCTTGACCCACGGACACTCCGACCACATCGCGGACGCCGACCGGTTCGAAGGCGCGACGGTGGTCGCGACTCCGGAGCTGACCAGCTACGTCCAAGAGAACTTCGGCCACGAACACACGCTCCCGGCCGCCGGAATGAACATCGGCGGGACCGCCGAGTGCGGCGACGCGTGGGTGACGATGGTCCGCGCGGACCACTCGAACGGCATCGACAACGGGTACGGCACCTCCGCCGGGATGCCGGCCGGGTTCGTCATCGGCGACAAGAAGCCGACTCAGGAGTCAGACGCCGACTGTACCACGTTCTACCACGCCGGCGACACGGGCCTGATGTCCGAGATGGTCGACGTGATCGCGCCGTACCTCGAACCCGACGCGGCCGCCCTGCCCGCCGGCGACCACTTCACGATGGGACCCGCGGGGGCCGGCATCGCCGCCGACTGGGTGGGGGCCGACGTGGTCTTCCCGATGCACTACGACTCGTTCGGACCGATCGAGATAGAGACCCGCGAGTTCGTCAACGAGGTCAAGGCCGCGGGCGCTGCCGCCGAACCCGTCGTCCTCGACGGCGACGAGACGTACACGCTGGAGTAGCGCGACCCGCGACGCGGAACCGCCCGAGACGACGCCCCGCCGGTTCCACACCGGTGACGATCTTTCTTCGGCGAGAGCGTGGCCGACGAGCGGGAGGTCCGCGGACGGATTGCGTTCCGGCGTCGAAGGCGAGAGTTCCTGACTGACGAGACAGAATACTATTCGACTCCGAATAAATATTATTTCTGGGTGAGTAGATTTTGTGCGACTAAATTGGTAGAAATATATTGTATGTATTTAAATTAATAATAAATCAGAAGCCTTCTAAATGAAAGATGGTTAGCGCCGAATTGGCACACCATGTCAACCGCAGATATGCGGGCTGTGATCCGCGGGGAAGGCGGGCGGTTCGTGTACGTCGTCTCCGCGCTCGCGGCGCTCAACGGCCTTCTGTTCGGGTTCGACACGGGGATCATCTCCGGAGCCATCCTCTTCATCGACACCACCTTCGAGCTGAGTCCCTTGGTGGAGGGGATCGTCGTCAGCGGCGCGATGGTCGGGGCGGCCGCCGGCGCGGCCGTCGGCGGACAGATTTCCGACCGCGTC